>NZ_CP124576.1:3126250-3750000 GCF_000281715.2 Sphingobium sp. AP49 | reverse complement strand
GAGTCTAGTTCGGCAGACAGACGGCGGGTGCTAAGGTCCGTCGTCAAAAGGGAAACAGCCCTAACCTACAGCTAAGGTCCCCAAGTCACGTCTAAGTGGGAAAGCATGTGGGATTTCCAAAACAACCAGGAGGTTGGCTTAGAAGCAGCCATCCTTTAAAGAAAGCGTAACAGCTCACTGGTCTAAATAAGAGATCCTGCGGCGAAGATGTAACGGGGCTCAAGACGTGCACCGAAGCTTAGGGTGTGATCCTTTGGATCACGCGGTAGCGGAGCGTTCCGTAGGCCGTTGAAGCGATCTGGTAATGGGTCGTGGAGGTATCGGAAGTGCGAATGCAGACATGAGTAGCGATTAACAGTGTGAGATGCACTGTCGCCGAAATTCCAAGGGTTCCTGCTTAAAGCTAATCTGAGCAGGGTAAGCCGGCCCCTAAGACGAGCCCGAAGGGGGTAGTCGATGGGAACCACGTTAATATTCGTGGGCCTGGTGGTGTGTGACGGATGCCGTAAATTGTTCGGGCTTATTGGATTGCTCCGGGCAGTGAAGGGGTCCCAGGAAATAGCCCCACCGTATAGACCGTACCCTAAACCGACACAGGTGGAATGGTAGAGTATACCAAGGCGTTTGAGAGAAGTATCCTGAAGGAACTCGGCAAATTGCCTCCGTACCTTCGGAAGAAGGAGGCCCCACATATGCGCAAGCACTTGTGGGGGGCACAGGCCAGGGGGTAGCGACTGTTTAGCAAAAACACAGGGCTCTGCTAAGTCGGCTTCAAGACGACGTATAGGGCCTGACGCCTGCCCGGTGCCTGAAGGTTAAGAGGAGGAGTGCAAGCTCTGAATTGAAGCCCAGGTAAACGGCGGCCGTAACTATAACGGTCCTAAGGTAGCGAAATTCCTTGTCGGGTAAGTTCCGACCTGCACGAATGGCGTAACGACTTCCCCACTGTCTCCAGGATATGCTCAGCGAAATTGAATTCTCCGTGAAGATGCGGAGTACCCGCGGTTAGACGGAAAGACCCCGTGCACCTTTACTGCAGCTTCAGAGTGGCATTAGGAAAGAACTGTGTAGCATAGGTGGGAGGCTTTGAAGCGATGACGCCAGTTGTCGTGGAGCCATAGGTGAAATACCACCCTGTTGTTTTCTGATGTCTAACCTCGCACCGTTATCCGGTGCAGGGACCCTCTGTGGCGGGTAGTTTGACTGGGGCGGTCGCCTCCTAAAGAGTAACGGAGGCGCGCGATGGTGGGCTCAGGACGGTTGGAAACCGTCTGTTAGAGTGCAATGGCATAAGCCCGCCTGACTGCGAGACTGACAAGTCGAGCAGAGACGAAAGTCGGTCATAGTGATCCGGTGGTCCCTCGTGGAAGGGCCATCGCTCAACGGATAAAAGGTACGCCGGGGATAACAGGCTGATGATTCCCAAGAGCTCATATCGACGGAATCGTTTGGCACCTCGATGTCGGCTCATCACATCCTGGGGCTGGAGCAGGTCCCAAGGGTTTGGCTGTTCGCCAATTAAAGTGGTACGTGAGCTGGGTTCAGAACGTCGCGAGACAGTTTGGTCCCTATCTGCCGTGGGCGTCGAAATTTGAGAGGAGTTGACCCTAGTACGAGAGGACCGGGTTGAACATACCTCTGGTGTACCTGTCGTCACGCCAGTGGCGCAGCAGGGTAGCTATGTATGGACGGGATAACCGCTGAAAGCATCTAAGCGGGAAGCCTCCCTCAAGATAAGATTTCATCGAGCCGTCGTAGACCACGACGTTGATAGGCTGGATGTGGAAGTGCGGTAACGCATGGAGCTAACCAGTCCTAATTGCTCTGTTCGCGCTTAAGAGTCCCACCATCAACGACAATGCTGGAAACAGCAGCGTCCGTTGACGGAATGGTTTTAAGCCAGCCCAGATATACGAACATACAAATCAAAGCTCTTGATGTTCACTTTCCCAAGTGAAAGTGAACTGTGCACGGTATCGATTAAAAAACCGCAGTTATGCGCCTGCTTCATTGCTTGGTGACCATAGCGTCTGTGACCCACCCGATCCCATCCCGAACTCGGCCGTGAAACCAGTCTGCGCCGATGGTACTATTGCTCAAGCACTGGAAGAGTAGGGCGTCGCCAGGCATTGAAGCACGCGCATGACTACGGATAAAAACCCATTCATAATTGCAAAGCAGGGCGGCCCACAAAGCCGCCCTTTTTGCATATCAGGGCACCAAAAAAACGCCCAGTGTCGCGGGATGGAGCAGCCCGGTAGCTCGTCAGGCTCATAACCTGAAGGTCGTAGGTTCAAATCCTACTCCCGCAACCACACACCAACAGACCAAGCCGTCTCGGATCATCCCGGGGCGGTTTTTTTATGTCTTCCCGCGGCGAATTTGCGCCGTTTCTTGGGGATGCAGCGCCGCCCATCGGATCGCGCCTGATGCCAGGACGTCGATTTGCTTTTGGGGGTGTTTTGCCTGTGCCCAGCAGGAGATGCCCCCTATGCCGCTCAAGGAACTCGAGGTTCGCTACGCCAGCCGGCGATCGAAGGATTACAAGCTCGGCGATGGCAGCGGCCTCTATCTGCTTGTCCGTCCGACTGGCTCGCGCCTCTGGCGCATGAAATATCGGTTCGACGGCAAGGAGAAACTGCTCTCGTTCGGGCGCTACCCGGAGGTTACTTTGGCAGAGGCGCGGCTGCGCCGCGCTGAGGCCAAACTTGCCCTTGCGCGGGGCCGGGATCCCGGTCCCAAGGCTCCCTCGCCTGTGACCAGCTTTGAGGCGGCTGCGCGGGCCTGGCATGGCAATCGGGCGAGCGGGCTGGAGCCGGGGCATGCGGCAGGCATATTGTCGCGTCTGGAGCGCGACGTGTTCCCGTCGCTCGGGCAGCGCGATCTCAAGGGCATCACTGCGGGCGATGTGCTGACGATGTTGCGGGCGGTCGAGGCGCGCGGTGCCCTCGATATCAGCCGTCGGCTGCGCCAGCATGTGAGCCAAGTCTATCTCTTTGCCATCCCGCAGGGCTGGGCCACCCATGATCCGGCTGCTGGCCTCGCCACCTTGCTGCGGCCAAAGCCTCGGGTGGCGCCATTCGAAGTCGGTAAGATCATATCGGCTCATGCCGATGCTGAATCAGCTTTCTCGGGATTTGGAAAGGGCCGGCTGAAGACCCGCTGCCCGCGGATACCAATAGGCTGCCAGCGCCTCGACGACGTTATACTCTATGTCCAGACCGTCCTGCTCAACCCGCCATTCAAGGTAGTGGACTATGGCATTAGCTTGATCTTGCGTGAGATTATCCCATCGAGCGCGCGCGAAGTCAGTCCACGTTTCATCTTCTCGAGGCCAAATCCTTTGGCCGCGCGACATGTCATCAAAGCCATGAACGAGTGCGAAAGTCGGATCGACCCGATGCAACGCGCCGGCTAGGTCTGCTGCAAGAAAGGCAGGAATGTAGAAACGGATAGCTTCATCACTGAGGAAGCTGAGTGCAGACGCAAGCCCATCCGGCACCGCATCCAACCACTCGGAGATCAGTTGGGTCCAGTCATCCTTGTCAGCGAAATCCACTTCGATTTGCAACGGCTCATCACCTTGGACGCTATTCACCATCGGTACAAACCGTCCTCGCCGTATCGCAGGAAACGCGGTCTGCAATTCTTCGACTATGGAGGCTGCGGACGACGACATTAGATGCCTATGGCACGATGCACTCGCCGCCGCGATGCCCTACGCTCCGCGGTGGCAATTTATGGGTTCGCGGCCTAAGCCGAACCCGGCAGCAACGCCGACACCCAGCCCGATCGGAACCAGTCGAGGCAGTAGCGTCGCGGCACTATCGCGTGTCAGTCGATCATCTCGTGCTTCAGCGGTGTGCCGCTTGCGTAGCATCGACAGGCCCACCCCCCGTTCATGAGCAAGCTGAATAGGAGGAGCAGCCGCTTGGCGACCGCTTCGCTATCGGTGATTTGGAGGTGGAGGTGCTGCACGTCTCGGGCCACATTCTGGCGGATGTCGCCTACCGGATTGATGACGCGGCGTTCGACGGCGACACGCTGTTCATGCCCGACTATGGCACCGCGCGCGCTGACTTCCCTGGAGATAGATGGAAACTGAAGGTATTTCAAATATAATTAATTGAAATATAGGCATGAAACCTTGATTTTCGATGCAAGCCGGCTTGATTGACTCGTTAAAATATGAAACCCATCCTTGCGGTTCTGATGATTGCGCCGAACGGGGTGATCATGACTTGGCGCTATACAACTGCCCTGGCGGCTAAGGCGAATCTCGGACCTCGTGATCACGTCTTTATTTTGTCTTCGATCTTCAGGAGGTTTTCGATGCTCAATTTAAGAGCCAGAAATCGGCGCAGGATGGCAGTTGTCGGCCTTTGTCTCGGCTTTTTCTCCGTTCCTGCTCAGGCGAATGGCTTGATAACTATCAATAGCCAGATTGCTGCCAGCCTCATGTTGCTGACTTCTGGCAGTTCATTATGTGTCACATACGCCTACGACAAGAATGGTAACCGGACATCGGAAGTCACCGTCGGGGTGCCATCTTCTGGAGCGGTTTGGGGAAGCAGCCCTTTTGGCTGTTTCAATTGGACCAATCCATAATCGACTACATGCGTCGTAAATAAGCGTGAGCAATCAAGGGGGAGGGGGCATGCAAGTTATTTCCTGCGCTCGGCAAGCGCTTACGTTCTCGCGTCAACTCGTTCTCGCGCTGTGCGTTCTTTTCCTTTCGAGTCAATTCCAACCAGTTCGGGCTCAATTTGGCGAAGGCGTTGTGGGTTGGGTGTCCCCCGCTGGACCTAACGGCGCATGGGCGACGGCAGATGAAGCCTGCAGGGCGCAATGGTCGATTTATCGCGGGCCTAGTAGCCGCTTTATAGGTGCGTCGCCGGGTGACGGAAACTGGACCGTACAAGGGTGTAGGTGGACGACCTTCCAATATCTTTGTCCAGCCGAAACCGGTGGAGGTATCGGGAGCTGTGGGACCATCCTGCCCGTATATGTAGAATTTCATTGCGCATCTGGCTACACGCCAACGGTGGATGGCCATTGCCGCAACAACAATGAACTGCTCCTGGAAAAGAAGCCGTGCAACTGTGACAATGGTGGGCACCCCAATCCCATAGTCGGCAATCCGATAATATTGTCCTCAGGCGCCAAGGTCATCACTGCATCAGACTTTGAGACCAGCGATGGATTGTTCCGGATAGGCAGGCACTATCGCAGCTTTCAGGTCGGTCGCCCTATCGATGGCGTAGCTTTGCCCCAATCCCTGCCGAGGGGCTTGGCTGGCGGCTGGAATTTCGATTTCAGCTACGAAATTCAATTGGGAGCTTTTTCGGGATCGCCTTCGTCGCCTAATGCCAAGGTCGCGCTCCTCGCGCCCGACGGCGCGGGTTATGGCTTTGTCTTGCAATCGAGCGGGCAATGGGTTTCGGACCCGTCAGTCGGTACCGCTAATGCGCCTACGGATCTGAAGCTGGAATATATTGGGACGCTGCCGAGTAATCTTGCCGATATCAAGACGTCATCGAGCAGCTGGAAACTGACGGATCAAGACGACAATGTCTGGATTCTACAGACGCGGGTCGGTCCTAATGGCGGTGGCTACAACAGGGGTTGGCCGACATCCAAAGCGACACGGGGCGGCTACGCTTGGACATACGCCTATAACAGCGACAGCAGTCTTGCATCGATCACCGACAGTTTCGGCCGTACGGCGAATGTAGCCTGGTATAATTTTTATACCACGTCCCTGGCATCACCGCCTGCGGGATCGCTGCCATATCCTTTGGCCATATCGTCGATTTCGCTGCCTGATGGCACCTCGCTTCGTTACAGCTACGATCCGGCCCCTGCGACCAGCGCACCTTCGACATCGATGATCCAGCGCCTGATCAAGGCTGAACGGTTGAGCGCCAGCGCAGCGGTTCTCGATTCAACCACTTACTTGTACGAGGATAGTCGCTTTCCGGGGCATGTGACCGGTATTCTCGACAATCTGAACAATCGCGTCGCCACTTATGCCTATGATGCAAGAGGGCATGCCGTCTTGACTCAGGGCGGAGAGGGTTCCGATCGCTACGCGGTTGAATTCGGCCAGAACGGGAGCACGTTGACGCGCAGGGTAATCAATGCTCTCGGCAAGGCCTCCACATATCGTTTTTCCAGCTTCGCTACGGGGCCTGGTGATTTTCGTCTCTCGCAAATCGATGGAGAAGCGAGCGCAAACAGTCCCGCAAGCACCAGTTTGCTTACCTATGGTACGAACACGTTCATCGCGAGTCAGACCGACGAAGAAGGCCGTCTGACGACATTTGTCCGGGACGCGCAAGGCCGCCCGACCACCACGGTCGAGGGCAGCGGGGCCACAAGCCAGCGAACGACAACGACAAGCTGGGATTCTACCTACAATCTGCCGGCCAGCATCGTGCGACCTGGGCTGGCGGAAACGCGCAGCTACACCGCTACCGGCCAGCTTAGTGCATTGACGCTGACTGACACGACAAGCCAGACGGTGCCCTATCCGACCAATGGTCGGACCCGCACCTACAGCTATGGCTGGGATAGCAACGGCCGCCTGCTGTCTGTAAATGGCCCGCTGGCCGCTGACGCTCAGGGGCATGACGATCTGACGACCTTCGCCTATGATGCGCAGGGCAATCTTCAGACGATGACCAATCCGCTGGGGCAGGTCACCAGCTATGCCAGCTATGATGCCAATGGCCGACCGGGCACGATGACCGATCCCAATGGCATCATCACCGCCTTCACTTATGATGGTCTGGGCCGGGTTTTGACTGTCCGGGTAAAGCATCCGACGGATAGCGCGCAGGACGCGGTTACGACCTTCGCTTATGACGCTGCGGGCCGGATGACAGGGCTGACGCTGCCATCGACCGAGACGCTGCTGATGGATTATGATGCAGCAGGTCGCGTGATTGCCCTGCGCGCAGCCAATGGCGAGCGTCGGGACTATACATATGATGCGATGAATAATGTGGCGTCCGAGACGGTAAAGCGAAGCGACGCCACCTTATCGCGCCGGATCACAAGGACCTTCGATGAACTCGGCCGAATGCTCAGCCAGACGACTGGGCTTGGGCGAACGGCGCGTTGGGGTTACGACAAGGTCGGCAATATCGTCCAGACCAAAACCCCAAACGGCAATGCTGCGACCCAGGCCTTCGATGCGCTGGACCGGCTGGTATCTGCTGTTGCGCCGGACAGTGGGACAACATCCCAGGGTTATGACGCGCGCGACAATCTCGTCAGCTTCACCGATGCAGTATCGGTCACCACCCAGTTCGTTCGCAATGGTTTTGGCGATGCGATCCAGGAAGTGTCCCCTGACCGCGGCACGAGCACCTATTGGTATGATGCCGCTGGTGCGTTGATCAAGTCGAGTGACGGGCGTGGCCAGGTCATCGACTTTACTCGCGACTATATGGGTCGGCTCACGCAAAAAGTGCCGCAGGGGCGGCCCTCGTCCGAGATCGTGACCTATAGTTGGGATACCGGCGGTTTGGCGGGTTCCTATGATATCGGCCATGTCGGTCAGATTGTGGATGGTTCGGGAACCACGCAGTTCAAATATGATCACCGGGGCAATCTGCTGGCGCGCCAGCAGGCGATCGGCACGGGCAGCGCGCAACTTGTCTATGCCTATGATCTTGGCGACCGGGTTACCCAGATCACCTATCCGTCCGGGCGGATCGTGCATTATGGCTATGACGGCAAGGGTCGCGTGAACCTTGTCGAGAGCAAGGCTTCGGCCTCGGTGTCCTCATGGACGCAGGTGGCTGCCAGCTACGCCTATGAACCGTTCGGTGCGGTGAAGGCCATGCAGCTTGGCAATGGGCTGGCGGCGGCGAATGACTGGGGCAATGACGGGCGGCTCGCCTCGCGCAGGCTGTACCGCATGAGCGATGGGACCAGCCTGTCCTGGCTGGGCTATGGCTATGACCTCAATGATAATATCAGCTCGATCACCGATCAGCTGAGTTCGGCGGGGCCGGTGGTCTTTGGCTATGACGCCAATGACCGGTTGGTGCAGACGTCGATGCCGTCAACCGGGACGGCGGGAACCACCAGCTATGCCTATGCAACGGGAACCAACCGGCTGTCGTCGGTGACGAATGCGGCAGGAACGCGGACGATCGGTTATGACGGGCGAGGCAACACTGCCTCGGAAAGTCGCCCCGGCAGCATCAGCGCGAGCACAAGCTATGACGGCTATGGCCGTCTGACGGGCTACAGCCGTACAGACGTGGGCGCGCTCGATTTTGCCTATAACGGGCTAGATGACCGGGTAACGATGACGTCCGGCACGGGTACGCGGCGTTTCGTCTATGACCCGGACGGGCGCGTGCTGGGGGAATATGGGGCTTCAGCGGCAGATGTGAAGGCGGAGTTCATCTGGTCGCAGCCGCACGTGGCCAATGACAATACGCCCTTCGGCGGGGATGATGGTGTTGAGGGTTATGCGCCGCTGGCAGTAGCAACGCCGGGCAGCTCAGGCATCGTTCAGCTCAACTGGGTGCATGGCAATCATCTGGGCGTGCCGCTGGTCACGACGGATGCATCCGGCGCGCTCGCGACCACGCCCAACGACTATCTGGCACCCGGCTTTCCGGGGCAGAGCAAGGTGCTCGCTGACCTCTACTACAACCGCTATCGGGACTTCGATCCCACCACAGGTCGATATATCCAGGCTGACACTATCGGGCTGGAAGGCGGCCAAAACGTATATGCCTATGCTGAGAACAATCCCATTAACCTGGTCGATCCAAGCGGTCGGGCCCCTACCGCAATCCATTTATGCGCTCGGTTCTCAGACCTTTGTCGAGAAGGGGCAAAGGAATTGTGGAGGAGGTTTTTTGGTCCACCGCAGTCCGCTAACCAATGCCCTATCCCCGACCAAGCTCCCATCTTCACCAACCAAGGAGAGCGGCCAAGCAAAACGCCTAATAGAGGTAAGCCAGGATCAAAATACAAGAATCCAGGGAGTGGACAGGAGCGAGAATATGGCGATGATGGTTGGCCAGTGAAAGACACTGATTATGATCATGATCATGGCCAAGGCGTGCCGCATGAGCATGACTGGACGCGAGGCCCTAATGGGAAACCGATACGCGGTCCTGGCCGACCAGTTAAACCCTGAAATGGCTTGGGTATAATATGGTGAGTATATCATGAGCGATATAATCAATATTCCCGGTACGGAAAAAATTGTGGAGTGGTTTGGTTATATGCCGAACTTTCATGACTCTGAAGTCGAGGAAATTATTCTCCGAAGAGACCCTGAAGCTTCATTTTTTTCATTGATCTGCTGGAGAAGTTCTGTGCCAATTAGTGGCAGCGACGTATATAATCGTGAAAAGGAGGTTGTTGTCGTTTTTCGTATTGGTGGAATTTCTCAAATTAATCTGAATGATTGGAACCATCAAAATGTTCTCTCTAAGGTTGAGATATCTAAGACAGATGATGGTTATCGAATTGATCTGTTAGCAAATTTTGGGTTAGATGGATTCATCGTTGCTGACGATGTTTCAGTTTCTCTCCGGCATTCGTAATTGTAATAGTTGCTGTACTTACTGCTTCGTCGATCGTTCTAAGGTGCCGATTGGCCAGCGTAGGGATCGAACGGATTAATTGAAGGTGAGGATTGTTTTTCCTTATGTAGCGATGGAACAGGAGGTTGCAGCGGCACAATGACTTCCGGTCCCGTTGAGCGCGGTAGAGTACCCATCACCCCATGCGCGATGGCAGGAGCGCCGAATAGAATGAAGCATCCCAGCAGGGAGCGAACCCCATCTCGCGCTGAAAGCGTGCCTCGCAGCATGTTGAGGCCGATGATGGCGATAGCGAGCACTGCAATGCTGGTTCCGACTTGCCCTAGAATCAGTCCCTGTATCCACAGGGCCGCTGCTTCAAGGCTGTGGCCATCGGCATATATGGATGCGTCATTCATGTCGCGAACCTAGGCCAGACCAAGTCGTCCGCCAATTCCATCCTGAACCATTTTCATCGAAATATCCTGTGGCTCTGTGGCGGACTCTATGCCAAGGATCGACTCATCGAATTCAACCAAGGGGGGCTTGGATTTTGAAGCACTTAACAAGATTTTCAGCATATTGCCTGGCTCTTTTTGGGTGCTGCGGCTCGCCCGCTTTTGCGCAAATGGCGCAAGATCCCGAAGGCGCGGGTCCCATCATTGGAGCGGTCAGCTGGCTCCAGGGAACATTGATGGGAACCTTTGCGACAGTGGCGGCGGTGGTCGCTGTAGCGTCGGTCGGTTTCATGATGCTGACGGGCAGGATCAACTGGCGTCATGGCGCAGTGGTTATCCTTGGATGCTTCATCCTCTTCGGCGCCGCGAGCATCGTCGGCGGCATTCGCGCTAGCGCAGGCGGTTGATGGGTCATGTCATCTCTTAAACAGGAAACCGTCTTCATCGCGCTCACACGGCCGCAAATGTTCGCGGGCGTTACTTACAGCTATTTCGTGATCAATATGGTCGTCGCGGCTGAACTGTTCCTGCTGTTCAAATCATTTTGGTCGATCGTTATCGCTGCTTTGCTACATGCCTGCGGCGTGTTGCTGTGCTTGCGTGAGCCACGCTTCTTCGATTTGTGGATTGCGCGCGTCAGCCTCTGCCCGCGGATCAAGAATTACAGGTTGTGGGGATGCAACTCCTACCGCCCCTGACCCGCGATCCCCGTGTCGTGGCACGTGAGAAGGGGGCGGGGACCCATCTTCCCTACGCGCGACACGTCGATGACGTCACGATAGAGACGCGCGATGGCCTGCTCATGCAGGTCATCAAGATCGACGGCCTGCTGTTCGAGACGGCCGACACCGACGAACTCAATTACCGCGCCGCGCTGCGGGACGCCATGCTGCGCACGCTCGGGTCTTCGCGCTTTGCTGTGTATCACCACCTCGTCAGGCGACAGGCGCAGCTCTCTTTGGATGCGCATTTCCCCGACGCCTTCTCGCAGGAGTTGGACGATCGCTGGCGTTCAAAGCTCGCGTCGCGCCAGATGTTCGTCAACGACCTGTTCCTGACCATCGTCAGACGTCCGCTCAAAGGTAAAATCGGCGTTCTCGAACGGATCAGGGGGCTCGCCGCCAAGAGTTTGGTCGAGCGGACAGCCCTGTTCGCATCGGAGAAGCGAGCGCTGGATACGGCCCGCGAGGCGATAGTCGCCTCTCTTGGAAATTATGGCCCCCGGCTGCTGACGGCCTATGACGAAAACGGCATCTCCTATTCCGAACCCTTGGAATTTTTGTCCCAGCTTTACAATAGCGACGCCCAGAAAGTCGCACTGCCCTATGGAGATATCGGACATCACCTCCCCTCCCGCCGGGTGAGCTTTGGGCAGGAGGCGTTCGAACTGGCTGGATCGGGCGCAAACCCGCGCATGTTCGGGGCGATCATTTCAATCAAGGATTATCCCGCGCACAGCATGCCGGGCATGTTCGATCAGCTGCATCGCATGCCCTTCGAGATGACCGTCACACAATCCTTCGCCTTTGTGGAACGTGGTGAAGCCCTCGGCCGCATGAATCTTGCGTTGCGCCGTATGCGTTCGACCGAGGATGAAGGCATTTCCCTGCGCGACGACCTAGCGCGAGCCAAAGATGATGTGGCGAGCGGGCGGGCAGGCTTTGGCGAGCACCATAGCAGCATCAAGGTCCATGCGACCGACTTCTCGACGCTCGACGCGCAGGTTGCCGAAGTAAAAGCCGTTCTCGCAGAACTAGGCATTGTCGCCGTGCGCGAGGATATCGCACTGGAACCAGCTTTCTGGGCGCAGTTCCCTGGTAATTTCAAATATATTGTACGCCGGGCACTGGTGTCGACCAGCAACTTTGCGGGCCTGGCGAGCCTGCATAATTTTCCGGTGGGTCAATCGTATGGAAATCATTGGGGCGATGCGGTAACGGTTTTCGAGACGACGGCTGCCGGTCCTTATTTCTTCAATTTTCATCAAAATGATCTGGGTAACTTCACCGTCATCGGTCCATCCGGCTCAGGCAAGACGGTGGTTCTCAACTTCTTGCTTGCGCAAGCTCGCAAATTTGCGCCTCGCATTGTCTTTTTCGACAAGGATCGCGGTGCGGAGTTGTTCATCCGGGCAATCGGCGGGCAATATGATCGATTGAGGCCGGGCGTGCTCGCAGGACTCAATCCTCTTCAGATGGAGGATAATCCGGTTAATCGGCAATTCCTGATCGACTGGCTGGCGATGCTTGCCGGAGGTACTGATGTTGCCGAGATCGACATGATCAAGGATGCGATCGACGCCAATTTCACGCAGGGGGTCGTCCATCGTCGGCTACGCTATCTGGTCGAAATGTTCCGCGGTTACGCCAAACCCCATCCGCAGGACCTTTATGCTCGATTGCGTCCCTGGTGGGGTGAGGGTGAGCATGCCTGGTTGTTTGACAATGAAGCGGACCTGACGGACCTCGAAGCGAGTATTATCGGGTTCGATATGACCGCCATTCTCGATCATCCCGTGACCCGGACACCGGCCTTGTCTTATCTCTTCCACCGGGTGGAGGAGCGTCTCGACGGTACGCCTGCAATCATTGTCGTCGATGAGGGCTGGAAAGCCTTGGATGATGATATTTTCGTGCGGCGGATCAAGGATTGGGAAAAGACCATCCGCAAGCGTAACGGGATCGTTGGCTTTGCCACGCAGAGCGCGCAGGACGCGCTGGAAAGCCGTATCGCGAGTGCCATCGTCGAACAGGCAGCGACCCAGATTTTCATGATCAATCCGAAGGCGCGACCGGAAGATTATATGGACGGCTTCGGTCTCACGGAACATGAGTTCGAATTGGTCAGAACCTTGCCCGATAAAGCGCACTGCTTCCTCATCAAGCGCGGCAACGATAGCGTCGTGGCTCGCCTCAATCTGGCCGGCGAGCAGGATCTGCTGACCATATTGTCGGGCCGGGAAGCCACCGTACGTCTTTTCGACGAATTGACGACCGAACCGGACCATGACCCGGACAATTGGATGAGCCGACTGTTGGAGCGCGCTTAGCATGGCCTGTGCCACGATCTCTACGGGCTCCGGCTTTCTGTCCGGCACGCTGGCATTCATCGATTGCCAGGCCCAGGTCATTGGAAGCTATGGCTATGGCGCGCTTGCTGATGCGGGGTCTCCGATCAACTCTGCCCTGAGCATAGTTCTGACCATTTTCATTGCTCTTTACGGTCTGAAGCTGCTTCTCGGTCAGTTCGTGAGTTGGCCTGCCATTGTCGGCGCGGCGCTCAAGGTCGGGATTGTGCTGACGCTGGCGACCAGCTGGCCCTCTTGGCGGATCGTTGGTTTCGACCTGCTGATGCGTGGGCCATTCGAGATTGCGCAAACCGTCGGCCTGTCGACCGGTCTGGTCGCTCAGCCTGATGCGATGATCGCGCGATTGCAGGCAGTCGATGATGCCATTGTCGTCATGACGAGCTATGGCACGGGCAGGCTGACAGGGGGCGTGGCCTCGGGAAATGAGCTGGGCGATTCGTTCAAGGGCATAGCCCTTGCCGATCAGTTTTCATTAGGGATGGGGAGAGCGGCCTATCTGGTGGGCACCCTGCTGCCTTTCGGGATATTTCGGCTGGGCGCCGGCCTGTTATTGGCCATTGCGCCGCTCATGGCAGGTCTTCTCCTCTTCCATGGCACAAGTTCAATTTTCATGGGCTGGACGAGAGGCCTCGTGTTTTGTGCCATGGGAACGCTTGTGCAATGGCTCGTGCAAGCTGTCGAAATCGCTCTTTTCGAACCCTGGGTTCAGTCCGTCATTACCGATCGCCAAGGCGGAACACTGACGCCCTCAGCTCCGACGGAGCTGTTTGTGCTGAGTCTGGCTTTTTCCGGAATCAGCCTGGGTTTGATGCTGCTGTTCATGCGGTTCATCTTTCATCCCCCACAGATCAATCTGACCTTTGCCCGTCCAGCTGACGCTGTCGTCATCAACCAGAGCGTGCAGTCCCCACTGTCGATCGCCCTGTCCGATGTTCATGCGGCATCGCGTGCCCAAATAACTGCCGATACAGTCTCGAATTCGCTTCGTCGCGAACAACGTCTTTCGACCCGATCAACAGCCTCGGGAGATAGTGATTCCGTTCGGCCAGCCCAAGGCATTGGCGCTTTTACTTTGTCGGCAGCGCCCGGGCATCGAACTGTCGAGGCCATGAGAGAAGGTCGGGCACCGCTCCGTACATCGGAGTCTGCTCGATTGAGAGACAATAAAGCATGAATGCTGAACCCAATCTGGAACGCGCTGCCTATTATCGCGAGGCGGAAAGCTGGGCTGCAGACAGGGAACGCGGGCGCTTCATCTCGTTGCGAGCCGCCTGGATTGTGGCGGGCGTCGCATCGACTATCGCGCTGTTCGAAGCCATTGCCTTAATCACGCTCACGCCGTTGAAGACCGTCGTCCCTTACACGTTGCTGGTTGATCGGCAGACTGGCTTCGTACAGGAACTCAAGCCACTTGATCGGCAGAGCATAACGGCCGATGCAGCGCTTACGCGCTCGTTTCTGGCGCAATATGTCATCGCGCGCGAAAGTTTCGACATCGACAGTTTGCGCGACGATTATCGCAAGGTCGCCCTGTGGTCCGAGGGCGATGCCCGCAATCGATATATGGCAGCAGTACGGGCCTCGAACCCGTCTAGCCCACTTGCGACGCTGCCCCGCAAAGCCCTTGTCCAGGTCGAAATTCGGAGCATTTCCTCGTTGAGTGACGATAGCGCGCTGGTCCGGTTCGTCACGACCCGAACGGATCCAGGCGGACGAGCGCGCGCGCCAACACCATGGGCTGCCGTCATCAAATATCGTTATTCGGCGGGCAATATGAGTGCGGCGGATCGCTTGGCCAACCCCTTAGGTTTCCAGGTGGCACGCTATCGGCGCGACGCTGAAATTCCAATCGCCCCTGTGCCGGACGTTCCCACAAATCCCGCCTCGGTGACGAATGAGACCCAAGCGGTTTCTGAGACGATGACTTGGGAGCCTGCCGTGCGGCAGGCTTGGCCATGAAAGTAGCCGTGCTCGCCTTTCTCGTGGCCATAACGCCGATGATGGCGCGCGCCCAAACGGCAATGCAAGTTGATCCCCGCATGCAGATCGTTCAGTTCGCGCCGGATCGCCCCATGACGCTTAGAACAATGCTGGGAGGCGATATTCTGATCATGCTGCCAAGCGGTGAGCATATACAAAAGATCACGCTAGACCGTCCTGGCGACTATCAGGTGCGCGTGGCAAACACAGCGGATGGTCTTTCCTTGCGCCAACTTCGCGGACTTTCACAAACGGGAATGGAGGTCGAGACTGATCTGCGGCGCTATGATTTTACGTTGGCGCCCACTTTCGAAACCGATGTTCCTTATCTGGTTCGGATTGAACTGCCTCGTCTCGCTCCTTCGGTCTCGCCCGGCACCCCGAAATCGGGAGATCTGACGGCCTACAAAGTGTCCGGTAGCAAAGCATTGAGACCGCAAACCATCGGTGATGATGGTCTGCGAACCTATATTACATGGGACGAAGGACAACTCATTCCTGCCGTGTTTGCCATCGATTCGTTGGGCAAGGAAGAAATGGTCGATGGCTATATGCGCGATGATATTTTCACGGTTGACCGCGTATATCCCAAACTGGTCTTCCGGATTGACCGATCGGCGGTTTTTGCCATTCGCCAGGTGAAGGGCTCCCCTCGTCATGGCAACTGAGGATATGGAAGCCCCTCCTGGGCGTGCCGACATTCGTCCGGTCGTCGCGGCCCGTTCGACCGACAGAAATGTCCTGTTGTTTGTCGGCGTTGCAATTTTGGGGGGCGGATTCCTCTTCTATGCCTTGGAAGGCCGGCGTGCCTCATCGCAGCTTGCTGATTTGACGGTTCCCACAGGCGCTTCCAGCGATCTTATTGCTTCGCCTCCACCGCTCGACATCCCTCAGCTTTACGATGGGGCCTTGGCGATGGCGGCGCGACGGCCCACGCCTTTTATTCCAGCCGGTTTACCAGCTTTTCAGGAGGGTTCTGCATCGCGACGCCATCCTGCCCCGGTGACCTATGCTCCGCCTGTCCAGATTTTTTCCTCGCCTTCCGCAATGACCACCCCCCGAGTTTCGGATGACCATTTTGCGGCCGCGGACAATATTGCTTCGCCCACGGTCGTTTTCAATTCGGCTACCGGAAGGCCGGTAAGTTCCACAGGCGGACCTGATGCTGGAACTCCGTCGGAAAGAGTGACGGCGACCCGCTTTCAAAACCCCTCGACGACGATTCCGAAAGGGACAGTGATCCAGGCGGTTTTGGAGACAGCACTTGATTCCACGCGGGCCGGCTTTGCGCGTGCCATTGTATCGCGCGACATATTTGGGTTTGACGGTACCGAGATACTCATCCCCCGCGGAAGCAGGCTGGTCGGAGAATATAAGGCCGATCTCGTTGCTGGACAGAAGCGGGCACTGATCCAATGGCAGCGTTTGATGCGGTCTGACGGAGCCATGATCAACCTCGATTCACCGGCAGCCGATCCCTTGGGTCGTGCCGGGGTACAAGGCAAGGTTGATAGCCACTTTCTTGAGCGTTTCAGCGGTGCCATTCTGCAGTCCGCGCTCAGCATCGGTGTTCAATTGGCGACCCAAAGCGCCTCCAGGGACTCTGTCGTGGTGGCCCTGCCGGGCAGTTTGCAAGGTGTTGCCACGATCCAGTCAGAGAAGATTCAACCGACATTGAAAGTTCGCCATGGGAGCAGCGTTTCGGTGTTCGTCAGCCGCGATCTCGATTTCAGCACGGTCAGCCCATGACTGTAGCGGAGAGATCGATCTACCTGAGTGGCTATCTGTCGCTGCTGACCCCTTTTCTTTCGCGCGAAGACGTGAGCGACATTTACATCAATCGACCCGGTGAACTGTGGCTGGAAGTGAATGGCGGAGCGCCCGAGCGTCATGAAGTCCCCGAGCTCTCTAGTGAAACCTTGCTGCGCCTCGCACGACAGATAGCTGCCTGGAGTTCTCAGGCGATTAGCCGGGAACATCCTCTTCTGGCGGCATCCTTGCCGACCGGCGAGCGTATCCAGATTGCTGTTCCCCCGGCGACCCGCCGTGACATCGCCATATCGATCCGACGGCAAATCGTACGGTCGATCAAGTTGGAGGATCTCAAGCCGCGGGAAATGGAGGGCTCTCCGATCTCTCTGGAAAATAGTAACGGCATCGAGGTTTCTGGGACGGAAGACATCGCTGAACTTCTGCGGCAAGCGGTCAAGGCGCGAAAAACGATATTGATCTCGGGAGGAACATCTTCGGGCAAGACGACATTACTGAATACTCTTATTGGAGAGATTCCTCGTAATGAGCGCCTGATTTTCATTGAAGACGCACCCGAACTCCATATTCGCCATCCCAATGCGGTCGGTCTTGTTGCGCCGCGTAGCGAACTGCGGGAGTCGGACATCGATGCGGACGATCTCCTGATTGCTTCCCTGAGAATGCGGCCCGACCGAATTATTTTGGGCGAAATAAGAGGGCGTGAGGCCATCACCTTTTTGCGTGCGGTCAATACAGGGCATCCCGGTTCCATAAGTACGATCCACGCAAACAGCTGTGAGGCTGCACTCGATCAGCTCGCTTTTCTGGCAATACAAGGTGGCCTGAAATTCGGCTGGGATGATCTGAGAAATTACATTGCTTCGACTGTAGATCTGTCAATCAATATTACTATGGATAATGGTCACATAAATTATTCCATAACAAAATATTAAATTGAGCACGCATAAGTCACATTATTCAAAGAGGGGTGGAACGATGATCAATGACTTTGTAAAGATATTGTCTATCACAACCACAACTATGTCGATGTGGGCTGGGGCTGCGCTTGCAGCTCCCTGCTCGGTGCCCAATGCGATTTCCAATGGGCAAGTGGCTGATGCGACCAAGATTATGGATAATTTCAATGCGATTGCGAATTGCACTGAGAGCGCGGTAACGACCACCGGAACTCCCATTCCTGGCTCGATCACAATTTTTTCAGGTTCGGGATCGGTAACATCTGGCGATCTTACAGGTGATGTAAAAACGGTTGGCGGTACCGAAACAACCTTGTCCAATAGTGGTGTATCGCCAGGGCATTATACGAACGCTGATATCATAGTGGATGCGAAAGGTCGGATAACTGCGGCAGCAAATGGCGCAGGCGGCGGCGGAGGCGGCGCCTTGCCCGTCGTGAGAGGGACAGGCATTCAAGCCGCTAGCGCATCCAATTACACGGTCTCGTGGCCAAGCGGCTCGGTTGCTGGAGATCTGGCGATAATTTTCATCGCGGGAGGGTGGGATATTTCGGGAGCTCCGTCTGGATGGAACCTGATCGATAAAAAATCGGGAACGAATTGGAGTGGTTCGATCATCGCTAAGATACTGACGCCATCAGATATTTCTTCTGGTTCCGTTATTATCAATATGACCGGATCATTTGATAGCGTTTTATCCATAATTACATTTCAAGGAAGCACTTCTGGTATTGTTGTCACGACATCGGCACAGAATGCTTCCGGGTTGAGTACGCGTCCGATTAGTTCGTCATCGACAGCAAGCGGGCCTATGTATCTTTATTTCGGATCGGGCCGTACGACTGGCAACGTATCGGTTAGCGACGGCTCGCCCTTGCAGGCATATCGTGCAGGTTCGGCTTCCGGTGCCCTTTACGGCGCATCGGCTCGCCCGTTCTTCGGGGCAGTCAATTTCAACTATTCCTCTGTTCCCTCCGGTGACTACCAAGCCATCGTTATTGTGACTGGGCCATAAGGGGCTAAAGCCGCCCGTTTTCGTCGCCGGGCGGCGAAGGAATATTTTCTCGCCTGCCCGGATTTTTCCGGTTGAAGTTCTAGGTGTTTAGTCCCGGCATTTGATGGTGCATTGTTCAGCCAGGGATGGAAGGATGCACTATGGGCCAGATTCTTCACGGGAACGCCCGCACGAAAGAGGCGGTCCGTCGAGCGATACAACATAGTCAAGAGAGCCTGAGGGTTCTGGCCAAGCGCTACGGAATCAACCAGAAGACCGTGGCGAAGTGGAAGAGGCGTACAGCAGTCAAAGATCTGCCGACCGGGCCGAAGGAGGCGCATTCCACGACGCTTTCCGTTGAGGAGGAGGCGATCATCGTCGCCTTCCGCCGGCACACGCTCCTGCCGCTCGATGATTGCCTCTACGCCTTGCAAGCAACGATCCCGCATCTGACGCGCTCATCCCTGCATCGCTGTCTGCAACGGCATGGCATCAGCCGGTTGCCAGAGGTGACGGGCGACAAGGAGCCGAAGCGGAAGTTCAAGTCCTACCCTATCGGCTATTGCCACATCGACATTGCCGAAGTGCGTACCGCCGAAGGCAAGCTCTATCTCTATGTGGCGATCGACAGGACCAGCAAGTTCGCTTTTGTCCAACTTGTAACCAAGACCGGCAGAACATCGGCTTCCGCATTCCTCGTCGCGCTGATCGCCGCTGTGCCCTACACGATCCACACTGTTCTGATGGATAACGGCATCCAGTTCACCTTTCCGTCGCGCTACGCCGTTGGTCTCACGGCCACCGATACAGATATCCGGCCTTCATGGCTCGCCCATCACCTTTGGCGCAGCCCTATTGCCCATTCATGCACTGTCCGCAGACGTATGAATGCGTTGCCAGTAACATGATCGCGTGTGGACGAGATCGGCAGCGGCCTTCGGCCCTGGCCCCTTTCAAATCGTGCCAAACCCTGATTCCCAAACTCTGATTCAGGGCAGGCATGAACTGATATGCGCCTTGAGCGGTTCTTCTCGAAGCGGCAGCATTTTCGTCCTGGCACCCCGGATGCGACACGCTCTCCGCCAACTGCCTCGCCATGGTACGCCTCGCTTGAATGTGGCTTATGGCCATGGCATCCCGTCGGATGCCGTGGCCCTGCTGCCAACGGGGGATCGGATCAGAAATCGAAGCCGGCAGTCAGGCCGTAGGTGCGCGGGGCGGCATTGGTGCCATTGTCGCCGCTGTTCGTGCCGCCGATCTGGGTATGATAATCGGCGTCGGTCAGGTTCTTGCCCCACAGGCGGATGAACAGATGATCGTCCTTCGTCCACCAGGTCAGCGAAGCGTCGACCGTGTCATAGGCCTTCTGCTTCACCCGCTCGTCCGGCGTGCCGACGAAGCCGCTATTATGGTAGAAATTGCCCGCCAGCGTGAACTTGCCGAAACCGGTCGGAATATCGAGCGACCCGCCGACACTGGCGGTGAAGGTCGGGGTGTTCTGCAACTTGTTGCCCGACGCATCGCCGATATAGAGGCAATTGCCGCCCAAGGTCGTGTTGAGCGGGCTCAGCGTTCCCTGACAGGCCTGCGGCGTCGTCTGTCCCGGCGCAATGATCTGGTTGAAGGTCGGATTGGTCGCCGGATTCTTGACCAGCGTGAAGTCCGCAGGCAGCGGGAAGGGCTGGCTCAGGATCGCATTGGTGAAGCCGGTATAGCGCGCATGGGTATAGTTGACGCCGCCGAACAGGCGGAAATTCTGGGTCACGCGCCAGGTGAAGTCGGCATCGATGCCATAGATATGGGCGCCATCGGCATTATAGGCGCTGTTGACGCCGGAAATGACCTGCTGAACCTGGATATTCTGTTCGTCATAATAATAGCCGGCGATGTTCAGCCGCACCTTGCGGTCGAACAGGTCGGACTTGATGCCGATTTCATAGGCGTCGACGACATCGGGCTGCAGCAGCACGATCGGCGTCGCCTGCGGAATATAGGCGCCGCTGCGGAAGCCGCGATTATAGCTGGCATAGGCCAGCAGCTCGGGCGAGAAGCGATGGTCGAGTGACAGGCGCCAGGTCAGCTTGTTGAAGGTTGCGCTTTCCTCCACCGTGGGTGAGGTCGTCGTCACTTTCGTATTGCCGTTATAGGACACGGTATAGGCGTTGAGCTCGCGCTTGTCGCTGGTGTAGCGCAGGCCGGCGGTCAAGTTGGTGCTGGCGCCGAAGCTGTAGGTGCCCTCGGCAAAGCCGGCGAAGCTGTCGAGCGTCTGGTAATTGATATTGTCGCTATAGCCGTTGCCGCCAAAGGTGAAGAGGCCGGTGGTGCGGGCCGGATCATTGCCCGCCTTGCCATGCATGTAGAAGCCGCCCAGCACCCATTTGAACGGGCCGCCCGCTTCCGACACCAGGTTCAACTCCTGGGTGAACTGCTTGTCGAACTGGCTGTTGTCGATGACGATGCGCTTCAATGTCGTGCCATCGGGATCGAAATAATAGTCGAAGGTCGACTTGCGGTAGGCGGTGATGCTTTTCAGCGAAGCGCCGCCGAAATCCTGCTCGACCGTCAGGCTGGATCCCCAGGCGCGGGTCTGCATGTGCGGATCGACATCGGAATAGATGTCATGGTCGGGGTCGCCGCCCAGATCGATGATCTGCTGCGTCACATTCTGGCCCAGCGCATTGAGGTCGAAATTGCGGAAGGCTGGCTCGCTGGCATTGCGGCCATTGGCGTCGGCCGCAAGCGTCACCTTCGTGTCCTCGGTCGGTTCCCACAAGAGCTTGCCGCGCACGCCCCAATTCCTGCCGGCCTGCACATCATTGCCGGTGTAGAGATTCTTGCCATAGCCGCTCTGGCGATTCTCATATTGGCCGGCCAGGCTGAAGGCGATCTTGTCGGTGATGCCCGACGAGACATAGCCCGCCGCGTGGATCGTGTCGTAATTGTCGTAACCGATCTCCGCCTTGCCGGTCAGGTCGTAGCTCGGCCCCATGGTGGTGATCTGGATCAGGCCGCCGGTCGCATTGCGGCCGAACAGCGTGCCCTGCGGCCCCTTCAGCACCGCCACCTGCTCGGTATCGAACATCGACTGGAGGATGCCGAAGGACGCGCCATAATAGACTCCGTCGACATAGACGGCGACCGGGTTCTCGATGCCCGGTCCCTGGCCGGTGGCGCCGATGCCGCGGATGCGCGGCAGGCCGATGCCGCCGGTCGCGGTGGTGACGTTCAAGGCGGGGACGGTCGACTTGAGATCGGCGGTGCTGGAGACACCGGCCGCGCTCAACTGGCTATTGTCGAGCGCGGTGATGGCGATCGGCACATTCTGCGCATTTTCCGATCGCTTCTGGGCGGTGACGATGATGTCGCTGATCGCGCCGTCGGTGGCGGTGCCTTGTGGCGCGCTGTCCTGCGCGATGGCCGACCCGCAGGTCAGGATGAAAATTCCGGTGCTTGCCAGCAGAGCCAGACGACGGGCTCCGGCGGTTGTGCCGCTCTTGCGCATATATCCTCCTCCCAATTCTAATGCTGCGCGGCAGGCGGCTGCACAATGCTCTGTTGCAGCCCGTTCCATCGCGTCGCCCTTTGGTGATTGAGCGGATTAATCAAGCTGCGGCGCGATGGGTTATAGGCAGTCGACAGCGCCCGATAATTTCTGCGATCCGCCGCATGCGTACGTCGGTCGCTTCGACTAACAGGACGATATCGGCCAGATGGGCCGCGCCGCTGCACAGGCAAAAAAGGGCGAGCGCGTACCGGCGTTCCTGGGAGAGAGAGAAGTGAACCGTCGAGAGTTTATGGCAGCCGTGCCTGCCAGCGTCCTGCTCAGCCAGGTCGGCATTGCGAAGGCCGCGCCGGGCAAGAAGGGCGTGCTGCTGATGAACCGCATCGCCCCGTCCCAGTCCGCGCTCTACACCGCCGGCGCCGATGGCGCGGGCGAGCGCAAGCTGCTGGCGGATGCGGCTTATGACTACAACGTCACCCTCTCGCCCAAGGGCGATCGCATCATCTTCACCTCCGAACGCAATGGCGACGGCCAGTCGGACCTGTTCATCGCCCTGCCGGACGGCAGCGGCATTCGCCAGCTGGCGCAGGGATCGTCGATGGACGATGCCGGCGTGCTGTCGCCCGATGGGCGCACGCTCGCCTTCGTGTCGACCCGCAACGGCTATCGCGCCAATATCTGGGTGATGGACGTCAAGTCCGGCGCGATGAAGCAACTGACCGGCATCGGCGATGTGCGCGGCAAGGCCGACAGCCCCGACTGCTATTTCCGTCCCGCCTGGTCGCCCGATGGCAAGTGGATCGCCTTTTCCAGCGATCGCGACACCAGCTGGCGCGGCCATGATGACGGGCGCGGCTGGGAACATACGCAGGAACTCAGCATCTATGTGATCCGCGCCGACGGCACCGGCTTCCGCCAGGTCGCCAGCCGCAAGGGCTGGTGCCTGGGCTCGCCGGCCTGGTCGCCGGATGGCAAGCGGATCGCCTTCTATGAACTCACCACCGAAGCGACGTGGGGCGCGCGCCGTCCCGAATGGATCGGCCGGGTGGAATCGCAGATCGTCTCGGTCGACGTCGCCACCGGCGCACGCATCGAACATACCAACAGCGCGGGGCTGAAGGTTGCGCCGCATTTCCTGTCCAATGACGAGATCGGCTATCTGATGAAGGGCGGGCCGGAAGAGGGGATCGCCTATACATCGGGCCGTCCCGGCTTCAAGCGCGCGGGCCTGCGCTCACCGCGCTGGTCGGCCGACGGCAAGTCGGTCTTTTACGAAGTCGTCGCCTTCCGCCCGGTCCGGCCGCTGCTCAAGCCGCTCTATGGCTGGGACGCGGACTATGAATATCGCCATATGGACGTGTTCCCGATCCTCTCGCGCCAGGGGATGCTGGCCTTCACCGAAAAGCAGCTCGGCAACAGCTCGATCGTCTCGATGAAGCCGGACGGCAGCGACCGCCGCGTCGTCTTCGATGCGTCGAACAAGGGGCTGAACCCGGAAATGGTGAAGAAGGGGCTGTCGGGCGCCTTCCAGCCGGCCTGGTCGCCCGATGGCGAATGGATCGCCTTCGGCATGGGCACCTGGTTCGCCGAACGCTCCTATGCCAAGGCAACCCTGATGCGGGTCAAGGCCGATGGCAGCAGCTATGAAGCGCTGACCGATGGCCGCGTCCATTCCGGCTTCCCCAGCTACTCGGCGGACGGCAAGGAAATCGTCTTTCGCGTCTGGGGCGACGATGAAAAGGGGTTGCGCGTCCTCAATCTCGACACCGGCAAGATTCGCGTGCTCACGACCGAGCTGGACAATCTTCCCGGCTGGTCGCCCGACGGCAAGCGCATCGTCTTCACGCGGAAAGTGAATGGCACCACCTTCCAGATCTGCACCATCGCACCCGACGGGTCGGACCTGCAGCAACTGACCCACGGGCTGGAAAGCGACGGCCATGCGGTCTGGTCGCCGGACGGCCGGATCATGTGGAGCGGGTCGGCGCACGGCTTCCGCGACGAGGCCGCGCTCTACGACAATACGTTTCAGCAATATGGCCAGATCTACGTGATGAACGCCGATGGCAGCGACAAGAAGATGCTGACCGACAGCAAGTGGGAGGATTCCATGCCGCTGTTCATCGACAACAAATATCTCTGAACCTTCTCCGGGGCGGGGACGGGGGAGCGGACCGTTGGTTCGCTCCCCTTTTTCGTGTCAGCCGGCTTTCAGCACGCCGTCGAACAGCGGGACCAGCGTCTGCCAATGATGCTCGGCCTCGACCGGATCATGCACCGCCGTATCGCGCGGCACCCAGCCATGACGCGCGGGATAGGTCTCGACTCGGTGATCGACCCCCGCCTGCGTCAGTGCCTCTTCCAGACGCGCCTTCATCTCGTCGGGGAAATTCGCGTCCTCGATCGCGCCGGCGACATAGATTTTCGCCTGCATCTGCGGCGCCAGCAGATGCGGGCTGGACGGCGTGTCATTGGCGAGGCCCCCGCCATGATAGGATGCGGCGACGGCGATCTTGTCAGGGAAGGTGCCGGCGGCGATCAGCGCCAGCCTCCCGCCCATGCAATAGCCAACCACACCGACCGCGCCGGGCAGGATGTCGATCTGGTCGGCCAGCGCATCCAGCAGCGCCTGGGTATCCTTCATGACATTTTTCGGCGTCGCGGTGGCCATATAGGTGTCGCGATGCGCTGCGCGCAGGTCCGGATCGGTGAAGACGATCTTCGGATCGACCGGCGGATAGGGGCCGGCGCGATAGAAGAGATCGGGCAGGGCGACGACATAGCCCGCCGCCGCCAGTCGTGCCGCCATTTCCTGCACCGCCGGGCGGATGCCGGGGCCGTCCATGTAGAGGATGGCAAGCGGCCATGCGCCCTCGCCGACGGGCCGGTGCAGATGGACTGGGCAGATGCCGTCGGGCGTCGCCACCTCGACCAGTTGCTGGATCGTTTCAACCATATGATGTCACCTCCGATGGAATGGATTCCATCCTCTGTGACGGCTGCGGGGCGCGGGCAGCGATCGAACCTGCCCGCATCCTGATCGAAATCCGTCAGCCGACGTCGCGCAGATGCGGCCGCGGCGCGCTGACATGGGCACGGATCAGGTTGATGAAATCCTGGTGCATCCGCGTCGGCAGCCAACTGGCGCGCATGGTGATGCCCAGCGATGGCACCGGCGTTATAGGGCCATAGAGCACGGCGCGCAGACTATCCTCATGCTCCAGCTCATAGCTTGTCATCAGGGTCAGCCGGTCGCTGCGCTTGAGCAGGTGGCGGATCACCGGCAGGGCGCAGGTGGCGATCGAGGTCTGCGGCGCCGGGCCATCGGCGAAGATCCGCTCGAAACAGGCGCGCCGGCTCGACCCATCCGTCCCCGTCACCCAGTCATAGGCGCGCAGATCCTCGATCGATACCTTGCCGAGGCGTGTGAGCGGATGGCCGCGCCGGGCGACCACCGAATAGGGCGTACGGGCCAGCGGTTCGCGGATCACCTCGCCCGATTCCAGTTCGGGCAGCAGGCCGATCACGAAATCGACATCGCCCGCGCGCAGGCTCTTGGCCATTTCCGCCGCGCTCTCGTTCATGATGCGGATGTCGGCATGGGGGTGGAGCCGCAGGAAATCGTCAAGCACCGATGCGAGCAGCACGCTGCCGCCAAAGGGCATGGCGCCGATCACCATCTGCCGGGTCGATCCGCCCTGGGCCGCTTCCAGTTCCTCGATCCCCCATTCGATCTCCTGCAGCGCCAGCTTCATGCGGCGGCCGAACTGGCTACCCAAGGGGCTGACCAGCACGCCGGCGGCGGTGCGGTAGAAGAGCGAGACGCCAAGGTTGCTTTCCAGGTCGCGGGCCGCGCGCTGCAGCGAGGCGGAGGAGATGCCGACGGACTCGGACGCCCGGTCGAACGATCCATGCTCGATCGCGCCGACCACGGTACGGATCTGCGACCGGGTGAAGCGGTTCATGATCGCCCGCGCCGCAACCTTGGTATCGGCGGCGCCCGCTTCCATGATCGCCTGTTCGGCCTGCTCGAAGAAGCGGCGGATGCGGGCATGGAACAGGTCGCCCAGCTCATTGAGATAGCTGCCGCTGGCGCGCCGGTCGACCAGCACGGACCCGATCTGCTCCTCCAGCTTGGCGAGCGCCTGGGTCACGGCGGGCTGGGACAGGCTGCACTCTTCGGAGGCGCGGCGGACGCTCTTCAGATCGCCGATCGCGGCGAACAGACGCAACTGCCGGAAACTGATCGCTGCCGCTCGGGCGGCACTATCCTGCTTGCTCATTTCTTATCCTCTCGCCCTCGATTTCTATCCGAACATTTATTGGCGAGGCAATGGCGATCACCTGGGAATGAAAGGCTTGGGCGGCTGGTCCGGACGCTCTGTCATGGCGGCGCGAGCATCATGATTGTCCATAAAAAACATATATAATACATAGTGATAGATATTAATTCTTCTCGAATGATAACGTTGTCTCCTGCGACGGTGACGGCTGCCGGGCAGCATGAAATCAATCGCACACGGCGCAAAACCTATCGCCATGAAGCAGGAAACCAATCGCCATATAAGCCGATGGCAGCGCAAAACTTATCACTGGAGGGTGGGGCTGGGCGCACCGGGCCTATAAGTTGTGCGCCGCGTCCATTTGGTTCGCTGGCGGGTGCGTTGACTAAAGGGCCGGCGAACAGCTTTTTGCGGCCGAACAGGCGGACCGGGCTTGATGGGCACCGGTTCGCGGACCAGGCCGACAGGAGAGTGTAGAGTGGGCGACAAACTGCATCTGAAGATTGCCATTGCGGAGCATCCGCATACCGCGGCGATCCGCGACGGATCGATCGAGATCGAGGGGGTGGATGCCGAATTCGTGACGGTGAAGCCGCAGATCGGCGCCTTCCGCCGGATGGTGCGCGAACTGGAATTCGATGTCTGCGAAATCGCGCCGACCACCTACATCATCGCCCGCGCCTATGGAAAGAAGTTCAAGGCGCTGCCGATCTTCGTCGTGCGCCGCTTCCACCATTCGGGCCTGCTGGTGCGCCCCGATGCGGGCATCGTCAGCCCCAAGGATCTGGAAGGAAAGCCCTGCGGCGTGCGCGCCTATTCGGTGACCACCGGCGTCTGGACGCGCCAGGTGCTGATCGACGAATTCGGCGTCGACAACAACAAGATCATCTGGTGGGTGGATGACGAGGAGCATGTGCAGGAATTGCAGCTGCCCGCCAATGTCCGCCATGTCGCCGCCGGCGACAGCCTGGCCGACATGATGGCGCGCGGCGATATCGTCGCCGGCTTCGATGCGGCGGCGGGCATCGGCCGCACCGGCGCGCCGACCGACGGCTGGCAGGAGGTGGAGGCCAATTATCCCGACCTCTTTCCCAATGCGGCCGAGCTGGAAGCGGACTATTATGCCCGCACCAAAGTCTATCCGATGCACGGCACGATCGTCGTCAAGGATGCGGTGCTGGAGCAGCATCCCTGGGTCGCCCGCTCGCTGAACGACGCCTTCACTCGCGCCAAGGACGACTGGGTCGCCAAGCTCAATTCCGGCGAGGCCACCGGCGCCGGCGCCGACAAATATCGCGCACTCCAGCAGATCGTCGGTCCCGACCCGCTGCCCTATGGCATAGAGGCGAACCGCGCGACGATCGAGGCGCTGGAAAAGACCGCCTTCGACCAGGGGCTGACCCCGCGCCGCATGACGATGGACGAATTGTTCGTCGATCCCGAAACGGCCCCGGCCTTCCAGCCCGCCTGACCTTCATCGCACAGAGAGCGACATCATGATCATCGATTGCCACGGGCATTTCACCACGGTTCCCAAGTCATTCCGCGACTGGCGCGCCAAGCAGGTCGACTATGCCAATGACCCGGTCAACGCGCCCAAGCCGGAAGAAGGCGCGATCCTGACCGACGACCAGATCCGCGAGGGGATCGAGGGCGGCCAATTGAAGCTGCAGCAGGAACGCGGCAGCGACCTCACCCTTTTCTCGCCGATCGCAGGCCTGATGAGCCATCATCTGGGCAATGAACGCACCAGCCTGGAATGGGCGCGCGTGTCGAACGACAATGTGAAGCGGGTGACGGAGCTGTATCCCGACAATTTCGTGCCGGTCTGCCAGTTGCCGCAGTCGCCCGGTGCGCCGCCGGCCAACAGCATTCCCGAACTGCGCCGCTGCGTCGAGGAACTGGGTTTCGTCGGCGTCAATGTGAACCCGGACCCGACCGGTGGCTACTGGACCGGCAAGCCCTTTACCGACCGCGAATGGTATCCGCTGTTCGAGGCGATGTGCGACCTCGACGTGCCGGGCATGGTGCATGTCGCTGCCTCCTGCAATCCCAATTTCCACGGCACCGGCGCCCATTATCTCAACGCCGACACCTCGGTCTTCATGCAGATATTGCAGTCCGACCTGTTCAAGGATTTTCCGACCCTGCGTCTGGTCATTCCGCATGGCGGCGGCGCGGTGCCCTATCATTGGGGGCGCTATCGCGGCATGAGCCTGGAGATGGTCGATCGCCCGCTCGAAGGGCTGCTCGACAATATCTTCTTCGACACCTGCGTCTATCACCTGCCCGGCGTGGAATTGCTGACCAAGGTGATCCCGACCGATAACGTGTTGTTCGGGTCGGAAATGATCGGCGCGGTGCGCGGACGCGATCCCAACACCGGCGAATATTTCGACGACACCAAGAAATATGTCGACGCCCTGCCGCTGGACGCCGCCGACAAAGCGAAGATCTTCGAGGGCAATGCCCGCCGCGTCTATCCGCGCCTCGACGCGCTGCTGAAGAGCAGAGGTCTCTGAAACACGGAAATTATGGGCTGCGGCGGACTATCGACTGTTCGCCGCAGCCCCGCCCGGCACAATCGGGCAGGCAACTGACAAAGCAGACAACAAGATGGCGATGATCCTCGCCGGAGAGAAAGCGTGAAGCCGATGGCATCCAATTATGTCGACATCCACCCCCATGTCATTTCGGACGATGAAGGGCGCTACCCGCCCGCGCCGCTGTTCGGCAAGCGCTCCGACTGGTCGCAGGAACGGCCGAGCACGGTCGACACGCTGATCGCGCAGATGGATGCGGCCGGCGTCGACAAGGCGGCGGTGGTCCATTCCTCGACCACCTATGGCTTCGACAACAGCTATGTCGTCGATGCCTGCAACGCCCATCCCGACCGGCTGATCGCGGTCGGTTCGGTCGATGTGCTGGCGCCCGACGCGGTGGCGACCATCCGTCAGTGGGTGGACCGGGGCCTGGCCGGCCTGCGCGTCTTCACCGGCGGCAGCACCAAGGAATTCGACCCCAGCGAACTGGATGATGCGCGCGCCTACCCGGCCTGGGAACTGCTCGGCGACCTCGGGCTCACCATGTGCATCCAGACCGGCCCGGTCGGCCTGCCCGCCGTGGTTGCGCTGGCCAGGCGCTTCCCCCATGTGCCGATCATCCTAGACCATCTCGGCCGGCCCGACGTCACCGATGGCGCGCCCTATGCCGCCGCGCAGAGTCTGTTCGACATTGCGCCGATCGAATCCATCTATCTCAAGCTGACCCCGCGTATCATGGGCGACGTCCAGAAGGGCGCGGCCAGCCCGGAAAGCTTCTTCCCCAAGCTGGTCGAAGCCTTCGGCGCGCAGCGTCTCGCCTGGGGCTCCAACTATCCGACGTCCGAAGGGACGCTGGCGGACATCAAGGCGACGGCGCAGGATCGCCTGTCCTGCCTGTCGGATGAGGACCGCAGCTGGATCTTCGCGAAGACGGCACAGTCGCTCTATCCCCGACTGGCCGACTGACCGGGTCGCAAAGAGAAGAACAGGAGAGGCGGGATGGCCATGTCAAACATCATCGACAGTCCGACCAATATCGAAGCCCCGGCCAGGCCGGTGCGCGCGTCGGCCAGCAACTGGGCGATCTTGGCGCTGCTGGCGATCGGCGCGCTGATTGCCTTCGTCGATCGCACCAGCATATCCTCGGCGCTGGCCGTGCCCTCGTTCAAGACGCATTTCCAGCTGACCGACGTCGATCGCGGCTGGGTCAATTCCGCCTTCTTCTGGTCCTATGCGCTGTTGCAGATACCGATGGGCTGGATCGTCGACCGCTATGGCGTGAAGACGCCCTATACGATCTGCTTCGTGCTCTGGTGCGCCGCCTCGGCGGCAACGGGCCTTGTGACCACGCTCGCGGGCCTCATCATCATGCGCCTGATCGTCGGCGCGGCAGAAGCCGTCGTGGTGCCGGCCAGCTATCGCTGGATCCGCAACAATTTCAAGGAAGGGCAGAGCGGCACCGCCGTCGGCTTCTACATGCTGGGCAACAAGTTCGGCCCGGCGATCGGTGCTCCGGTCGCGGCCTGGCTGATCCTGGCGTTCGACTGGCGGGCGATGTTCGTCATCACCGGCCTTGCCGGCGCGATCTGGCTGCTGCCCTGGATGGCGATGGTGAAGAACGACCTGCCCAAGGCCGGCGACATGGTCGAGGTGAAGCGCAAGGCGTCGGCCGTGTCCTTCGGCACGATCATGGCCAGCCCGCTCGTCTGGGGCACGCTGGTCGTCAACTTCTGCTACAATTATTTCACCTTCTACTGCATGACCTGGATGCCGGCCTATCTGGTCGAGCAGCGCGGGCTCAGCCTTGAGAAGATGGGTCTTTATTCCTTCTTCAGCTTCGCCGGCATCGCCATTGTCGCGCTGGTGGCGGGCTGGAGCGCGGACCGGCTGATCGCGCGCGGCGGCGACCCGGTGTTCGTGCGCAAGGCGTTCGTCATTTCCGGCTTCGTCCTCGCCTGCACCGTGTTGCTCGGCGCGCAGACCCAGTCGCTGCAATGGGCGCTGTTCTGGAACGTCGCCTCCTTGTCGGGCCTCGGCCTTGCCACCGCAAACAATCTCGCGCTCTGCCGCCTGACCCTGATCCCGGCACCGGCCGTCGGTCTGGTGACCGGCGTGCAGCAGGTTGCGACCAGCCTGGCCGGCATCGTCGCGCCGATCCTGTCGGGCTGGCTGCTCCATGTCAGCGGCGGCTACGCCCTGCCGATGCAGGTCATCTTCGTCTTCCTGGTGATCGGCGCGCTGACCACCTGGCTGCTGCTCCGCCCGCAATGGGCGCCCAAGATCCCGGAGGCGGCCCCGGCTGCCTGACCCCATCCATCGACTTTTCCGGCTTCGTCGCCGGCATGATTATCGCCCGCAGGGCAGGAGGAATAAATGGCTGAAATCGTTTTCGGCATGTGCGTGCCGCACAGCGGTATGCTGGGCCAGGCGCCCGAGGACTGGCTGACCAATGGCGAGCGGGACCGCAACAATCCCAAGCTCTGGTATCGCAACCGCACCTGGACCTATCCCGAGCTGGAGGCAGAGCGGAAGGATGAAGGGTTCGAGGCGCTGCTGACGATCGAGGAGCGCACCGCGCGTTCCAAGCGCTGCACTGCTGCCCTTGCCGAAATGAAGGCCGCCTATGACCGCGCCAATGTCGATGTGGTCATCATCATGGGCAAGGACCAGAAGGAGATCTTCGTCGACATGACGCCGTCGATCGCCATCTATTCGGGCGCGGAAATCTACAACGGCCCGCCCCAGCGCGCGGTCTATGCCCCCGATCATGACGTGACCTATCCGGGCCATCCCGAACTGGCGCAGCATCTGCTGGTGAGCCTTCAGGCCGACGGTTTCGACCTCACTGACCTCATGACCTGGCCCGACAATGTGTGGATGAAGCCGCTGCCGGAAAAGCCGGTCGTGCCGCACGCCTATGGCTTCGTCTATCGCCAGATCATGGGCGACAATGTGCCGCCCAATGTGCCGATCCTGATGAACACCTTCTACGAGCCGACCCAGCCCTCGATGAAGCGCAGCCTGCAGTTCGGCAAGGCGCTGGTCGATGCGGTGAAGGCGTGGAAGAGCGATGCCCGCGTCGCCATCATCGCCTCGGGCGGGCTCACCCATTTCGTCTGCGACCCGGACCTCGACAAGGTCTTCATCGATGCGCTGGGCAGCTATGATTTCGACACGCTGGAGGGGATCGACAACCGATCCTACCAGTCGGGCACGTCGGAGGTGAAGCTCTATTGCTCGGTGCTGGTCGCGATGCAGGAATCCAACACCCAGATGACGCTGGTCGACTATGTCCCCTGCCTGCGCACGGCGGCGGGCACCGGCGAGGGCATGGGCTTCATGTATTGGAGCCCGGCGAGCGCCTGATCCTGACACCCTGATACAAGATCGCCCGGCCGCATTGGCGGGCATGAAGGAATGATCTGAGATGACCGACAATCGCCTCAACGGCGTGATCCGCGCCTGGGAACAGGGCAAGCCCGCCTTCGCCGCCTTTTCCAAGGTCGACAAGCTGACCGCCCAGGAAATGACCGACGCCCCCTATGACGGCATCGTCTTCGAGATGGAGCATAACCCCTATGATGTCGGGGGCCTGGGCGACGCGCTCCAGTACATGCTCAACCGCAAGAAGATCGCCGAAAGCGGATCGGTCGCGCCCTCGGTCACGCCGCTGGCGCGCATCCCTGCCAATGGCGCGGAAATGAACCAGTTTCAGGCCAAGCAGGTGCTGGACCGGGGCGTCTATGGCGTCATCACCCCCCATGTCTCGACCGTCGAGCAGGCGTGGAACGCGGTCGCCTCCTGCCGCTATGCCAAGCCCAAGGGCGCGGCCCTCTACGAACCCAAGGGCATTCGCGGCGATGGCCCGGCGACGGCGGCGCGCTATTGGGGCCTGTCGCAGCCGGACTATTATGCGAAGGCCGACGTTTGGCCACTCGCCCCGCATGGCGAATTGCTGGTCGGCATGATGTGCGAAAGCCCCGAGGCGATCGACAATCTCGACGATATCCTGGCCAACGTGCCGGGCATCGGCCTGGTGCTGATCGGCGAGGGCGACCTCAGCCAGGCGCTCGGCTATCCCCGCCAGTACGAGCATCCCGAGGTGCTCGATGCGATGCGCCGGATCGTCGAGACCTGCCATAAGCACAAGGTCGCGGTCGGCAACCCGCACACCAATGCCAAGAATGTCGAGCGCCTGCTGGGCGAGGGCTACAAGTTCCTGATGTCCGCGCCCAGCCGCAGCTATGGCGTGGTCGGTCAGGGTCGCGAACTGGCGGGCTACTAAGCAGGTGGACAAATTTGGACGGTCCGCAAGTGACCAGAAATTGCCCTATACATCATTGTCACCCTGAACTTGTTTCAGGGTCCATTCCTCCCAGCGGACCATCGGCCTGTTGGGCATAATGGATGCTGAAACAAGTTCAGCATGACGCTGGAGAAGGGCAGAATCCCCTCTCCACGCCATTTGGCAGTTTCGGCCTAAGTCCAATCTTCGACACCGTGAGACACACCAACCCCGGGGCATGAGGCTCCGGGAAAGGCGGTCGGCTGCCGGTCATCGACCGGCGCCGAAGCTATCGCCGCAGGCGGCTTTTCGATTGGCGGGCGCGCGCGGCGGAATGGAATGCTCCCCCAAGATCATGAGAATGGGATAGGTAGATGAACGGCGCAGAGAGCCTGGTGACGACCCTGGTCGACCAAGGCGTGGATATTTGTTTCGCCAACCCCGGCACATCGGAAATGCACTTCCTGTCCGCGCTGGAAAATCCGCGGATGAAGAGCGTGCTCTGCCTGTATGAGGGCGTCTGCACCGGCGCGGCCGACGGCTGGTATCGGATGAAGGACAAGCCGGCATCGACCCTGCTGCACCTTGGCCCGGGCCTCGCCAACGGCCTGTCCAACATCCACAATGCCAAGCGCGCCAGTTCGGCGATGGTCAATATCGTCGGCGAACATTCGGCCAGTCACCTCAAATATGATCCGCCGCTGACATCGGATATCGAGGGGCTGGCCCGGCCCTTGAGCCATTGGGTGCGCCGCGCCGAATCCTCCACCTCGATCGCCTGGGACACGGTGACGGCGGTGGCCAAGGCGTCGGAACATCCCGGGCAAATCGCGACCCTGATCCTGCCGGGCGACACCGCCTGGAAGGATGCGGGCCAGGCGATCACCCCCGCGCCGATCACGCCCGCGCGTAAGGCGCCCGACGGCGCGCGGATCGATGCGATCGCGCAGGTGCTGCGCTCGGGCGAACCGGCGCTCATCATCCTCGCCAACAAGGGCACGCGTGGCCGGGCGCTGGAACTGGCGGGGCAGGTCGCGGCCAGCACCGGCTGTCGCTTGGGCACCCAATTCTTCACCGCCCGGATCGAGCGCGGCGCGGGCCGCGTGCCGCTGGAACGCATCCCCTATGCCGTGCCGCAGGGCGCCGCCTTCCTCCAGGGCTTCAAGCATCTCATCACGGTCGAGACCAGGGAACCGGTCGCCTTCTTCAGCTATCCCGACAAGCCCAGCCTGCTGAAGGCCCCGGGCACGATCGTCCATGAACTCTGCGCCGCGGACGAGGACAGCACGCTGGCGTTCGAGATGCTGGTCGATGCGCTGGGGCTGGGCACCGCCGCGCCGATCCTGCAGCAGCGGATCGAAACGGCCCCGCCCAGCGGCGCGCTCAATCCGCAGAGCATCGCCTATGCGCTCGCCGCCGCCTTGCCCGATCATGCGATCCTGGTCGATGAATCGCTGACCACCGGGCGCGAGACGATGGGCTACACCATGGGCGCGCGGCCCCATGACCTCATCAACAATATGGGCGGCTCCATCGGCTATGGTACGCCGGTCGCCACCGGCGCTGCGCTCGCCTGTCCTGACCGTCGCACCGTCTGCATGGTTGGCGATGGCAGCGCCATGTACACGATCCAGTCGCTCTGGACCCAGGCGCGCGAGGGCCTGCCCGTCACCACGATCATCTTCGCCAACAACCAATATGCGATCCTCAAGGCCGAATATGCCAATATGGGCGCCGGCACGCCGGGGCCGCAGGCGATGGCGATGATCGATATCGACCGGCCGACGATCGACTGGGTGGCGATGGCCAAGTCCATGGGCGTGCCCGGCGTGCAGGTCGACAGTGCCGAGGGCCTGTATCAGGCCATGGTCCGCAGCGCGCAGGAGCCCGGACCCTCCCTCATCGAAGTGAAGCTCTATTAGGAGAGGCATAATGGCGACCACCGCCACCACCACGCTCAGGACCAACCTGGCCGACTACCCCGTGACCGCCGCGATGCGCGACGGCCGGGTCTCGTCAGACATCGTCACGCTCGATTATTGCGGCCCCCCGCAGGCGCATAATGGCTTCAAGGCGATGCTGCGCGAAAACGCCTATGATTGCGGTGAACTGGCGATCGTCACGCTGCTCCAGGCCAGGGCCTTCGGCAAGCCCTGGGTCGCGCTGCCGATCCCGGTCAATGGCCGCTTCCAGCATCATTGCGCCGGCTACAACCGCGATTTCGGCGTGCTTCACCCCAAGGATATCGAGGGCAAACGGGTCGGCGTGCGCAGCTATACCCAGACCACGGGGCTGTGGATCCGCGGCATATTGAAGCATGAATATGGCGTCGATCTCGACAAGGTGACCTGGTGCACGGTCAATGACGGCCATCTGCTGGAATATAGCGATCCGGCCAATTGCGAACGGCTGCCCAAGGGCTCCGATATTGGCCAGATGATGCTCGACGGCGAACTGGCGGCAACCTTGCAGGGCGTCGACCTGCCCAAGGATCCGCGCGTCGAGTATCTCGTCCCCGACCCGTTCGAGGCGGCGAAAAAGTGGTTCTCGCGCACCGGCGCGGTGTGCATCAACCATATGTTCGTCGTGCATGAGGAACTGACCCGGACCCGGCCGGACGCCGTGCGCGAAATCTATCGCATGCTGGTGGAAAGCCGGGCGCTGGTCGAGGCGGACCTGCCCGCCAGCTATCCGCCGGTCGGGCTGGAGGCCAATCGCAAGAATATCCAGCTCGCGATCGACTGGGCCTATGAGCAGAAGTTCATCGCCGAGAAAATGTCGGTCGACAGCCTGTTCAACGACATGACCGCTTCGCTGGGCGCCTGAGGGGCAGGAGATGAGCGAAGGGGCGGGCGGCCGGACGCTGCTGATCACCGGGGTCGGGTCGGGGCTGGGGGCGGCCTTCGCCCGCGCGGCGCTGGCGGCGGGGCATCAAGTCGTGGGCACGGTGCGCAGCAAGGCCGGTGCAGCGGCCTTCACCGCCGCCACCGGCGCGCCCGCCCTTGTCCTCGACCTCAACGATGTCGACGCCATGCCCGGCATCGTGGCGCAGGCGGAGGCGCTGGCCGGACCGATCGATATACTCATCAACAATGCCGGCTTCGGCCATGAAGGATCACTGGAGGAATCGCCGCTCGATGCGCTGCGCCGCCAGCTCGACGTCAATGTCGTCGGGCCGGTCGCGCTGATGCAGGCGATGCTGCCCGGCATGCGCGCCCGCCAGCGCGGCCATATCGTCAATGTGACCTCGATGGCGGGCAGCACCGGCCTCACCGGTGTCTCCTTCTATTGCGGCGCGAAATTCGCGCTGGAGGGGATATCGGAGGCGCTGGGCAAGGAAGTGCGGCCGCTCGGCATCATGGTCACCGCCTTCGCGCCGGGCCAGTTCCGCACCGACTGGGCCGGCCGCTCGCTGGAGCGCTCACCGCGTACGATCGCCGATTATGACCCGATCATGGACCCGCAACGTGCCTTCCGCCTGGCCAGAAGCGGCAAGCAGCCGGGCGATCCGGACAAGGCGGCGGCGCTGCTGATGCAGCTCATCGCCACCCCCAATCCCCCCGCGCGCCTCTTCGCCGGCCCCGACGCCCTGGCCCTCGCCACCCAAAAACTGAAGCGCGTCCAGGCCGAAATCAACGCCTGGGAGGAAGCCGGCCGGGCCACGGATTTCTAGGAGGAGGTGTGATGGCGGAGTTGGGTGGATTTGAGACGGTCTGGTTTGAAGGAAATAAATAGCGCTAGCTGACGCTACGCGACGAAAAATTAACCGGCAACAATTGCCCAATTGCGGACGCTCCGCATGTGAAGTAATCAAGGCAGATGGTCGTGCACTCCAGCCAGCGCAAACTCGGGCGACGCCTATATGTGGCCATTCGATGGTTCCAGCTATTTGCAGCCGCGTTATTGTTTGTCTATCAAGCTTGGCAGCTTTCTCACAGTCGCCACATTGGCGACGTGGGGCTGACCGGCCTCATCATCATCGCTGCGGTTGGGGTCTTCGCCGAGATCGTCCGACGCCGATCAGGTCTAGCATTTACATGGTCGGGTCTACCAAAGTAAGATCGGGCAACGGCCCGTTTCCGCCATATTTGGTTATTCAGCGTTCGACTTGTCATCCCAATGAGCGGCAGGTTTCGGGATGCGGATGTCAATAATCTAGTGACCTATTCTGGTCGTTAGCCGTCAAAGCCGGACATCGTCATTGCGAGCGTAGCGAAGCAATCCACCGGCGCGAGATGGATTGCTTCGCTACGCTCGCAATGACGGGAGATGGTCGATAGTCGCCCTTATAGGCATTCGTCATGCCGGGCTTGACCCGGCATCCCGCTTTCCTACTCGGCCGTTTCCTGATCCACCCCAGGAATGAATTTCCCGCCGTTTCCTCCCCAGCCACTGGCGCATACCAGGCGCGTCCCTGTCGCTTCGATGTCGCGTCGCCGGTGCGTCGCGAACGCGGATCAGGCGCGCCGACTTCCCCCGTCGAGACGCGGCACAGGTGCGGGACAGGGGCGTCATCGGCGCGTGGCAGGCGCAAAGGCGGGGCAATCGCCCCACGACACTGTGAACTTCGGTGGGAAATCCCACTGTCGCGTCGCCGATACCCGCCAAAGGGCCGGGTGTGCACCCGCCGTCTCACCCCATCCAGCGGCTCACCGGCACGGCCGATTCTTCCAGCGGCTGGGCGATCACGTCGACCAGGCTGGGGCCGTCATGGGCGATGGCGGCGGCCATCACCGCGTCCAGATCGGCCGGGTCATGGACGGTCCAGCTCTTGAGGCCGAAGGCCTCGGCGATGCGGGCATGGTCGGATCGGGTGAAGTCGACCGAGAAATAGCGCGCGTCATAGCCGCTCTTCTGGCTCGCCTTGATCCAGCCATAGGCGGCGTTGGAGAAGACGACGAAGGTGATCGGCAGGTTGAGCCGCTTCACCGTCTCCAGCTCGCCCACGGCAAAGCCGAAGCTGCCGTCGCCCATCACCGCCACCACCTTGGCATCGGGCGCGCCATGAGCAGCGCCGATCGCGGCCGGCAACGAAAAGCCTAGCGCGCCATGCGCCCGGTTGGTGATGAAGCGGCGGCCGCTGCTGTTGAAATCGAAATAGCCGGAAAAATAGGGACAGGGCGTGCCCGGATCGGCGACGACGATGCCCTCGCGCGGCAGCGCCTTCTGGATCGCGGCCAGCACCCGTTCGGGGCGGATCGGCCGATCGGTCGAGGCGGCCAGCGTCTCGAAGCCAGCGCGCTTCGCCGTACGCATGGCGGCCAGACGCGCGGCCATGTCGCTGCTGCGGGCGCGGCCCTCCAGCCGCGCGGCGATCGCGCGGTGAAGCGCGACGAGGCACAGCCGCGCATCGCCGACCATGCCGGCGACGATCGGATAATTGGCGCCGACCACCATCGGGTCGATGTCGATATGGACGATCGGCACGCCGCGCGCCGGGGTGGTGCCATGTTCGGTGGTGGTCGACCCGGCCCGACAGCCGAGGAAGATGACCAGGTCGGCCGCCGCGATCACATCGCGCGTGGCGTCGGTGCCGCCATTGGCGCCGACCACGCCCACCGCCAGCGGATGATCGTCGGCGATCACGCCATGGCCGCTGACGGTCGAGGCGACCGGCGCGTCGAGCAGCAGCGCGAGCGCCGCCAGTTCGGCACAGGCACCCGAGATGACGACCCCGCCGCCGCAGATGAAGGCAGGGCGCCGGGCCGCCAGGATCGCTTCGGCACAGGCCTCCACCGCATCGGGATCGGGACCGGTGCGAAAGGCGGGAAAATGGCCATGGGCGCCGTTCGCCCACAGGTCGGCGGCGTCCAGGCTCTGCTTCTGCAGGTCATAGGGCAGGCCGATATGGGTGGCGCCGGGCCGCCCGGTGGTCGCCGCGCGGAATGCGGTGCGCAGCAGCATCGGGATCTGCGACACATGGTCCGCCACCGCATTCCATTTGGTAAGCGGCGCGAACAACGCCTTCTGATCCAGCGCGGTCAGCGGATATCGGCCACGCGCCGTCACCGGCACGTCGGAGGTGATGGAGAGCAGGGCGACCGAGGACTCGTTCGCCTCGACCACGCCGGGCAATATGTAAGTGGCGCCGCCGCCGCTCGGCCCCTCGCACACGCCCACGCGCCCCGTCACCCGCGCATAGGCGTCGGCCATATAGGCGGCGCTGCGCTCGTCGCGGGTCAGCACATGGGTCATGCCATGGTCCAGCCGGGCGAGCGCGTCGTAGAAGGGCAGGCTGGTGTCACCGCACAGGCCGAATATGTGGCGCACATCGTGCAACTGCAGCATCCGCACGGCGGCTTCGGCGCCGGTCACCTCTGTCACGCGGTCATCCTTCTCAAACGGCGGGTGTCATGGCGCTTCCAGCCGATGGACGGCCACCTGCGCACAGTCTTCGTCAAGGCCCTTGGCCCCGCCGAGCGATCCGCCCGATACCGCGACGATGGCGATCCGCTCGCCATTGCGCATGACCGGAAAGCCGCCGCCGCGCAGCACGCCGATGTCGGGATCGGCGGCCGCCTCTGCGACCAGTACCGGATCGGATTGCGCCCGGATTTCGACATCGCCCGATGCCACGCCATAGCGAGCAACGATCCGGGCCTTGGTGCGGGCGATCAGTTGCGAACGAACGCCGGCACCATCGCCCGACAGCAACACCACCGGTGCCCCCACCATGTCGGCGATCAGCACGCTGACCGGGACATGACGTGCGGCACAGGCCTGCTGGGCGGCCTGTGCCGCTGCGATGGCCGCCGCCAGCGACGGCCCTTTCGCCCGTGGCAGGTTCTTCGGCATGGCTGCGATCGTCGCTGCGAGCGAAGGCACGGCAGTTGACGCCGGTGCCGTCTGGTCCTGCGCCACGCTGGCCGTCGATGCGAAGGACAGCAGCAGCGCTCCGCTCATGATCTTGGCGCGCGCCGCCATGTTACCATGCCTCCTGCGTCGCATAGAAGCGCTTCCAGAAGTTGATCTTGGCGGGATCTGCCACCGGGATCGGACCGAAATCATCGCCCAGTTCCATCACGCGCGGAAGGGCAGGGTCGTACCGGGGCCATTCCGGCAAGTTTGCGCCATTGGGGTCGCCATGCTTGATGATGTTCGCCCAATAGCCCGACATGATCGTCGCGATCTTGCGATCCGCTTCGGTCCAGGGCCGATCCACGGCATCCAGGCTGTTGAACGCATAGGGAATTTCCGACCCGTGGAAGGCACCACGCATGTCATGGTCGGGGCCGGGCGGGGCATGGGTCCAGAAATAGCTATAGACCGGCTTGTCGTCGCCCTGCGTCCACAATGTGCCCCACAGCCAGGTCGAAACCCGCGAATTGTCGCGGGCTGCGGCATTGTTCTGCAACGCCGCTTCCTGGTCGTTGCGGGCGGGGTACAGTTTCAGATAGTCGGCCGCGAGAGGACCAAAGCGGCGCTTTGCCGCCGCGACATAATCCGCCAGGGTCACGCTGGTCTGCGGCATGCCTGCGCGCGGCGGTGTCGTGCGGGCACGCAGCGCGTCGAACGCGGTTTCGGGAACGGCGCCGGTTTCGTCCCGGTTATTGCCGGCAACGAAGGTCACCTTGTTCTGCGTCCGCTTGGCATAGGTGTTGGCATAAGTGTCGGGGATGACCCAGCCATCGACCACGGGGCGGAACAGCGGCGGTTTGCCGCTGCTGCCGGTTTCGACCGCAGTATCGACGCCGTTGCTGCCTTCGATCAGCTTTTCCCAGGGCATGGCGCGCAATTGGGCGAGCGTGCGCGCGCCATGGGCCATCGCATAGTCCGTCCCGGCCTGTTCGGCATTTTTGAGCGGCCGCCAGGATACCGACAGATAGCGCAATTCCGTGTCGCGTGGATAGCGGGCGTGGCTCTGGGCGATGCCAGCGCGGAACAGGCCTTTGGCCAGCGGCGACATCGACAGGAAGCCGACCGATCCGGCGCCGGCCGATTGCCCACCGATCGTGACCTTCGCCGGATCGCCGCCAAAGGCGGCAATGTTGCGCTGGACCCATTGCAGCGCGGCTATGTCGTCGAGAAGGCCATAATTGCCCGATGCGGCGTGGCCGGATTCGCGGGTGAGTTCTGGGGTCGCCAGAAAGCCCAGCACACCTACGCGATAGTTGAATGTGACGACCACCACGCCCTGGCGAGCCAGGGCTTCGCCGTCAAATTCTGGGCTGGCCCCGGTGCCGCCGATGAAGCCGCCGCCATAGATCCAGACATAGACGGGCCGCTTCTCGTTGCCGCCAAGGGATGCGCCGGTCCAGATGTTGAGCGACAGGCAATCCTCGCTCTGGGGCAGGCCGCGCGCCATCTCGCCCCCCGGTTGGGGGCAGGCGGGACCGAATTTATTGGCATCGCGCACCCCATTCCAGGGGATCGGCGCGGCGGGCGGGCGCCAGCGCAGGTCACCGGTCGGCGGCGCGGCATAGGGAATGCCTTTGAACACGGCGATCGATGCGTCCCGGCCAGCAACGCCGGTCACCAAGCCCGTCTCGATCCTGACCGGCCCGGGCGTCGTTGCCGGCTTGGCGGTATGGCCGACCAGTTCGCCGGCAGCCAGGACATGGCCGCGCATCGCCTGTTTCAGCGCTTCCATGTCGGGCGCGGCCGCGAATGCCAACGGTCGGTCCAGCGCGAATATCTGGATGTGATAGGCATGGCGATTGGCATCATGGGCATGGGGGCCGGCATAGGGCGCGGCTTCTCCATGGACATTGGGGCCATAGTGGCTGCCGGCAGGCGGCACAGTCATGCCGGCCGGCAGGCGCAACGTCTGGGCCGACAGGTTGTAGAGCGTCAGCTGGATGCTGGTGCCTGCCGTCGGGTCCGCGCTGTTCAGTTCACCCTGCATCACGACGACATAGGCGCGGGTACCCCTGGGGCCGGCACTCCATTCGACACCCGGGAAGCGGTTTTCCCCATATTGGGTATTGGCGATCGGAATCTCGCCGCCGTCGATGAAGGAGGGACTCGTGACCTGCAGCCGTGCCTGGGTCGGCCCGAGCGCGGCGATCAGGACCTGGCGGTCATGGCCAATGCTCGTCGGCATCGGCTGGGCCATGGCGGCGAGGGCAAAGGTGACCGCCGCAAGGCTGGTCAGGGCGGCGATCGGGCGTCCCGGTTTCATGATAATGTATCTTCCTCTCACGGCGCTTTGGTAGCGAACCGGTCCGACCGGGCAAGCCAGCCATCGATGGTGTCATAGGTGGTCTTGAGCGTATCGCCGAACGCACCGGGGCGAGGCTCGCATTTGGTGCAGGTCGTATAAAGATGGGTCGCCCCCTCGATGAAGGCGAGCGACTTGTCCCTGCTCTTGGCCAGATTATAGATGGTCTCGCCGGCGAGAAATTCCCAATGGCCGGTCATGCCCAGCACCAGCAGCGGTCTCGACACGCCCTGCACATTGCCGGGCGGGCTGGCATAGCTGGATGTCCATTCGATGCCCTGTACGCCGTCGGCACCATAGCCAAAGTCGGGCGTCGTGCGGATCGCATAGCTGTTGAGGAAATTGCGCACGCTGGTCTTGAGCGCGCCGCGCAGGAAGGAGGGCGACTGGTTGCGCTGATTTTCCGGCACGCGAACGGTGTGGACGATCTGGTTGGTGATGCTGCCGTCGGCATGCACCAGCGGCCAGGCCTGCCGTGTATGTGCCATCAGGCTGACATCCTGCGAGAAGAGCTTGTTGTTGCTGCCGAGCAGGATCGCACCGGGTACGACGAAACTGGCGTCGTCGGCGTAGGGGCCTTGACCCGCCTCGATAGCCGCCTGCGCCGTCAGCGCCCTGGCGATCACCGCATTGTTCCGATGCCCCTCGGCCTGCAGGAAGGTGCGGGTGAACGCCGCAGTATAGGTCGAGCCTGCCGGTCGAAACCCATTGGCCGGATTATACATGTCGAGTGACGGGTCGAGCGCCATGCCACCAGACTCGTCCTTCACCGCGGGATCGATGCTGAACAGCGTCATCGCGGCCAGGCCCCAGTTGGAATCGACCAGCATCAGGCCATCCGCCGCCGGCAGCCCGGCCAGCGTATCGGGGCATTTCCAGATTTTCTCGGGTGCCTGGCAGGCCTTGACCCCGCTTTCCGCGATATATTGATAGGCACTCATGATCGTGCCGCCGCCGCTATGGCCAAGCAGCACCACATGGTGGATGCCGGGTTGCTGGCGCAGCCAGGTGACCGCCGCCTTGATCTCCAGCAGCACCTGGTCGAGCGCACCGTCATTCGACACGCCCGACTTGCTCGTGCTGTTGTTGGCGCACAGCACGCGATAGCCGCGTTTCGACAATTCGCTGCAGCCCGAAAAGCTGAGATAATCGGCCGATGAGTGCATGATAAGCACCGCGGTCCCGGCCTTGGGGCCGGGGGTGGCGGGTTCGTAATAGGCCCCCGGCACACCGGCCGCGATATGGACGAAGCCGGTGCGGATCGCTGCGCTTTCCTGCGCCGACCCCGGCTGGCTCCCGATAAGAGCCAGCGCGGGCGCTGCGATGACGGAAAAGCGCTTCAGGGAGGAGAGCATCGCCCGATCAGCCCTTGATGCGGAAGCCGATCATGAAGGCACGGCCGGTCGGGTCATCGGAAAATTCATAGGATGCGCCGGCCGATGTCGTGCCGCTATAATAGCCGCTGAGCGGTGGCTTGGCGTCGAACAGGTTGGTCACGCTGAAATAGAGCGCGCTGTCCGCCATCTTCCAGCCCGCCCCGGTATTGAGCGTCAGCGTCAAGTTGGTGGTCGCGAAATCCTTCACATATTCCTGGCCGTCGGCGAAGACATGGGACGCGACGCCGCTGCGGCGGAACTTGTTGCGATAACGCTCGAACAGGTCGATCGACACGGTGTCGCTCGGCTTGAAGTTGATGAAGCCGGCCAGCGTCACGCTGGGGCTGGGCATCAGGCCGTTGAGGCCCCAGCCGGCGCCGCCCTGGTCGATGGTCGGAATACCGGGCTGCTCATAATAGATATGCGGCTGATAATTGACCATCAGGCGCAGGTTGAGCGGATGATCGCCGATATGGGTGGCATAGTCGGCCTCGCCATCGATGCCCCAGGTCTTCACCTTCGCGATATTATAGGGTTGGATATAATAGGCCGTCGCATTGCCGGCGGCATCGCGCTGGATCAGCGAGCAGTAGATCGACGATCCGCCACTGTCGACGCAGCCCTTCTGCACGGCGGCGTTGAAGCCCTGGATCACCGAAATCGCGTTGCTGACGACGGTATGATAATAGTCGGCCGTCAGCGTCAGCCCCGGCACGAAGTCGGGCTTCAGCACGATGCCGGCGGTATAGGTCTTGCCCACTTCTGCGGTAAGGTTCGGATTGCCCATGTTGATCGAGGGCAGATAGGCGGTGACGTTCGGCGTCTTGGTCGTGTCGGTATAATTGCCATAGACCGTCGTGACCGGCTGGTAGAGATCATAGAGAGTGGGTGCCCGGATATCGCGCGACGCCGTGCCGCGCAACTTGATCTGGTCGTTCACTTCCCAGACGCCGCCGACCTTCCAGGTCGTGTAATGGCCGCTGGTGCTATAGTCGGTATAGCGGGCCGCGCCGTTCAGCGTCAGCGACTTGGCGAAGGCGACGTCCTTCAGCAACGGCACCTCGACCTCGATCGCGGCTTCCTTCACGCTCTGCGACACGGTGTCGCTGTTGGGGAAGGTGGTCGGATAGAGCACGGTGGCGCTGGTGCAATTGTAACGCAGGCCGGTGCAGTCGGCGAGGTCGGTCGGCAGCACGCTGCTCGCCGCATTGAAGCGCTGCTTGCGCCATTCGCCCGACAGCGCGACATTCACCGGACCGGCCCAGGTGTCGAACACCGGACCGCTGATCGACACGTCGGCGGAATCCTGGATCGTGTGGGTGATGAAGACCGCCTTGCCCAGCACATAGTCGAGTGCCGCCGAACTGGCGGAGTTCGCGCCGAACAGATTGAGCGGCACGCAATCGCCATAGGCGGACGGATTGGTCAGCGACGCCTGACAGACGATCTGGCCGGTCGTCGGGCTGACCACCGCGTCCAGCGCGGCCGCCAGCTTCTGGTTGTTGGGCATATTGTCGACCGTGGTCTGCAGCCGCGAATAGCCATGGGTGTAGGTGGCGTTCCACTTGAAGTCCGCCAGCGACCCTTCGATGCCGACATTGCCATAATATTGATTGGTCTTGGACGATGCCTCGATGCGGGGCGCGCCGCTCAATATCTCGTTCATGGTGAAGGTGCCGGCACCGGCCAGGGCGGCCTGCGCGGCCGGCGACAGGAAGGCGTTGCTGCTGCTGATGGTCAGGCCGGTCAGCTGGTTCCAGCCGGTATAGCTAGTGTTCTTCTTGATGTTGGCCGCGCCCTGGGCATAGACATGGATGTCGTCGGTCAGCTCATAGTCGAACCGGGCAAAGGCCTGGGTGCCGCGCGAAGGCGAGGACATGGAGCTGTTCTGATAGGCGCCGTCGCCGCCGATCTGGCAGCAGGAGGAACCCGACGCCGTGCCCGCGACGAAGGGCACGATGTTGCCATTGTCATCGAACCTTTTGCCGCGCTGGGCGCCATTGGTGATGTAGCCGCCAAAGGTGTAGGTGGCCAGGCGCACGTCGGTCGCCAGATAATAGGGATTGGCGTCGGTCCCGGCGCCCTGCATCGCGGCCAGATTGTCCCAGCTGCGGTCATAGGCGCGGTTGAGGATGCCGTCATATTCGCGATGCTGGACGCTCGCCTCGAAATGGCCGCGCTCGCCGACCTTGAAGCCGAAGGCGCCACCGATGTCGCGGGTCGCGGCGTCGCCCCGTTGCGAGATACCGGCTTCGGCATGGGCGCGAAATCCGTCGAAATTGCGGTTGAGGACATAATTGACCACGCCCGACACCGCGTCCGAACCATAGACGGCGGACACGCCGCCGGTGACCACGTCGACCCGGCTGATCAGCTCCTGCGGGATCAGGTCGACATCGACCGTGGAGTTGTAGAGCGTCGGCGGAATGCGGTGGCCGTCGAACAGCACCAGCGTGCGATAGGAGCCCAGGTTGCGCAGGTTCAGCACATTGGCGGCGCCATTGCCGCCCTGCACGCCGGTGGCGTTGGAGCCGGGATTGCTGAACTGGTTGCGCGATCCCGAGAAGACAGGGAGGTTGTTGAGCGCGTCGGAAATGGTGCCGGCCGGGGCTGCCGCTGCCAGAGTGTCGGTCGAAACCGTTGTCAGCGGGGTCGGGCTCGCCGATCCATTGCGGATGATGCGCGAGCCGGTCACGACGATGTCGGCGGCGCTAGGCTGGGCGGCGGTGGCTTCGGCCTGGCTGGCGGCGGATGGACCGGCCGGGATCGCGTCCTGTGCCATGGCCATGCCGGCAATGCTCACCATGCTGACGCCCGCGAGCAAGCGGAAAATATGGAAATCTGTGTTCACGAATAACCTCCCCTATTGCCGCCCTTATGGTGTCGGCCAAGGGCCGTCGCCATGGGATAGCGTTGTCATCGTCATTCCATAATTCGGGGGAGGGGAGGGTATATGTTTCCGTACCGCCGGAATAAGTTCTGCCGTCGCCTGGCCTGGTCAGCTGGTGACCAGCAGAAAAATCGCAAAGCCGAACAGGCAGACAAAGCCAGCAAAAAGGAACCAGATTTGGCTTCCGCGCTCGGCGGCATCGAGGCGTCGTTCCGCCTCTATCTCAGTCGGTTGCGGATGGGCGATCTCGGCCAGTTCGCGCTCAAAGTTGGGATCGGTGTCCATGCCCGACGATATCATGCGGACGGCGCGGTGCAAGCAGGGGCTTGGCGCGCTTTCTTGTTGGATCGCCGCGCCAGGCTGAATTTCCGGGCCTTGACCCCGCCCGCTTGCCAGCACGCCATGGCAGGCCTTCACGGGATGCAAGCTGTCCTAAGGTCCAATTGCACGGTTCCCCTAGTTTGCCATCCTGTCTCCCGAGTTTGAGATGCCATAATCGACCCAGGAGACAAGATGATGCTGCAACAGGCGCTGGAGAAATTCGCCGGCCAGACCCTGATCCGCGACCGCTACGACAATTATATCGGCGGGCAGTGGACGGCACCGGCCAAGGGCCAATATTTCGACAATATCTCGCCCGTCACCGGCCAGGTCGTGTGCCAGGTGGCGCGCGGCACGGCGGAGGATATCGAGGTCGCGCTCGACGCCGCCCATGCCGCGAAGGATGCCTGGGGCAGGATGTCGTCGACCGATCGGTCCAACATCCTGCTCAAGATGGCCGACCGGATGGAGGCCAATCTTGACCTGATCGCGCTCGCCGAGACGATCGACAACGGCAAGCCGATCCGCGAGACCACCCATGCCGACATCCCGCTCGCGATCGATCATTTCCGCTATTTCGCCGGCTGTGCCCGCGCGCAGGAAGGGTCGATCAGCGAGATCGACCATGACACCATCGCCTATCATTTCCACGAGCCGCTGGGCGTGGTGGGCCAGATCATCCCCTGGAATTTCCCGATCCTGATGGCGGTGTGGAAGCTGGCGCCTGCCCTGGCGGCGGGTAACTGCATCGTGCTCAAGCCCGCCGAACAGACGCCGATGTCGATCCTGGTGCTGCTCGAAGTGATCGGCGACCTGCTGCCCGCCGGCGTGCTGAACGTCGTCAATGGCTTCGGCGTGGAGGCGGGCAAGCCGCTCGCGTCGAACAAGCGCATCAGCAAGATCGCCTTCACCGGCGAGACCACGACCGGCCGCCTGATCATGCAATATGCGTCGGAAAACCTGATCCCGGTCACGCTGGAGCTGGGTGGCAAGTCGCCCAACATCTTCTTCGAGGATGTGATGGATGCCGACGACGATTATTTCGACAAATGCCTGGAAGGCTTCGCCATGTTCGCGCTCAACCAGGGCGAGGTCTGCACCTGCCCCAGCCGCGCGCTGATCCAGGAATCGATCTACGAGAAGTTCATCGAACGGGCGATCGCCCGGGTGAAGGCGATCAAGCAGGGCAGCCCGCTTGATCCCGCGACGATGATCGGCGCCCAGGCGTCGAACGACCAGCTTGAAAAAATCCTCTCCTACATCGCGATCGGCAAGGAAGAGGGCGCGGAAGTGCTGACCGGCGGCGAGCGTGCGGTGCATGAGGGCGAACTGGCTGAAGGCTTCTATGTGACGCCCACCGTGCTGAAGGGCCATAACAAGATGCGGATCTTCCAGGAGGAGATTTTCGGCCCGGTGCTGGCCGTCACCACCTTCAAGGACGAAGCGGAGGCGCTCGCTATCGCCAATGACACGCTCTACGGCCTGGGTGCGGGCGTTTGGACCCGGGACGGCAGCCGCGCCTATCGCATGGGTCGCGGCATTCAGGCCGGCCGCGTCTGGACCAACTGCTACCATGCCTATCCGGCCCATGCGGCCTTTGGCGGCTACAAGCAGTCGGGCATCGGTCGCGAAAACCACAAGATGATGCTGGACCATTATCAGCAGACCAAGAATCTGCTGGTCAGCTACAGCCCCAAGGCGCTGGGCTTCTTCTGACGGTTCCACAGCGGAGCGCCCCTTCTCTCTCCTTTCTTGGCGCTCCGCACCTTTGGCGGGCATCCTCCCCCGGATGCCCGCCAGCTTTGGTTTCGCCAGCCCTCGATCGTTGAGGAGGAGAGCATGATTGATCTTCCCGCCCGCATCCTGGCCACTCCGGCCGCCGAGATGCTGATCGCGTGCCTGACCGGCCAGCATGGTCCGCTGATGTTCCACCAGTCGGGCGGCTGCTGCGACGGTTCGGCGCCGATGTGTTTCCCGCGCGGCGAGTTTCGGGTCGGACCGCAGGACGTGCTGCTGGGCCATGTCGCGGGCGATGTGCCGGTGTGGATCGGCGCAGCCCAGTTCGAATATTGGCGCCATACCCAGGTGACGATCGATGTCGTGCCGGGGCGGGGCGCCGGCATGTCGCTCGAAAGCCCGCAGGGGCAGCGCTTCATCGTCCGCTCGCGCGTCTTCACGGATGCGGAGGCCGATCTGCTGGAAGCCGCTGGAGAGCCGGCGCGTGGCGGCTGAGCGACGCTTCACCGAACATCCGCTGCGCCCGCAGGTGGTGGGCGAGATGCAGTTGCGCCGCGAGCCTGCGCTGACGGTCCCGGCGCGGATGATCCAGCTTGTCCGCCTGCTCGATGCGGACGCGCGCGTGGTAGAGGCGGCGGCCTTACCCGCCATGCCCGGCGATCTGCGCTCCGGCCATGATAGTCGCCATCGCGAAACCCGGCTGGGCGCCGATATCCATCTCCACTGGGAACAGCATAGCGAAGCCAGCACGGTCACCCTGGTGCGTGGCGGTAGCGACCCGGTCGGGTGGGACTTCCCCGACGCGGCGGACGCCCGTGCGGCGATCGCCTGGGCCGAATATCTGCCGGGCGCGGTGATCCGCGCCGTGCGGCTGGCGATCGTCGCGGATGAGGGCGCCGCCGTAGCGCTGGTGGCCAGTGCCGGTTTTCCTGCCGGCCAGCTCGTCACCTGCCATGTCGGGGGCGGCGCGCGCATCTGGACCGATTTCCGCATCCATGACGATGGCTATGGCCGGATGGTGGTGGCCGCCAACGGCCTGCTGCCCGGCGACCTCGCCCGCTGCGTCCAGCGGCTGCAGGAACTGGGCAATTATCGCAATCTGGCACTGCTGGGCCTGCCGCCCGCGCGCGCCGCCTGGGCCGATCTCGATCGGCTGGAACTGGCGCTGGAAGCGGTCGGCCGGACGCTGGCAGCGGGGGATGTGTGCGACGATGCGCTGCTCGACCGGTTGACCCATTTATCGGCCGACCTCCTGTCGATCGACAGCGGCTGTGCTTACCGGATGAGCGCGACCGCCGCCTATGGCCGGATCGTCGCCAGCCGCCTCGCTGAACTGGATGTCGTGCCGATCGCCGGGCATCGTTCGCTCGCCGACTTCACGGAACGGCGGCTGTGGCCGGCGGTGCGCACCTGCGCGGCGCTGACCGATAGGCTCGCGTTGCTCAACGGTCGTGCGGCACAGTTCACCGCGCTGCTGCGCACCCGGATCGAGACCCATATCGAGAACCAGAATGGCCGCCTGCTCGCCTCGATGAACCGCAGCGTGCGAATGCAGCTTCAGCTCCAGCAACTGGTCGAAGGGCTCTCGACCGTTGCAGTCAGCTATTATGCGCTGGGCCTTTTGTCCTATCCACTGAAAGCGGTGGAAAAGCAGTGGCCGCGCCTATCCGCGACGCTGCTGCTGGGCCTTGCCATGCCATTCGTCGCATTGCTGGTTTTCCGCCTGATCCACGGCGCTAAAAGCCGGCTTGTTTCGCGTGACAGGCCGGAGGAAGCCGCTACATGATATTGCCCTAAAGCATAAGAAAATGGGCGATGGGGAGAGACTATGGCGACAGGCGCAGGGGTAAAGGCCGGGATAGGATTTGCATCCTCTCACGCGGCTGATCCATTCGAGGCGATGGCCGAACTGGCGGACCGGCTGGGAGACGAACCGCTGGCCGGTGCCGTGGTCTTTTGTGCCCATCATTATGATCGGGAAAAACTGGCCCGAGCGATCAATCGCCATAGCGAGGGCGCCATCGTGATCGGCTGCACCAGCTCGGGTGAATTGACGGATGCGGGCTATGACCATGACAGCCTGACCATGATCGGCTTTCCCGCCGGTGATTTCTGCATGACCTCGCACTGTTTTGATGACATCGACAATTTCGATCCCGTTGCCGCGCGGGAAATGGTGCGCGCCCTTGCCGCGCGGGCGGATCGCGACAGCCGCGGGCTTGGCGGTGTTGTCAATCATGTCGCGCTCTTCCTGGTCGATGGCCTTTCGCATCGAGAGGAACTGCTGACCATGACCATCCAGGATGCGCTGGGCGACATTCCGCTGATCGGCGGATCGTCGGGTGACGATCTCGCCTTTCGTCAGACCGCGATTTTCGACGGCGGCCGTTTCCATGCCCGCGCCGCCGTGGTGGCGATCCTCTCCTCGACCCGGCCGATGCACGTCTTCAAGGCGCAGCATTATCAACCCGGCGCGGCCAAGATGGTGATTACCGGCGCGATCCCGCACGAACGCATCGTGACCGAAATCAATGCCGAGCCGGCCGCCGCCGAATATCTGCGCCTGGCCGGGCATGCCGGCGAGGAACTGGGAATGGAATTTTTCGCGGCGCATCCGCCGATGGTCCGGGCTGGCGGCGAATATCATGTCCGCTCGATCCAGAGCGCCAACCCGGATGGCAGCCTGACCTTCTATTGCGCGATCGACGAAGGGATTGTCCTCAATATCGGCGAGCCAGTGGATCGGATCGCCGGCATGCAGCAGCTTTTTGCCGATCTGCATGCCCGTGTGGGAGAGATTGATCGGATCATCGCCTTCGATTGCGTTCTGAACCGCATCGACGCGGAACAGCGGCAAATCGCGCGCGATGTGTCGGCCCTCTATGCCCGCAACCGCGTCATCGGCTTCAACACCTATGGCGAGCAATATCATGCCCTGCACGTCAACCAGACCTTCAGCGGCCTCGCGATCGGCACATGAGCGACCTGCGCGCCTCCCTTGAACCTGACGCGGAACTGGATGCGCTGCGCGAGGAGGTGCGCAAGCTGCGCAAGATCAACGGTGCGCTGATGGATCGGGTCGAACGCTCGACCGATATGTCGGCCAATGCCTTTTCCATGTTTGAAACCGCCATTTCGCTTGAGTCCAAGGTGCGCGACCGGACGCTGCAACTGGAGGATGCGCTGGGCCGCCTCGCCAAGGCCAATGCCGATCTGGGCGACGCCCATGCCCGGGCCGACGCCGCGCGGATGCGCCTGCGCGACGCGATCGAGTCGATCAACGAGGGCTTTGTGCTGTTCGATGCCGAAGATCGGCTGATCCTCTATAATGAAGCCTATCTCGGCTTCTGGCCGCAGGTGGCCGAGCATCTGGACGAGCCGCTGACGTTCCAGGACATCGCCCGCATAGCCGCGCATAGCCAAGGGCCGGCCGGGGCACAGGTCGCGCCCGATCGCTGGGTGTCCGATCGTCTGGCCAAGCATGGCATCGCCGATGGCGGCCAGGTCCAGCGGCTGGCCGATGGCCGTTGGATCCAGATCAACGAGCTGCGCACCAGCGAGGGCGGCATCGTCGGCATCTATACCGACATTACCGAGGCGAAGGCGGAGGATGCCCGCGCTCGCGCCCGCGAACTGGCCGAACGCAATGTCGTGCTGCAATCGACGCTAGACAATCTGTCGGAAGGGGTCTGCGTGTTCGACGGCAGCGGGCAACTGGCCGCCTGGAACGATGCCCTGCGCCGGTTGCTGGCCCTGCCGGAAAATTTTGCCGGCGCATTGGGTAGCCATGCCGACTTGCAACGCTGGTGCCGTGAGACGCTGGCGATGGACGATCAGGGCTGTCTCGACTGGCGCGGTGGCGGCGCGGACCAGCAGGCGATGGTCTGCCTCTGCACCGCCGGGGACCGGCATTTTGAATTGCGCAGCAACGCCATGGCCGATGGCGGTCAGGTGTTCGGCTTCACCGACGTCACCGACATGCTGCGCGCCCAGGCCAGCCTTCAGGAAACCGCCGAAACGCTGGAACGGCGCGTGTCGGAACGCACCGGCGAACTGGTCGACCTCAACCGCAAGCTGGAAGGCGAAGTGGCCGAGCGTCGCGCGATCGAGGCGGCGCTGATCGATGCCAAGATCATCGCGGAAAAGGCGAACCTGTCCAAGACCCGCTTCCTTGCCGCCGCCAGCCATGACCTGCTCCAGCCGCTCAATGCCGCGCGCCTGTTCGTCGCGGCGCTGGGCGATCGGCGGCTGGCGCTGCCGACCCGCGCGCTGGTCAACCAGACCTCGACCGCGCTCGACTCGGTCGAGGATCTGCTGGAGGCGCTGCTGGAAATTTCGCGCCTGGATGCCGGCGCCATCCAGCCGGAAATCGGCCCGTTCCGCATCGACCGGTTGCTCCAGACCCTCAATGTCGAATTCGCCCCCATGGCCCGATCGGCCGGGCTTGCCTTCCGGATCGAGGCGCAACCGCTTTGGGTCGAGACCGACCTGCGCCTGCTGCGCCGCATTCTCCAGAATTTCATCTCCAACGCCATCCGCTACACGCCGCGCGGGACGGTTTCGGTCGCCTGCATCCAGCATGACGACCGGGTGGAGATCAGCGTGACCGACAGTGGCCCTGGTATCGCGCCCGAGCAGCAGGCGTTGATCTTCGAGGAATTTCGCCGGCTCGACACCCGCAGCCAGGGCAAGGGGCTGGGCCTCGCCATCGTCAAGCGCGCCAGCGACATGCTCGGCCACCCCATCACCCTGCGTTCGCAGCCGGGGCAGGGGGCGACCTTCTCGATCGCCCTGCCGCTCGGCCAGCCTCAGCGCGAGGAGGATGGCGATACCGGCCAGCCGACCCGCGACCGGTCGATGCGCGACCTGTCGGTGCTGGTGGTCGACAATGAAAAGCAGATCCAGTCCGGCATGCGCACCCTGCTCACCGGTTGGGGGTGCAGCGTCGTCACCGCCGACGGCTATGACCAGGCCGCTGCCCTGTTCGCCGATGACCGCCGGCCCGACATCATCTTGGTCGACTATCATCTCAAGGACGGGGAAACCGGCGATACGGTCATCACCCGCCTGCACGATCATTTCGGCGTCCGCATACCCGCCGTCATGATCTCGGCCGATCGCGGCGAACCGCTCAAGATCCAGCTCGCCGCCGCCAATATCCCCCTGCTCAACAAGCCGGTAAAGCCCGCCCAACTGCGCGCGCTGCTGCGGACCATGCTGGCCTGAAGAGCCAGCGCCGAATTCCAGCTTGCCAGCGTCGGCTCGGGGTTGACGGATGATGCCGGGAAAGGCGCGGGCAGCGGCCCGCACAGCCAGGCCGCGCTTTCTGTCCTACAATCCGATTTCATGATAGCAGAAATCAGGGTTTGCAGCAGTGTCAGTGCGGTGCCCAGGGCTCGAAACATAATTTCCAACATTTATACGAAAATGTCGAAATGTGCGGGAAATATGCGAAGTTAAGCGCGGGATTTCCTATTTTCGCGCTCAATTGTCGCCATCGAAATGCACCCGGTTTGCCAGGATCACCGCCTGGGTCCGGCTGAAGACGTTGAGCTTCTGCAGGATCGCGGAGACATGCGCCTTGACCGTGGTCATCGATACGCTGAGGTCATGGGCGATCTGCTTGTTCAGCCGGCCATGGACCAGATGGGTCAGCACGATCCGCTGCTGCGGCGTCAGGCTGCTGATCCGGGTCAGGATATCGGCTTCCTCGGCGCTTTCCTGTGGCGCCTCGTCGATCGCGTCGGGCATGTAGATTTCGCCTGACACCACCCGGTGCAGCGCATCGACGATCGCGCTGCGCTTCATCGACTTGGGGATGAAACCGGCGGCGCCTGCGCCCAGCGCTTCGCGCACGATCGCCCGGTCGAACGCGCCCGACACCATCACCACCGGCAGGATCGGGTGGCGACTGCGCAGCAGTTTCAGGCCATCGAGCCGCTTCACGTCGGGAATATTGAGGTCCAGCAGCACCAGGTCGAAATTGGACTGTTTCTCCAGCGTCGCCAGCGCTTCCTCCAGGCTGGCCGCCTCGAAAATCTCGCACCCGTCGAAACTGACCGCGATCACGCTGCGCAGCCCGTCGCGCACCAGCGGGTGGTCGTCGACGATCAGCACCCTTTCCATCATCGCGTTATTGTCTTCGACCTGCATGTCCGCCCCCTGGCCATGATGATGGATCATAGGCGGGGGCGCGGCAAATTGCCCGCGATTTCCGCCGTGCATAGTCTGTCCGCGCCCCATGACGATCATCGTCCTCGCCTCCTTATTTGGCCAGCTTGAACACCCAGAGCGAACCGCCCTGATTGATGTCCTTGAAGGACTTGGCCACTTCGCCACCCCACAGCGGCACCGCGCCGCCCCAGCCGGACATGACGGCGACATATTGCTCGCCATCCTGCTCCCAGGTGACTGGCGATCCGACCACGCCCGACCCAGTCTGGAACTTCCACAGCTCCTTGCCGGTCTTGGCGTCGAAGGCCTTCAGATAGCCTTCGGGCGTGCCGGTGAAGACCAGATTGCCGGCGGTCGACAGCACGCCGCCCCATAGCGGCGCCTTGTTCTTATATTCCCACACGATCTTGCCGGTCTTGGGGTCCATCGCCCGCAGCGCGCCGATATGATCCTCGGCGATCGGCTTGATGGTGAAGCCCGCGCCCAGATAGGCGGCGCCCTTCTTGTAGGCGATCGGCTCGTTCCAGATGTCCATGCCCCAGTCGTTGGACGGGATGTAGAACAGGCCGGTGTCCTTGCTATAGGCCATCGGCATCCAGTTCTTTCCCCCCAAGAAACTGGGCGAGGAGAAGACGGTGCTGCCCTTCTCGGTCGCGCTCGGCGCGCCGGGGCGACCGGCCGGGATCACGATCGGCTTGCCATTCTTGTCATAGCCGCTGGCCCAGGTGGTCTGCATGACGAAGCGGTTGGCGCTGACGAACTTGCCGTTGGTCCGGTCGAGCACGAAGAAATAGCCATTGCGATCCGCCTTGGCGCCCAGCTTCATCGGCTTGCCGTTGATCGTCGCGTCGAACGGGATGAACTCGTTGACCCCGTCGAAATCCCAGCCGTCGTGCGGGGTGGTCTGGTAATGCCATTTGATTACGCCGGTTTCGGGATCGATCGCCAGCGTCGACGCGGTGTAGAGATTGTCGCCGGGCCGCAGATGGCTGTTCCAGGGGGCCGGGTTGCCGGTGCCGAAATAGAGAAGGTTGGTTTCCGGATCATAGGTGCCACCCAGCCAGGTCGCGCCGCCGCCGGTCTTGTAGAGATCGCCCTGCCAGGTCGCATTGAGCTTGCCGGTGATGCCATTATCCTTGCCGCGCAAGGTGCCCATATTGCCTTCGATCACCGGGCGGTGCCAGATCAGCTCGCCGGTATCCACGTCGCGCGCCTCGACCGCGCCGACGATGCCGAACTCGCCGCCCGAATTGCCGGTGATGACCATACCCTTGACGATCAGCGGCGCAGCGGTCGCGCTGTAGCCGGCCTTGTAATCCGCGATCTGCTTGTTCCACACGACCTTGCCGGTATGGCGATTGAGCGCCACCAGTCGCGCATCGAGCGTGGCGAAGATGATCTTGTCGCCATGGATCGCCGCACCGCGATTGACGACGTCGCAGCAGGGCATGATGTCGTCGGGCAGGCGGGCATTATATTCCCATTTCTCCTCGCCGGTGCGGGAGTCGAAGGCATAGAGCCGCGAATAGGAACCGGTGACATAGATGGTGCCGTCATAGACTAGCGGCTGGGACTCCTGGCCGCGCTGCTTCTCGCCACCCAGCGACGAGGCGAAAGCGGGCACCAGCTTGCTGACGGTGTTGGTGTTGATCTGGTTGAGCGTGCTGAAGCGCTGCGCCTGCGGCCCCATGCCATAGGTCAGCACGTCGCCAGTCGATGCGGCATCGTTCATCAGGTCGGCATCGGTTGGCCCGCTGGCGGGATCGGCCGCCAGCAGCGGCGCGGCGCCGGCGACCAGCGCGATCGCTGCCACCCCCAGGAACGAACGCGTGAAACGTCCCGTCATAGTCATCCTCCCTTGTTTTCCGGCGTGATCAACGCCGTCGATGCAGCACATTATGGTGCGCGGCGGCCGTGCCAATTGGACCTTGGGTCGCCCGGTCAGCCCGCCGCGACGGCCGGCGCATAGGCGACGCCATGGCGCTCGAAGATCGCCTTGAGCGCGCCCGATTGCGTCATGTCGGCCAGGATGGTCTCGACCGCATCGCCCAGGTTCCGGCTATTCTCCTTCACCGCCATGCCGATATCCCACCCGGCTGAGGTAAAGGCGGGCAGGGGGCTGGTGCGGCGGACGATGTTGGTGGCGCCGCTGTCGTGCAGCACCGCCTCGATCTGCGCCCGGCTGGCGAGTACGCCATCGGCCCGGCCGTCGGTCAGCGCGGTGACGGCTTCCGTCCCGCCCGGAAAATGGACGACATCCCTGGCCAATATGCCGCCGAATGTGCCGATCAGATAGAAATCGGGAATGGAATCGATCTCGACCGCCAGCCGCTTGCCGCGATATTGGATCGGCGGCGCATTGACGTCGATCTCGCCCTTCACTGCCGCGAACTGAAAGCTTTCGCGATAATAGGGCGCGATGATCGCGACCTGATCGTTGCGCGCGGCAAAGCTGCGGTCGAACGGCACGTGCAGCATGATGTCGGCCGGCTGGAAGCCCAGAAGGCCGCCCTTCCACACCCCGTTGCGCAGGTCGTCGTCGGCGCTTTCGTCCGCGACCAGTTCGGCAATGTCGGCGCGCACGCCCAAGCCCTTGGCCAGCGCCTGGGCCAGGTCGACGTCGATCCCGATCAGCTTGCCGTCCTTGCGCCAGGACCAGGGGCGGTTGTCCTTGTAGACTGCGACCCGAAGGACACCCAGGTCCCTGACCTTGCCGAGCGGGGCGGCCCTTGCCACCTGCCCACGCGAAACATATCCCACTAACGCGGCAGCCGCCACGCTGCTCAGAAAGGCGCGGCGATCCATTACGATCACTCCTGATGCTTGGTTTCGAGCCAGGCGCGGATCGCCCATCCGGCCTTCTGTCCCAGAACCTCGCCCATCGGCGGCATATAGACCTTGCCGTCATGGCTGGAGCCATGCTGGAAGCGCTGGATATACCATTCGTCGCCGGTATCGCCGACCTCCAGATAGCGCAGGTCCGGCGCGATGCCGCCGCTCTCCGCGTCCAGACCGTGGCAGCGGGCGCAATTCTGACCATAGGCGGATTCGCCGATCTTCGCCGCCGTCGCATTGCCGCGATAGGGATTATGCTGCAGCCAGTCGGCGCCGATTTCCGGCAGGGCCGACGTGTCGACCGCCTGCGGCGTGACGTTGCCATGCGCCATCAGGGCCGATGTGATCGATCCGCCCGCCAGGCAGGCCGCGCCGAACAATGCGATCCGTCCGAAGTTCCTCATCCCAAATCCTCGTCTGTGCTGCGGCCTGTGTTGCCGCTTGCCTTCCCTGTCGCTGCCGACTGTAGGGAAGGGTGGGACCGGCCCCCATTGGCCATTGGTACAATCCCGCCGGGACGGGCCGGGGGCTAATCCGCTATCAGGCCAAAAGGATGAGAGGATGCGGGCATGATGAAGCATGTGGTGGCAGGGCTTGCGCTTATGGTGGCGATCCCGTCCGTTCGGGCCGAGACGCTCTATGTCTCCAACGAGCGCGGCAACAGCATCAGCGTGATCGATGCCGCCACGATGCAGACGGTCGCGACCTGGCCGGTGGGCGGACGGCCGCGCGGCATTACCGTGACGAAGGACGGCAAATATATATTGCTCTGTGCCAGCAACGACCATGCGGTGCAGATGATCGACCGCGCGACCGGCAAGGTCGTCGCCGACCTGCCATCGGGCCAGGATCCCGAGCAATTTTTCCTCTCGCGCGATGGCCGGACCTTGTTCGTCGCCAATGAGGATAATGCCGCGCTGACCGCGATCGACATCGACAGCCGCAAGGTCGCCTTTCAGGTCGATGTTGGCAAGGAGCCCGAGGGTGTGGCGCAAAGCCCGGACGGCAAATGGGTGGTGGTGACTTCGGAGGATGACGGCGTCGTCAACTGGATCGACCTGTCGACCAAGACGATGGTCGATGCGACCGAAACCGATCAGCGCCCGCGCCATGTCGAATTCACCGCCGACGGCAAAGAACTGTGGATCGCGGCGGAGATGGGCGGGACGGTGCAGATCGCCGATCCGGCTACGCGCAGGATCGTCGAGACGCTGCATTTCGCTATCCCCGGCGTGCAGGATTATCAGCTATTGCCCTGCGGCATCCGGTTCACGCCGGACGGCAAGACCGCCGTGGTGGCGCTGGGCCGCGCCAATCATGTCGCGCTGGTCGATGTCGCGACCCGCAAGGTCCGCGCCTATGTGCCGGTCGGCAAGCGGGTCTGGCATGTCGCAGTCAGCCCGGATGGCGCGCGGGCCTATGCCGCCAATGGCCTTTCGGACAATGTCTCGGTGATCGACCTGGCCGCCGGCAAGGTCGTCGGCACGGTGGCGGTCGGCGCCGGGCCGTGGGGCATCGTCGTCGCCCCCTGACCCAAAGTATAGCCCGGCCGGCGACAAGGGGATGAGAACCAAAGTCCAATTTCGGCCGCCATCGCCGCCGCCCACTCTTCCCGACAGCCGGCACGACCGGCGCACAAGAGGGAGGATGAGATGGCACGGGGACTATTCCTCGGCAGCGCCGCCATGGCGTTGCTGTTCGTCGCAGGGGCAACGCCGGCCAATGCCGGGACGACGAGCGAACTGCTGAAAAGGCTGCATGAAAAGGGGATCCTCACCGACGAGGAATATGCCCAGCTGGCAAAGGAGGATGCCGCGGCGCCGGCCGCTGCCGCCGCGCCCGCCGCGTCGGATGGCAAGCCCGTGGTACGCGTCGCCGACAGCGGCGTCGGGTTTGAGGTCGGCGACGTCACGGTCAAGATGTCCGGCTCGGTCAACGGTTTCTATACCCATGAAAATGGCCAGGCGGCCGGGCCGAACACGGATGTCGTCGGCGGCGTGGTGCCGGTTGGCGGCAATAGCTCGGCGATCCGCAACGGCCTGTTGCCCGGCTATCTGAAGTTCGACGTCACCACCAACCAGGGCGGCTGGGACGTCGGCGCCCATTTCGGCATGTATCCCGGCATCAACAGTGCCGATTATTCGGTTGGCGGCGGCGCCAATGCCGGTGGCCGGCCGGTGGCGCTACAGACCGCCGGCATCGATTTCCGCCAGACCTATATGACCATCGGCCGATCGGGGCTGGGCGAGTTCAAGCTGGGTCGCGACATCGGCCTGTTCGGCTCGGAAGGCATATTGAACGACATCACTTTGCTGTCGGTCGGATCGAGCGGCGGCAATGTCGCGCCGTCCAACACTTCGCTCGGCCGCATCGGCATCGGCTATATCTACACCGACTTCCAGCCGCAGATCACGTACACCTCGCCCAGCCTGTCTGGCTTCCAGGTCTCGGTCGGCGTGTTCCAGCCGCTCGAATCGCTGACCGGACCGGGCGAAAGCAACAAGTCGCCCGGCTTCCAGGGCAAGATCGTCTATGACGGCAAGTTCGGGGATTTTTCGGCCCGCGCCTGGCTGTCGGGTATCACCCAGCGGCATAATCGCGTCGATGGCATTTCCTATACCGGCAGCGGCTTCGATACCGGCGCCAAGATCGGCTACGGCCCGATCGTCCTCACCGGCTATTATTATAATGGCTCGGGCCTGGGCACGACGGCGCTCAACCTGTTCGATACGGATGCTGTGGGCAACAAGCGTGACAGCGACGGCTTCTATCTTCAGGGGCTGGCGACCTTCGGCAAATTCTCGGTCGGTGGCAGCTATGGCGAGAGCAATCTCCATTATGCCAATGCCGCTGATGCGCTCGCCAACCCGACGCTGATCCGCAAGAATAGCAGCTGGGTCGGGCAGGGCCGTTATGGCCTGACCAGCTGGGTGACGCTGATCGGCGAATATATCCACAGCACGTCCAAGGCGCATAATGGCAATGAGGCGCAGGGCGACACGATCGCAGCCGGCGCCATCCTCTTCTTCTGAACGGGAGAAGGGCCATCGGCCCAAAGGCCAATGTTCCGGCAAGGGGCGGCATCCTATCGAGGGATGCCGCCCCTTCGCATGACGGGGCGGCAGGGGAGGATATATGCGCAGAACAAAATGGCTCGCGCTCGGCATGGCTATGGCGCCCATCGCGGCGCAGGCGGAAACACCCGATGACGCAGGCGAGGCGATGGCCGCCGCGTCGATCATCGTAACGGGCAGCGGCCTGTCCTTGCCGCCGGGTACGCCGGCCTATGGCTCGGTGGTGATCGACCGGGATCGGCTGGGGGATGCGGCGTCGGGGCGGATCGAGAGCGTGCTGGCCGATGTCGCGGGCTTCCAGCAGTTCCGCCGGTCCGACAGCCGCGCGTCCAATCCCTCGAACCAGGGCGCCACGCTGCGCGCACTGGGTGGCAATGCGTCGAGCCGGACCCTGGTGCTGCTTGATGGTGTGCCGGTCGCCGATCCCTTCTTCGGCTATATTCCTTTCTCGGCTTTGGTGCCCGACCGGCTGGCGCTGGTGCGAGTGACGCGCGGCGGGGGGAGTGGCGCCTTTGGCGCGGGCGCGGTCGCCGGCACGATCGAGCTGGCCAGCGCCACCCGCGAGCAGATGCCGGTCTTCGGCGCCAGCGCCTTCTATGGCAGCAAGGACGCGACCGAATTGTCCGCCAGCATCGCGCCCGACCTGGGCAGTGGTTATGTGTCGCTGTCGGGCCGCTGGGACCGGGGCGACGGCTTCCAGACCACGCCCAGGGACCAGCGCGTCGCCGCCACCGTGCCCGCCGCCTATGACAGCTGGTCGACCAATCTGCGCGCGGTCGCGCCGATCGATGCGACCTCGGAAATCCAGTTTCGCGGCACCCTGTTCCAGGACAACCGCACCCTGCGCTTTGCCGGCGCCGACAGCATGAGCCAGGGCCAGGATGCCAGCATCCGCTATATTGCGCGCGGTCGCTGGCAGGTCGATGCGCTCGCCTATCTCCAGGCGCGCAACTTCTCCAACATCGTCATCTCCTCCACCAGCTTCCGCAAGTCGCTCGACCAGCGCAACACCCCCTCGACCGGGATCGGCGGCAAGATCGAGCTGCGCCCGCCGGTCGGCGAAGACCATGTGCTGCGCATCGGCGTCGACACCCGCTTTGCCACCGGCGACATGTTTGAGGATGCCTATAACGCCAATCTCGCCAGCAACCCGCTGACATCGCGCCGCCATGCCGGCGGCGACCAGATCACGACCGGCGCCTTTGCCGAGGATGACTGGACGATTGGGAATCTTGTCCTGACCGGCGGGGTGCGGGCCGATCGCTGGTCGATCCGCAACGGCTTCTACAAGGCGGTCAGTGCGGTCGGCGTGGTGACGCAGGACAGCACCTACGCCAATCGCTCCGACTGGGAGTTCTCAGGCCGGGCAGGCGCGCTCTACCATGTCAGCGATGCGGTGGCGCTGCGCGGGGCGGCCTATAGCGGCTTTCGTTTGCCGACGCTCAACGAGCTTTATCGCCCCTTCGTCGTCTTTCCGATCACCACCCGGGCCAATGAAGCCTTGAAGCCCGAGAAGCTGAAAGGCGTGGAGGGAGGCATCGACCTGACCCCGGCATCGGGCGTGCAACTGTCCGCCACGCTCTTCTACAACCGGCTCGACGATGCGATCGCCAATGTCACCATCGACAGTGTCACCCGCAAGCGGCAGAATGTGAACGCGATCGTGGCGAAGGGCGTGGAACTGACCGCCAGCGCGCAACTGCCGGCCGATTTCTCGCTGCTCGCTTCCTATGCCTATAGCCCCAGCAAGGTGGATGCACCGGGCATGACGTTCGACGGCTTCGCCCCGGCGCAGGTGCCGCGCCATTCGGCCAGCGCGACCCTGGCCTGGGCGCCGAAAGCCGGGCCGGAGCTGTCGGCCACGCTGCGCTATGTGGGCAAGCAATATGAGGATGATCTGCAGAGCGATGTGCTGCCCGATGCGCTGACGCTCGACGCCATCGCCCGGCTGCCGATCGGCCATGGCATCAGCCTGGTCGCGCGGGCTGAAAATCTGTTCGACGAGGATGTCGTCACCCGCAATGCCGGCGGATCCATCGACCTGGGGACACCCAGGACGCTCTGGATCGGCGTGCGGTTCGGCCAATGAAGGGAGCCATCATGTCCGAAGACCTGTTTCCGATACCTGCCGACTGGGCGGCCCATGCCCGCATGAACCAGGCGGCCCGCGCCGCCGATTATCGCCGCTCGCTCGATCACGGCGATGCCTATTGGCTGGAGCAGGCGCAGCGGCTGGACTGGATCACGCCGCCGACCCGCGCGTCGGACAGCAGCTTCGACGAAGCGGATTTCGGTATCCAATGGTTCGCCGACGGCACGCTCAACGTGTCGGCCAATTGTCTCGACCGGCATCTGGCCGAGCGGGGCGATGTCACCGCGATCCTCTGGGAACCCGATGATCCATCGGATGCCCCGCGCAGCCTGACCTATCGTGAACTCCATGCCGAAGTCTGCCGCTTCGCCAATGTGCTCAAGGATGCCGGCGCGCGCCGGGGCGACCGCATAACCATCTATATGCCGATGATCCCGGAGGCGGCGGTTGCACTGCTCGCCTGTGCGCGGATTGGCGCGATCCACAGCGTCGTGTTCGGCGGCTTTTCGCCCGAGGCGCTGGCGGGTCGCATCACCGATTGCGATTCCAGCATCGTCGTCACTGCCGACGAAGGCCGGCGCGGCGGCAAGCGCGTACCGCTCAAGGCCAATGTCGACGCGGCGCTGGCGCTCGACCATTGCACCAGCGTGCGCCGCGTGCTGGTGGTGCGGGCGACCGGCGGGGCGGTGGCGATGCAGGCGGGCCGCGACAGCTGGTATGACGAGGCGATGGCCGGCGTCGCACCCGATTGTCCGGCCGAGGTGATGAACGCGGAAGACCCGCTGTTCCTGCTCTACACCTCCGGCTCCACCGGCAAGCCCAAGGGCGTGGTCCATTCGAGCGGCGGCTATCTGCTGTGGGCCAGTCTCACCCACGCGCTCTGCTTCGACTATCGGCCGGGTGACGTCTGGTGGTGCGCGGCCGATGTCGGCTGGGTCACGGGGCACAGCTATATCGTCTATGGTCCGCTGGCCAATGGCGCGACGACCCTGATGTATGAAGGCTTGCCGAGCTGGCCGACGCCGAGCCGTATCTGGGAGGTAGTCGACCGGCATCAGGTCCATACGCTGTTCACCGCGCCGACCGTGCTGCGCGCGCTGATGAAGGAGGGCGACCATCATGTCACGAAGACCAGTCGCGCATCGCTCAAATTGTTGGGCAGCGTGGGCGAGCCGATCAATCCCGAGGCCTGGCGCTGGTATCATGGCGTGGCGGGCGAGGGGCGCTGCCCGATTATCGACACCTGGTGGCAGACCGAGACCGGCGGCGCGATGATCGCGCCGATGCCGGGCGCCACGGACCTGAAGCCGGGCAGTGCGACCTTCCCCATGCCCGGTGTCGAGGTGCAGATCGTCGATGGCGATGGCGTGGTGCAGGATGGCGCGAGCGAAGGCAATCTGGTGATCGCCCGGTCCTGGCCCGGCCAGATGCGCACCGTCTGGAACGATCATGAGCGTTTCTTCCAGACCTATTTCACCACCTTTCCCGGCAAATATACCACGGGCGACGGCGCCCGCCGGGACGCTGACGGCTATTATTGGATCACCGGCCGGGTCGACGATGTCATCAACGTGTCGGGCCATCGCATGGGCACGGCCGAGGTCGAGAGCGCGCTGGTGCTGCATGCGACCGTGGCGGAGGCGGCGGTGGTCGGCATGCCGCACGACATCAAGGGGCAGGGCATTTATGCCTATGTCACGCTGAATGTGGGCGAGCAGCCGAGCGACGAGTTGCGCCGGACCCTGACTCAATGGGTGCGCAGCGAGATCGGCCCGATCGCCACGCCCGACGTGATCCAGTTCGCGCCGGGCCTGCCCAAGACACGATCGGGCAAGATCATGCGCCGCATATTGCGCAAGATCGCCGAGGGGGAGGTGTCGGCCCAGGCGCTGGGCGATGTCAGCACGCTGGCCGACCCCAGCGTGGTCGCGGATCTGGTGCGTAGCCGTGCCGGGGTCACCGCCTGAATATCGCATGCGACCCAAGGTATAATGGAGGCGCTGGCCAGCCCTCCCTAGCGTCCTTTCCATAAACAGAGATGGGAGTTGGATATGCGGGGCAGGGGCTGGCTTTGCGCGGGTCTGGCGGGCGTGGCGCTGATGCCGCTATTGGCGCAGGCCGAGGAACTGGAGGCTGGTCCGGCGCAGACGATCATCGTGACGGCGCCGGGCGGGGCGATCGATGTCGATGATGCGCTGTCCATTTCCGGCCGGGATATCGGCATCGGCGGCACGCCCGACCTGCTCGGCGCGCTGACCCGCAATATCGCCGGCATCACGCTGCAGGATGCGCAGAATAATCCCTGGCAGCCCAATCTCGTCTATCGCGGCTTCGTCGCCTCGCCGCTGCAAGGACAATCGCAGGGGCTCGCCGTCTATATGGATGGCGCCCGCTTCAACCAGCCGTTCGGTGATACCGTCCAGTTCGATCTGATTCCCGAGGCGGCGATCCGCAAGCTGAGCCTGCTCGATGCCAGTCCGGTCTATGGCCTCAATGCGCTGGGCGGGGCGATCCTGCTGGAAACGAAGGACGGGCGCAGCGATCCGGGGCTGGAGGCGAGCATGACCGGCGGCCGTTTCGGCTATGCCGAGGCGAGCATCGCCGGCGGCTTCGCGCGCGGCAATTTCAGCGCCTTCGGTGCCTTCCAATATAGTCATGACGATGGCTGGCGCGATCATAGCCCGTCGCATCTCTATAATGGCTATGCCGACCTTGGCTTCGATACCGAGAAGGGCGGACTCCACATGAAGCTGGTCGGGGCAAAGACCGACCTGACCGGCAATGGCGTGTCGCCGGTCGAGCTGCTGGCGGCGGACCGGCGCGCCGTCTTCACCTGGCCCGACAATAGCCGCAGCCACTATGGTCGGATCAGCTTGCACCCCTGGGTCGCTCTGTCCGACACGACCCGGATCGAGGGAACGCTCTATGCCCAGCGACTGACCTTGCGCACGGTCAATGGCGATGCCGCCGATATCGAGGGATGCGAGGAGGAGGACGCCGCCGGGCTGCTCTGCCTGGAGACGGTGGGCGGCGATGATGACGACGATGAGGCGCAGGCGGTCCTGACCGACGCGAACGGCAATGCCATTGCCGACAGCCTGGGTGGCGAGGGCTATGGCGTACTCAACCGGGGGCGGACGCGGACCGATGCGATGGGCGCGCTGGCGCAGTTGATCGACGATCGCGCACTGATGGGCGGGACCAATCATTTTGCGATCGGCATGAGCTACGACACGAGCCGCACCCGGTTCGATACATCGACCGAACTGGGCGCGATGACGGACGAGCGCAGCGTCGAGGGGCTGGGGGCGATCATCGTCCAGCCGGATGGCGCGATCGCGCCGGTCGGGCTGGTCGCGCATAGCGACTATTGGGGCGTCTTCGTGCAGGACCGGTTGCCGCTGGCGCCGGGGCTGACGGCGGAACTGGGGCTGCGCTGGAATCATGCGCGGATCGAGCTGGTCGACCAGATCGGCACGGCGCTGAACGGGCGGCACAATTTCCAGCGGCTGAACCCCGGCGCGGAGCTGGATTATCGGGTTTCGGACGGACTGTCGCTGCGCGTCGGCTATGCCGAGACCAACCGCGCGCCGACCCCGGCCGAACTGTCCTGCGCCGACGAGAATGCGCCCTGCAGCCTCACCAATTTCTTCATCGCCGATCCGCCGCTGAAACAGGTGGTGGCGAAAAGCTGGGAAGCGGGCGGTTCGGGTCGCTTCGCCGTCGGTGGCTGGACCGCCGACTGGCTGGTCTCCGCCTATCGCACCGGCAATCATGACGACATCCAATATATTGCGTCGGACATTCGCGGCCGGGCCTATTTCCAGAATATCGGCAAGACCCGGCGCCAGGGTGTCGAGGCATCGGTCAAGGCGGCGCGGGGCGGTTTCAGCGCGGGCCTCAGCTATGCCTTCACGGACGCCACCTATCGCAGCGCGCTGACACTGAGCAGTCCGGCCAACCCGGAGGCGAATGACGATGGCACGATCGACGTTCGCAAGGGCGATCGTCTGCCCGGTATCCCTCGCCATAGTGCGACCCTGACGCTGGATTATGCCGGCACCTTGGGCGGTCAGCGCCGTTGGTCGGTCGGCGGCGACCTGATCGCCCGATCCGGCCAATATCTGGTCGGCGACGAGGCGAACCAGAATGCCAAGGTGCCCGGCTATCTGATCGCCAATATCCGCGCCGGCATCGACATCATCCCCGGCGTCACCCTGTTCGGCGAGGTCCGCAACCTGTTCGACCGCCATTATGCGACCTTCGGCACCTTTACCGAAGTGGATGAGATCGAACTGGACGAGGCACCGGGCGCCAGCGATCCCAGGGCCTATGGCGCCGGTGCGCCGCGCCGCTGGTATGCCGGGGTGAAGGCGACATTCTGAAGCCCCTCACTCTCCCACGCCTTTCGGCCTCACCCCTCCGGGACATCCACCCGGGGCAGTAGTTCGGCCTCCAGCGCGGGATAGAGGTGCGCGACGCTGCGCTGGAGTTCGTAGCGGGCTGCGGCGATGGTGGCGAAGCGCGCGGGGATGGGGAGGGTGCCGGCCTCCACCATGTCGAGGCCGGACTGAACGGCGGTGCGCAGCGTCGCATCGAGCCAGTCGAGCCAGTCGCGGGTCTGGGCGATGGCGCGGGTGCCGGCGGGGTCGAACGGGCCATGGCCGGGGATCGCCGCCTTGTGCGGCAATCTGGCGAGCGCATCCAGGCTTTCGCGCCAGCGGGCGAGGTTCGCGGTCGGGGTGCTCGGCGCGCGGTCGAGGAAGAGCAGGTCGCCCGCGATCAGCGTTCCGGTGCGTTCGTCGAGCAGGGCGAGATCAGCATTGCTGTGACCGGCGAGCGACAGCAGTTGCAGGCGGCGGCCGCCGAAATCCTCCGCCGGCTGGTCGATCCGCCGCCCCGGCAGAACAAGGTCGGTACCGCGCATCCAGTCGCCGAGCAGGCGATAGAGCGCATCGGAAAAGCCGCGCCCGTCCCGTTCCATGTCGGTTATGGTGCCGGGCAGGGCGGCGACGATGGCGGGATCGAAGGCGGCGATGCCCATGCCATGGTCGGGATGAAGATGGGTGACATAGACCCGCACGACCGGCTGGCCGGTCAGCGTCTCGGCCATTTTCCTGAGCATGCGGCCATAGCGGATCGAGGGGCCGGCATCGACCAGCAGTGTCCCGGCCGGGGTGGCGATGATCGCGATATTGGCGATCGCGCCGCCATTGGCGAACAGCATCTGTTCGTCGGCGCCATGGATCATCCACAGCCCATCGGCGACCGGCTGCGGATCGATGCGATAGTCGTCGGGTGCGGCGCCGGTCAGCAGGGGGAGGGCGCCGGTCATGCCGGCCAGCGCCTGTCGGCGGCTGAGCATCATCGGCCGGTCGCGCCGCTGGTGCCGGGCAGGGGCGACTGGCGGGCGACCGTCACCTTGGCGAGATAGGCGCGGCCATTGGTGTCGCGCGCGGCGATGGAGAGCGTGTCGCCGGGATTGGCGCGGGGCATCAGGGTGATGGCGGGGTCTTCGGCCACGGCGGCCCATATCTCCATCTCGCCGAGCAGCCGGCCGTCAGGGCCGGTCACGCGCATCTGTTCGATATGATAGGTCGGGATATTGGCGACGAAGCCGGTGTCCATCGGATGGCGGAAGGTGATGCGCAGCCGGCTGGCGCCGTCGGCCATCGGCCAGGCTTCGCCCCGCATCTCGCCCAGATGCTGTGCCCAGTCGCCCTTCACCCGGCTGACCGGCGGGGCAGAGCAGCCACCGCCCGCGGCATCGACCCAGCCGCCGCTGACCAGCCATTGGCCGTCGGCCAGTTGCACCGCGCCGCGCACCGGGGTGCGCTGGTCGAGCTTGATGCGGGTGGCGACATAAGGTTCGGCGCCGTCGGGCCGATAGTCGATGGCGATCGGGATCGGGTTGAGATCGGCCAGGATCAGCATGCGCCTGACGGGGCCGAGGCCGCGCGCGTCGAGCGCGACCGGGAAGCTGCGCTGATTTTCCGCGATCGCGGGATAATTCACCTTCACGCGCGGATCGAAGCGGACCGGATCGTCGCCGAAGATGGTCTGCGCATGGGCGGTCCACATCGGCGAGTGCAGCGGATCGGCGGGGTAGGGTGGATGTGCGACCGCGATGTGACCGGTCGCCAGCAGGCAGGACGCGGTCATGGCTGTCAGGATCTTGCGCCTGTTCATCCTCTTCTCCCAAAGTCCATGCCTAGCGCCGGGCGAAAGTGGCTACCATTGCACCTTGGGTCGTGGCGTCGGGAGCGAAGGGATGCGGGCAAGGATCGGGCTGATGGCAGCGCTGCTAGTGCCGGGCGTGACGCAGGCGCAGGAGGCCGGCCTGTTCGACGCGGCGGGCTATCGCATCGCCCATTATCGCAGCCCCGTGCATCGCCCGCCCGAGGGCGTGGGCAGGATCGCGCCGGCCGCGATCGCCGCGCTGCGGCCGGATATCGACATGATTCTGATCGACGTGCTGCCGGCCGAGGGCGGCCATCGCGAGGCGGACGGACGCTGGCAACTGGCGCAGCCGCATGAGAGCATCCCCGGCGCCCACTGGTTTCCCGAGAGCGGGCGGGGCGCGCCGATGCCGGATATTGCGGACTGGTTCGCGCGTGGGATCGCGCGGCTGAGCGGCGGAGACCGTAGCCGGATGATCATCACCTTCTGCCGCGCGGATTGCTGGATGGGCTGGAATGCGGCGCGACGGCTGCGGGCGATGGGCTATCGCAATATTTGGTGGCTGGCCGAGGGGACGGACGGCTGGCGCGATCTGGGCCGGGATCTCAGTCCCAGCAAGCCGGAGGGGCGATAGGACCAAAGGTCAATTGTTTGCCCTCTGTTTTCCGGCAAGTTGCAGGTTGAGGGACCAACCCAAACAAGTGATTTTCCGGGAGAGAATATATGCTTCATCGTTCGGCGCTGGCGATCATCGGCGGCCTGGCCATGGCCGGCGCGATGCCGGCCGCGGCCAAGGACATCACCGTCCATATGAAGAACAAGGGCGCCGATGGCGCGATGGTGTTCGAGCCGTCCTTCGTGAAAGCGGCACCGGGCGATGTGATCCATTTCAAGCCGACCGACCCCAGCCATAATGCCGAGACGATTTCCACCATGTTGCCGGCCGGCGCGACCCCGATGAAGGGGGCGATGAACAAGGAAGCGGTGCTGACCGTCAGCAAGCCGGGCCTCTATGGCATCAAGTGCATGCCCCATTATTCGATGGGCATGGTGGCGCTGGTCCAGGTGGGCAAGCCGACGGCGGCCGATGTGACGGCGGCCAAGGCGGTCAAGCTGCCGCCGTTCGCCGCCAAGCGGATGAATGCGGCACTGGCCAAGGTGAACTGAGAGACTGCTGACGGCCTAAAGCGGCGGGGGGATATCCTGCGGTGCCCCCCCGCCGCACCTTTCAATGGAGTTTCAGGCGCGGTCGCACGAAACGATTGATATGGCTCACCAAAATCAGGGCAGGGCCACGAATCCAGCCATGTACGGCCATCAGGTGCATGCGATAGAGCGACATGTAGACAAAGCGGGCCAGCCGCCCTTCCACCGCCATGCGTCCGCCGACCAGCTTGCCCATCAGCGATCCGACCGTTGAATAGCGGCTGAGCGACACCAGTGAACCATGGTCCTTGTAGACGAAGCTCTTGAGCGGGCGACCGGCCATCAGCCGGCCGAGATTGGAGAAGACGGTGTCCGCCATCTGATGCGCGGCCTGTGCCCGTGGCGGGATTGGCCGGTCGGCACCCTGCGGCGTGTAGGAGGCGCAATCGCCCATCGCGAAGACACGGTCGTCGGCCAGGCTCTGCAGCGTCGGGCGCACGATCACCTGGCCGGCGCGGGACTGTTCCAGCCCATCGAGGCCATCACGGATCGCCGCCGCCTTGACCCCGGCGGCCCAGACCTGAAGATCGGCGGGAACGAAGCCGCCATCCTTCGTCTCCATTCCCTGCGGCGTGGAGGCGGTGACGGCGATGCCGGCGCGTACCTTGACCCCCAGCACCTCCAGTTCCTCCCGCGCGGCGTCGGCCAGCCGGTCGGGCAAGGCCGGCAGGATGCGTGGCCCGGCCTCCAGCAGGGTGACGTCGAGCCGCTGGCGATCGAACACCTCCAGCCCATAATAGCCCAGCGCATCGGCGGCATTATAGAGTTCGGCCGCCAGTTCCACCCCGGTGGCGCCGCCCCCGACGATCGCGATCCGCACCCGCGCATCCGACGCGGGGTCGGCCGACATGGCGCGCGACACGCGCAGGCAATGGTCGAGCAACTGGTCGCGGAAGCTGTCGGCCTGGGCGCGGCTGTCGAGGAACAGGCAATTGTCGGCGACGCCCGGCGTTCCGAAATCATTGGTGACCGACCCATAGGCCAGCACCAGATAGTCGTACCGGACCGAATGGGCGCTCACCACCTCGCGCCCCTTGGGATCGAACACCGGCGCGATATGGACCCGCCGCGCGGCCCGATCGATGCCCTGCAGCGTGCCATAGAGATAGCGATAGCCCCAGCGGTGGCAGTGGCTGCGATAGCCGACCTCATCCAGGCTGGCGTCGAGCGATCCGGTCGCGACCTCGTGCAGCAGCGGTTTCCAGATATGGGTGCGATTGCGATCGATCAGGATGATGTCATGCCGCTTGCGGCCGTAGCGGGCGCCGAGCTTGCGCGCGAGTTCGAGGCCGGCAGCACCGCCGCCGACTATGACGATCTGGATCTTCTTGTCGGGGATCACGCGCATTCCTCCTCGATCGACAAGCCGGCGGAGCGGGTTCCGGCGCGCCGGTTGTGCATTGCAATAGGGCGCCCGGCGTCGCAAAGCGAGGCGTGGACAAGCAGAATTTCACCGAACGCAACCGGCGCGACATCATCGCGATCGCCACCCAGCATTTCGCGGAAAAAGGCTATGCCGGCGCGCGGGTGGACGAGATCGCGGCGGCGACCGCGACGTCGAAGCGGATGATCTATTATCATTTCGGCAACAAGGACGGGCTGTATCGCGCAGTGCTGACCGAGGCCTATCGCGGCATAAGATCGGCCGAGCTGGATGCCGAACTGGACGACCTGGCCCCGCTCGCCGCGCTCGAACGATTGACTGCGCTCACCTTCGACTATCATTTCCACCACCCCGAACTGGTGCGGCTGGTGATGGACGAGAATATCCGGGGCGGCCCGCATGTCGGCGAGATTTCGCAGGGGCGCAACGAGATCGTCCTGCCCAAGACCCAGGCGCTGATCGATCGCGGTGTTGCGGATGGCAGCTTCCGCCCGGGGCTGGACGCGGTCGACCTGCATATGACGATCAGCGCTCTTGCCTTCTACTTCGTGTCCAACCGCCACAGTTTCAGTGCGATCTTCGGCGTCGACATGACCAGCGAGGCGGCCGCCGACCGGCGCCGGATGCAGGTGATCGACAATGTGCTGCGCTATTGCCGGGCCGATCCCTAGGGGTTGGGGCAAGGTCATGGGCGGGATCAGAACTGCATCTTGACCTGGCCGCCCAGCGCCAGCGCATCATTGGTGCGGCGATAGGAAAAGGCGCCGGGATCGAGAATATATTGCACATCCGGCCGGATGCTGAGCCAGCGGCGCAACTGGATGCCATAGCTCATCTCGATCGCGGTCTCGCCCACCGGCAGCGCGGCATAGCCGCCGGGAATAGTCTGCGCATCGGCCGCCGCGCGGCGCAGGCGCGGATTGACCTGCGCATGGACGAGGCCGATCGAGATGCTGTCGGCGTCCCGGCCGGCAAAGGTGCCGGTCTTGACCAGTCCGGCCGCATACCAGTGGGTGATCTGGGCCGACGCCTCCGGATTGGCGGTGAATTGGGCGAAGACGGAAAGGCCGCGATTGCCGGTCCCATCGCGCAGGATCATCTGGTCGGCCAGCGCATAGACGCCATAGCGCCCCCGCAGCATGCCCTGCTCGCCGCGCCGGGCGGCGCGTGACGTGTCATAATAGCCGCCGATCTTGTAATGACCAGGCAGCACATGGCTGCCCGGCGCGATGCCGGGATCATATTCCAGTTCCAGCGGCAACAGCACGCCGGTCGTCCCGCCGGCAAAGGGGCGGAAGGCATTGTCGGGATCGTTGAGGCGCGGATTGACCTGATAGACGCCGGTGCGCAGCGCCAGATCCGGCCGGATGCGATAGCGCACCGCCGCGCCCCAGCGGGCATTGGGATAATTATACCAGCCGCTATTGCCCGATTCCGATAGCGGATGGGCACAGAAGGCCGCATTGACGAAATTGCAGCCCAGGATCATCCCGCCCAGATCATTGCCCATGGCAAAATAGCCCAGGCGCAGGTTGAGCCGGCCATTGTCGATATTCTGTTCGTAGCTGAATTCCGACAGGCGGGTATAATTGCCGCCGGCTGCCTCCTGGATCGGCAGGCGATTGCCGACGATGTCGGAAGAAAGGCCGACGCCGCGCCGGTCGTTGATCGTGACATGCACGATGCCGCCGGACAGGCCGGCGATCCGATCCATGTCGAAATCGAGGCTGGCGCGCAATTGCTGGGTGTAGGCGCTGCCGCGCCGCTGGCCGCCGTCGACTGCGGCAAAGGCCTCGCCGACATAGTCCGCGCGGACGGTGACGCCCGCCTGCTTCAGCCGCGTGCGCAGCCCGCCCCAGTCGCCGGTCAGCGTCTCGCGCGGGGCCGCCACCGCCTTTTCCGGCGTGGCCTCCTGCGCATGGGCACCCGCGACCGGCAGCAGGCTCAGCAATCCCGCCAGCGTCAGGCGGGCATGAAGATGAAGATTATGGGCCAAAGCCCCTCCCTTCCGCGCCGCGATGCTGCGCGCGGTGACATGAATGATGACGATAGACAGGCGGAGCGGCGCTGGGCCGCCCCGCCCATGGTTCAGCGCAGCGTGTAGGCGATCACATAATCGCCTCGATCAGGCGACTGGCGCGCGCCGCCCGCCGTCACGACCACATATTGCTTGCCGCTTTTGGGCGACTTGTAGCTCATCGGGCCGCCCTGGCTGCCGACTGGCAGACGGGCCTTCCAGACTTCCGCGCCGGTCGCCGCGTTGAAGGCGCGCAGGTAGAAGTCCTGCGTCCCGGCGATGAAGACCAGACCGCCCTGCGTCGCCAGCGTACCGCCCAGCGTCGGCATGCCGATCGGGATCGGCAGGCCCATGCGGATGCCCATCGGCCCGGTGTCGCGCACCGTGCCCACCGGCACCTGCCATTTGATGGCCCGGGTCTTGAGGTCAATCGCGGTCAGCGTGCCATAGGGCGGCGCCTGACAGGGAATGCCCAGCGCCGACAGGAAGCGATCCTTCACCACCGAATAGGGCGTACCCTTCAGCGGAACGCTGCCCATGCCGGTATTGACCGCTTCGCCCGCGCTGCCCGACTGGCCCTTCTGCGCCGCGGTCTGCGGGAACATCTGCACCCACAGGCCAAGGCGCATGTCGTTGACGAAGATCGTGCCGCTGGTCGGATCGGTCGAGATGCCGCCCCAGTTCATGCCGCCGAGCGATCCGGGGAAGCTCAGCGACTTGTCGGTGCCCGGCGCGGTGTACAGCCCCTCATAGCGCATACCCTTGAAGGCGATGCGGCAGAGCAACTGGTCGAACGGGGTGGCGCCCCACATGTCGGCCTCGGTCAACGGACCCACGCCGATCTGCGGCATGCCCAGCGACTTGGGCTGGGTCAGCGAATAGGGTTCGCCCGGGATGTTCGCGGGCTTGACCGGCACTTCCTTGACGTCGGTGAGCGGCTTGCCGGTGGCGCGGTCGAGCACATAGACTTGCCCCGCCTTGGTGCCGAAGACCAGCGCGGGCACCTTGCGCGCGGCATCGACCGGGAAGTCGACGAAGCTTGGCTGCATCGGCAGGTCGAAGTCCCACAGATCGTTATGGACCGTCTGGAAATGCCATTTCTCGCGGCCGGTGGTGGCATCGAGCGCCAGCATCGACGCACCATATGTGTGATCGAGCGCGCTGCGGGTCACGCCATAGAGATCGACCGAAGCGCTGCCCACCGGCATGAACACGGTGTTCGACGCCGGATCATAGGACATGGCGGCCCAGACATTGGGGGTCGAGCGGGCATAGGTCTTGCCCGCCGGCGGGGTGCCGGTGATCGCCGGATTGCCCGGATCGAAGGCCCAGCGCAGCTTGCCCGTAATGACGTCGAAGCCGCGCATCACGCCGCCGGGCATGTCGACCTGGACATTGTCGGCAACGCGGCCGCCGACCACGACGGTCGTGCCGGCCAGCGTCGGCGCGGAGGTCAGCTGATATTGGGGATCGGGCGCATTGCCGAGCCCGGCCTTCAGGTCGACCCGGCCGTTGGTGCCGAAATCGGCGCAAAACTTGCCGGTGTCGGCGTCCAGCGCGATCAGTTCGGCATTGATGGTGTTCATCAGGATGCGGCGCTGGCAGGCTGCACCCGTCGGCACCGTCACGGCGGTCACCGGTGTCGCGCCGGGCAGGCTGGGCTGCTGGATCGGCGCATGGGCGTCGAAATAGGCAAGGCCCCGGCAGCGCATCCAGACTGACGCCTTGGCATTGATCAGTGTCTTCCACTTCTCGCGGCCCGTATCGGCGTCGAGCGCGATGACATTGTTATGCGGGGTGCAGATGAACAGCGTATCGCCAACCTGCAGCGGGGTATTCTGGTCCTCCGCGCCATTGCCGTCGCTCTGCGCGACGTCACCGGTGCGATAGGTCCAGGCGACCTTGAGCTTGCTCACATTGTCGCGGGTGATCTGGTCGAGCGCGACGAAGCGGCTGCCGCCCGGACTATTGCCATAGGCGGTCCAGTCCTTCTGCTCGCGTGCCGGATCGACCGGCACCAGCGATGCCACCTGCCCGGCAAAGGGCACGGTCGGATGGACCATGAACATGCCGGCCGCGCCGGCCGCCGAGCCGAGGCCGACCAGCGCCGCCATCAGCAACGCCGGCCACCAGGCGGGCGCCGAACCATTCCGGCGCCGCAGCAGCGGATAGGACAGCGCAACGACTGTCGCACCGACGCTCATCGCCAGCAGGCGGGAGATGAGCGGCCAGAAGCTGAAGCCGACTTCCCATAAAGCCCAGCCAAGCGTGATCAGGAAGATCATGCCGAAGAGCAGGGCGCCGACGGCTCGGCGCAGGGCGATGAGCAGGCCCGATGCCATCAGCCCGACGCCTGCAATCAGGAAATAGAAGCTGCCGCCGAGGCTGGCGAGTTTCGCGCCGCCGATCGCGAAAAACAGTCCAGCGGCGAGGATGATCGCCCCCAACAGAAATAGCCAACCGCGAATCAGCGGCTGGCCGTGCATTTTCGTGCCCGACACGCGGCACCTCCTTCATCGCTTATTCGTCGGAGAGTGTCGCTCTGCAGTAGACGAGAACGCTCAGTCACCGGATCGTCGCCGTTGTGGCGAAGTGTACCATTTAGTACACATGGGCTCGGCTTGCAAGTTCGGTCGTCCGCCGCGCTACGGCGCGATCTTGTCTTTCATGCGCGAAGGGGGGCGAAGATCGATGCTTTCATGGACCTATTTGGGCGGCGCATGCGCAATCGATTGCCGCCCCAGGGGTCCCGCAGCGTGGGCACGAGAACCGGTGAGTGAACGCCGGTGCGGCGTGAATAGGCTCGCCAAATGCCGGCCTGCGCCTGGGCATCGGACAAATGAAGAAAAGCTGTATCGGTGGATTTTTGAGACCCCGGGAACAGGGGTCTGGCGGAGCGGGAGGGATTCGAACCCTCGATACGCTTTTGACGTATACTCACTTTCCAGGCGAGCGCCTTCGACCACTCGGCCACCGCTCCGCATGCACTGGAGGCGGCTCCCTATCGCGCGACAACGTACTAGGCAAGGGGATGCTTTACTTTCTTGCGCAGCGACTGTTTGATCGCCTCATGACCCTTCGTATCCGCGCCGCGCTGCTCGCGCCCCTGATCGCCATCCTGCCCCTCGCCGCCCAGGCGGCCGATCCGCCGGCGACGCCTGGCGCGGTGGTGGCGCAGGCGCCGGCGAATGCCTGGCACGCGATCCCGGCGCAGGATCTGCTGGTGATGACGATCGAGGGCGGCAAAAAGCTGGTGATCCAGCTGGCGCCGCAGTTCGGGCCGCATCATGTCGCCAATATCCGCACGCTCGCGACGGCCCATTGGTGGGACGGCACCAGCATCAACCGGGTGCAGGAGAATTACGTCGTGCAATGGGGCGACGCGACCGAGAAAAAGCCTTTACCCGGCGGGCTCGCACCGACCAGTCCGGCCGACTATGTGCAGCCGCTTGGCGCGATGAAGGCGCGCCTGACGCGCTTGCCTTATCCTGATCCCTATGCGCCCGCGACCGGCTTCGTCGATGGCTGGCCGGTGGCGATGGACGGGTCGGGGGAGGGAGCGGGGGCCTGGCTGCCGCATTGCTATGGCATGATCGGGGTCGGCCGCAACATGTCGCCGGACGCGGGCACCGGCGCGGAACTCTACACCGTGATCGGCCAGGCGCCGCGCCAGCTCGATCGCAATATCGCCGTCGTCGGTCGCATCGTCGAGGGCATGTCGGCGCTCACCAGCCTGCCGCGCGGCAGCGGCGAGCTGGGCTTCTACACCGAGGCCGAGCGCAAGCTGCCGATCATCTCGGTGCGTCTGGCAAGCGATCTGCCGCAGGCGGAGCAGCCGCATTTCCAGGTGATGGATACGACCTCGGCCAGCTTTGCCGACTATCTGCGCCTGCGCGCCAACCGGAAGGATGATTTCTACGACCGGCCGGCGGGTGGCGTCGATTTGTGCAACGCGCCGGTGCCGGTGCGTCGGGCGCCCTAAAGGGGCCAAAGATCAAAGGGGAAGGTCGCGCAGCCGGTATCCACGCCAGTCGCGGATGCGGCGGATGGCGAAGCTGGTGCGGATCGCCGATACGCCGGGCAGGCGGGCGAGGCAGTCGCGATGGACGGCGTCAAAGCCCTTGAGGTCGGCGGCGGCGACCCGCAGCAGATAATCGGCCTGGCCCGCCATCAGATGGCATTCCAATATTTCGGGGAAATCGGCCACCGCCGCCTCGAACCGTTCCATCGCCTCGCGGCTCTGGCTGGTCAGCGAAATCTCGACGAACGCCTGAAGGGTGATCCCCAGGGCGGCGGGGCTGAGTCGCGCGGCATAGCCTTCGATCATGCCCGCCTCTTCCAGTGTGCGGATGCGGCGATGGCAGGCGGAGGAGGAGAGGCCGATCTGTTCGCCCAGTTCGCTCATCGACCGGCGGGAATCGCTTTGCAGCGCCTCCAGCAACGCGATGTCGAACCGATCCATGCAATGTTATCCCGGTAAAATTGGATTTCTCGATATATTGTCCTGGATGCGGGCGATCGCAAGCGCAAATCAGGGAACAATCGCCGCGCGCTTCGCGATATGATGGCGCCACAACCGGCAGGGCTGCATTGTCCTTTCAGGCCAGACTACCCCGCCGCAATAATGGAGAGCGTCTCATGATCGTCGGCACCGTCAAGGAAATCAAGAATCACGAATATCGCGTCGGCCTGACCCCCGAGAGCGTCCATGAACTGACGGCCCACGGCCATGCGGTTCTGGTCGAGACCGGCGCGGGTGAGGGCATTGGCGCGCATGATGCGCTTTATGAGCGGGCCGGCGCCACCATCATCGCCACTGCGGCCGAGGTGTTTGCACGCGCCGAGATGATCGTGAAGGTGAAGGAGCCCCAGCCCGTCGAGCGCGCGATGCTGCGCCCCGGCCAGATCCTCTACACCTATCTCCACCTCGCGCCTGATCCCGAGCAGACCCGCGACCTGATCGCCAGCGGTGCGACCTGCATCGCCTATGAAACCGTGACCGACGCCAGCGGCGGCCTGCCGCTGCTGAAGCCGATGAGCCAGGTTGCAGGGCGCATGTCGATCCAGGCGGGCGCCACCGCGCTGGAAAAGGCGCATGGCGGCCGGGGCGTGCTGCTGGGCGGCGTGCCGGGCGTGCTGCCGGCCAAGGTCGTGGTGATCGGCGGCGGTGTCGTCGGTTTCAACGCGGCGCAGATGGCGGCCGGCCTGGGCGCCGACGTCACCATCCTCGACCGCAATCCCGAAGTGCTCGAAAAGCTGGGCATGTATTTCGAGGCGCGGGCCAAGACCCGTTTCTCGAACCGCGCGAACCTCGCCGAATGCGTGGCCGAGGCCGACCTGGTGATCGGCGCGGTACTGATCCCGGGCGCGGCCGCGCCCAAGCTGGTCAGCGCCGACATGCTCAAGACCATGAAGAAGGGCGCGGTGCTGGTCGATGTCGCGATCGACCAGGGGGGCTGTTTTGAAACCAGCCACGCCACCACTCATGCCGACCCGACCTACATCATCGACGGCATCGTCCATTATTGCGTCGCCAACATGCCCGGCGCGGTCGCCCGCACCAGCACCTATGCGCTCAACAACGTGACCCTGCCGCATGCGCTGCGCATCGCCGAACTGGGCTGGAAGGACGCGCTGCGTCGCGATCCGCACCTGCTCGCCGGCCTCAATATCTGGGATGGCAAGGTGACCTATCGCGCCGTCGCCGAGGATCTGGACCTGCCCTACACCCCGGCGGAAGACGCGATCGCCTGATCGCGCCGCCCCTGTTTTCCGGCGCCCCCGACAGCCGCCGGACAAAAGGACGTCAGCCCTCCCTTGCGGGGCTGGCGTCCTTTTATTTTGCCCCGGATGCCGCCGCATCGCATGCCATTGTTTCCCGATCGTCAAATAATCGGGGTGGATTCTCTTGCGGGTTCCGGGACCTCGTTCGTCTAGTCGGGCAGGGGGACATGACCACATGCCCCCCATGCATCCTGGTTCCGCCGAAGAGAGGCATGGCTTAACATCATGGTCGATTTCCCCACATTCACCGCCTTGATCCGCAAAGGCGATCGCTTCATCCTGCGCGCCTGTTGCGCACTGCAGAAGGGGGCGTGCTGATGTCCGGTGATGTCATGACCTGGCTCGTGCCGCTGGTCGCCATGCTGGCGGCCGGTCTACTCGCCGGCTTTGCCGCCGGCATCTTCGGCATCGGCGGCGGCTTCGTCGTCGTGCCTGCTCTCCTCGTCGTGCTGCCGCTGCTGGGCGGGACCAAGGATGCCATCGCCCATGTCGCGATCGGCACGTCGGCCGCGACCATCATCGTCACATCGATCCGCTCGCTGCTGGCCCATGCCAAGCGCGGGGCTGTCGAATTTGAAGTGCTCAAGACGTGGGCGCCCTGGATCGTCCTGGGCTGCGGCGCGGGCGTGATGCTGGCCAGCCATGTCGATGGCACCACGCTCAAGATGATCTTCGGCGGCGGCGTCATCCTCATGTCGCTCAACTTCCTGCTGCCCAAGGTCAGCGGCAAGGTGCTGAGCGACCATATGCCATCGGGCATCCTGCGGGTCGGCATTGCCGGCGGGCTTGGCACCTTCTCCTCGCTGCTCGGCATCGGCGGCGGCACCATCGCCATCATGGTCATGACCCTGTGCGGCCGCACCATCCACCGCGCCATCGCCACCGCTTCGGGTATCGGTACGCTGATCGCCATCCCCACCACCATCGGCTTCGCCATCATCGGTCTCAAGGAAGGCGGGCTGCCCTGGGGGTCGCTGGGCTACATCAATATCCCCGCCACTTTTGCCATCGCCTCCATGTCGATGCTGACCGCGCCGCTCGGCGTGGCCGCCGCCCATAGCCTGCCGGCAGGTCCGCTCAAGAAGATCTTCGGCGTCTATCTGCTCATCATCGGCGCATTGATGCTGCGCGCCGGCCTGAAGATATAAATTCTTCCGCACGATAGGCTGCTTCCCCGACGGCCGCCAGTGACCGCCCTAACAGGCTTTGTCACTGGCGGCCGTTTTCGTTATCTGTAACGCGAAGGGGCAATGATGGCGCAGGATGACCCGATTTCGGTATTGTTGGTGGAAGATGATCCGGCAGCGCGCGCGAACATCGTCGAGATCCTTGCCGGGGCCGATATGGCGGTCGATGCGGTCGACGACGGCGCGGAGGGGCTGAGACGCGCCGGCTCTGGACGCTATGACGTCGTTATTCTCGACCGCATGTTGCCGCATCTTTCAGGCTTGGATGTCGTTACCCGGATGCGCGTGGCTGGTATCGGTGCGCCGGTGCTCATGCTGTCTGCGCTGGGCCGGAGCGAACATCGGGTCGAAGGACTGGAAAGCGGCGTCGACGACTATATGGCGAAGCCGTTCGAGCCGAACGAACTGGTCGCGCGCGTGCGGGCGCTGCGTCGCCGCGCTGGCCAGCGGCGACAGGATGCGATCTTGTTGTTTGGTGACCTGGAATGCCATGTGAAGGCGCGCACGGCCCATCGCCGCGGCCGCCATGTCCCCTTGTCCCCCAAGGAATTTGCGCTGTTTCGCTTCCTGATGGAACATGCCGGCGAGGTCGTGACGCGCGAAATGCTGTTGCGCCATGTCTGGAAACTGAGTTTCGATCCCCAGACCAATGTCGTCGACGTCAATGTCGGTCGCCTGCGCCGCAAGCTGGAGGAAGGGTTCGATAGCGCGGTCCTCGAAACCGTATGGGGCACCGGCTATCGATTGATCGCTACCCATGGCTAGCGTTGACCTGTTTCGGTCGGTCTTTGGCCGAGTGACGCTTTCCGCGTTGTTGGTCAGCCTCATTTCCACCCTGGCCCTGTTCCTGGTCGTGCAGAAGATCGTCGACACCGATGGCCGCATGATGCTGGGCCGGGAGGTCGATACGGATCTGGCTGGGCTGGCGGATATCTATGTCAGCGGCGGCGAAGAGGAACTGAAGGCGCGGATATTGGATCGGCTGGCGATGGAGCGTGGCGACAGCGAGCGGGCCTATTATCTGTTCGCCGACGCTGCCGGCCGGCGGATAGCCGGCAATATCGCCCATTGGCCCGCGCTCGCATCCGAAGTGTCGGAGGCGCGACTGATCCGCTTGCCCGACGGTGATCGCATGTTTGCGCGTGCCACCCAGCTTGGCGCTGATGCCAGGCTGATCGTCGGGCGCAGCGATCATCGCGGGCGCGCCTTGCAACGGCGCCTGCTGGGCGCTTTCGCGGTGGCAGGCGCGATCGTCGCGTTGCTCAGCCTGGCCGCCGGTCATTTCGCGGCGCGCCGCTTGCGGCGGCGGGTGGAGGGGGTGAACGCAGCCTTCGGGGCCGTTCGAGCCGGGCGGATCGCAGCGCGCGCGCCTGGGCCAGAGGAGGGCGACGAACTGGGGGAACTGGCCGCCAACACCAATGCCATGCTGGATCAGGTCGAGCGGCTCATGGATGCCCAACGCGCGGTTTCAGACCAGACCGCCCATGAGATCCGCACGCCGCTCATGCATCTCGACACCCGCATCCTCAAGGCGATGGAGCGGACCGACGACGAAAGCCTGCTGCGCACGCTGGGGCGATCGCGCGATGAACTGCGCGGCGTGGTTCGCCTGCTCGATTCGCTGCTCGACATTGCCGGCACCCAGGCGATGCGTGGCGATTTGCGAGGCCTTGCCGATGTCGACCTCAGCGATGTGGTCGAAAATCTCGCCGATCTCTATCGCGCCAGCGCGGAGGAACTGGGCATCGCCTTCAACGCCCGGATCGCGCCCGGCGTGTTGCTCCGCGCAGATCCCATGCAGATCACGCGCCTGCTGTCCAATCTGCTCGACAATGCGTTCAAATATGTCCCGCGCGGCGGCGCCGTCCTGCTCAGCCTGGATCCCGGCCCCTCTATCGTCGTTCAGGATAATGGCCGTGGCATTCCCGCCGATGCGCGCGAACATGTGTTCGAGCGCTATGTGCGGCTCGATGCGACGCCAGGCGGTGGCCACGGGCTTGGACTGGCGCTGGCGCGGGCGATCGCGGAACGGCATGGGCTGATCATTCATGTGGACGATGCGCGGCCCGGTGCCCGCTTTGTGGTCCAGCCGGAGGAGATGGATGTCTAGGCTGCTTGCGCCCCTATTTTTGATGCTGTGTCTGTGCTGCCATATTCCGGCGATGAGCGCCCCGCCGGCCGATGCCTTGCTGCGGACCCTGGAGGAGGGGGATGTCGCCCGGGCGTCGGGGGATTATGTCGCACTGCTCCAGGCGGCGCAGATGCTGCAAACCCTTGGCGCCGTGCCGGCCGAAGGCCAGGACGATCTGGCAGCGCTATGGATGATGGAAGCACACCGCAATGGGGTCGTGAGCGCACTGGCCTATCGGGGGCGTGCCTTGGGGCCGGCCTATCGGCGCAGTTCACTTGCCGCTGGCGGTCGTTTCAACCTGCGCCAATTGTTCCTGGCCGGGCAAAGTGCGCGCATCTCGGTTGCCGTTGCCGGCGGAGCGCCGGGCCTGCTGTCGATCCGTGTCCGCGATGGGGCGGGCGGTACCCTGTGCGACAAGGCCGTCGGCGCGCCGCAGGTCGATTGCGCCTGGTTGCCTTTATTCACCGACCGTTATGCCATCGAGCTTGTGAATGGCGGCAGCGCCCCGGTGTCCTTCTACCTGATCATCCGCTGATCGCGCTGCAAGCTGCGAGAAGGGGGTGGATGACGATGCAGCCTCGCCGGATGCGGTCGCGCACCATCGTGCGCCTGCCTCACTTCATCCATTCTGCACATCCGTTCAGGCGCAAAGGCGGCCCGGTCGGGCGTTGAACGCCCATGTTCGATGAGGAAAGAGGAGAAGAACTCATGAACCGTTCGAAGCTTCTGACCGCCGTCGCCATGCTTGGCATGCCTCCGCTGGCCGCCATGGCGCAGCCCCAACCGCGAGGGCCAGCCCTGGGCGAAGGACCCGTCAGCTATGAGGAACAGCTGGCCAGCGTCGAGAGCCAGCTAGCCTATCAGGCGCCGATCGCCGGCGTCGAGAATGATTACTGGTTCAACTACCAGACCGATCTGGCCGAGGCGCGCAAGGAACTGACCAAGGATCTGCGCCATTCCAGCGATGCGGAGGATAATCGCGACGCCTGGGAAGAATATCGGACCGAACTGGCCGATGCCCGGGGCGATTATGCCAAGGAAATGGCCGAGAAGGGCTATCCGGTGGGCGAGGTCCGGGTTCTGGCCGGTAACGGCCGCTGACCCAGAGGCAGGGCTGGCCCGGTTCCTCCGGGCCAGCCCTTTTCCCATTTACTGCGTATAGGCCTTGGTCAGTCGATAGAGGAAGGCGCGGCCGTCGAGCAGCGACTTGACCCGGATGCGTTCATTCAGGCCATGGACGCCCTGACCGTCGGGGTCGGCGAACATGCCCGACACGCCATAGGTGGGGATGCCCGCCGCATTGGTGAAGCGCCCGTCGGTCGCCCCGGTGGCCAGCCGCGGGATCACCGGCACGCCCGGCCACATTTCCTTGGTCAGCGCCTCGATCGGCGCCATGATCTGTGGCGTCAGCTGCGGCGCCGATGATTTGGGCTGCGGCGGATCGGCCAGCGTCACCTTGACCTTTTCGTCGCCCGCCACTTCGGCCAGCTTCGCGCGGATCGCTTCAACATCCTCACCCGGGATGATGCGGCAATTGACGTTGGCCGTCACCGACTGGGGCTGGGCATTGGGGGCATGGCCGCCATTGATCAGCGTCGGGATGCAGGTGGTGCGCAGGGTTGCGTTCCAGCTCGGATTGGCGGCCGAAATGGCGGCATAGTCCGCCTCGGTCGCCTTGCCCGCGCCGACCGCCGCCATCGGCTGCGACAGCTTGGGATAGAGCGGCGCCGACGCGCCGAAATAGGCCTTGGCCGCCGGGGTCAGGTTCACCGGGAAATCATAGGCGTTCACATGGGCCAGGGCCTGGGCCATCCAGCCGATCGCATTGAAATGCGGCTCCTGGCGCGAGCTGTGGCCACCCGGCGCGGTCGCAGTGAAGGTGAAGTCTTGATAGACTTTCTCGCCCGCCTGCACGCCATGGCTGACCGGCTTGCCCGTCTCGTCCAGCGATCCGCCGCCGCCTTCATTGAGCGCCCATCCGGCTGCCATCGCCTCGGGCTTGGTCTTCAGCAGATATTCGACGCCGTTCAGCGCTTTTTCGGTCTCCTCGCCACAGGTCAGCGCCAGCTTGATCGTGCGCTTGGGCTTATAGCCTTCCTGCTTGAAGCGGATCATGGCGTCGGCGAAGCTGGCGGCCATCGCCTTGTCGTCGGACGTGCCCCGGCCGTAGAAATAGCCGCCTTCCTCGACCAGGGTGAACGGGTCACGGGTCCAGTCGGCGCGCTTGGCCGCGACGACATCGATATGGGCGAGCAGCAGCAGGGCGGGGAGCTTGGCATCCGAGCCGCGCAGGATGGCGGTGAGATTGCCTTCCTTGGGATGGGTTGGGTCAACCACCAGGGCGACATCGCTATCGGCATAGCCGCCCGATTTCAGTCGTGCGGCGATTTGCTCGGCCGCGACGGTGCAACTGCCCTCGGGCCAGCTGGAATCGGTTTCGACCAGTTCCTTGTAAAGCGCGCGGAAGGCCGCTTCGCCGCTACGGGCCTGCGTGTCGGCCGGGGTGGCGGCATGCAGCGATGCGCTGCCGACGGCGATCAGCGCGACGGTTGAAAGAGCGGCTCTGGCGTAGCGGGATGGCATGATGTTTCCTTGTTCTGCTTGCATGGCGCCGGGCGGCGCCCCCTTTATCGGCCCGAACGGGCGGCGCGACTGTGCAGAAAGGGGCGGGGCCGGGCAAGGGAGGAGGAAGCCCTGCTGGGCTACCTCCTCAAAAATCCCGGCCGGACGTTGTGCGACTACATCGTCGGATCAGGCTGCGCCCAGGGCGGACGTCCCCGGGCTATCCAGCAGGGTGGTCAGGATCACGGCCCCCTCCATTCCGTAAGCGCCCTGCAACGGCACGATCGATATCTTGGCCGGCACGATTTCGCCGCGATTGTTCAAGAAACTGGCGTTGATGCACTGCGCGCCCTGGCCTTGCATGGCCTGTTCCAGGGACTCACGAAACGCTGCCCGCTGGCCGGTGATGATGAGGTCGGCCATCAATATGCCGGTCAGTCGTTCGCCTGGCAGGCACACAATGTCCGAAAATGCGGCACCGATCTTCTCGATCGCGCCGCGTGGAGACAGTCGGACATAGCCGATATCGCCTTGCGCCGTCATGGCGTCGATCAGGGCCGCCTTGGCATCTGCCATGCGATGGCGCTGGACGTCTTCGGTAATGTCGCGAAACATCACGACCGTGGAGTGGCCCAGCGGGAAGCTTTGCAGGCGCAGCCAGGCGCCGTCGGCGAAGGGCGACGGGATATCCGCTGCGCTCGGTTCTCCGCCGGTGATGGTGCGGCGGATGTGCACCTCCATCAGGCTGCCCGTGATTTCGGGCAGCGCGACGGTCAGCAAATGGCCCGCCATGTCGCCGTTCACCCGCCTGGAAATGGCACGCGCGACCCGGTTGACGAAAACCACGCGCATATCCTGATCGCAGATGATGACCGCCTGATCGACCCAGTCGGCCAGGGCATAGAGCCGTTCGTTGGTGCTTTTCTGACCGGAATGGGCAGAGGTCTCCCTGAGCGTGCGGAATGCGTCGACGCTCAGCAGGACATGGGTAGGGCGGCCATGATGGGTGACGTAGACCGGCACCTTGGTGGCCAGGTCGCGGCATTCGGAAAAGCCGCGCACGAAATCCGCAGCGGTGACCACAGGTTCTTCGATAATCTCGGGAAGGGGCGCGCGCGTGCCGTCGCTTCCGGGCTCACCCTGGCCGGACGCATGGAGCGGACAGGCGCTGTTCGTCGTGGCGGGCGGTGTCAGCGGCTCTCGCCGTTTCGGATTCATCTTCACAGCCGGCTCTCCCGGTCGGTCAGCAGATTGGGGTGGGGCGACGATATTTCCTGCATCGGAACATCCTGTTTTCAGGCGGGAAACGCCTGTTTTCTGTCCAGTTGCGTGCCCATCGCCATCACCATCAGAACCGGAATCGCCCACACCGTAGACATGGCGTAGAAGAATTTGGTCAGATAGGCTGGTGAGAGGATGACCGCGAGCTGGACGGCCGTCACGTTCAACTGAAGCGCGGCAATGATGATGGGCCAGCGACGAGTGCTGCGTAGCGCAATGATGATCTTGAGCAGTAGCGAGGCGCATTCGATGGCGAGTATCGTCCGGATAAGCGCAGCCTCTGGACGGACCGTCAGCACCGCAGTCTGGGCCAGGATGAACCCGGCCCATATGCCCGCCACACTCCATCGCCCCGCTGGTCCGCCATGACGGACGACGAAGATGGATGTCGCCAACAGCGCGACGGAATAGGCGAGATAGATTTCCATGGTGCTGAATTATGATCCGGTTGAGGCTGCGGTCCGGTCAGGCGACGAGGCGCAGGGCGTCACCCTGGCCATCGTCGAGCGCGTTCCAGGGGCCGTAGCAGCCGTCCGCGCGTTCGGCCTGGTTGGTCCGCATGCGAATGCGGGTCGCTTCCAGATGGGCGCCGAGCAACTGTTCGCGGCTTTGCATCATGGTGTCGAGGCAGCCATGAAAACGCTGGAACAGTTTTTGGCCCTGTTCCGGCGCCAGGCCGATCGTCCGGGCGGTGTCGATCATGTCTGCGCTCATCCGCAGCGTGTGCGACAGCATGTCGTCCAGCTTGACATAGGCGTCGCGGACCTGGCCGCTGAGATTGAAAAATGCATCGTCCGAAAGCTGCAATTCATTCTTCGCGGCGCGTTCCGCCCGACGTGCGTTGGACATGTCTATGCTCCCCTGGGCCGCCCTTGCCGGCCCATCATGCGATTTGGACTGTTCGGAAAGAACATCAGCGGAAGAGATGGTTCAGCCAGTAGCCGATGGTAATCAGCGCTGCCAGGGTTCCCCCTGCCCAGAGCGCAACCCTGAAGATTGCGATCAGGACCTGCCATTCGTTCAGCCCATGCGGTTCTCCCCCGATGGTGGCCAGGATGTTCGTGATAAGCCTGCGAACTCGGGCGATGTATCGCCTTGATCCGCCGGCCTGGTCAGGATCGTCCAGGATCGGGCTCGATTGAGCCGATGCCCCCTTTTCCGCATCGTCGCCGTTCTCGACAAGCCGGTCCGGTTTTAATTCAAATAGGTTTAATGTGCCCGCTTTCTCGGCCTCGGCCAGCATGCGGGCTGCTTCGCGGCGGTCCCTGGCGCCTAGGGCGACGGTGGCGCGATAGACATATTGATCCACGGTGCCCGGCGTCAGCGACATGCGCTGCGCAATCTGCTTGGACGTATAACCTTGCGCGACCAGTCGCAGGCATGCCCGCTGATTTTCGTCCAGACTGATCAGGCTGTCCCGCATTCGACCTCTCTCGTCCGAGGCAGGGAATCATGCTCCGGGTCATATGTAAACTTAATCTGCCTCCCCTGCTTGGATGGACCGGCCTTATGTCCAGGTCTTTTTCAGTCTGGACGGGACGCTCAGGCTGGAAAGAGGCGCTTTTTTTCAGTCGGCGTCCGGATTGCGAAAGTTCAATCGGCGGGTCACGGTATAGTCGAGCACGCCGACCAGCAGATAGCTGATCCATTGCTTGGTCAGCGTCAGCAGGGTCCGGCTGGCGCGATGCTCTTCCAGCGTGATTTGACGGCTGTCACGTGCGCAGCGTCCGACAAAGTCCCGCATCGCCTCGGCAAAGGCCTGGTCTTCCACCCGCAGCATCAGTTCCAGGTTGAGGAACAGGCTGCGCATGTCGAAATTGGCTGATCCGATATAGACTGCGTTGTCGATGATGATCAGCTTCATGTGCAACTTGCAGGGCTGATATTCCAGGATGTCGGTACCGCGCGTGAGCAGCGGGCCGTAGAGCAGCCGGGCTGCCGCCACGGTCGCACCATTGTCCGACAGGGCGGGCAGGATGATGCGGGCGCCGCCGCGTCGTGCGGCCCGCGCGATCCGCTTCAACATGCCGCGGCCCGGCGAGAAATAGGCTTCGACCATGTCGAGCCGCTGCGCCTGTTCCAGATCATGTTTCACCACCTGTGCCCAGGGGCTCAGGCGTCGGGTCGGGCCGCCGATCAGCCAGCGGAACGGTTCGGCCGGGCCATGCTGGGCGGACGGATGCCAATGCCGCACCATTGCTCTTAAACTGCGGAAACGCTGGCCCTTGCTCGATACCCAGCGCCATAGCTGACCGTACCAGTGTGCCATCGCCTTGGCCTGCGGGCCGGCTATCAACAGCCCCAGGTCGCGCCAGCAATCGTCCGCCGGGATGCCGAAATAGCCGTTTTCGACATTGAAGCCGCCGATCAGCAGCCGAGCATCGTCGGCCAGGGCAATCTTCTGATGGTTGCGGATCAGGTAGCGTGTCGATCGCCTGGTACCGAACCGGGCGAACCGCCCACCCGCAGCAACCAGCGGGGCAAACAGGCTGTCGGGAGTGTCGCTCGACCCGAAGGCGTCGATCATCACGGTCACGGCGACGCCGCGTGCGCGCGCAGCAACCAGCCGCTCGCACACCAGTCGCCCGCTCTCGTCATCCGCGAAAATATAATAATAGAGCTTCACGCTGGCGCGCGCGCCGTCGATCAGGTCGATCAATGTCACGCGCAGGGCCGCAGCCTCTTCGATCACCGTCAGTTCGTTGCCATCAAGCGTCACGGTGATCGGTCTGGCCGGGGCTTCATGCTGTCGTGTCGCCATGCCCTGTTCATGCCGCGATTCGCGCTGGCTTGCCATGGCTTTATGGGCTTTTCATTGACTCGCCAGATCGACGCTGCTAGGCGGCGAAATCAAGATTCCCTATTGATTTTTCAGGAGGCCCGTTTGGCCCGTGTCACCGTCGAAGATTGCGTCGACAAGGTTACCAACCGTTTCGATCTCGTTCTGCTCGCCGCTCAGCGCGCGCGTGAAATTTCCGGCGGCGCAGAGCTGACGCTCGACCGCGATCGCGATAAGAACCCGGTCGTCGCTCTGCGCGAAATCGCCGAAGAAACCGTTCTGCCGGCTGATCTGCATGATTCGGTCGTCGCCTCGCTGCAGAAGGTGCAGATCGATGATGACGACACCCCGGATGAGATCGGCTCGATCGCGCAGTCGGCAGAGGCTCTGCGCCTGACCGCCGCCGCGCCGCCGCGTAACCAGAATATCGGCGGCGACTACGACGGCTGATCGCCCCTAATCGGTTTGGAGAGGGAATGAGGCCCGGCCTGCGCAAGCAGGACCGGGCCTCGCTTATTGCGGGATGACTGGCTGCCGCGCGCCTATCGCCAGGCGGCCGCCAGCATGGATCGCAACAGGTCGGCATATTGCCATCCCTCGGCACGGGCGGCGATGGCGGACAGGCAATCCTGATTGTCGCGGCCCGGTCGGCCGGGGCCGGTCATGTTCGGCTTCATGTTGAGGTCGAACAGCTTGAACCGGCCGTCCGTGCCCGCGCGGCAATCGATCCGGATCGCCGCGCGCGATTGCACCAGCTGGGCGGCCTGGACGCAGGCGTCCAGCATCGCCTGAACCGCCGGCGCGTGCAGCCGATCTGCGGTGATCGCAATGCTGTTTTCCACGACCGCGACATCGCCATTATAGGGCGCGACGCCGTCATGCTGATTGAACCGCAGCACAGGCCGCAATGGCCAATGGCCTGATCCCACGGTCCCCGCAGGCCGGGGAGAGGCAGGGGGCATGACCGTGACGGTCATTTCCTCCCCATCCAGATATTCCTCGATCATCAGCACATTGCCGAAGGTCGCCCGGTCCAGCAGGCTGCGCGCCGCAACGTGCAGCATGGCAAGGTCATGGACCAGCGTCACGCCCTGGCTGCCGCGCCCGCGCACGGGTTTGACGATCAGCGGGAAGGGAAGGCCATGGTCCAGCAGGGCGGCTGCGACATCCGCCAATGGGAAGACCCCATCGCTGGCCCTGTCCGCGACCAGGAAGCCGCGTGCCACGGGCAGGCCGGCCTGTTCCAGCATGCGGTTGGTCGCGAACTTGTCGTCATATTGTTGGGTCGCCGTCGGCGTCTGACCGACGATCGCAACCTTGCCGAGGACCGCCGCGATCGGATGCCCCTCGAACAGCACGGTATTGGCCCAGACGGTGTCGGCGCCTGCTGCCATCGCGGCGGCAATGCCTTCAGCCGTGTCGGGAAAGACCCATTGCAGTGGCAGCGACGGGTCGGGGGAGGGGGTGGGCGTGACCACGCGCACGCCATGGCGCGACAGGGCAAAGCCGATATCGGCGCCGCCGTCCGAATAGCCGCCAGGCTTGGCATCCTTGCGCAGTCCATCGATGACGGGCGGTGGCAATGCCTGATATAACAGGGCGACGGCCGGCCCGCTCAATCGACTTGCTCCGGCAGGCGCCAGTCGATTGCTCCACGCCCCTTCGCCGTCAGGAAATCATTGGCCTGAGAGAAATGGCGGCACCCCAGGAAGCCGTTATGCGCGGACAGCGGGGAAGGGTGGGCCGCCTTGAGCACCAGATGCCGTTGCGCATCGACGAAGCCGGCCTTGCGTTGCGCATAGGCGCCCCACAACAGGAAAACGACCGGCTCCTCCTTCTGGGCCACCAGACGCACGACGGCATCGGTGAATATTTCCCAACCCTTGCCCTGATGCGATGCGGCCCGGCCCATTTCGACCGTCAGCACGCTGTTGAGCAGCAAAACCCCCTGTCGCGCCCAATGCTCCAGAAAGCCGTGGCGCGGGCGGGGCAGGCCGAGGTCCGCCTCCATTTCCTTATAGATATTGACCAGCGATGGGGGCGTACGCACGCCAGGCTGCACCGAAAAGCACAGGCCATGGGCCTGACCTTCGCCATGATAGGGGTCCTGGCCCAATATCACGACCTTGACCTCGTCGAGCGGGGTCAGGTCGAGTGCGCGGAAATATTCGCTACCCTTGGGAAAGATATGCTTGCCGCTCGCCTTCTCCTGCTCGAGGAAATGCTTCAGTCCTTGCATGTGGGGGCTTGCGAACTGGTCGAGCAGCGGGGTGCGCCAGCTTTCGTGCAGCTTGATGATATTGCTCATGGCTGGCGGTGATGAACCGGCCGGCCGGAGGCGTCAACCGCCCAGCCCGATGCGCGGTGAAGTGGATGGAATTGCGATCAAACATCTTGCCTACCGACGGGTGATCGGCGAGAGAAACCCCCATGCCGACCTATCGTGACATGAGCGTCATCGCCGCTGCCCTTGGCCTGTTCCTGGCCCCTCTGCCCAGTGCCGATGCCTTTGGTCCGCCGCCGCGGCCGCCGGTACAGTTGACGGCGGAGGCGCATCTCCTGGCGGAGTTTGATCGTTTCGCCGCCTTGTCGGATGGTACCGTCGGCATCGCGGCGATGGACCTGCAGACCGGCGAGATTCAGGCGCGTAACGGCGATACGCTGTTTCCCATGGCCAGCGCCTATAAGGTTGCGGTGGCCGGCAAGATCCTGTCGCTGGTCGACGCGGGCAGCCTGCGTCTGGACGACCGGCTTGCGCTGGACCCGGCACTGGCCAGCGAAGGCGGCATTGCGTGGATGTTCTCGCGGCCGGGGAGCACTCTGCCGGTCAGCCAGCTGCTGGATCTGATGCTGACGCGCAGCGACAATAATGCGACCGATGTGCTGGTCGCGCGCGCGGGCGGGCCACAGGCGGTCAATGACTGGGTTGCAGCGCTGGGCGTGCATGGCCTGCGCGTCGACAGCGACACCGCGCATCTTCTCTATCGCGCCATGGGTATCCATCCGCTGACCGGCACATTCCGTCAGAATGCGGATGCCGCTCGCCGGGCCGATCCCCTGATCCAGCAGCGCGACGTGCGCGATTTGCCGAACATGGATTTCATGCTCGATCCGCGCGATACGGCGACCCCGCTGGCGATGACGGCGCTGCTCGCCGCCTATGAGGCGGGCCGGGCGCTGAAACCGGAAAGCACCCAGTTGCTCTTCACCATCATGGGCCATTGCCAGACCGGCAAGGCCCGTCTGGCCGGCATGTTGCCGCCCGGTACCGCGATTGCGCACAAGACCGGATCGCTCAACGGTATCGGCAATGATGTCGGTATCATCAACCTGCCGGACGGGCGCCGATTTGCCATCACGGTCTTTGTGATGAAAGACAGCAGGGGCCATGTGTCGCGCGACCGGATCATGGCGGAGGCGGCACGCGCCGCTTATGATTATTTCCTCTTCGCCCCGAAGCGGCGAACGGTTTGACGCATCGTGCTTAACAGGTCTGCAAGCCCGGGCTAGACTATCCCAAACAGAGAGGATGACCGTGGCGCCCTTTACCCGTTTCCGGGAATTCTGGCCCTATTATCTGCAGGAACATGCGCGCGCCGGGACGCGTGCCATGCACTATGCGGGCACCAGCATGGTCGTCCTGCTGGCCGTTGTTGCCCCTTTTTCCGGGCACTGGTGGTTGGCGGCGGCCGTGCCGGTGGCGGGCTATGGCTTCGCCTGGCTCGGCCATATGCTGATCGAGCATAATCGGCCAGCCACCTTCCGCTATCCATTCTGGTCGCTGCGGGCTGATTTCGTGATGTGGTACCGCTTCCTGACCGGGCGCATGGGCCGTGATCTGGCGCGCGCCGGCGTGCGCGCCGATGGCACCGTCGATCCGGCCCGGCGTCTGCATGCCTGACGCGGCAACCGCTTGACCCCAGGCGGCGCTCTGCCACAAGGATTGGCAATGGGGCTCTCTGCGCAATTTCACCGGCTGCCCGACAGGGCGGCCCTGGCTGCTCGCTGGCAGGCGCTGGAGGGGCGTTCGGACGCATCCTTCTTCCTGCGCTGGACATGGGTCGGGGCCTGGCTCGACAGCTATGGTGTGCACCCGGAATTGCTGGCGATAACCGATGATGCGGGGCAGGATGTGGCGCTGGCGCTGGTCGGCCACAGGCTGCGCCCGCGTCTTTTGGGGGCGGTCGCCACGCTCAGCCTCAACCAGTCGGGCGATCCGGGCGCAGATCGACCCTATGTCGAATATAACGGCCTGCTGGCAAGGCGCGGCCAGGAAGGGGCGGCGGCTGCCGCCGCGTTGGACGCTCTGCAGCGCCGCCGGGATTGGCGGGTGCTGCGGATCAGTGGCGTGGTACCCGGCTCGCCGCTGCTCGGTCTGCCGGCCCGTCGCAAGCAGCGTGTCGATGCCGCGCCCGTCTATCAGGTCGATCTGGCCGCCGTGCGCGATGCGCAGGGCGATTATCTCTCGCTACTCAGTGCCAATACCCGCAGCCAGATTCGGCGCGCGATGAAGGATCATGGCGGTCCGCTGCCCGACATAACAGTCGGGGGGCTGGATGATATCGCCCCCTGGCTCGACGCGATGGCGGCGCTCAACGCGGGGCGCCATGCGGACAATGCCTGGGATGACGATGGGTTTCGCCGGTTCGTAAGCACCATAGCGGCACGGGGCATGGCTTCGGGCGCGGTTGAACTGCTGCGGTTTACGGATGGGGGCGGGGTGGTGGGCCTCCTCGTCAATTTCGTGCAGGACGGGCAGGCGATGAACTATCAGTCGGCCTTTGCCGCACCGCGTACCACCAAGGACAAGCCGGGTCTGCTCTGTCACGCGGCGGCGGTGGGCCATTATGCCGATCGGGGCCTGGCCCTCTATTCCCTTCTCGCGGGGAAGGATCGTTACAAGCAGAGCCTCGCCACGCGCGAGGAGGCGCTGGAATGGTGGCATATCGAACGCTTCAGTCCCCGGCTTGAGGCGGAGGCTCTGTTGCGCGCGCTGCTTAAGCGCCCAGCTTCCGCATGACCCTGTAGACGAAACGACGGACGCCCTGTTCTTCGGGGCGTTCGCTTACCGGGCCGGTCGGCAGGCCGCGTTTGCGCAGCAAGGCGTTGAAACTGTGGAGTTCGCCTTCCGCGACGCTGCGGTCCGATCGCCAGGTGACCGACAGGCTGATGGAGACCGCCGGTCCGTTTTCGACGAAATGCGGCGCCTTGACGGGCACATGGACGGCATCGCCCGGCACGAGTGCAAAGGGGGTGCCGCGCGCGCGGAATCCATCCTGCCAGACCAGGTTGCGGTGGCCGCCGCCGTGGAATGCCTCGCTCTTCTGCGCGGGCACCAGCTCTTCGTCGCGGGCCGGAAAGACGGTCATCGTCTTTGTCCCCATGATCTGCAGCAGGATATTATGCTCAGGGTCCATATGGAACGGCGTGATGCTGTCGGGCGAGGTCAGGAAGATAAAGGCTTCCCGGTTCAGCATGGGGCCGGTGCTGCGCAGAACGGCCGGTTCCAACTCGGCCAGCGCCGCGTCCAGCAGCACGGCATAGGCCTGGTCCTGCTCGACATTCTTGAGCACCGCCCAGCTGCCATTGGTTTCGATCGTGCGGATCGTTTCGCCCAGCGTCAGGCCATTGGATGGCGTATCTTCGGGCCGCAGGCCCAGCGGCAGCTTGCCCAGATTATATTCGACCCGCTCCGCCGGCATCCGTTCGGCCAGGGCGGCCAGGCCGTCCAGCGTCAACAGCGGATGGCCGACCAGGCCATGCTCCAGCTTCACCGGCTGGTCTGGATAGGCGGAGGCGAAGGCGGCGCGGGCGCGCTCGGCGAAAATCGGCTGCATGTCCGTCGATGCGATCGGGCTGTGCACGGTCATCCCTGTCCTTTCATGCGGCTGGCGATCTGTTCGATCCCGTTGGCAAGCGCAAAGGCCGTCGCGCGCCGCCAGCGCGCGGCGCCCTGGCCGCGTAGCGCGATACGATATTGCACGATACTGCGTCGTTCAGCCCACAGGCTGTCGATCATCGGATGGTCGGCGGCGGCGCAACTGTCCATCCAGCTGATCGCCGGATCGTCCTGCACCGCCTGAAGATTGGCGATCTCGATCAGCACGCCGGGGGAAAAGCGGCCCATCGTCTCGTCAAACGCGATCTTGAAGGAAAAGGCGCCTTCCCCGTGCCGGAAGTTGACCAGCATGGCGATCGGCCGCTGGTCGAGGTCGATCCGCAGGAAATGCAGCCGGCCAGCATCGCAGGCGGCGGCGCATGCGGCGCGGAAAAAAGCCGCCTCGGCCGGCCTGCAGGACAGGGCAGTGCCTTCCCGCCCCTTCCAGCCCGACGCTTCCAGTTCCAGAAAGTCGGTGCACCAGCGCGACAATTCCCCGCCGTCGCGCAGCACGCGCTGGCTGATCGTGCCCAGTTCGGCAAGGCGTTTCTGCAGGCGCCTGATTTCCTTGCGCTTCTTGGCGCGGACATGGGTTTCCCAATAGGCGTCGGCGCTCAGGGGGGAGCGTAGCATGGCGCGATCGAAACGATGCACCTCACGCCGGCCACGCCGGTCCTCGACGCACAGGGCCTCCAGCACGGCGGCATTGACGCCCGCCGCGTCCAGGCCGCGCAGGTGCAGGAAATTGGGCGCCCAGTCCGCCTCGTCCAGTTGCGCCAGCAGGCCGCGCCAGGCCGCCATTTCCTGGCCCCGGCGAATGAGCGGCGCACCGAAGAAGCAATGTTCGTGCATCCAGTTGGACACGCATCCGATCGGCAGCCGTCCATGGCGGGCGGAGATGGTCACCGGAAGCAGGCCGATCAACTGTCCATCGGCCTGTGCCTCGATCACGCGCACCGTGCCGCTCACCGCCAGATGGTCGATCGCCGCGCCCAGCATGTCGACGGCATAGAAGGCGTTGGGTTCGGCACACGCATTTGCCAGCGCAGCCCAACGTGCGCGCTGCCCCTCCAGAATCAGGGCGCCCGGCGCAGTCAGGGGAGACGGGTGCGATGCCATGTCCATCGGCTCGCCTTAGACAGGAAAGATTAGGGAATGCCTAAGCATTTGGTCGCATGGGATGATGCACATAACCCGCCGCAGGGGAAAGTGCTTTACATCATGCGGTGGATTGTCTGTGAACTGGCAGGGGCGCAGCCTTGACCGTCCCTCGGGACGAACGGGGCGAAGGACCGGTTCGCCCGATCATGGAGTATGAACGCGTGACGATCCTGATTACCGGTGTGGCCGGTTTCATCGGAATGGCTGTGGCCGACCGCCTTCTGGCAGACGGCCGGGCGATCATCGGCATCGACAATCTCAACGACTATTATCAGGTCTCGCTCAAGCGCGACCGGATCGATGCGCTGGCACAACGTCACGGCAAGCTCTTTACCTTCGCAGAGCTGGATTTTGCCGACATGGATGCGTTGAAGGCGGTCCTGGCCGACCATGGGATCGAGGCGATCGTCCATCTCGGCGCTCAGGCAGGCGTGCGCTATTCGCTCATCAACCCGCAGGCCTATGTCCGGTCAAATCTGGCGGGCCATGTCAATATGCTGGAACTGGCGCGCGAACGCAGGGTGCGGCACCTGGTCTATGCCTCTTCCTCGTCGGTCTATGGCGGCAATGATGTGCTGCCTTTCCGGGTCGAGGATCGGGCTGACCATCCCGTCTCGCTTTATGCTGCCACCAAGCGCGCGGATGAGCTGATGAGCGAGACCTATGCCCATCTGTTCCGCATTCCGATGACGGGCCTGCGTTTCTTCACCGTCTACGGCCCCTGGGGCCGGCCGGACATGGCGATGTGGATATTCACCCAGAAAATCCTGGCCGGAGAACCCATCCCGGTGTTCAACCATGGCCGGATGCAGCGTGACTTCACGTTCATCGACGATATAGTCGCGGGCGTGATCGGGTGCCTGGATGCGCCGCCGGTCGATGATGGCGCGACCAAGGCGGGGGGAAGCCGCAGTCCGCACCGGCTCTACAATATCGGCAACAACCGACCCGAAGAGTTGATGCACCTGATTGCCGTGCTGGAAGAGGCGATCGGTCGCAAGGCGCAGATCGATTTCCAGCCGATGCAGCCGGGCGACGTCTCCGCGACCTTTGCCGACATCAGTGCCATTGCCCAGGATATTGGTTTTGCCCCGGTGACAAGCATCGAGTCGGGGGTTCCCCGATTCGTATCCTGGTATCGTGACTATCATCGCCTGTTTTGATCTCGCGCGGCGTCAGGCGCTGGGAAAAGGTTCCGCAATTCATCGCTAAAAATAGGCGTCTCGTCGCGCATCCGGGAAAATTTGGCGCGCGCGCACGGGTGGAAAGCCGGTTCCGCAATTGCGAAATGGATTGCCATAAGTGCCTGAAACGGCGTAGACAGTTTAGTGGTGCTGGTTGCGAAATCGGCGGGGTCGCGGAACAAGGGATGGACGTTGCGCCTTATAGGGTGCAGCGACGCCGCGTACGTCAGCCGGAGCATGCCGGCAGCGATGCGCGGAAAAAAGGGCAAATGCGTGTCGACAGTTTCAAAGATCGTACCGTTCGGCTCCGGTGGGCGTATTGTGGAGACGGCTTGCAGCAGCCTGTCCCTGGCCGCGCGGGGGCTCAATATTCTCGAAGCCAAATTCGCCGATCGGGAATTTACGGCTAACTTCCTGCGCCTGGTCGGCGTCATCATGAATGTTCGCGGGCGCGTGATCGTGACCGGCATCGGCAAGAGCGGCATTGTCGCGCGCAAGATGACGGCAACGTTGACCTCTACCGGTACGCCGGCCTTGTTCCTGCATCCGGCCGACGCGGGGCATGGCGACCTTGGCATGGTGACGCCGGACGATGTCGTGCTGATGTTGTCGCATTCGGGCGAATCGACTGAGCTGGGGCCGATCATCCATTATTGCAAGCGCTTCGCCATTCCCCTGCTGGGGATGACGGCACAGGCGCACAGCACCGTCGCGGAGGCGGCGGATATCTGCATCATGATGCCCGCCGTGCGCGAAGCCTGTCCCAACATGCTGGCGCCGACCACCTCGACCACGTTGCAGATGGCCTTTGGCGATGCGCTGGCGATGTCGCTGATGGAAATGCGGGGCTTTTCGGCTGACGATTTCCATAAATTTCATCCCAATGGCCGGTTGGGTGCGCAACTGGTCAAGGTGCGTGAGCTGATGTCGGCCGGGGATGATGTCCCCAAGGTGCACGAGAATGCTTCGCTTCTTGACGCCACGATCGAAATGACCCGCGCCCGACTGGGCGGCACGGCGGTCGTCGATCATGCGGGCCAGTTGATCGGTGCCTTCACCGATGGCGATTTGCGTCGTGCCGTCACCGGCAAGCAGAATCTGACCGACGCGGTGGGCCGCTTCATGACGGTCACGCCTCAGTCCGTCGGCCCCGACGAACTGGCATCGGAAGCCTTGCGCATCATGCACGAGCGCAACATCACGCTGTTGTTCGTATGCGACAAGGAGCGGCTGCTGGGCGCGTTGCACATGCACGATTTGCTGCACGCCGGGGTCGCCTGAACATATTGGTCGTCATTCCCGCGCGGGCGGGGTCGTCCCGCCTGCCGCGCAAGCCGCTGCGCCTGATCGCGGGGCGGACGCTGCTGCATCGAACGATTGCCATGGCGCGCGCGGCGATCGGCGGGCAGGGCGATGTCGATCTGGTGGTCGCCACCGACGATGACGAGATTGCCGACCATGCCCGGCAAGCGGGGTGCGCGGCGGTGATGACCGACAGCGCGATTGCGACCGGATCGGGACGTGCCCTGGCCGCTGCGCGCGCCTGTCCGGTGCCGCCGCGCTTCGTCGTCAATCTTCAGGGCGATTCGCCGTTCCAGCCGGCAGGTGCGCTGGCGGCCGTCATCGCTGCGCTGGTATCGGGCGCGCAGGTCGCCACGCCGGTGATCGCGCTCGACTGGCCCGCGCTCGATGCGCTGCGTGACCATAAATGTCGCTCGCCATTTAGTGGAACGACGTGCGCCCGTGCATCCGACGGGCAAGCGCTCTGGTTTTCCAAGACGATCATTCCGGCCATTCGCGACGAACAGCGGTTGCGCGCGACGCAGCCGCGTTCGCCGATATGGCGCCATGTCGGCCTCTATGGCTATGCCTTTGATGCGCTCGCCCGGTTTGAGGCGGCGGCGCCCACGGCACTGGAGCAATTGGAGGGGCTGGAGCAGTTGCGGCTGCTGGAGCTGGGCATCCCGATCCTGACGGTGCCGGTGGATCCGCCGCGCTTCGACAGTTCGGGGATCGATACGGAAGCCGATATCACCAGGGTCGAAGCGCTGATCGCCGCCCATGGCGATCCCACGCCGCTGCTGCCATGACGCGCCGCATCTTCGTCATCCGCCACGGCAATACGTTCGTCGACAGCGCGCAGGCGTGCCGGATCGGTGCCGGGACCGACATCCCGCTGGTGGAGAGCGGCGTGGTCCAGGCCAGGCGACTGGGCGCATGGTTTGCGGGCCAGGGGCTGATCGGGATTCGCCTTTTTTCCGGCCCATTACAGCGTGCCCGACAGACGGCGCAGCCTATTGCCGCCGCACTGGGGCAACCGTCGGATGGCATATTGGCATGGTTGGACGAGATCGATCACGGCCCGGATGAAGGGCAGCCCGAAGCCGCCGTCACCGCACGGATCGGTGCGGCCGCGATTGCGGATTGGGATGCGCGCGGCATCGTGCCCGATGGCTGGGTCGTGGACGGTCCGGCACGCATCGCGGCCTGGCATGCCTGGTTCGGTCGGGGTGGATCGGGCACGGACCTGCTGGTCACCAGCAACGGTGCCGCGCGCTTTGCCCTGTTGGCGCTGGGCCTGTCCCCGGCATCGCTGAAATTGCGGACCGGGGCCTTTGGCGAGCTGGCGGTCGACGCGGATGGCACGGTGCGCCTGCTGCGCTGGGACGAGCGTCCCTGACGGCTGGATCGCTGGAACCTAGGTAATCGTCCCCACCGCATCTACCGAAATGCCGCCATTGGCAGTGCAGACCTCCACCGACATACTGGCTGCGCCAGTTGGAGGATTGTACGCGATGGTCAAGGGGAAGCATCCAATCGCCGTTCGGGGGCGCCAGTCCCTGATGGTTGCATCGGCCATGACGGCCATATTGGCGCTGCCTCAGGTGGCGCACGCGCAGGCTTCGGATGCGCCTGTACAGCCAATCGCGCCCGGCCCGCCACCCGCCGGTGGCGGGGAGCAGGACCTGGCCCAGCAGCTCTCCAATCCGGTGGCTTCGCTGATCAGCGTACCCTTTCAGGAAAATCTCGACTTTGGTGCAGGGAATGATGGCATCAAATCGACGCTCAACATCCAGCCCGTCATTCCGGTCGGTGTCGGGGACAACTGGAACGTCATCATCCGGACCATCCTGCCGGTGGTGACACAGAACAGCTTCCAGGGGCCGGGCACCGATGCCTTCGGCCTTGGCGATACGACCCAGAGCTTCTTCTTTTCGCCCAAGAAGTCGAGCGGCATCATTTGGGGTGTCGGGCCTGCGATCCTCTATCCGACGGCGACGGATCGCTATATCGGCGGCGGCAAATGGGGGGCGGGGCCGACCGGCCTGCTGCTGAAGCAGATCGGTCCCAACACGGTCGGCATCCTGGCCAATCATATCTGGTCGATTGCCGGCAAGGACAACCGGTCGGATGTCAGCGCTACATTCCTGCAGCCCTTCTACAGCTATACCACCAAGCATGCGACGACGTTCAGCCTGAACACCGAAACCAGCTATGACTGGAAGGGGAAGAACTGGCTGGTGCCGGTCAATGTCGCCGTATCGCAACTGACCAAGATCGGCAGCCAGCGCGTGCAGGTCGGCCTGGGCGGAAAATATTATGCGCAAGCACCGGCGGGCGGTCCCGAATGGGGCATCCGGATGGTCTTCACCCTGCTTTTTCCAGGGAAATAGCAGGCAGATCCGTATCGCTGCTGGTTCAGTTGCCCTTGCGCTGGGGAACGGAGAAGGTGCCTGATACGCGGCCGCTCGGGCTGGTCGCTGTTCCTGCCGTACCACCGGTGGCCCGGCCATCGACAGTCGTGCGTCCGCTGTTGAGATCCATCACCAGTCGTCCGCCGGTCAGGCGGTTCACGCCCTGGGTCAGCGACACATTGCCCAGCATGGTAATCAGGCGGCTGTTGAGGTCGTAGATGGCGACATTGCCGCGGGCGGTCTGGTCGGCCTTGGTGATGACGACATTGCCCGAAGCGTCGATGCGTTGGACCTCCACGCCGTTGCCCGTGTTCGCAGCGGCGTTCGGCTGCTGCTTGTAGGCAACGGTCATGCGGGCCGCGTTCAGCGTCATGCCGGCCTGCGTCACCTCGACATTGCCCGACACCACGACGCGATCGGCGCGATCCTGCACCTCGATTCGGTCGGCGGTGAAGTTGACGGGCGCATTGCTGTCATGATTTTTGAACACCTGCGCGTCCGCGCCGGCAATGAAGAGGCCGGTCGCGCCCAGCGCGACGGTCGACAGCAGGATGAGGGTGCGTTTCATCAGTTCTGCCCTTTGAGGCCATTTTGCTCGATGCGCAAGCTCGCCCGGCCGTTGAGCGTGACCGTGCGGGCATTCATGTCCGCTTCCAGATGATCCCCGCTGAACGTACCGATCGGAATGCGTCCGTCGACCCGGCCGGCGCTTTTCATTCGTCGGGTCTGCAGGTCTATGCCGACATCGCGGGTGACCAGGCGATAGCCGCCCGCGGCTTCAAACTGGACCGGCCCGACGATCGCGACTCGCTCCGTCGCCATGTCGTAGCGCCCCTTCTGCGCATTCAGCACGGCGGGGCCTTCGGTCAACAGGATGCGCGCGGACATGTCGCGCAGGTCGACGATCGGTTCGCGTGAGCTCTTCTGGACCGCCGAACCGGCGCGCAGGGAAAAGGGCTGTCCCTTGCTGTCCTGGCCGCGATACAGCGCTTCGGATACGCGCATCCGTTCCTTCGCCACTTCGACCTTGTTCTTGTCGAGCACGAAGCTGACCTTGTCGCCGCCGGTGAAGGGGGCGGTCGCAAGCAGGGCGGTCAGCGCGCCGACCGCCACGGGCAGATAATTTTTGAGCGTACGCACCAGCCGGTCATGGCGGCCGCCCGGACGCGCCCAATGGTGGCGCGCATGGCGTTGCTGATCGGCCTGGATGGACATGCTGCCTGTGGTTCCGCCCTTACATGTGCGAGAAGATGTCGATCTCGGGCCAGCCGGCCAGGTCGAGTTCGGCGCGATGCGGCAGGAAGTCGAAGCAGGCCTGGGCCAGTTCCATACGGCCTTCACGCACCAGGCGCTTGTCCAGTTCCGCCTTCAGCGCATGGAGATAGCGGACGTCCGACGCCGCATAGTCCTTCTGTGCGTCCGACAGGACGGGGCCGCCCCAGTCGCTGGACTGTTGCTGCTTGCTGATGTCCTGGCCCAGCAATTCGCGGACCAGTTCCTTCAGGCCGTGACGGTCGGTATAGGTGCGGACCAGCTTGGACGCGATCTTGGTGCAATAGACCGGGGCTGCCACCACGCCCAGATAATGGCGCAGGGCGGCGATGTCGAAGCGGCCGAAATGATAGAGCTTGATTCGCGCCGGGTCCGCCAGCACCGCCTTCAGATTGGGGGCGGCATAGTCGCTGCCCGGATTGAAGCGCACCAGATGCTCGTCGCCCTTGCCATCGCTGATCTGGACGACGCACAGGCGATCGCGGGGCGTGATCAGCCCCATGGTTTCGGTGTCGACGGCGATCGGGCCGGGGGCCAATACGCCTTCGGGCAGGTCTTCTTCATGAAAATGAACGGTCATGCTCTTCCCTCTATGGGCAAACGGGGGATACCGCAATCGACGCTTTGGCTGGTATCGCCTTTGCAACGGGGCGTGGGGGCTCCTTTTGGGCTGATATGTAAAATCATTCGCGCTGCCCGGAAAAGTTGATATAGTGATTCCCAAACCGCGACTTTGCGGTGGATTGTGCATGTCATTCGCCCGACATGTTGTGTCCGTGTGTCTTGGGGCGAAGCGAAAGTGACTAACAGGGCATGAGTTTTGACAGAGGGCGCCGCGGCGGGCGCGGCAAGGACAAGCGCGACGGTTTCGGCGACGATAATTTCTATGATCAGGGCAGCCGCGGCTTCGGCGGTGGTGGCTTCGGCGGCGATCGTGGTGGTTTCGGTGGTGACCGGGGTGGCTTTGGCGGCGGCGGTGGCGGCTTCGGCGGCGATCGTGGCGGCTTCGGCGGCGGTGACCGCGGCGGCTTTGGCGGCGGCGGCGGTGGTCGCGGCGGCTTCGGCGGCGGCGGCGGTTTTGGCGGCGGCGGCGGCGGTGGTCGCGGCATGCCCGCCCAGGTCGTTGGCGAAGGCAAGGGTGTCGTCAAGTTCTTCAATGGACAGAAGGGCTTCGGCTTCATCGTTCGTGAAGACGGCGGCGAAGATGTGTTCGTGCACATCAGTGCGGTCGAGCAGGCTGGTCTGACCGGTCTGGCTGAAGGCCAGCCGCTTGGCTTCACGCTGGTCGATCGTGGCGGCAAGGTGTCGGCAACCGATCTGGTGATCGATGGCGAACCGCTTCCGGTCACCGACCGTGGTCCGCCGCGTGAACCGCGCGAACCGCGCGCTGGTGGCTTTGGTGGCGCCCCCGAGCGTGGACCGCAGCGTCAACTGACCGGTGAACGCGCGAGCGGCACGGTCAAGTTCTTCAACGCGATGAAGGGCTTTGGCTTCATTCAGCGCGATGATGGCCAGCCCGATGCCTTCGTGCATATCAGTGCCGTCGAGCGCGCCGGTATGGCGGCCCTCAATGAGGGCGATCGTCTTGATTTCGAGCTGGAAGTTGACCGTCGCGGGAAATATGCCGCCGTCAACCTGCAGAACAAGGCCGATTGATCGGACGACATAGCGCCCTCGCACGCGGGGCGCTGTGGCGGAATAGGAAAGGGGTCGCCTGCCCGGCGGCCCCTTTTTCTGTATGTTGTGAATATCGTCAAAGCGATGTGCTGAATTTCGCCGCCATCATGAAGTCAACATCATGTTTGTTAGTTCAGGCAAAATCGCCTGAACTCGGGGGTTTTCTACGGTTATGGAAAGTAACCATCGGGTCGGTTCTAGCCCTTGCCTGGGCTTTTCATGGCCATGGATGGCCTTTTCGGTGATTTGCTTGGTCTGTGCCTTCCTCCCATAATCCTCTGCCTAAGATGATTGCATCCGCTGTGTGCTGACGGATTGCGACATAAGGGAGGATGTTATGAAGCAGGCCTTGCTCTGCCGTATCTTGACGACTGTTGCCATCGGCTTGCCGTTCGCCATACCGGCGGCCGATGCGCAGGATGCTGTCCCTGCGACGGCTGTGACCGATGCCGGGGCGGGCGAGATCATTGTCACCGCCCGCAAACGCGACGAACGGCTGATCGATGTGCCGGTTGCCGTCTCGGCCCTCTCGACCGACCAGATCGAACGCTATGCCACCACCAGCTTCCAGGCGATCAGCCAGCAGGTGCCGCAACTGGTCATCGCCGAATCGCAGAATCAGGTCGGCGGCTCGATCAACCTGCGCGGTATCGGCGCCGGCATCTCCAATCCCTCGACCGAAACCGCCGTGACCCTGAATTTCGACGGCGTGCCGATCAGCTATGGCAATGCCATTCGCCTCGGCCAGATCGACCTTGGCCGGGTCGAGGTGCTCAAGGGGCCGCAGGCGCTCTTCTACGGCAAGAACAGCCCGGGCGGCATCGTGTCCCTTATCTCGCAGGACCCAGGCAAGGATTTCGAGGCGAAGCTGCGCACCGGCTATGAGTTCGCCGCCGACCAGCGCTTCGTCGAGGCCAGCGCCTCGGTGCCGCTCGGCGACGCGCTCGCGGCGCGCGTCGTCGGCTATTATTCCAAGGAGGATGGCTGGTTCGAGAATATTGCAGAGCCGATCGCTGGCGTAACGCCGGGACGAGGGGCGGACAGCCTGAACTCGGAGGACATCTTCGTCCGTGGTACGCTCGCCTATGATGCGGGCGGATCGACCCGGATCAAGGCGAAGGTCAATTATGGCCAGCGCGAACGCGACGGCGTCGGTCCCACCGGGCTCAGCCAGATCATCTATTGTCCCGCCGGTGTCAGCCGGTACGGGGCGACCGACTGCAAGCTCAACCGCACCTTCTATGATGCGGCTCTGGCCCCGGCGACGGCCGCGAGCGATCCAAGCTATGGCGACGGCGTCCCCTTCATGAAATCGAAGCAGTTCCTGGCCTCGCTCAGCATCGACCAGGATATCGGCGACGCCTATACCCTGTCCTCGGTCACCGGCTATTATCGACTGCGCGAGCGTTCGGTCGATAGCTTCAGTTTCTCCAACAATCCCTATTTCGGCGCGTCCAACGACATCACCGCCAAGGGATTCAGTCAGGAACTGCGCTTTGCTTCCGATTATGACGGGCCGTTCAATTTCCTGGTCGGCGGCTTCTTTCAGGATGCGCATTTCCTTACGACCCAGGCCTTCACCACCAATTTCGGCACGCCTTTCGTCGTTGGATCGACCTATTATGATGTCCATACCAAGGCGACGTCGGTCTTTGGCCAGCTCCGTTACAAGATCGTCGATCCGCTCGAACTGGCGGTTGGTGGCCGGTATAGTTGGGAGGACAAATCCCTGACCGGTACGTCGCTGGGCAGTCCGATCCAGATCCTCGACCCCAAGCAGAATTATACCGATTTTTCGCCCGACATCACGCTGACCTGGCGCGCGGATGGCGATCGCACCGTTTATGCCGCCTATCGCGAGGGCTTTACCTCGGGTGGCTTCAACACGGTGCCGACGCGGTTGCGTACCGATGCCGACCAGAGCCGCGCCGCGATTGACCTGTCCTATGACCAGATGACCGCCAAGGGCGGCGAGATCGGCACCAAGGGCTATGTCGCCGACCGGCAGATCCTCTACGACCTGGTCGGCTATTATTATAAATATAGCGGGCTCCAGCTGTCGCGCTACGACAACGCCTCCTTCACCCAGCTCACCCAGAATGCGGGCGGAGCGGAGATCAAGGGCGCCGAACTCAGCCTCACCATCCGGCCGCGCACGCTCGCGGGCCTCACCTTCAATACCGCCATCGCATACAACAACGCCCGCTACACCGATTTCATCGGTGGCTGCTATGCGGGCCAGTCGATCGCGCAGGGCTGCAATCTCAATCCGCTCAACCCCAATCTGCCGGCCTCCACCTATGGCACGGCCGCCAATCCCTATCAGAATCAGGACCAGACCGGGCAGCGCCTGTTCCGCGCGCCAGAGGTCGCGATCACGGGCGGCTTCACCTATGATCACAGCTTCGCCGACCGGCTGGGCGGATCGCTGTCGGTCGATTTCAACTATAGCAGTTCCTACGTCACCCAGACCGAGGGCAATCCCAAGACACGGCAGGATGATTATATCCAGCTCAACGCTGCTCTCTCGATCAACGGCGGCGCCGGCAAGCCCTGGGAACTGGCCCTGATCGGCCGCAATCTTACCAACAAGCTGATCATCGTCGGGGGATCGGTGGTCGGCGCGACCGCTGCCGGCACCGGCACCAATGTCGTGCGCGAAGGCGACATATTGGGCTCGCTTGGCGCGCCGCGCGCGGTGATGCTGCAACTGACGGTGAAGAGCGGCCTGTTCGGCGGTCGCTGATCATCGCTATGCAAATACTATGAAAACAGGCTGGAGGTCGGCTGGAATTTGACGGACGGGGGCCATTAAGTCCCTTGTCCCATGACCCACCGACCTCCTCCTGCCGCCTCTGCTGATGCCGGGCGGCACATCGATCGGCCACGATTGACCGGACGCCTGTCGATCCGGCCGTGCGCCCACGCGGCTCTCCCGATATTCCAGCGGGGCAGGGCATCATGACCCGGCGCGATCTCGCCTGGCGCGGCCTGGGCCTGCTGCTCGTTGGTGCGGCGGCGGGCAGTTCGTTACTGCATCGCGCGCTGACCCTGTATGGGCCGGCCACTACGCCGCTCGAAATGGCGCTGGCGCCCGCCAGCTTCACCTTCGCCAGCCTCGGCATATTGCTGCTCTGCCACGGCGCCCGGCTACGTGACGGCTGGCGCCGTGACCTCGACCGGCGTCAGGCACAGCGCGACGGGCATCGCGATCTCCCGATCCTTGCCGAAGATCGCGCTCCGCTCGCGGCCCTGCTGGCCGTCCGCGCCCGGCGCGACTGACCCCCATTCCCATATCCCTCAAGGACCAATTTGTGAGCGAACGCGACCTGCATTTCGTGATCCCGACCTATCGCCTGCGTGACGTCGGCGCGACCGTCGAGGCCTATGACGAGAATTTCGCCCGCAGCGGCCAGACCGCGCCGATCATCGTCTTCGACGATTCCTCGGTCGCCAATCATGACAAATATTTCGGCGCGCTGGAGGCGACCAAGACGGTCAACGACCTCTGGTATGTCGGCCCGGCCGAAAAGGAGCAGTTCGTCTCCTACATCTGCAAGCGGCTGCGCGATCGCAAGCTCGACGTGCTGGTCCGCAACCTCTTCCGTCCCAGCTATGGCGGCAACCGCAACTTCACCCTGATGTACACGCTGGGTGACCTGATGGTCAGCGCCGACGACGACATGCGCCCCTATGCGCTGATCGAGGACAGCCCGGAAACACTGGGCGAGCGGGAGATCAGCCGGGGCAAGACCATCCCGCGCGGCGCCAATGGACATACCCGCAAATCCTACGACATCCTCGAATCCTTCCGCGACATATTGGGCAAGACGGTGGCCGACGCGCCGGCCAATTACGATCAGGGCGAACTGGTGATCGACAGCGCGATGGACCTGGAATCCAACAATTCCCTCGGCTTCGCGCGGGAAAACAGCCTGACCCTGCAGGATGGGCGGCTGCCTCGGTCGGCGGTGGTGAAGATGGCGCAGACCTTCCGCACCGGCACCAACGACATCGACGCGGTCGATTTCGTCGACATGTTCCTGGATGACCCGGACGAGGTCGATGCCGAACGGCTCAACGACACCTATGTGCTGGTCAATTTCCGCCCCTGCCTCACCAATCTCAACTGGCGGATGGACTGTGGCGTCGCGGGCTATGACAATCGCACCGGCCTGCCGCCCTTCTTCCCGACCCGCTTGCGGTTTGAGGATTATATCTATCGCCTGTGGATCCAGCAGTCGAACATGGTCTCGGCCCATGTCGATTCCGCCCAGACCCACATCAAAAACAGCTATATGCGCAATCCGCTGGCGTCGGAGGTGTTCAACGAGGCGATCTGCGGCCTGCTCAAGCGCAAGATCCGCACCAGTCTCAAGCGCACCGACGAATGGTCGATCGCCTTCGACTATGACGGCGCGGTCAGCCTGCAGGACAGCGAGGAGATATTGGACAGCGCCCGCGCCTTGCATGACCGGGTGCTCCAGAGCATGGCAGACGCGCGCACGACCGAGCGGCGCGACGCCCTCGGCCATTTTGCCGCCGGCCTGTCGCGCACCTTCTATGATTTCGAGCCGGATTTCTTTCAGCAGAATGTCAGCCGGATGGTCGATGACGAGGTTGGGCTGATCCGCTCCTCACTGGAAATCTGGCCGACCCTGCTGGAGATCGTCTATTTCAAGCGTCATTGCCGCAACCTGCCGATGCGCCGGGTGAAGAATCGCTCCGCCCGATCGCCCCAGCCGCGCCCAGTGGCGGCCTGACTGCAGGAGCGGGGCTAAACCCGCCGGAACGGGAAGGGGCTGGCCGTCCGCTCATAGCTGTGCAGGTCCAGCGCGCGGGTGACCGGCGGCAGCGCCCGGTCCGGGCAGTCGCGCCGCTCGCACAGATGACAGGTCGGTCCCACCGTCACCGCATCGTCGCGCTCGGTATCGATGCCATCGGCATGGATGATCCGCCCGGCATGTTTCGCCTCGCAGCCGAGCGCAATCACCTGTCGCCCGCGCGCGCCATCGGCACGGGGCAGGGCGATCGCCAGGGTCAGGAAGCGCCGCTCGTCCAGCGTCTCGATCAGTTGCGGCAACACGATGTCAGGCGCATCGGCCGCATGCACGTCCCAGCGCGGACAGGTGCCGCCATAGCGGGCAAAGGGATAGGCCTCTCCATCGAAGCGCTTGGACACGATCCCCGCCCGGTCGATCCGCACCATGAAGAAGGGGATGCCGCGCGCGCCGGTGCGGTTGAGGCTGGTCAGCCGGTGCGCCAGTTGCTCGGTCGACACGCCGAAGCGGGCGCGCAGCAGGGGAAGGTCATGCCGGCTTGCCTCCGCCGCCTGGCGGAACCGGTCATAGGGCATGATGAGCGCCGCAGCGGCATAGTTGGTGAGCGCAATGCTGGCGAGACGGCGGCTGTCCTCATCCGGCGGCCCGGTGCGCGCAACCTGTGCCGTGATCAGGTCCGCCATTTCCTGCGCGCAGAATTGATAGGCCATGGCGAACAGCCGCCCCGATGCCGGCAGTCGCTCGCTCAGCATCAGCCGCCGCCGGTGCATGTCATAATGGCGCAGCGTCCCGGCCAGCACATCGGCGCGGACCAACTGTACCGCCATGCCATGCCGCTCTTTCAGCCGCGCGCGCAATCCCGCCTGCAACAGCGCCGGCTCTTCCTCCAACTCCGCCGCCAGTCCCTCGGCCGCCGCGTCGATCTCGGCGAAATGATTGCCGGCCTTGGCCACCGTCTCGCGCCACCAGTCGACCGGCGCGACCAGCGGGGCAGGGGCGCCACCGCGCCCGCTCGCCTGCATCTGATCGGGCAGGCGGCGCAGGTCGGCCAGGGCGCGGTAGAAGCGGCCGATCGCCTCGTTGACGCCGGGATAATTTTCCGCGACTTCCAGCACTTCATCGCGCGCAATGCCGATGTCCCGCACCAGCGCATCGGACAATATCTCGGCCAGATCGCTCGCCGCGCCATCCTGGCTGCTCGCGGTGAAGTCGCGAATGTCGATGTCATAGGTATTGGCCAGCCGCAGCAGGATCTGCGCCGTCAGCGGCCGCTGGTTGCGCTCCAGATGGTTGAGATAGCTGGGCGACACGCCCAGTTCCTCGGCCATGCGCGTCTGGTTCAGCCCGAGTTCGCGGCGCAATACCCGCAATTTAGGGCCGAGATAGAGTTTCCGGTCGGTCACATCTGCCATCAGGTCATATTGTCATGATTTGACAATATGAACAAGTCGTGTCGTGACTTGCGGCCACTCATCGCCCTTCCGCTTTGCCCTTCATGTGTCAATATCGCTGTCATCAACGATCTACTGCCAAACAGAAGAAGGACAGGAACATGACGACCGATACGATGGAAGCGCCCCAGCCCGCCCGTTCGCGCGCGGTCTTCAGCCAGGAGGATTTCGGCCTGATCCGCACCGCCATCGCCCACTATCTCAAGGAAGTGCAGGACCAGCCGGAATCGGTCAAATATGCCAATCTCTACCACCGCCTCGGTCGCGTGGCGTAAGTCCGTCATAGCGAGGGCCGCAGGCCCGCAGCAATCCATGGATTGCTTCGCTGCGCTCGCAATGACGAAGGTGGAACAAGAAAAGGGCGCGGGATCACTCCCGCGCCCATTTTCTTGTCTCGGCCTGTTCCGGTCAGAACAAACGCGTCAGCCCATAGAACAGCGCGCCGATCGCGGCCGCCGCCGGCAGGGTCACGACCCAGGCGACGATGATGCTCGACGCGACGTTCCAGCGCACCGCCGACAGCCGGCGGGATGCGCCCACGCCGACGATGGCGCCGGTGATGGTGTGGGTGGTCGATACCGGCACACCCAGATGCGTGAATACGAACAGGGTGATCGCGCCGCCGGTTTCCGCGCAAAAGCCCTGCGCCGGGGTGAGGCGGGTGATCTTCGACCCCATGGTGTGGACGATCTTCCAACCACCCAGCAGCGTGCCCAGGCCCATCGCCGCCTGGCAGCTCAGCACCACCCACATCGGCACATGGAAGCCGCCGGTCAACAGCCCCTGCGAATAGAGCAGCACCGCGATGATGCCCATCGTCTTCTGCGCGTCATTGCCGCCATGGCCCAGCGAATAGAGCGATGCGGAAACCAGTTGCAGCTTGCGGAACACCCGGTCCGCGCCCTGCGGCGTGAACTTGCGGAAGATCCAGCTGATCGCCAGCACCAGCATCAGCGCCAGGAACAGGCCGATGGCGGGGGATATCACGATCGCCGCGCTGGTCGTGAACACGCCGTTCCATACGATTGCCGCCAAGCCTGCCTTAGCCGTGCCCGCGCCCAGCAGGCCGCCGACCAGCGCATGGCTGGAGGAGGAGGGAATGCCCAGCCCCCAGGTGATCAGGTTCCAGGCGATCGCCCCCATCAGCGCGCCGAAGATCACCGACGCATCGATGATGTCCGCGCTGACGATGCCCTTGCCCACCGTCTCGGCGACATGCAGGCCAAAGAAGAGGAAGGCGATGAAGTTGAAGAAGGCGGCCCAGGCGACCGCATATTGGGGTTTCAGGACCCGCGTCGACACGATGGTCGCGATCGAGTTGGCGGCGTCGTGCAGGCCGTTCAGGAAATCGAACAGCAGCGCGACGCCGATCAGCGCGATCAGCAGCGGGAAGGCGAGATGGGCTTCCATATCCGGTCAGGCCTGTCAGGCGTGGTCGATGACCAGGCCGGAAATCTCGTTGGCGACGTCCTCGAACCGGTCGGTCACCTTTTCCAGATGGCTGTAGATTTCGTTGCCGACGATGAAGTCCATCGGATTGCCGGCACGGGCCTGTTGGTAGAGAGCCTTGAGGCCCGCCTCATGCAATATGTCGGCATGGCCTTCCAGCTTGACCAGCCGTTCGGTCAGGTCGTGCAGGCGGGCCGAGTTGATGTTGAGCGATCGCAGCAGCGGCATCGCCTCCGCCGTGATCCGCGCGCATTCGACGATCAACGCGCTCATGTCCTGCATCTGCGGCGCGAAGTCCTTGACCTCGTACAGCGCGATTGCCTTGGCGGTCTGGTTCATCTGGTCGATCGCGTCGTCCATCACGCCGATCAGGCCGGTGATGGCGCTGCGGTCGAACGGGGTGACGAAGATGCGGCGGACGTCCTGCAGCACGTCGCGGATGATGTCGTCCGCTTCATGCTCGCGGTCCGATATCTCCTTGATATGCTCGGCCATGTCCGGGCCGCCCTTGAGCAGCTTGGCCAGGGCATCGGCGCCGGCAACCAGGGTGGCGGCATGATCCTCGAATTGCTCGAAGAAGCGCCCCTGCTTGGGCATCAGCGCGTGAAACCAGCGCAGCATTCCAGTCCTTTCACTTTGCTTCTCGCGGATCGCCAGCAGCAACCGGAGGAACCAGCCCGGATCAGCGGGTGGTTCGCGGAAAGCCGCGATGATCGATTGAAGATCGGGTTCGTCGACGGCCTTTGCGGCTTCGGCGACGGAAAACCAGCGCAACTCGCGCTGCCCTTTTTCGGGCCATTGCGTCAGATGGCCGGTGACGGCAAGCGGAAAAACCTCGACGCTCGCCTCGCGCGACTTGCCGCTGCGCTTGCGCTTGTCATAGCTGTATCGACCGATCGGCGCGGGACAGGCGATGCCATGAATGCCCGCTTCCTCGAACGCCTCGACCTCGGCGGCGCGATGGCCGGCCAGGCCCTTGATGCGATTGCCCTTGGGGATCACCCAGCGGCCGGTGTCGCGCGATGTGATCAGCAGGATCTGCATCGACCCGTCGATCGGATCGCTGGTGTAGGGGAGAGCGGCAATCTGGCGCATTATCGGCGGCTCACGGGCGACCTGCCCGAATCCTCATATGCTGCCGCAACGCGTTCCATCGGCGCTATGTAACGAAAATGTCATTTTTTGCAATCGCTCCCTTCGCCCAGGGGGCCAGGCGAAGGGAGCGAGCGGCGCCCCGCTAGGGAACGCATGGGAGGCTGGTGTCAGATCGACAGCCGCGCCGTCAGGCGGATGTCGCGCCCGGCGAGCGGCGCATAATCCTTGAGGAAGCTCGCCGCGCGGCGGGCTTCGACGTCAAAGATATTGTTCGCCGACAGCATCAGCGTCGTGCGGTTATTATCCTTGAACGGCTTCCAGGCGATCGATGCGTTGACCAGGGTGAAGCCATCGGTGTCGGTCTCCTGCACGGCAGTGCGGTTTTGCGCGAAGCTGTGCTCCACCTCGCCGCGGATGCTCAGGCGATCGCTCTGGGCTTCCAGCCCGCCCATCAGGCGCATCGGCGGGATGCGCGGTGCCGGGCCATTGTCGATGATGGTCGCGCGGACATAGTCGGCCACGCCATCGGCGTTGATCTTGTAGCCGCCGACCTCGCCCAGCTTGACCGTCGCTTCCGCCTCGAAGCCCAGATAGCGCGCGTCGGCCTGATGATATTGGAAGCAGGGGAATTCCAGTTCTTCCCCGCCATTCACCGCCATGCAGGCATCGTCGGCGACCTGCGTGTCATAGATGTAGCCGGAGAACCAGTTATGATAGGCCGACAGCGCCACGGTATAGCCCGGGCCTTCGCCGCGCAGCGTGCCTTCGATGCCCCAGCTCTTTTCCTTGCCGAAATCCGGGTTGCCCAGTTCGAACGCCTGGGTGCCGGCATGATTGCCGCGGGCGAACAGCTCTTCGGCCGACGGCGCGCGTTCGGTGCGCGACAGGTTGAGGCCCACCCGCCAGCCCGGCACGATCTGGTGGCTGGCGCCGATCGAGCCTGAGAAGGTATCGAAATTGCGGTCATAGGCCGGGTTGAACAGCGTAGCGTCGGCATCGGCGCTGACATCGGTATGCTCGTAACGGCCGCCGACTTCCACGCGGGTCGACCCCAGGTCGATCGACTGCAAGGTGAACAGGCCCAGTTGGTCGGTCTGGTTGCGCGGCAGGAACTTCTCTTCGCCCACGACATAGAATTTGCGGGTAAAGAATTGCGCGCCGATCGCCCCGTCCCAGCCGCCGCGCTTGGCCTGCACCAGTTCCAGTCGCGATTCCATCGACTGGTTGTAGAAGGTGGTGCCGACCTCGCCGGTGTCCTCGATCTCCTGATGCTGATAGTCGGCAAAGCCCGCGCGCAGCCGGATCGTGTCGAGGAACCCGCCATTGACCGGCACTTCGGCGCGCATGTCGACGCGGTCCTGCTTCATGTGCAGCCGCACCTGTTCCGCTTCGCCATCGGGATCGAGCGAATAGCGTACCGGCACGCCATAGAAATTGTCGGTGTGCGCGACCGAGAAGCCCAGATTGCCGCCATCGGTGATCAGCGCCGCGCCGGCCGCGATTTCCCAGGTTTCCGCCGCACTGTTGGGCAGCTTGCCGTGCAAGCTCGCCAGATCCTGAATGTCGGGATCGCTGCTCGCCGCCGCCTGCGCGCGCAGCGCCGGGGTCAGGATATAGGAACCGGTGTCGAGGTCGCCGGTCTTGGAATAGCTGCCGTCGACATGGACGACGAACTTGTCGCTCAGCGGCACTTCCAGCTCGCCCGACCCGGTGCGCTCGTTCGACGCGCTGCCATAGGTGCCGATCGCGTCGACATGCACCGGCTCGTCGGGCACGCGGCGCGGAATACGGCTGTCGATCACATTGACGACGCCGCCGATCGCGGACGAACCATAGAGCAGGGCGGCCGGGCCGCGCAGCACCTCGATCCGGTCGGCGGTCAGCGGGTTGATCGCGACGGCATGGTCGACCGAGGTGTTGGACACGTCGAAGCTGCCGATGCCGTCGGTTAGGATGCGCACGCGCTCGCCCTGGAAGCCGCGCAGCACCGGGCGGGAGGCATTGGGGCCGAAGGAGGTGGCGGACACGCCGGGCTGCCGCGCCAGCGTCTCGCCGATCGTCGGGCGCAGTTCGCGAGTCAGTTGCTCGCCCGACACGACCGTCGTGCCTGACAGGATGTCGCCCTGCTTGCGGGGGATGATCGCAGTGACGACGATATTGGCCTGCTCATCATGATAGGCCTGGTCGCCGGCATCGGGCTTGGCGGCGCTTTGCGCGAAGGCGGGAAGGGAAAGGCACAGCGCGGAAAGGGCGCAGCCGGCGCGCAGCGGCGAGGGGCGGAACATCAATTATGTCATCCTAGCAGGGGGAGCGGATGGCTGTCGTCTATCGGTCATGATACATCATATCAAGGTCCATTCGCCCGGCTTGTCGCAACTCTGTTGCGATGCAGCGCTATTATTGCCGACTGTGGCTTTCGTGCATCGGCCCGCACCGGCGCATCTCGGCGCCGGGCCGTGGATCATGCTGTCGGGAAAGACGGATGCGCGACGGATTCCCGCAACCCCATCGGGTCAGAGGAACAGGAAATCCGCCAGCGCCTGCACGCCGGGGCGTGACAGGGATCGTTCGTTGACGGTCTGGCGCACTTCGATCGCGGGCAATGGCACATCCAACGACAGCCGACGAATGCCGCTCATCCGCCCCAGGTCGCGGGCCATCGGGCCAAAGGCCGCAAAACATCCGGCGCCTTCGCGCAGGGTGGTGATGATGTCGAACATATTATCGGTTTCCAGCACCACCGGTCCCAGTCGCGCGCCGCCACGCGCCAGCGCCGCGTCGATGATCGGGCGCAACCCGTTGCGCGGATCGATCGCCAGTTGCGGCGTGATGGCCAGGTCGCCGCGCGACACGCTGTTCGCGCGCGCCAGCGGATGGTCCGCCCCGGCATAGAGATTGACCTGTTCCGACCAGCCATAGCGCGAGGGCAACCCTGCCGGCTCTTCCAGCGCATAGAAATAGGCGATGTCGGCACGCAGGGATTCGATCGCCCGTGCTGCCTCGACCGCCGACTGGACGCTCAGGTCCAGGGTGATGGCGATATCGTCATTGGCCTCCTCGAACGCGGTCAGCGCATCCTGGAAATGGCCGAACACCGGCGCGGGTGTCGCCAGGATGATGGCGCGATTAGGCGCCTTGGGCGCGGCCGGCAACTGCGCATCGGCGTCCAGTAACAGCTCGGGCGGCGCGGGCGGCGGCCCGGGTTGCGGAGCGGGGGCGGGCGCCTCTTCCTCGGCCCATTGATCGGGGTCGTCCTGCGCCAGCAGGGTCATGGCCTGCGCCGTGCGCCGTCCGGCCGGGGTCAGCCGGGCAGCCCCGCGAAGATCGTCGAACAATCGATAGCCGAGCCGCATTTCCAGCGATGCCATGTCGCGTTCGATTTCGGCGGACGAGACCCCCAGCGTCCGGGCGCAGCCGGCCAGGCTGCCGGCGGCCACCATCTGCGCGAAAATGTCGAGTTGGCGCAGGGATGGGTTTGTCATGGTCGAGCGATAGAACAAAGACGAGACGGGGTTAAGGGGCGATCTCTGCCATTTACCATCAATGCTCTGTTGACGAAGCCCCCACAATGATGGCAGGGCGCTTCGCCTGACGGGCGGGTATAGCTCAATGGTAGAGCACTAGCCTTCCAAGCTTGTGATGCGGGTTCGATCCCCGCTACCCGCTCCAGTCTCGTCCAAACCCCTGAAAAACAGTTATCTTACCCGTCCTTGCTGATATCCAGGGCACTCTTCGCGCGGTCGATGGCCGGCGCGGGATCGTGGGTCTTCTGTCGCCACCCACCCTTGGCGGTGCACCGGTTCGTCGTGTCCCTGCCGTGGCAGGCGGGATCGTTGCCCGCGTCGCGGCGTTGTTGGTGGCGAGAGGAACGCCATGCCCATATTTGCCACTGCCCGCCGTGAAATCCTGAGCCGTCCGCTCTTTTCCCTGGTCCAGTCCGCGCTGCCGCCGCTTTCTGATACGGAAAGCGAAGCGATCGATGCCGGCAATAGCTGGTGGGATGCCGCGCTGTTCACCGGCAATCCGGACTGGAACCAGTTGCTCGCCATCCCTCGGCCCATCCTCACGGCGCAAGAGCAGGCGTTCATGGAGGGGCCGGTCGAAACGCTTTGTGCCATGATCGACGATTGGCAGATGAGCTGGGAAACACGCGACCTGTCGCCCGAGGCCTGGGCTTATATGAAGGCGCAGAAATTCTTCGGCATCATCATTCCCAAAACCTATGGCGGGCTCGGCTTTTCCAATTTCGCCCATAGTGAGATCGTCCGCAAGATCGCGACCCGATCGGTATCGGGGGCGGTCACGGCCATGGTGCCCAATTCACTTGGCCCGGGCGAATTGATCCTGCGCTTCGGCACCCAGGAACAGCAGGCCTATTGGCTGCCCCGCCTTGCCGACGGGCGGGAAATTCCCGCCTTCGGCCTGACCAGCCCGGAAGCGGGGTCGGATGCGGCAGCCATGGTCGATGAAGGGATCGTCTGCCGCGGCGTCTGGGAAGGGCGCGAAATACTCGGCATCCGCCTCAACTGGCATAAGCGCTATATCACTCTTGGGCCGGTCGCGACGATCCTGGGCCTCGCCTTCAAGTTGCGCGATCCCGACCATCTTCTTGGCGCGCAGGCCGAGCGCGGCATCACGGTCGCGCTGGTGCCGACGCATCTGCCCGGGGTCGTGATCGGACGGCGCCATCTTCCCTCGATGCAGAGTTTCCAGAACGGACCGAATGAAGGGCATGATGTCTTCATTCCGCTCGACAATATCGTCGGCGGACCTGAGCGGGCTGGTCAGGGCTGGAAGATGCTGATGAGCGCGCTGGCTGCCGGGCGGGGTATTTCCCTGCCGTCGCTCTCGGCGGCGGCTGGGGCCTTCGCCGCCCATACGACCGGTGCCTATGCCCGTGTTCGATCGCAGTTCAACCTGCCGGTCGGCCGGTTCGAGGGGGTGCAGGAGCGGCTGGCCCGGATTGCCGCCAATGCCTATCTGCTCGATGGTGCCCGCCGCCTGACCTGCGCCGGCCTTGATCAGGGTAATCACCCCGCCGTTATCTCCTCGATCCTCAAGCTCCACGCGACCGAGCGGATGCGCGTCGTCATCAACGATGCGATGGACGTGCATGGCGGCAAGGCGGTGATCGATGGGCCGCATAATTATCTGGGCAATCATTATCGCGCGATTCCGGTGGCGATCACTGTGGAGGGCGCCAATATCCTGACCCGCAGCCTGATGGTGTTCGGTCAGGGGGCGATCAGGTCCCATCCCTATCTGTTGCAGGAAATCCGTGCCATCGGCGAAGCGGATGGGACGCGGGCCTTGGCCGAATTTGACGCGGTGCTGTGGAAGCATGTCGGCCATGCACTCAAGACGGCGATTCGGGCCTTTGCACGCAGTTGGAGCGGCGGTCTGTTTGCGCCTGCGCCGCGGGCCGGACGCGCCACGCGCTTCTATCGGCAGATGAGCCGTTATGCCGCGGGATTCGCCTTTCTGTCGGACATCGCCTTCCTGACGCTGGGCGGTGAGCTCAAACGGCGCGAAATGCTGTCGGCGCGGCTTGGAGACATATTGTCCGAACTCTATCTCCTTTCCGGCGCGCTCAAGCGCTGGGAGGATGAAGGCCGTCAAGATACCGACTTCCCCCTGCTGACATGGTGTATGGACAATGGCTTCGCGACGATCGAGCAGCGTTTTGCCGAAATCATCGCCAATTTCCCGGCGCGCCCGGTCGGCTGGATGTTGCGGCTGTTCCTGCTGCCCTATGGCCGTCGCCGGTCGGGGGCCAGCGATCGGACGGTCCGGCAATGTGCCGCCATCATCCTGGAACCCAATCCGGCGCGCGATCGGCTGGTCGACAATATCTTCATCGGTGCGGCCGAGGAGCCGGTCGCGCGCCTGACCGAGGCCTTCCGTCTGACGGTCGATACCCAGCCGATCCACGACCGGCTGCGCAAGGCGAAGATCCGGGACTGGCGCAGCGCGCAGGCACGCGGCTTGCTCACGGATCAGGAACTGGCGCAGTTGCAGGTCGCCGACAAGGCCGTGGCCGACATCATTGCCGTCGACGACTTCGCGCCGGAGGAATTGACCGGCAGGCCGGTTACCCATGCGCTTGCCGATGCGGCGGAATGAGTCCGTTTATGGGGTCAGGACGCCGTCGCAGTGGTCCTGTTGCGCAGGCGGGGCTTGTTGAGGAGGCGCAGGGCAATCCATCCCATCAGCAACGGTACGCTGCACAGGGCGATGGCTGCCAGCATGAGGTGATCGGCTGCGAAATCAAATTGCGCCAGCCGCCCACCGGCGAAATAGCCGGGCAGCAGCAATGCCGGTACCCACAGCAGGGCAGACAGGATGTTGGCGATCTGGAACGGGATGTGCGGCATCTTCACTGCCCCGGCGACAACCGGCACGGTCGACCGGATTGGACCCAGGAAGCGACCAATCAGCACGGCGATGAAGCCATAGCGCCGGAAGAACAGGCGCGCGCGGGCGAAGGCCAATTGATGCCCGCGCAGCCAGCGATGGCGATAAATGGCGGGGCCGACCGATCGGCCGAGCGCATAGGATAGCCAGTCGCCCAGGATCGCGCCGATCGCCGCGCAGGCAAAGACCGGGGCGGGGTCCACGAAACCTGCACCGATCAGCCCGCCGACCGCGACCATCGTTGCGATTGCCGGAACGAACAGGCCGATGACCACCAGCGATTCGAAAAAAGCCAGCAGGCCGATGATCGGACCGCTCCACCAGGCATAGCGGATGATCGCGCTGATTATGAGGTCGGACAGGTCAGACATGCGGGCAGATCCTAGGGCGGACAGATGAGCCTTTGGTTAACCAATGATCGGTTGCCCGTCGGCGGCGTCTGGCAGACGCCTTTGCCGGTATTGGAACGGATCGGCTAGACGAAATCCGCAATGGCTCGTCAACGTCATCCGTTGCGCGTCCTGCCGTCGGGCAAAAGATTTTCCATATTCGCTCCCGGGAGATTCGCGCCGATTTTCAAATGATTGACGCAAAAATGAAATGAAGATGAAGGCTTGGCTCGGACCATGTCTTCAATCTTAAATCTAACTGTCTTGAAGACGCCATATCTGCCCCTTTGACAAATGAGTGAATCATCAAAAAGGGGTTATATTTCATGCTGTTAAATAATATCGCGCGCAGCATGCTGCTCGCTGGATCGGCGCTGGGGTGCGTCATCGCCTCGACCGCCTTTGCGGCCGATGCTGCCCCCGCAGTTGAAGCCGCACCCGACGATTCCGGCCTCGGCACGATCGTCGTCACCGCGACCAAGCGTGAGACCAACCTGCAGGAAACGCCGATCTCGATGGCGGTCCTGGGTGATGCGACGCTGAAGGATCGCCATGTCCAGAGCCTCTATGACCTGGCTGACGGCGCCGTCCCCTCGCTGCGCGTCGCGACCTTCGAGGCGCGCCAGAGCGCACTCACCATCGGCATTCGCGGCATCGTGCCGCTCGACGCCAACCAGCCCGCGCGCGAACAGGGCGTCGGCATCTATATCGACGGCGTCTATATCGGTCGCCAGCACGGCCTGAACGCCGGCCTGTTCGACGTCGAACGCATCGAAGTGCTCAAGGGGCCGCAGGGCACGCTGTTCGGCCGCAATACCGAAGGCGGCGCGCTCAGCATCGTCAGCAAGGCGCCGACCGGCGAATGGGGCGGCCAGATCGACGCGGGCATGGGCAATTATGGCAGCGCCACCGGCGACTTCCACCTCAACCTGCCCAAGGTCGCGGGCTTTTCGGTCAAGCTGGACGGCATCATCCAGCATCAGGACGCCACCACCAAGGATCCGCTCGAAGGCCAGACCGGCTGGAACTATTATAACCGCAAGGGCTTCCGTGCCGCCGTCCGCTGGCAGCCGACCAGCACCATCACCAACGACTTTGCCTATGATGTCGCGCGTGATGCCAACACGCCCTTTTACAGCCAGTTGCTGAACTATAATCCCAATGGCTGCGCCGCCGGCACCCAGGCTTCCCAGCCGGCCTGCGCCCTGCCGGGCACCAGCTACACCAACCTGACCGGCACGGTGAAGCCGCTGCTGCCCGGCGTGGTGGTCAATGGCGACACCCGCATGAAGACCGCCGACATCGGCGTGCCGCAGCAGCCCAGCATCGACAAGACCCATGGCTTTACCAACAATCTGAAGTGGGACGCGCTGCCCGAACTGCAACTGCGCTCGATCACCGCCTGGCGCGGCGTCGATGCGACCCAGTGGGATAATAGCGGCGGCGCCCATCGCGTCCCCGTCGTCAACCTGACCTCGGCCTGCACCCAGGCCGCGCCCTGCGCCTTCAGCCGCTACAGCCTGGCCGATCTGCGCCAGCGCCAGTTCAGCCAGGAAATCCAGGCGGTCGGCACCGTCGGCAAGATCGACTATGTCGCCGGCCTCTATTATTTCAACGAACATGTCAGCGATGACGCGGCGACGCCAAACTCGAACGGCGTCTATCTCAACAGCGCTGGCCAGGCGGTCTACACCATCCTCAACAGCTGCACCGGATCGGGCGGCTTCGGGTCGGACGTGGGCTGTCGCTCGATCGACCGCGCCTCGGAAGTCTGGTCGAAAAGCTATGCCGCCTATGGCCAGCTGACCTGGAACGCGACCGACGCGCTGCACCTGACCGTCGGTGGTCGCTACACGCATGACGACAAGAAGGGCGTGCTGCACTATTCGCGCAACGTCAATTATGACGTGAATACCGCCGCCGCGGCCGCGGCCGGCTATCAGCCGCTCGACGAAAGCTGGAACCGCTTCAACCCGATGGCGACCCTGGCCTATGACGTCAGTGACGACGTCCATGTCTATGCCAAATATGCCACCGGCTATCGCGCCGGGGGCGCCAGCTCGCGCACGGCCAATTATCAGGCGTTCGATCCGGAAGACGTGAAATCCTATGAAGTCGGCCTGAAGTCGGACTTCTGGGATCACAAGGCGCGCTTCAACCTGGCCGCCTACATCATGGACCGCAAGGACAGCCAGGTCGACATCAGCTCGATCCAGCCGTTCAACGGCTCCAACTTCAACAATCTGGTCACCATCAATGCCGCCGGCACCACCAAGATCCGGGGTGTCGAGGCCGACCTGACCCTGAACCCGGTCGAAGGCCTGACGCTGAACGCCTCCTACGCCTATACCTATACCAAGATCCCGCTGGTGCCGATCACCTATACCGGCACGGACGGCGCATCGACCACGGTCGACCAGCGCTTCTACGTGGTGTTCACGCCGCGCAACGCGGCCAGCGGCTCGGCCGACTATGACCTGCCGGTCCATGGCGGCGACGCGCATCTGCGTTTCCACATCGACGGCAATTATTCGCAGGCGACCCAGACCTTCGACCAATATGCCACCAAGAATGATGCGTCGCTGATCTTCAACGGCCGTATCTCGCTGGCGGATATCGATGTCGGTTATGGCCGCAAGCTGACGCTGGGCATCTGGGGCCGCAACCTGTTCGATGAACAATATGTCTATCGCCGCGACCCGTCGAACAGCCTGCCGGGAGCGCCGACGACCAGCGTGTCGACCGGCAGCGTCAACAATATCCTGGGCGACTATGGCAATTTCAACGCGCCACGCACCTTCGGTGCCGATGCGACCGTGAAGTTCTAAAGGTCCGGACCATCGAAAGGCCGGCGCGACGGGCAATCGTCGCGCCGGCCTTTTCGCGTCTAGGTGGTCATCGGTTCGGGCAGGGGCAGGGTGATCGCCACCCGCAGCCCCGGCACGGCATCCTCCAGTGTCAATGTGCCATGATGCAGCCGCGTAATCGCCGCCGCCAAAGGCATGCCCAGCCCATGGCCGCTGGCCGGCCGGCTGCGATCCAGCCGTCCAAAGCGGCGCAGGGCAATGGCGCGCTGTTCGGCCGGAATGCCCGGCCCATTATCGGTGACGACAATCGCGATGCCACGCGCCAGCCGCTCGACCGCTATGTCTATGTCCGTTCCGGCGGGCGTGTGCCGGATGGCATTCTCCAGCAAATTCGCCAATAGTTGCGAGAGCAATTGGCGATCGCCCACCAACCGCACGCTATCGTTCCGGCCGATCCGGATATGATGCCCGCTCTCCTCGGCCAGGGGCGCCACCATCTCGACGATTTCGTTGATCAGCCCGTTCAGATCCAGCGGTGCGAAGCCGGCGCGGCGCGATCCGCTCTCAATCTCGGCAATACGCAGCATCGCCCCGAACATTGTCAGCAGTTCGTCGGCCTGTTCGGTCGCCAAGCGCAGTTCGGGCCGGATCGGGCCGGCTTCAACCCGATCTTCCAGCAAGGCCAATTCGTTGCGCAGTCGCGCCAGGGGCGTGCGCAGTTCGTGCGAAATATCATTGGTGACGTTGCGAATCTCCGCCATCAACATGTTCATGCGGTCGAGCATGTGGTTGAAGGCTGCCGCCTGTCGGTCAAACTCGCCGCCGTCCCCGGCGATCGGCACCCGGCGGGACAGGTCGCCTTCGATGATCGATTCCGCCGTTATCCGCATCTGTTCGATCCGCGCACCGACCAGTTGGCGAAACAGCAATAATCCTGCCAGCACGACAATGATGATCGCGCCAAAGCCGGTCAGGTAGATGCGCCGCCGTGCCGCAAAATAATCGTCGATCGGCTCGGTTTCGGCGAACACGGCGAGCCGCAATCCGTCACCAACCTCCCGCACCAGCGCGCGCCCGGCGCTCAGTCCCTCGATCCGGTCCTGCCGGTTGAGGGAAGAAAATCCCAATGGCAACGTCCGCGTCGCCCGCACATTGCCCGCGATCCAATGGCCCTTGTCGTCGGTCAGCAGCAGACCCAGGTCGCCGGTGTCGCGCTGGCCTGCCAGCGCGCGAATGCGCTGTTCCAGGGCGGCGCGCCTGACCTTCATGCCGGTGGGCGCCAGCGCCTGACTCTCGGCCTCGATCCTGCGGTCGACCAGGCTATTGATCGCGGACAGCGTGGCGAAGAAGGTGCCTGCACCAGCAAACAGCGTGGCGGCCAGGAACAGGGTCAGAAAGGCGATCGTCAACCCCCGCAGCGAAAGCGGACGGCCGATCATGCCCGCAGCATATAGCCCAGGCCGCGCTGCGTACTGATCGGATCGTCGCCATGCTCCAGCAACTTCACCCGCAAATGCCGGATGTGCGCTTCGACGATATTGGTGGCGGGCACGAAGTCATGACCCCAGATACGCTCGATCAGCATCGGTCGGGTCATGATCGTGCCGGCGTTGCGGACCAATTCCAGCAGCAGCTTGAACTCGGTTTGCGACAGGGTCAGCGCCACGCCAGTGCGCCACGCCCGCAGCCGGGACGGGCTGATCACGATATCGCCCGCACTGATCGTGTCGGTCGGTTGCTCGTTCGCGCGCCGCGCGCGCAACAGGGCCAGCAGCCGGGCATTCAGTTCCAGCGGATCGACCGGCTTGACGACATAGTCGTCGGCGCCGGCGTTGAAGCCTTCGACCTTGTCGAACACCTGTCCCAAGGCGGTCAGCATCAGGATCGGCAGGTTCATGCCGGCCTCGCGCAGTTGGCGTAGCACGGTAATGCCGTCGATGTTGGGCAGCATCCAGTCCAGGATGATGATGTCGAAGGCTTGTTGGCCCACGATCGACAAGGCCGCCGGTCCGTCGTCCGCCGTTTCGACCTCATGCCCGAATTGCGACAGTTGAGCGACCAGTTGCCGCTGCAACTGCTTGTCATCTTCGACCAGAAGAATGTGCATGTTCATGGAATATCACGCCCGGGAAATCGCCGACAGCCTCAGCATATCGCTACGCTTCGCGCAACGCCATTCCGTCGGTGCGCTGCACCGGACGGGCTATCGGGGGACTGGGCCGGTACTGCCGCGCGCGACCAGGGAAAAGAGGAAGGCCGGCGCGCCGGTCGCATCGGTCACCAGCGCGTCGATCGCGGCGCGGCCCATATGCTCCAGCGGCTGGCGTACCGTCGTCAGCGGCGGCCAGCTGGTCAGGCTCGCGGGCGTATCGTCAAAGCCGGCGACCGACAGATCTTCGGGCACGCGCAGCCCCATGTCATGGGCAAGCGTCAATACGCCCAGAGCCATATCGTCATTGCTGGCGAAGATGGCGGTCGGCGGTTCGGGCAGGTTCAGCAACGTCGCGCCGGCGGCGATGCCGGATGCGAAGTCGAACCGGCCGGCAACGAACAGGCTTTCATCGATCGGCAGATTTGCGGCGGCCAGCCCGTCGCGAAAGCCGGCAACCCGTTCCAACGCCGCCTTGTGGGTCGCAGGCGGGGTGATGACGGCAATCCGCTTGTGGCCCAGGCTGGCGAGATGATCGGCGACCATGCGTCCGCCGCTGTGTTCGGGTGTTGGCATGTTGATGCTGCCCGCGTCGCTCGATCCGGCGATCCGGGCGCAGGGCAGTTTGAACGCCGCCAGCCGCGCCAACAGTTGCGCATCGTCCGACAGCGGCGGGACCAGGAACACGCCGTCGGGGCGCAAGGCGGCGACCAGCCGGTCCAGCACCTCGATCCGTTCTTCGCCACTGTCCGAAATCGGTTCCACCACCAGATGATAGCCCAACTCGCGGCACCGCGCGGCGGCGCCGGACTGGATGCCACTGGTATAGCTGGGGGCGGGGTTGCTGTAGAGATAGGCGATCATGAAGGATCGCCCGCCCGCCAGCCGCCGCGCCGACTGGTTGGGGCGATATCCCAGCTGCTCGATCGCCGCATTCACCCGCTCGCGCAGTTCGTCGCTGACGTTGGGCGCCTTGTTGACAACGCGGGACACCGTCTTGATCGAGACTTTGGCGAGGGCAGCGACGTCGTGGATGCTGGGCATGGTTTTCCTATGGGGCCGGGCCAAAGGCGACTGGTGTCGCCCTGGGCCAAAGGCGACTGGTGTCGCCCTGGGTCTGTGTGGCACTATCCCCCATAATGGGAAGGGTGGAAGATGAGCAACGTCATTAATTTTCGTCTCGCGCGCAAGGCCAGGGATCGGGCCGACAAGGTGCGCACGGCAGACGCCAATCGGGCGAAGTTCGGCCGTACAAAGGCGCAGAAAGTCTCCGATGAGCAGGAAGAACGTCGAAAGGCATCCCTGTTGGATGGTGCGCGTCTTGAAGGGGGGAATGATTTGGGCGGAGATGATTGCTGATATGAAGTGATGATGTAAATCTTTTGTTCATTTTCAAAATGAACGTATATTCATGTTTGTCATATATTTTTCAGTTCATCTATATTGGTAAACAGATCGTCCCGCATTTGAGGATGTGCTTGAGGCGAATGGGGATGGTCGGCGGTTGATCTATCGCTATGACCAATAATATTCGATCCATCCGTCCCGCCTCGGCCGCGATCGCCGCTGTCCTGGCATTGTCCGCAACGCCCCTGCTGGCGCAGGAAGTCATGACGCCCCCGCCGGCCGCGTCCACAACGCCGCCTGCTGCACCCGTCGACATCGCCCCGGCAATGCCGGCGGCGCAGGCCGCACCTGCAGCGCCTGCCACCCCGGCGGCGCCGGTCTTCGCGCCCAGCCAGCCGGTCGTGCAGCAAACCCCGCCGACTCCGGAGCCGCAGGCTGAAGCGCCCGCCGTGCAGGAAAGCCGCGCTGCTTCGGCCGCACCGGCGCCTAGCCGTGCGGAAGCCCGCCGGGCGGCGCCTGCTTCGGCCCCGATGCCTGCTTCAGCTCCGACGGTTGTCGAGCGCACCGAAGCGCCTGCCCCTGTAGCGCCTGTCCCTGTAGCGCCGGCCGCAACGCCGGCCCCGGAACCGGTCGCGGCTACCCCTGCTGCAGAGCCGGCGACGGCTGCAGCACCAGCCGAGCAGCCCTCGGCCCTGATCGATCCGGCGCTGCTGCTGGCGCTGGGTGGCGGTTCGCTGCTGTTGGTCGGCCTTGGCGCCACCGCCATCGTCCGTCGCCGCCGCCAGCGTGTCGAGGCGCAGCGTGAAGCGGTCGCGCCGATTGCGGCTGGCCCGGCCCCGGCACCTCTGCCGCTGGCGCCCGCCGCTCCAGTCGCGGCGCGCACTCCGCTGGCTGCAGCCGCGCCGAGCAATGATGTCGAAGCGATGGTTGCCGCTGCGCCCAGCCGCGACAATCCCTTCCTGACCCAGCGCAACCGCCGCCGCCGCGCCCATTTCCTGCTCGCCCAGCGGCAGGCGCTCCGCACGGCCGATCCGGTCGCCCGCACTGCGCCGGTTGCGACCCAGGCCAGCGCCCCGGCGCCTGATCGCAGCCAGACTGTCTATCGCTTCGGCAGCGATCGTGCCCGTCCGGGCCTGTTCAAGCCGCGCACCAACTGATCGGCGCACTGATCTGATGGGGAAGGGGATGATGGCCTGCCATCGTCCCCTTTGCCATGCCTGTCCTACAGCCAACATTTGCCGTTAGAAGCATGGGGCAGGAAAGAAGGCTGCGCTTTTCGATAGGATCAGCGTCCAGCAAGATTATGTCAAAATCTGCGGGAAATATGGGAAGTTAAGGCCCGCAGTCTCCAACAGGCACCCCCGCGCTGTTGCGCTGGCCCGTCCCGCCTGTTACCGGCGCGCGGTTTATATCCCACGCCATCATTGGCCTGCAGAAGAGTCGCCCACCATGTCCGACAAGATCAATCGTATCGTCCTCGCCTTTTCGGGCGGCCTCGACACCAGCGTGATCCTGAAATGGTTGCAGCAGACCTATCAGTGCGAAGTCGTCACCTTCACCGCCGATCTCGGCCAGGGCGAGGAACTGGAACCCGCCCGCGCCAAGGCCCGCCTGATGGGCGTCAAGGAAGAGCATATCTTCATCGACGACCTGCGCGAGGAATTCGTGAAGGATTATGTCTTCCCGATGATGCGCGGCAATGCGCTCTATGAAGGCCTCTATCTGCTCGGCACCTCGATCGCCCGTCCGCTGATCGCCAAGCGCCAGATCGAGATCGCCAAGATGCTGGGTGCCGACGCCGTCAGCCATGGCGCCACCGGCAAGGGCAATGATCAGGTCCGCTTTGAACTGGGCTATTACGCGCTTCAGCCCGACATCAAGGTGATCGCCCCCTGGCGCGAATGGGATCTCACCAGCCGCACCCGGCTGATCGAATTCGCCGAACAGCATCAGATTCCGATCCCGCGCGACAAGCGTGGCGAAAGCCCCTTCTCGACCGACGCGAACATGCTGCACACCAGCTCCGAGGGCAAGGTACTGGAGGATCCGTGGGAGGAAACCCCGGACTTCGTCTATTCGCGCACCGTCAACCCGGAAGACGCGCCCGACGCGCCCGAATATATCACGGTCGATTTCGAGCGTGGCGACGGCGTCGCGATCAACGGCATCGCCATGTCGCCCGCGACGCTGCTCGAAACCCTCAACGAATATGGCCGCAAGCATGGCATCGGCCGTCTCGACCTGGTCGAGAACCGCTTCGTGGGCATGAAGTCGCGCGGCATGTATGAAACGCCGGGCGGCACCATCTATCACCTGGCCCATCGCGGCATCGAACAGATCACGCTCGACCGTGGCGCTGCCCATCTGAAGGATGAGCTGGCTCCCAAATATGCCGAGCTGATCTATAACGGCTTCTGGTTCTCGCCCGAGCGCGAGATGCTCCAGGCCGCGATCGACCATAGCCAGGAAAAGGTGACCGGCACGGTCCGCCTGAAGCTGTACAAGGGCGGCGTCTATGTCGTCGGCCGCAAGTCGCCCTACACGCTCTACAGCGAGAAGGTCGTGACCTTCGAGGACGACGCCGGCGCCTATGACCAGCGCGACGCGGCGGGCTTCATCAAGCTCAATGCGCTGCGCCTGCGCCTGCTGGGTCGCCGCGACGGGCTTTGATTTCGCGCGGCACTGATGTTTCGGGGAAGGCCCCGGTCCGCACATGGGCGGGCCGGGGCCTTTCTCTTTCCTACCCGATACAAATTGCGACAAACTATTGGGTGACATGACAAAGTTGCGGGACAAGTCTTGCCGATAAGCGACGACAAGGATGGTCGACACGCCATCCACGACTGAAGTTGGAAGGAAAGACCCAATGCTCCGCAAATTCTTCACCACCGTCGCGGTCGGTTCGCTGTTCGTCGGCGGGCTGGCGGCCACCCATGTCGCCTTCGCGCAGGATGGTGGTCCAGGTCCGCGCGGCATGCGTGGCGGCCCAATGATGATGGCCGATGCCAATAAGGATGGCACCCTCACCAAGGCGGAACTGACCGCTGCGCTCGAAGCCCGCTTTGCCAAGCTTGACGCCAACAAGGATGGCAAGCTGACCAAGGAGGATCGCGACATCCGCCGTCAGCAGCGCCTGGACGAACGCTTCGCCGCGCTCGACACCGACAAGAATGGCCAGATCAGCAAGGCCGAGTTCCAGGCCGGCCACCAGCCGCGCGCCGATCGCGGCCCTGAAGCCGGCAAGCCCGGCGGCCCCGACGGCAAGCGCTGGGCCGGGCGTGGCCATGGTGGCCCGGGTCGCGGCATGATGCACGGCGGCCCCGGCTTCGGTGATGCCGACAAGGACGGCACCATGACCAAGGCGGAATTCATGGCCGGCCCGCTCGCCATGTTCGACAAGACCGACGCCAACAAGGACGGCAAGGTCACGGCCGAGGAAATGAAGGCGGCCCGCCAGGCGATGCGTGGTCCGGGGCGCGGCCATGATCGTGGTCCGGGCCGTGGCCCCGGCGCCGACCAGGCACCGCCGCCTCCGCCGCCGGCCAACTGATCGGCTGACAGCGCCGACGATCCGGAGCGGGGCTTTTCCCCCTAGCGCCCCGCTCCAGTCGATCGTCCCAAGGGGGAAGGGCGAAGGTTCCCCTGCCTTCGCCCTTCCAACCCGTCCCCCGGCATGACAGACAGGCAAAATGAGCGAACGTCCCCATCTCCTGCTCGTCGATGACGAGCGATCGATCCGCGAGCCGCTGGCCCAATATCTCTCCCGCAACGGCTTCCGCGTGACGGCGGTCGAGAATGCGGCGGAGGCGCGGCTGCGTCTGGCCGCCAATGCCATCGACCTCGTCATCCTCGACATCATGATGCCTGGCGAGGATGGCCTGTCGCTCTGTCGCCACATCCGCGAGACCAGCGAGATTCCGGTGATCCTGCTCACCGCCCGCTCCGAAGAGACCGACCGCATCGTCGGGCTGGAAATGGGGGCGGACGATTATGTGCTCAAACCCTTTTCGCCGCGCGAACTGGTCGCCCGTATCAAGGTGATCTTCCGCCGCGTCGCCACCGGCGGCCAGCGCGTCACCGCGCCTGACGGCGCCACCTATGCCTTTGCCGGCTGGTTGCTGAAGACGCAGGAACGCACCCTGGTCGATGCCGAGGGCGTCTCTCTGCCCCTCTCGACCGCCGAATATAATCTGATGATGGCCTTCGCCACCCGGCCCAATCAGGTGCTCAGCCGCGACCAGTTGCTCGACATCACCCAGGGGCGCGAGGCCAATGCCTTCGACCGGGCGATCGACAACCAGATCAGTCGCCTGCGCAAGAAGATCGAGCCCGATGCCAAGAACCCGACGCTGATCAAGACCGTCTGGGGCGGCGGCTACACTTTGTCGGCGGAGGTCCGCAAACTGTGAAGCAATTGCGCCTTTGGCCGCAAAGCCTGGTTGGACAGATCATCGTCCTGGTCGCGATCGCGCTGTTCGTGGCGCAGGCGATCAATTTCGGCCTGCTGCTGCGCGAACGCAACCGGGTCGAGCTGACCAGCCAGACCGCGCCGGTCGTCTATCGCGTCATCAACGCGCTCGATGTCCGGCCCGATCGCTGGCCGGGGCGGGACAATCGGGAACAGGGCGAGGATCGTGACCGGGATCGTCGCAATGTCGATTTTTCAACGACGCGCCCGACCCTGACCGGCAAGCCGCGCCCCGATGTCGAGGCGCGCGCCGCCGCCATGTTCGAGGATATCGGCCTCACCGTCCATGCGATCGCCGCGGCCGAGGATAGCCGCATCATGCCGCTGCGCCGCTGGGAACAGATACGCAGCCGCGCCACCGGGGAAGCGCCGCGCGACCATCGTGTCGGTCGCCTGACCCTTGCTGTCGAATATGAGCCGGGCAAATGGCTGTCGACGGAGGCGCGCATCGGCAGCCGCCCGCCACGCTTTGGCGGCTGGCTGGTCGCCCAGACGCTGATCCTCTACGTCATCGTCCTTATCCCCCTGCTCTGGATGGGGCGCCGTTTCGCCAGCCCGCTCAAGCAGCTCACCGGTTCCGCCCGCCAGTTCGCCAGGACCGGCTTGGCCGATCCGGTCGAGGAAAGCGGGCCGGGCGACGTGCGCCAGCTTACCACCGCCTTCAACGCCATGCGCGCCCGCATCATAGCCATGCTGGACGAGAAGGACCGGATGCTGGGCGCCATCGGCCATGATCTGCGCACGCCGCTCGCATCGCTGCGCGTCCGCACCGAATCGGTCGAGGATGATGGCGAGCGCGCCCGCATGTCCGAGACGATCGAGGAAATGAACCGGATGCTCGACGACATCCTCTCGCTCGCCCGCGCCGGCCGCAGCAGCGAGGCGGCGCAGAAGGTCGACCTCACCTCGCTCGCCGACGCTGTCGTGGAGGATTTCATCGAACTGGGGTCACCGGTCGACATGATCGACAGCGATCGCGCCGTCGCCTTCGTCCGCGCCCAGCAGATCCGTCGGGCTCTGCGCAACCTGATCGAAAATGCCATCGTCTATGGCGACCGCGCCCATGTCAGCGTCCAGCATCAGGACGGCATGATCCGCATCGTCGTCGCCGATGAAGGCCCCGGCATTGCCGAGGAGAAGATGGGCGAGATGATGGAGCCCTTCACCCGGCTCGAAGGCTCGCGCAACCGCGAGACCGGCGGCGCTGGCCTTGGCCTCGCGCTCGTCCGTGCAATCATGGCCGAACATGGCGGCGCGCTCCAGCTCGCCAACCGCCCCGGCGGCGGCCTCGAAGCCAGCCTCGTCCTCCCGGCCTGATATCGCCACGCCGCTGGCTGCTGGCTGCTCTTGCCGTGCGACCTGGGCGATGCTTTGCTGTGACTGTCATAATAATGTCATGGAGAGGGTCCGGATGAAGAGGACATATGGTGCCGCAGTCGCGCTGGCACTGCTGCTCGTGCCGGTATCGGCGTCTGCCGGGACGGTCACGGGCGCGCAGGTCGAACGCATTGCTCCGGATCGGCTAAAGCTCAGCTGGGCCGACGCAGGCATGGTCGATGTCTACATGGCGGATGGCGCGGACGTGCCCGTCAATAGGGCAATATTGGTGTCGCGCCTGGACGGGGATGGCACTTACGAACAAACCGTGCCGGCCGGCACGCGCCCTTATTTTCTGGTGCGCGACCATCGGAGCGGCGCGACCCTGCGCGTTTCGGAACGTCTCGTGCCGCTCGATCACGGCTCCAATTTTCGGGATGTTGGCGGCTATGTGGGCGCAGGTGGCAAGCATGTCCGCTGGGGCATGATCTATCGCTCCGGTGCGACGCCGCTGATTTCGGATGCCGATGCGAAGCTGATAGGCGGCCTGCACCTGGCCAACATGGTCGACCTGCGCTCCAGCGAGGAGCGCCAGCTTGCTCCCACGAAGATCGAGGGGGTTCCCTATCATGCCGTCGGCTATTCGATGGCGACGCTGATGGCGGCGATGCGCCCGGCGGCCAGCGGCACGGGGGCAGCGGGTACGGCCGGCAATGGCGCCGGCCTCTATTCCGCCATGCCCGAAATGCTGGCACCACAATTACGCCTGCTTTTCGGGCGGCTGCTCGCGAAGGAAGGGCCGGTCGTCTTCAACTGTTCGGCGGGACAGGATCGCACCGGCTTTGCCGCCGCCATGATCTTGTCGGCCCTCGCCGTGCCGCGCGATGTGATCATCGCAGATTATCATCTTTCCACCCAATATCGTCGACCCGAATATGAGATGGGCAAGATCGATCCCAACGCCTTTCCGGACAATGTCGCGGCCCAAATGTTCGCCCGCTATCATGCCAATCCGGCGGCGGCGAAACCGCAGATATTGAAAACGCCCGATGGCAAGCCTCTGCTCGCTTTCGCTTTTGACGCGATCGATCAGCGTTATGGCTCCGTCGATGCCTATCTGGAGAAGGTGGTTGGCCTTACCAAGGTCGACATTGCGGCACTGCGCGCCACCTATCTGGAATGACCGGGCGGGTTCGCACCGGAAAGGGGCCGCCTCGACCTTCGGGGCGGCCCCTTTCCTTAATGCTTGCCCGGCTTGGATGATGTGCCCGCCGCCGTCGGATTGATCAGCGCCGCGCCGGCCGGCAGGGCCGTGCCGCCCATATCCAGCTTCTGCATCTGTTCGCGGGCAACGCGTTGCGGATTATCCCGCTCCTTGATCGCCGCCTGGGTTTCGGCATCCTGTTCCTCGCTGTCGCTATTGTCGCTGCCGCCGCCCCGGGTCCAGCCCAGGATGATCGACATGCGCCGGTTGCGCGGGTCATAGACGTCGGTCTTCACGAAGGGCTCGCGATCGGCGACGCCTTCGATCCGGGCAAAGCGGCTGTTTGGAATGCCGGTGTCAGCCAGCGCCTTGCGCGTCGTTTCGGCGCGCGCGGACGACAGCATCCAGTTGTTCATGGTCCGCCCCGAGGCATAGGGCAGGCCATCAGTATGGCCGCGCACGATCAGCGGGTTGGGCATGGTCTGCAGCGCGTCCGACACTTCGGCGATCAGAGCCCGGGCTTCGGGGACCAACTGATCGGTACCCGACCGGAACATCGCGAAATCGGCCTCGTCGATCAGGTCGATGCGCAACCCTTCCCGGGTCTCGGTGAAGCGCACATTCTTGCGCAGATTCGCAAGGCCCTTCTTGGACATGCGGTCTTCAAGCTGCTTTTTGATCTTCTCGAATTTCTGGCGATCGGCCGCCCGCATCGCCTTGCCGCCCTGATCCTTGGTGCCAGTGGCGTCGCGCGGGATGGTGATGGCCAGATTGCCCTGGCCACCGGTAGTGGGATAATTTTCCTTCGCCATCAGGCTGTCACCGCCGAACATGCCGGTCGACCCGGCCGAATTCATCTTCAGCTCGACCAGCGTCGGGGTGAAATAATCGGCCAGCGCCTTGCGCTGCTTCTCGGTGGTCGCGCCTAGCAGCCACATCAGCAGGAAGAAGGCCATCATCGCCGTCACGAAGTCGGCATAGGCCACTTTCCAGGCGCCGCCATGATGGCCGCCATGCCCCTCGACGATGATCTTCTTGACGATGATCGGCCGGGGTTCGGGCTCGTTCGCCCCGCGCTTCTTCTCGGCCATGGCTTATTTGCCCCGCATGCCGTCAAACACTTCGGCGAAGGCCGGCTGGTTCGCATGGGTCAGGCTGGAGCGGGCGGCCTCGATCACCAGCGGTTGCGGATGTCCGTGCAGCGAGGCGATGATGATCTGCTTGACGACATGATACATGGCGCCGTCCGCCTCGATCACGCTGCGGCAGCGATTGGCGAACGGATTGACCATGCCATAGGCCAGCAACACGCCCAGGAAGGTGCCGACCAGGGCCGAACCGATCATCGCGCCCAGAATGGCGGGCGGCTGATCGATCGATCCCATGGTCTTGACCACGCCCAGCACCGCCGCGACGATGCCGAGGGCAGGGAGGGCGTCGGCCAGGCCCTGCAGATTGTCTGCAGGCTTGAGCGTTTCGTGGTGATGGGTCTTGAGGCTGTTGTCCATCACCTCCTCGACCGCATGCGGATCGAGCGTGCCGGACGATACCACCACCAGGCGCAGCGTGTCGCTGATCAGGTGGATCAGCGTCTTGTCCTTCATCAGGCGGGGATATTCGGTGAAGATGGTGGAGCTGCCCGGATCCTCGATATGGGGTTCGAGCGCCACCGGCCCTTCGACGCGCAGCGTCTTCATCAGCTTGCTGACCAGGAAGATGCAGTCGAGAAAATCCTGCTTCTTATATTGCGGTCCCTTGAACACCTTGGCGAGGCCGCCGCCCAGCGCCTTGAGATCCGCGCCTGAATTGCCGATGATGAGCGCGCCGACAGCCGCGCCACCGATGATCAGCATTTCATGCGGCAGTGCGTGCAGGACCGGGCCGATATCGCCGCCGGTGAAGATGAACCCGCCAAACACCATGACGATCAGGACGACGAGGCCGATAACTGCGAACATGGTGATCCCCGAATCTACGAGCCCCCTTGGGGCGCCAATCGCGGCGTCGAACGTGACGCCTGTCGATTGGTTAATACGACCTGGTTAGCGTCCGGTTTAGGACGTGGCCCATTTTTGCGATCACTTGATCAGATCGAACAGCGTCTGTTGATTGATCCGGGCAAAGGCCGACTGCGCGGCTTCCAACTGCAGCAACTGGGCCTTCACCGTGGAAATCACCGTGGTCAGATCTGCCGATTCCAGCGACTGGCGACGCTCATCGAGCGTCATGTCGACATCGGTCAGCCGCGTGCCGATGACATCGAGCCTGTCACTGCGCACGCCCTGCTTGGCGCGTTCGACCACGATGCGATCCTGGCCTGCCAGAATCGCATCGAGCGCACTGGCCACGTCCGTGTCCGAACCGCCCTGCACGGCATCGATGGCCTTGCCTAATATATCGTCGATCGACATCGGCGTCCCGTCGATGTCGATGCCCTCGGAAATTTCCTGCTTGGTTCCGACCACCGCCAAATTGAGGCCGCGGCTCACCGGCACCAGCACGCTCTGGCCGTCATCGAATACAGAGACGCCCTGATAGTCCTTCTGGTTGAGCAGTTCGCCGATCGTCGTGCGGATCGTCTTCAATTCTTCGGCGATTGCGGCGGCACTGGTGTCGTTCAGCGATCCGTTGCGGGCCGATGTCACCAGTTCCTGCGCGCGTGTGAGGAGATTGTTCATCTCCTCAAGGTTGGATTCAGCATTGCCTGCGCGGGTCGTGCCATAGCTGACGTTGGTCTGCCAGGCCGACTGCTGCGCCTGGGCGCGGCCAATGTCGGATACCTGGACCCAGGCCAGTGCGTCGTCGGACGGCTTGGTCAGGGTCACGCCGGTGGAGATCGCCGTCTGCCCGTCGACGATGCTCTGCGACAGTTGCTGCTGCCGACGGATTTCGGCGAGCAGGATCTTGTTGGTGATGCCTACCATGTCTCAGCCCCTTTTCCGTCAGATGATCTGCAGGATGGAATCGACGGTCTCCTTGGCGATCTGCAGCACCTTGGCGCAGCCCGAATAGGCCTGTTGCAGACGCAGCAGGTCGGCCGCTTCCATATCGAGATCGACGCCGCTCACGGCCTCGCGCGCGGCAACCGCCTGGTCGCTGCGGCTTTGCGCCGTGGTGTTCTCCGCCTTGGTTGCGGTCAGCAGATTGGCGTTGCTGGTGATTAACGTGGTCCAGCCCTGCTCGACGCTGCCCGCGCCGCGCAGGACCGACGACACCGTCAGCAGATTGCCGTTCAGCGTGCCATCGGCCGATCGCGTGGCGAGGCCCGACGGTTCGACATCCAGCGCCGTTATGCTGGCCGCCCCGCCGCCATAGGACAGCAGGGGCGCGCCGGCCGCGCCCGAATCCGTCACGCCTTGTGCGTGCCAGCTATTGACGTTGTTAACGAACTGTTCCGCCAGCGTGTCGAGGCTGGCCCGCCGTTCCGCCGTCGTATCCGCCGATGCGAAAAGGCCACCCAGCGTCCCGTTTGACGGTGCGGTGAGCGCGGTGCCATCGCTCAAGGACAGCGACAGGCGGCCGTCCGTATCCGACGCCGTGACGGCCAGCGCGGCCGCGCTGTCACCCGATACCAGTGTCTGGCCATTATAGCTGATCTCTGCCGTCTCGTGCGCGCCGAAGCCGATCGTGACATTGAGGTTGCCCGATAGCGTCTGCAGAGCGGAATCGCGGCTGTCGAGCAACTGGGCATAGGCCGATGTGCCCGGTTGTGCCCGCAGCAGGCTGTTGTTGATGTCTGCCAGCGCCGACAGCTGCTGGTTGATCGTCTGCACCGATGCCTGCGCTTCGGTGTTGATGCCGGCCGAGATATTTTCCAGGTCCGCCGCCGTCTGGCGGAAGGATTCGGCAACGCGGGAAATGCTGTCCAGCGTGGTCACGCGCAGCGAGGTATCGCTGGGGCTGGCCGCCAGCTTGTCCATGTTCTGGAACATGCCGGTCATCAACTGGCCAACGCCCGTTCCGGTATCGTTGAGCGCGGTTTCGATGTCGTTCTGCCAACGCAGACGGGCCGTCGAACTGCCTAGCGCCATCGACGTCATGCGCACCGATGCGTCCAGATAGGGATCGGTGGCGCGGTTGACGCTGGATATCTGGGTGCCGCCGAAATTTGCCTTGGAAATATACATCGACATGGTGGCGGTCGACGAACCGGATTCCACCGTCGTCACCGACCGACGGGCAAATCCGTCGGTACTGGCGTTGGCGATATTTTCCGAAACCGCCGCCATGGCGGCGCGATAGGCGCGGGTGCCCGATGCGCCGATGATGAAAAGATCGCTCATGCGCCCTCCGCCGGCGTCGGCCCGTCAGGCGCGGGGACTGATGATGGGGGCGAAAATTGCTTCAACAGCAGTTCGGCAATGCCCAGGCTACCCTTGGTCGCCATGGAATCTGCCGTGCGCGCATCGGCCATGTCGCGGAACTGGTCGCTGGCGCTGGAATCGGTGATCCCGTCGGCAAGGCTGGCCGAACGCATCGCGCCGATCATCTGGCGCAGGAAAATGGCCTCGAACTGCTGCGCGGCCTTTTCCAGCCCCGCCTTGTTCGTGGATGACGCGGTCTGGCCGCTCGTTCCGGAAACCGTCGATATCTGCATCACAACACCACCAGTTCCGCTTTCATCGCGCCAGCCTGTTTCAGCGCTTCCAGGATCGCGACCATGTCCGCCGGGGAAGCCCCGATGGCATTGACCGCCTTCACTATATCGGCCAGCGACGCCCCACCTTTAAAATTAACCATAGGTTTCTTTTCCTGGTCGATGCTGATGCTGGATGACTGCTCCACCGCAGTGCGACCCTGGCTGAAGGGTGCTGGCTGAACCACGCGGGGGCTTTCGTTGACGCTGACGGTCAATTTGCCGTGCGCGACCGCAGCCGGATGGATCCGTACCGCGCCATTGATGACCACGGTGCCGGTGCGGGCGTTGACGATGACACGGGCGGGGGCGTCGGCGGGCGTGATCTCGATATTCTCGATCATGCCCATCATCAGGATGCGTTCCTCGGCGCCCGGCGTCGCGTCGATCGCGACGGACACGGCGTCCATCGCGCGCGCGCGGCGATCGCCGAAGGTCTTGTTGATGCCGTCGGCAACCCGCAGCGCGGTGGTCAGGTCGGCTTCGGCCAGGTTGAAGGTCAGGGTCGGCGCGGTGTCGAAACCGGTGGCGACCGCACGTTCGACCGTGGCGCCTTCCGGAATGCGACCGGCCGACGGGATGTTGACCGACACCTGGCTGCCATCCGCGCCCGACACGCCCAGACCGCCGACGGCCAGATTGCCCTGTGCCATCGCATAGATTTCGTTATCGGCGCCGCGCAGCGGCGTCATGATCAAGGTACCGCCCCGCAACGACTTGGCCTTGCCCATCGCCGACACGGTGACGTCCAGCCGCTGGCCCGGCTTGGAAAAGGCCGGCAGGTCGGCGGTGACGAGTACGGCAGCCGCATTTTTGAGCGCCGGATTGACGCCGGCGGGCAGGGTGAGGCCGAAGCGCGAGACCACGCCCTTCATGCCCTGCACCGTATATTCGATGCTGTCGTCGCCGGTGCCGGCGAGGCCCACGACGATGCCATAGCCGGTGAGCTGGTTCGGGCGCACGCCCTGGAAGGTGCCCAGGTCCTTGACGCGCTCGGCATGGGCGGCGGGCGCCGCGATCAGCGCCAGCAGCGGCAGGAGGAAGCGGAACAGGCGTGTCATGGCGGTCCGGGTCTCCATCAGAAGGGACTGATCATCGAGAAGAAGCGCTGCAGCCAGCCCTGGCGGCTGGCGCGGGCGATCTCGCCCTTGCCGGTGTAGATGATCTTGGCGTCGGCCACGCGGGTCGACAGGATGCGGTTGTCCGGGCCGATATCGGCCTGGCGAACCAGTCCGCTGATCTGGATGAACTCGTCGCCGCGATTGAGCGTCAGCGCCTTCTCGCCCTTCACCAGCATCGTGCCGTTGGGATAGACCTGCGCGATCGTCACGGTGATTTCGCCGTTCAGGGCGTTGGACTGGGTTGCCGCGCCCTTGCCGGTGAAGGTGTTCTGGCCACTCATCGCCACATCGCTGGCGCTGAACAGTTTGGACAGCGGACCGGTGGTCGGCGGGTTGAGTCCGATCGAGCCGCTGCGGTTGGTATCCGCGCTGTTGCTCTTGGTGGCCTGGGTCCGCTCGACCAGGACGATCGTGATGATGTCGCCGACATTGCCGGCGCGCGCGCCGCTGGTGAGCGGCGTATAGCCGGTGGAGACCTGGAAGATCGATCCATTGGCCTGCGGCGCTGCTGGCTGGGCGATGACGGTCGGCGCATAATATTCGCGCTCGACGTCGCGCTTCTTCTTGCCCGCTTCGGCCGGCGACGCCGCCAGCGAGGCGAGGGCCAGCGCGGCGAGCGAGATGGAGATGATACGCATCTACCGCCTCACATATTCTGATTGGCGTATTGGAGCATTTCGTCCGTCGCCTTGATCATCTTGGAATTGACCTCATAGGCGCGCTGCGTCTCGATCATGTCGACCAGTTCCTCGACGACGTTGACGTTCGAGGTTTCCAGATTGCCCGACCGGATTGCGCCGCGTCCTTCCAGACCGGCCACGCCGACCTGCGGCGTGCCGCTGGCGGCGGTTTCGACCAGCAGATTGCCGCCGATCGCCTGCAGCCCGGCCGAGTTCATGAAACTGGCCAGTTCGACCTGGCCGAGCTGGGTCGGTTCGCTCTCGCCCTGCAGCGTGGCCGACACGGTGCCGTCATTGCCGACGGTGATGGAGGTCGCACCCTGGGGCACGGTGATCTGCGGGATCAGCGGCAGGCCTTCGCTGGTAACGACAGTGCCTTCGGCAGTGACGCTGAAATTGCCGGCGCGGGTATAGGCGATCGAACCGTCAGGGCGTTGCACCTGGAAGAAGCCCGCGCCCTCGATCGCCATGTCGAGAGCATTGCCGGTTTCCTGCAGCGTGCCCTGGGTGTTCATCTTGCTGGTGCCCTGCAGCGACACGCCCGAGCCCAGGTTGAGGCCAGTGGCGAACTTGTTCTCGCTGTCGGAATTGGCACCTGCGGCCACGATCTGCTGATAGGCCAGCGTCTCGAAATCGGCGCGATCACGCTTGAAGCCGGTTGTGTTGACGTTCGCCAGGTTGTTGGCGATCACGCGCATCTTCGTGTTCTGCGCGTCAAGGCCGGTGCGGGCGACATGAAGGGCGGCGTTGCTCATCGTTCAATCTCCGTGCGGCTCCCCGGGGGGATGCTCATGCGTCATTCACAGCAAGATGCGTGCCAAAATTAACCATCTAGTTTCATGAGCGATGCGCCGCCGTCATCCATCTGCTTGGCGGTGTCGATCATCTTGACCTGGGTTTCCCAGGCGCGGCTGGCTTCGATCATCTGGACCAGCGCCGCCGTGGCATTGACGTTCGATCCCTCGACCGAACCGCCGGTGACCGTCGCAAGCGGGTCGTCGGGCAAGGCGCCACCATTGACTTCGCGGAACAGGCCGTCGGTGCCCTTGGCGATGCTGGACCCGGTCGCATTGACCAGCTTCAGCTTGTCAACCTGCTGCGGATTGGCCGGATCGCCGCCCTGGGGCACGCCCCAGATGCTGCCATCCTTGGCGATCGACACGCTGTCCATCTGCGGCAGGGTGATCGGACCACCCTGGCCCAGCACGGGCAAGCCGTCGCCGGTGGTAAGCAGTCCGCTGTCGCTGACTTTGAGATCACCCCTGCGGGTATAGGCTTCCTGGCCGTCAGGCCCCTGAACGGCGAGCAGGGCGTCGCCGTTCATCGCCACGTCCAACGGATTGCCGGTTTCGGTGACCGCCCCCTGCGCCATGTCGGCGGCGATCACCTGTTCGGAGGCCTGAGCCCGGGTGTCGAAGGTGTCGCCCTTGATCCAGCGCGTCTCGGCATTGGCGATTTCGGCGCGAAAGCCGACCGTGTTGGCGTTCGCGAGATTGTTCGCGATCGACGCCTGGCGGGCCATCGCACCGCGCATCGCGGTCAGTGCCGTGTTGACGAGCCGGTCCATGGGCTATCCCTTCTACCCTGCGCCTTAGCTGCGGATGTTGACGATGGTGGTGGTCAGCGTGTTGGCTGCCTCGATCGCCTTCGAGTTCGCCTGGAAGTTGCGCTGGGCCGCGATCAGCTGGACCAACTCGTCGGTGATGTCGACGTTGGAACGTTCCAGCGAGCCGGAGTTGACCGCGCCGAACATGCCCTGGTTGGGCGTGCCGATGATCGCGTTGCCGCTTTCCACGGTCGATGTCCAATGGGCGTCGCCCTGCTGGCGCAGGCCTTCCAGGCTGTTGAACGACGCCATCGCGACCTGGCCCAGATAGACGGTCGAGCCGTCGGCATAGATGGCCGACACCAGGCCGTCCTTGCCCACGCCCACGCTGGTAAGCTGCGCGCCGTCGGCTTCGCCCTTGTAGGTGGTCGGGATCTGCAGGTCGGTAAGGTCGTTGGGCGTGGTCGAATTGGTCGGCGGGGTGGTGATCTCGCCGGTGTCCGGGTCGACCGCGAATACCTGGATGCGCGATCCGGTGGTGTCGACGGCATAGCGGTCATTGTCGACCGAGAAGGCGCCGTTGCGGGTATAGCTGACGGTGCCGTCCTCGCCCTTCACGGTGAAGAAGCCTTCGCCCGAGATCGCCAGGTCCAGCGTCTTGTCGGTGGTCTCGATCGTGCCCTGCGTGAACTGCTGGGTGATGCCCTGCACGCGCACGCCCTGGCCGGCGACCTGGTGAGTGGTCTGCATCGGCGCGGCGGCGAAAATGTCGCCGAACTGGGCCTTGCTCTTCTTGAAGGCAGTCGAGTTCACGTTGGCGACATTGTTCGAGATGGCCGACAGGTCAGCCTGGGCGCCCTTGAGGCCGGAAAGCGAAACATAAAAGGACATGGCGTAACTCCTTGGGTGAAAAGGATGAGGGAAATTACATCAGGCTCAGCGCATCGGTCGGGCTGTAGCTGCCGAGTGCGGTGATGAGTTTGGAAGACGAGCCGTCGGCGGGTGACTGGACGGCGGCAATGGTGGCCCAGGTTGCGACCTTGCTCGGGGTCGCGCCGCTGACCTTGACCTGAAGGGCGGAGGAGGAGACGGTTTCGCCCGCATCATCCTTGCCATCCCAGTAGAAGCTGACATCCCCGGCAGGCTGCGATCCCAGGTCGATGCTCTTGACGACATTGCCGTCGGCATCGACCAGGCTGACCGTGGCACCCTCGGTGGCGCTGGGCATGGTGATCTGGCCGGCATAATAGCCGCTGGCGTCGGGCACCGCGATATTGCTCTGGACCAGCATCGACTTGCCGATCCAGCTGGCGGCGTCGCCCAGGCGGGTGCCGGTCAGCTCGCTGGCGAGATTCTTCAACGACTGGTTCATCTCCGCGATGCCGGTCGACTGGGTGATGGTCGCCATCTGCGACACCATCTGGGTATTGTCGACCGGCTCGAGCGGGTCCTGATACTGCATCTGCGCGGTCAGCAGCGTCAGGAAGCTTGACTGGTCCATGGTCGCGCTGCCGGTGCCGACATTGGCATTCGGGTTGTAGACCGAAAGGCCTGCGCTATCGGTGACGGTGGACGTCGTCGTCATTTGCCGATCCTTATGGTTTCGAGCATCAGGGACTTGGCGGTGTTCAAGACCTGAACGTTATTCTGGTACATGCGGGCGGTCTCGATCATGTCGACCATCTCCGCATTGCTATCGACCGCCGCTTCCCAGACATCGCCATTGGCATCGGCCAGGGGGTGATTGGGGTCGTGGCGCTTGGTCGGCTGCGCGTCGGTGGTGACGACATTCTTGACCTTCACCGTCGACACGCCGGGGCTGTCGGTGACGGATTCGAACACCGGCTTGATCGCGCGATAGGCTTCAGCCGCGCTGCCGGTGACATTGCCGGCATTGGCCATGTTCGACGCGGTGGCGTTCAGACGGACCAGCTGCGCGCTCATGGCGCGGCCGGCGATGTCGAACACGTTCATGGGGCCTGAACCGCTCATGCTCATTCTCCCTTCAGCGCGCGGTTGATGGTGTTGATGCGGCCTTCCAGAAAGGAGAGGGTGGTGCGGTATTTCACCGCATTTTCCGCAAACAGGGTCTGTTCGGTGCTCAGTTCGACGGTGTTGCCGTCGAGACTGGGCTGCAGGGGGATGCGATAGCCCATCGCGTCGTCTGCGGCCTGGCCAACATCGGCGGCGCTGCGGTCGGTCTGGGCCGTCGCTTCCTTCAGCGCGGACTCGAAATCGATGTCGCGCGCCTTGTAATTGGGGGTCGATGCGTTCGCGATATTGGACGCGAGCAGGGACAGGCGCTGCGAGCGAAGCGCCAGCGCCTTTCCATGGATCCCGAACAAACCGTCTTCCAGCGACATTTTTCGTCAGTCCTTTTGCCCGTCCGGGCCTAAAGCTTTCGATCGTCCCGCCGTTCTGAGGCCTGATGGCATCCGATGCGGGCGATCCAGCCTGATATCCGCAAGAGCCGTGCCAATTTGCGTGGGTGACGCATAGGCAAGGCTCAAAGAAACGGAAATTCGGGGGTTTTGCGGCATTGGGCGGCAAGGGCGGCAAGAAATTGCCGGGTGGCGGCAGGAAACTGCCACAGCCGGGATTGGGCAAGACGGGAAGCGAGTGATGGTCGGGATTTTGGCGCATTTATTTGATCCGCTGACGCTCGCCGCCATGCTTGGCGGGATATTGCTGGTCGTGCTGATGCAGAATGGCCGTCATGCGGTCGGGCGTGCCTGTGCGGCATTGGGGCCGCTTTTTCGCGCTGATCCGCTGCAGGATCGGGATGCGGCCCGCGCCGCGATGTTGCAGATCGACCAGATCGCCCAGTTGCGGGGGCTGTCCTGTACCGATCGGGTCAAGGCCGATCATCCCTTTCTGACCGAAGCGGCGCGCCGGCTCGCCAATTGCGATCGCATCGACCAGTTTGAAACTTGGGCTGCCCAGTCGATTGCCGATCGCGCGCAGCGCCATGCGGGCGCCCGCAATGTCTGGCTGTCCGTTGCCGATGCCGCGCCGGCGCTGGGCATGGCCGGGACGATCATCGGCCTGGTCGGCATGTTCGCCGCCATGGATGACCCCGGCGCTTTGGGGCCGGCGATGGCGCTGGCGCTGCTCACCACCCTCTATGGCGTCGTTATCGCCAATGTGATTGCGGCGCCTGTTGCCGCACGCCTCGCGGAATTGTCCGATCGGGAACTGGCCTGGCAGCAGGAGGTGATTGCCCGCATGCTGGTGATTGCGCGTCGCGAAAATGCGCCGCTGCGCCGGGCATCGATCCGCGAGGTCGCATGACGGCGCCTGTCCTCCTGAATGCCTCGGCAGGCCGGCGCAATCGCTGGGCTGTCAGTTTTGCTGACCTGCTGCTGCTGCTGCTGGGCTTCTTTGTGTTGCTTCAGGCCAGTGGCCAGAAGCGCGACGCGCTGCTGGCCGAAGTCAGCCAGCAATTTGGCGGCCGGGCGATGCGGCAGGGTATCGAATTGCGCGCAGCTGAATTGTTCCTGCCAGGGGAGGCGCTGTTGACGCCGCAGGGCGGCGCGCGTCTGGCGACCATCGCAGGGCAGTTCGCGCGATCCAGCGGCAAAATGGAGGTGCGCAGTAGCGGCATGGACCGGTCGCATCAACGGTTTGACGAATGGGACCTGGCCGCAGCGCGGCTGGGGGCAGTCGCGCGCGCGCTCAAGGCGGCCGGCATTTCCGGCGACCGGTTGATCATCCGGGGGCTAGACCAGGCGGACAATATGGCGGGGCAGGGGCAGCTTATCCGGATCGCGGCGGGGGCAGCCGAGCGTCACTGAAGGGTTTTGGCACATATTTTGCTGGTACGTGGTCATCTAGTCCGCATTTTCCGGAGAAGTGCCGTGTCCCGTCTCAGCCTGATACTTGCCGCCACCTTGGCCTTTGCCGGTGCGCAGCCTGCGCTGGCGCAGCAGAAATTCGAGAATCTGGACCGGATCGATAGCCTGGTCGCGATGACCGTCGGCGCCAACATGGGGGAGCCTGGCGGGCCGCTCGCGCCGGTTGATCGGCGCTTGCGGCTGGCGGCCTGCCCGACCACGCCAAGCGTCGATGGACCGACCTTCGGGGCGGCGATCGTCAAATGTGATGCCCTGGGCTGGCGCATCCGCGTGCCGCTGGTGGCGGGCGGTGCGGCGGGGATGACCGGTCCGGTCGCCCGTTACGCGCCGGCCGCGCGGGCGGTGCCAAAGGAGGCGGCCGTCAAGCGGGGGGATCCCGTGCAGCTAAATGCCGGCAATGCGGCCTTCAGTGTATCGCGGATGATGATCGCGGACGAGGATGGTGCTGTCGGTGAGACCATCCGGGTCCGGGAAGACAAGAAATCGGCACCTATTCTTGCCCAGGTCGTGGAAATGGGCGTGGTACGCGTTCCGGGATTTAATGAATTTTGAACTTGTCCGTTATAGTGTCTAAGGGACGAGTGAAGGAATGAATCAATGATCAACTCAGTCGGCCAGAGCATCAGTTCCGCCATCGAGGCGAATCGCCTGCGTGATGGCGGCAAGACTCGTGCGGCCTCGTCGGTCGGGTCGGCCACCGCTGGCACGACATCTGCTTCGGCCTCGGCCAGCCCTGCCGCGCGGATGGCTGCGGAAGGCGCGCCAGTGGACATGGATCGCGTCGCCGCGATCAAGGCGGCGATCGCTTCGGGCAATTATCCGGTCAATCCGTCGGCTATTGCCGATCGGATGCTGGCGCTCGACCTGCCGGCCTGAACGGAGAAGCGTCATGCCGCTCGGCCTTGCATCTCTGGATGGACTCTTCGCGGCATTCGAGGAATTGCGTGCCGTTCTGGACGGTACCGATGCCGCTGCGATCGAGGCTGCCAGCAACCGCGTCAGTGCCGCTGCGGCGTCGGTTCGGGCGATCGGGGCATGGCGATCGGAACCTGATGTGCTGGCAAGGCTGAACGGCCTGCTGCCCCTCATCGACGCCGCGCGTGTGCGCACGAACGTGCTGGCTGACCATAGCGCGCAGCGCCTGGCCATTCTGACCGCACAGGGTTCGCGAACCGCGCCACTGACATACGGGCGGCGATAAAAAAATTTCCTTATCGGACTAAAGCGGCGCCAATCGGCGCCGTTTTTCGTTTTACGCACAATCTTATTGACGCGCGTTAACCAAATCTTGGCATAAGCCTTGCTCTAATGATCCCCGGTACCAAGTGGGGATTATGGGTCAGTGTCGGCATCTGCAGACATTTCAGCAACAGGGGTTTCGACCGGCAATCGCGTGACCAACGCGATCGCCATGGCGAGCCGCCGGACGGGCGTGGACTTTTCCTACCTGCTTGGTCAGGCCAAGATCGAATCCAGCCTGAACCCGACCGCCCGTGCGGCGACCTCCTCCGCGACCGGCCTTTACCAGTTTGTCGACCAGAGCTGGCTTGCCGTCGTCGACAAGCATGGCGCCGAATATGGACTTGGCTGGGCTGCCGATGCGATCAGCAAGGGCAGCAATGGCCGCTATTATGTGTCGGACCCCGACCTGCGCCAGCAGATACTCGACCTGCGCAAGCATCCCGAGACCGCCTCGGTCATGGCGGCGGAGCATGCCGCCGACAACAAGGCCTATCTGGAAAGCCGCTTGGGGCGTGAAGCCGAACCGGTCGATCTCTATCTCGCGCATTTCCTGGGCGTGGGCGGGGCCTCCAAATTCCTGTCGATGAACGACCGTGCGCCCGACGCGACGGCTGCCTCTCTTTTTCCGGCGGCGGCCCGCGCCAATCGCTCGATCTTCTATGATCGGTCCGGCAGCCCGCGCAGTTTCGCCGACATTCGCGATCGTTTCGCTGCCAAGCTGCAGAAGGGCGTCGACACCATCGGCAATGGTGACGTCCAATATGCCGGCACCGCGTTGCCCAGCGGCGCGAAGACGGTCGCACCCGCCGATTATGTGCGGATCGAAACACAGCGCCTTGCGACGCAGGCGGACGTCAGCGTCCGCCCGCAGCCGCAGACCGCGCGCCTCGCCTATCTCATGCTCGCCACCCTCGGAAGGTAACGGCTCCTCATGTCTCCCACCCAAGTCAAAGCGAAGATCTGGATGAGCGCCGCCAAGGGGGCGGTGTTGCCGATGGCGACGCTGATGGTCGTGCTGTTCATGATGGTTCCGGTGCCAGCGATCATGCTGGACCTTGGCTTCATTACCAACATCATGATCAGCCTGGCTGTTTTGATGGTGGCGCTGAACGCGGCCAAGCCCCTCGACTTTTCCAGCTTCCCGACGGTGCTGCTGTTCGCGACCCTGCTGCGCCTGGCGCTCAACGTCGCCTCTACCCGCGTCGTGTTGGTGCAGGGGCATGAAGGGTCGGATGCGGCTGGCCAGGTGATCGAGGCGTTCGGTCACTTCCTGATCGGTGGCGACTATGTCGTCGGTATCTTCGTCTTCGCGATCCTGATGATCATCAACCTGGTCGTCATCACCAAGGGCGCCGGTCGCGTGTCCGAAGTGTCGGCCCGCTTCACCCTGGATGCCCTGCCGGGCAAGCAGATGGCGATCGACGCCGACCTCAACGCTGGTCTGATGACGCCGGAAGAAGCCAAGCTGCGCCGTGTCGAAGTGGCGACCGAGGCGGATTTCTACGGTTCGATGGACGGTGCTTCCAAATTTGTGAAGGGCGATGCGATCGCCGGCATCCTCATCCTCGTCATCAACATCGTCGGTGGCATCATCCTGGGCGTGGTCAGCCATGGCCTGTCGATGGGCGAGGCTGCCCAGACCTACATCCTGCTGGCTATCGGCGATGCGCTGGTCGCGCAAATCCCGGCGCTGCTGCTGTCGATTGCGGCCGCTTCGATCGTGACCCGCGTCAAGAGCGAGCAGGACCTGTCGGCCCAGGTCGCCGGCCAGTTCGGCACCGGCAAGGCCTGGATCCCGGTCGCTGCAATCCTGGGCTTCCTGGGCGTGCTGCCCGGCATGCCGCACATGATCATCCTGCCTGCGGCGGGCGTCGCCGGCGCCATCGCCTGGCAGTTGCGCCAATCGAGCCAGCGCAAGGCCGCCGAGCCTGAACCGGCGCCGCCTCCGCCCAATCCGGCGCTGATCGAATGGAATGATGTGTCCGACGGTGCGATTTTGGGGCTGGAAATCGGTTATGGCCTGATCGGCCTCGTCGACGAACGCAAAGGCGCGCCGCTGATGGCCCGCATCACCGGCATTCGCCGCCAATTGTCCAAGGAACTGGGCTTCGTCGTGCCGATGGTCCGCGTGAAGGACAATCTGGCGCTGGAACCCAATCAGTATCGCATCACCATCGCCGGCGTCGTCGTCGGTGAGGACGAGATTTTCCCCGACGATCTGCTCGCCCTCGACAGCGGTATGCTGGAAGGCACCGTGGCTGGTCGCGCGGCCAAGGACCCGACATTCGGTCTTGATGCCGTCTGGATTGCGCAGACCAAGCGCAGCGAGGCTGTGGTCGCCGGTTACACCGTGGTTGATCCACCGACGGTCGTCGCCACGCATCTCAACCAGCTCATCGCAATGAACGCCAGCGAGATGTTCGGTCTGGATGAAGCGCGCAAGCTGCTCGACAATCTGAAGGACGCGGCGCCCAATCTGGTCGATGGCCTGACCCCCGGGACGCTCAGCCTGACCCAGATTTCCGCACTCTGCCGTGCCTTGCTGTCGGAAGGCATCGCGCTCAAGGATTTCCGGCGTATCTGTGAAGCCATGGTCGATGCGGCACGGCCCGACATGAGCCATGAACAACTGGTCGAGGCCATTCGCCAGCGCATTGGCGCGCTGATCATTCAGGGACTGGTCCCGGTGAAGATGCCGCTGCCGGTCATCACGCTCGACGGCGAGCTGGAAGCCATGCTGGCCCAGGCCATGCGCGTGGCCGGCGATGCCAAGCATCCGATCGAACCAAGCCTGTCCAATCGGATCGTTGAGTCGGTCGTGCATGCGGCGCGCCCCTTACTGGGGCAGGCACGCAATTTCGCCATCGTTACCTCACCGGTCGCGCGCCGTGCGCTCGCCCGCCTGTTCAAACCCCATCTGCCCGAAACCCCTGTCCTGTCCTTCCTGGAAATCCCGGACGGCAAGGGGGTCGAGGTCGTCGCCGTCGTTGGCGGCGAACAACGTTCCACGCCCCGGCACGATCCGCTGCCGCAGCGTGAACGGGTCGCCTGAGGAGACTGACCGATGTACATGAAAAAGGTCACCGCGGGTTCCGACGTCCTGACATATGGCCGCCCGGGCAATGCCAATTCCCCGGAGCAGCTTGCGCGGCGCTATATGCCGCTCGTCCGCAAGATCGCCTGGCATGTCCATGGCCGGGTCTCCAGCGCGATAGAGGTCGAGGATCTGCTGCAGATCGGCATGGTCGCGCTGGTCGAGGCGGCCAACAGCTTCGAGGATCGCGGCCTGGGCTTCGCGTCCTACGCCCAGTTGCGCGTGCGCGGTGCGATGATCGATCATTTGCGCCGCCACTCGACGCTCTGCCGATCCGCCATGGCGACGCGCAAGCAACTCGCGGCGGTCCGCAACCGGCTGGAACAGCGGCTGGGGCGTGCGCCGCTGGAAGCGGAAATGGCAGCGGAAATGAATCTCGACGCGCCCACTTATCGGGAGATCGCGGACGGCGCCGAAATGGTCCAGCACACCAGCATGGACGAAGTATATTCCGATCAGTCCATGTGGTTCGCCGATGTCGAGGATCGCGCCGACGACATTATGGAACGTGAATCGCTCAAGGCGATGGTCGCCAAATGTATCGGCGAACTGCCTCAGCGGGAGGCGCTGGTCCTTCAGCTCTATTTTGTCGAAGAGCTGAATCTGGAAGAAATCGGCCAGACGCTGGATATCGGTGCCGCGCGGGTATGCCAGATCAAGAAGGCGGCACTCGACAAGCTACGCGATAAGCTGCGCGACTGGGACTAACGGATCAGCTGTCGTTGGCAGGGGCCGAGACCGGTGCGATCCGCCCGGGTACGGGCCAGCGGAACCGCAGCGGTCGATAATTTTGTGTCCGCCACCATGGTTCGGCAACCTGGAACAGGCCGCTATCTTCCGCCTTGCGACCCAGATCCTTGCGTGCGGTGATCGCAGCCAGGACGGGGGCCAGGAACAGGCCGGCGACGACCGGGCTCAGCCAGCCGACCGAATCGGCACGCACGGCCAGAATGGTCAGGCCGACGCCAAGCAAAATATGCCATTTGAACAGCCAGATCGCACCCGTGATCGCCATGCCGTCGCGATCGCGGGTCTGGCCGTTCCAGCTCGCCTTGCGGCCCATCAGGATGCTGAACAGGTTGATCGTCTGGGTCAGCATCGCCACCGGTGCCATCAGGATGGACAGGATGATGTCGGCCACCACGCCGCGGGTCATGCGGACCGCACCGCCAAAGCCGATGCGCCGCGAAGGATCGGCCATGGCCCAGCCGATCGCCAGGATCTTGGGGCCGAACAACAACAGCGCGGTTACCGCCAGCAGGCCACCCGAAGGCAGCACGTCGGTAGGTGGCCAAACGCCGGTGGCGGCCCCGCCCAGCACGACCAGCATCAGCGCCAGCCACAATGGCGAGGTGCAATAGGCCGAAGCCCCTACGAACAACTGGAACCGGCTGACCGGATGGAGGCCGGCAATCTTCATCAGCAACGGGACATGCTGGATATTGCCCTGGCACCAGCGCCGGTCGCGGGTGAACAGATCGGGCATGGATGGCGGAAATTCCTCGAAACTGTCGTCCGCCGTGACCATGTGGACATCCCAGCCGCGCCGTCGCAGCAGTGCCGCCTCCAGCATGTCGTGGCTCAGGATATGGCCGCCAAAAGGCGCGCGCCCGGGCAGTTCGGGCAAACCGCAACTTTCGGCGAAGGCTTTCACCCGCACAATCGCATTATGACCCCAGAACATGCCTTCCGATCCGGCCCACCAGATCATGCCGGCGGCAGAAATCGGTCCGAACAACCGGCTGGCAAATTGCTGCCAGCGGGCGAACAGCGTGGCCGCGCCCATGACCGTGGGCACGGTCTGGATAAGGCCCAGATGGGGATGTCGTTCCATGTCGGCGGCTAGGCGGGCCATGGTCTGGCCGCTCATCACGCTGTCGGCGTCCAGAACGATCATATAGTCATAGGCACCGCCGAAGCGGGTCACCCATTCCTCGATATTCCCCGGTTTGCGGCCGATATTGCGTGCGCGCCGGCGATAATGGACCGGCCGGGAAAAGGCCTTGCGCATCTCCAGATAGGCCTTGCGTTCGGTCTCGCCATTTTCCGGGTTGGAATCCGACAGGATGAAAAACTCGAACCGTTCGCCACCCATCACCTGCGACAGTGAGCGCTCCATGATCGACAGGCGGCCGAGCACGCCCAGGAAATCCTCGTTGCAGACCGGCAGCAGGATCGCCGTGCGGCCCTTGAGCGGCGTGGTGTCGCGCGGCGTGTAGGGCCGTACAGCTTTGCCCTTGCCGACCGTCAGCAACAGGAAGCCAATCAGCGCGGTGGCAAAGCCAAAGGCAATCCAGGCGAAGAGCGGGATGAACAGCGCAAGATACACACCTTCCCAGAAGGAAATGCCGTCCAGGCCAATCGAACGACGCATTTCGTGCGCCGCGAGCGATGCGGGAAGCAGCGCCAGCAGGACGACCAACAGGCGTCGCGCCCATAGATCGATATTGACTGGCCGATGCAGCCGTTCCGGGGCAGCCCCGAAATCCTGGGTCGGCATCGCGATCGGCGCTTCCGCCGGGACGTTCTCAAACGCCCGGACGTGCGGTTCCGTCCCTGCCGTGTCGCCGGCCGCAGGGATGCCTCCTGTCGATGTCATTTCAGACCCGTTCCTGATTAGCCCGAACGTCAGAACCGTTCGCCATCGGCGTTGTTCCGTTCATGCGCCGACCGGATAATGCACATATTCGCTGAACGCGCGATTGCCGGAGCGAAGCTGGACCCGGATATCCGCCGCCTTGTCGCCCGTTTTGCGTATATCCAGCGCCACCCGGAACAGTCCTGGCTGACCCAGCACGGGATAGCCGCCCCTCTTCAGGATCGTGCCATTCCCGATGTCGGTCCAGATGTCCGGCTTGGCATCGGCCGGGACGCCGGCAAAGTCGATCACCAGTCGTTCGACGCCGGCCTCTTCGCCGCGACCGCGCCATACCGCTTCGATCGTGGCCAGATTGCTGCTGGCGGGGCTACGCGCCGACGTCCAGTCCAGTCGATAGGCGGCGTCGATCCGTGTCCCCGGACGCCCCGCTTTGGCCGGCGTCCAATAGGCGCAGACATTGTCGGTATATTCGCTGTCGGTCGGGAAGGTGTAGAGGCGGACCTGTCCCGCGCCCAGCGGTGCGGCCGGCGTGGCCCACAGCGAGGGGCGCCGATCATAATAGACGCCGTCATCCTGATAATGGTCAAAATTGCGGTCGCGCTGCAGCAGGCCGAAGCCCTTGGGGCTGGTCTCGGCAAAACCGTCCACCCGTGGCACGCTGGGATTGACCAGCGGCCGGGCCTGCACGCTGCCGTCGGCGCTGGCGATGGAGAGCAGGTCGGAATCATGGATTTCCGGGCGCCAGTCGGTGCCCTTGTTCCGATGCGCCTCATCATACCAGAACATGCTGGTCATCGCCATCAGGCCCAGTTCGGGGATGGGGCGACGCGGAAACAGGGCGGCGGTCACATCCTGATGCACGCCCTGGCCATCCAGTCGGTTGATGAAGCGGAAGGCGCCGCTGATCGATGCCCCGTCGAGCAGCGCATAGACGGTCATGCTGCTGTCGCTGGTGCGTTCCAGCCAGAAATGGGTGAAGCGGGGAAATTCCTCCTTGCCCGGAATGCTGGTGTTGATCGCCACGGCGCGCGCGGACAGGCCGAACTGCTTGGTCGGGCCGGGTGCCCGGAAATAGCTGGCGCCCAGGAAGGACAGCCAGTCGCCGTCGCGCTTCGCATTCATGATGCGGAACCCGGCATAGCCGGCGTCCGGGCCAAGATCCGCGACGGCATTGCCTTCCGGCGTCTCGAACATGGCGGGGTCATAGCGCAGCGGCGTGGCGACGCCCTTTTCCACCAGCGCGATCTGGACAGGCTGCTGGGCGGTGCCGCTCAACGGAAACAGACGGACGCCGGTGTCGCCGGGCATGTCGCCCCAGATCGTCTTCTCATCGCGAAAGCGGGCCTGGTGCATCTGATCGTAACCGACTTTCGCAGCCACGGCATTGGGGGGCGTTTCGGCATAGGGCGCGCGTGCCAGCTTCTGCGCCATGGCGATGATCCCATCCCAGGAAAATCGATCAGTGCGGGGCTGGGCGAGAGCGGGACGGGGGAGCAGCAGGGCCGCGCCAGAGGCAGCGATCAAAGCGCGCCGGTCGATCATGGTCATGGGACCATCATGGGGGCTGGGCGCGCCAATGCAAGGCGTGCCGCCGGCCAAATACGATGAAGCCCCCGCCCGGGGGGACGGAGGCTTCGGGAATTGGCCGTTCGATCGAAGGTGTTACCCCCGGCACGGTGGGGACTGTTGATGTGCCGGGGGTACATGGCGGGCTGTCGGTGACCAATACCTCACCCCGCCATTTTCGGTATCCGATCCGGATTACTGGATCAGCTTGAGGACGTTCTGCTGGCTCTGGTTGGCCTGGGCCAGCATCGCGGTCGAAGCCTGGCTCAGGATCTGGGCCTTGGCGAGCGCGGTGGTTTCGGTCGAGAAGTCGGCGTCCTCGATGCGGCTCTTGGCGTCGGTCAGGTTGGTGACGTTCGCGGTCAGCGTGTTGACGGTCGATTCCAGGCGGTTCTGCACCGCACCGAGGTCGGCACGCGCCGTGTCGACAGCCTTCAGGGCGGCGTCATAGAGGTCGAGGGCCGCACCGGTGTCGAACGCGGCGTCGGTGACGTCCATGTCGCTGGTGACGGTGCCGGCGGTCGGGTCGAGCACGGCGGTCATGTCGGTGTCGCCGACCATGTCGCCCAGGTCGATGTCGATCGCGTCGCTCGAGTTGGCACCAGCCTGGATGGTGATCGTGCCGTCAGCGCCGGCGCCGGCCGATGCGTCGAACAGCTTGATGCCGTTGAAGCTGGTGTCGGTCAGGACCTTGCCGATCTGGGTGGCGAGCTGGTCGATTTCCGACTTGATATTGCCCTTGGCGGTGTCGTCGTTGGTGCCGTTGCCAGCCTGGACGGTCAGTTCACGCATGCGCTGCAGCATGTTGGTGACTTCGCCCAGTGCGCCTTCAGCGGTCTGCGCCAGGCTGATGCCGTCATTGGCGTTGCGGATGCCCTGGGTCATGCCCTTGATCTGCGAGGTCATGGTCGATGCGATGGCGAGGCCGGCGGCGTCGTCCTTGGCCGAATTGATGCGCTTGCCGGTCGACAGGCGTTCCATCGCGGTGGACAGGGCCTTGCTGGCGGAGGTCGAAGCATTGGTGGCCCGCAGCGCCGACGAGTTGGTTGCGATAACAGTCATGATATTCCCTTTCCGTTCAACATCAGGTCGCTGTCATCTGACGCTTGCGGCCTCGAAAGGGGATAACGGCGGGGCGCAAAAAGCTTTTAGAGCGGAATGTCATTTTTCTTGAAAATAGAACAAAATTAGCTGGTTACACGCACGCGCATATCAAAGGCCGCGTTTTCTTGCCGGTCGGGCGGAAAAAAATTGCCGGTATTCGGCAAGTGCATTGCCGCGTTAACCATCTGATAACCACGTAAAGGTAAATTTGGTTCATCGAAGGGGTTAGGGGCGTGCGGGGGCACAAACCGGCCAAGTAACTGGGGACCGTTCATGTCATCGCTTGACGTGAGCCGTGGGGTTTGCGCGCTCGTTCCGGGCCTGCAGCACTGGCTCGAAAATGCCTTGTTCGCCGTACGGGTGGTCGATGCGCAGAGCCCGCGTGAACGGGATGATCGCCGGGTTCTGCTGGCGACGGAAATCGGCTACGCGACCCATCGCGATATCCTGATCAATCTGGTCGACGGTGCTCCGTCTCTGGTCGCTGCCGCCAACGGCCTGCCGGCACGCCTGGCATTCGGTCTCGAGGATATGGGCTTCGCCTTCGCCCTGATCGCCGAACTGGCTCGTCCGGCGGCCGTGCCGGCTGTCGGCGACGGCGCCAGCGCTCGGCTCATGACCCTGGCCAGCCGCGTCGCCCGCAGCGACGCCACGGTCCTGATCCAGGGCGATACCGGCACCGGCAAGGAAGGCATGGCGCGCTTCCTCCATGCACAGTCCGGGCGCATCACCCATGACTTCATCGCCGTAAACTGTGCGGCGCTCCCCGAAACCATGATGGAAGCCATGCTCTTTGGCCATAAGAAGGGGAGCTTCACGGGCGCAGCGCAGGCATCCGAAGGCCTGTTCCTTGCCGCCGATGGCGGTACCCTGTTCCTGGACGAAATCGCCGAGTTGCCGCTGACGTTGCAGGCCAAGCTGCTGCGCGCGCTGCAGGAAGGCGAAGTTCTGCCCGTCGGCGCGACCCACCCGGTGCCGGTCAATGTGCGCGTCATTGCCGCATGCAACCGCAACCTGGCTGACGAGGTCGTCGCTGGCCGCTTCCGCGAGGATCTCTATTGGCGCCTCAACGTCATGCCGCTTGAGCTGCGGCCGCTCGCCGAGCGTCCGGGCGATGTCGCCGCGATTGCCGCTGCCATGCTGCTGCGTCACCAGGACAATGGCAAGGCCGGCTTTGTCTGGCCGACGGCGGCTGCGCTGGACAAGCTGATCGCGCATGCCTGGCCGGGCAATGCCCGTGAACTGGGCAATGTGTTGCAGCGGGCGCTGGTATTGCGGGACGGCGACCGGATCGGGGCCGAAGACCTGCATTTGTCGGGCGCGCCGCAGCCGCTGCGCATCGTGACCGCAACGTCCGTCACGCCGGTAGCGGCCGAGCCGATCCGGCTGCGGGATGTCGCACGTCACTCCAAGCTGGAGGCGATCCGCATGGCGCTGCGCGAGACGGATGGCCATCGGGCCGCTGCCGCCCGCAAGCTGGGCATTTCGGAACGTACGCTGCGCTATCGGCTCGCCGAGATGCGCGAGCTGGCCGCAGCATAAGGGAGGATAGGGCATGACCGGCATTTCTCCCACCGACAGCGTGATGGCGATCCGCAACGCCATCCTGCAAAAGAACGCCGCCCTGCGCGACGTCGCATCGACCGGCAATGTCGGTACGATCGGCGGCACCGGTGCAGCCCAGGGCACGGCGCCCGGCGGCTTTACGGAGGCGCTCAACAGCGCGTTGCAGCAGGTCAACGGCCTGCAGAACCAGGCCGGCGAAGCTGCCACCGCGTTTGAAAAAGGCGAAACCACCGATATTGCCGGCGTCATGCTTGCCAAGCAGCAGGCGTCGGTCAGCTTCGAGGCGACCCTCCAGGTCCGCAACAAACTCCTGTCCGCCTACAAGGACATCATGAGCATGCCGGTATAATCCATGAGCGAGAACGCACTCACCATCGATGGCGGCTCAGCCGCTGCTCCGGCCCTCCCGGCCATCACCAGTGCCGGCTTCGGCAACGCCAAGGGCGTTGACGCGCTCAAGGCACGTTTCATGGGCTTCATGAAACAGCCCGCCGTTGCAAAGAGCCTGCCGCTCCTCGGCCTGCTCGGCGTCGTCGCCACCGCCGGCGCGGCCTGGCTGGCTCTGCGCGAGCCGCCCCAGCGCGATCTGTTCCGCGGGTTGCCCGACGCCGACAAGTCGGCCGTCGCTCAGGTGCTCGACCAGAGCGGCATCCATTATGGCTTCGATAACAGCGGCGCGATGACGGTGGGCGAGGGCGATTATTTCAAGGCGAAGATGATGCTTGCCGCCCAGGGCCTGCCCAAGAGCGCGCCCGACGGCAACAGCATGATCGACAGTCTGCCGATGGGGGCTTCGCGCGCCGTCGAAGGCGAAAAGCTGCGCTCGGCCCGTGAAATGGATCTGGCCCGCACGATCGAGGCGATCGACAGCGTGGAAAGCGCCAAGGTTCATCTCGCGGTCGAGCCGCCCAGCGTCTTCCTGCGCGAACGTTCAAAGCCTTCCGCTTCCGTCATGCTGCGTCTGGCCCAGGGCCGTTCGCTGACGGACCAGCAAGTCAGTGCCATCGTCCACCTCGTCGCCTCTTCCATCCCCGAACTCAACCCGGAGGATATTTCGGTCGTCGATCAGAATGGCCGCCTGCTCAGCAATAACGACGGCAATGCCGGCGACGATCGCCAGCTTGCGATCCAGACCCGGATCGAGGATCGCTATCGCCAGTCGGTCGTCGCGCTGCTGACCCCGATCCTGGGCGACGGCAAATTCTCGACCGAGGTGCATGCCGAACTGAACTTCGCCGAGCGTCAGGCCACCCGCGAAACCTATCCCCAGGACGAGGCCCGCCTGCGTGCCGAACAGGGTAGCTGGTCGTCGGACGAACGCGGTCAGAAGGCCGGCGAGGCGTCGGGCATTCCCGGCGCGCTCAGCAACCAGGCTCCGGTCAACCCGACCGTGACCCAGACCAATCCCAACGGTCAGGCCGTGACCCAGGGCCAGACGGCCGAGCAGCAGCCCGCTACGCCGGGTCTGCCGCCGATGAAGACCGAAGAAACTTTCAACCGCAGCTTTGAACTGGGTCGCGAAGTATCGGTGACCAAGGACGCGATCGGAACGGTGAAGCGCCTGTCGGTCGCCGTCGCGCTCGACACCGGTGCCGATGGCAAGCCGCGCTCCGCCCAGGAAATCGCCGCGCTCGAAGCGCTGGTGAAGGGGGCGATCGGTTTCGACCAGGCCCGTGGCGACGTGGTCGCCCTGTCGGCCCGCAGCTTTGCCAAGGCCGAAGAGGTCAAGGCGCCGTGGTATGAAGCCGACTGGATGTCGCCGCTGATCCGCAATGTCTCGGCCCTGCTGGTCGCGCTGCTGGTGATCTTCGGCATCGGTCGCCCGCTGCTCAAGCGCCGCGCCGCCGCCCAGGCGGAGCAGGCAACCCAGGTGGCCGAGACCGGCCAGCGGATCGGTCGCGAGATTTCCGGCGAGCTGCAGAAGCAGGCGGTCGAAAATCCCGATCCCAGCCGCCCGGTCACGCTCGACATGATTTCCTCCACCTATGATTATGCGCAGCGCGCCGACCTCATCCGCAACTTCGTGAAGCAGGATCCGGATCGTGCCGCCCTGGTCGTGCGCGACCTGCTGAAGGAAGGGAAGAAGGAAAATGCCTGAGATCGTCCCCGGCCGTCCCGAGGCGCTCAAGGGCAGCGCCGCCGCCGCAGTCCTGCTGATGCTGTTCGATGAGGATGAAGCGGCGCAGATCCTGTCCCGCCTCGAACCCGAGGAAGTCCGCCAACTGGGCTATGCGATGTACGACGTTGCCGATGTTGATCCCGAGGAAGTGAACGAGGCGCTCGACCATTTCGTCACCAAGGCCAAGAAGCGCACCACCATCGGCTATGGCGCCACCCGCCATATCCGCGGTGCGATGACCAAGGCCTTGGGCGAGGAACGGGCCGAAACGATCCTGGCCCGCATCACCCCGCCGACCCGTTCGACGCAGCTGGAAATGCTGAAGTGGATGGACGCCAAGGAGATCGCGGTGCTGATCGAGATGGAGCATCCGCAGATCATGGCGATCGTGCTGGCCCATCTGGAGGCGCCGGTCGCCGCCGACGTGCTGCAATTGCTGCCGACCGAATATCAGGAAGAGATCGTCTATCGCATCGCCACGCTCGGCCCGGTGTCGAACGAGGCGCTCGACGATCTGGAGCAGCTGCTGTTGCGCGGTCCGGTCAGCAAGCAGGGTGCGGCGTCGCAACGCGGCGGCACGGTCGAGGCGGCCGCGATCATGAACAATGTCCGCAAGGATAATGAGCAGCGGATCATGAAGGCCGTCGCCAAGCGTGACAAGATGATCGCCCAGACCATCGAGGAGGAAATGTTCGTCTTCGATAACCTGATCGACATGGATGACAAGAATCTGGGCACGCTGATGCGGACCGTCGACAGCCAGGTACTGGTCGTGGCGCTCAAGGGTGCGAACGACATGCTCAAGGCCAAGATCTTCAGCTGCATGTCGGCCCGCGCCGCGCAGGCGATCGCCGACGAGATCGAGGAACGCGGTCCGATCCGCCTGGCCGAAGTGATCGACGCGCAGAAGCTGATCATTGCCACCGCCCGCCGCATGGCGGATGCCGGCACCATCATGCTGGGTGGCAAGGGGAATGATTTTGTCTAAGATCTGGTGCGCCGAAGCTAGCCACGAGGTGTCGAGCGTACCGATGGTCGGCGTCGGCCAGGTCGCCAGCAACGGTTTTCGCAGCCTCTATTCGGCGCTGCCGGGCGACATCGTCGCCACGCCCGCGCGCGCGCCGATCCATGCCGAACCGGAAGCCGATCCGATCGACGAAGCCCATATGGCAGGCTTCTCGCAGGGCTTCGAGGAAGGCTATCGCGCCGCCGCCGAGGAACAGGCGAACGAGATCGAAGCCCGCAACCGTCTGACTGCCGCGCTGGACATGCTGGCGCCGGCGCCCAGCGGCAGCCTGTCGACCATGTTGTCGGCAACGGTGGTACGCCTGGTCGAACAGATTGTCGGAGAGGTCCAGATCGACCTCGACCGGCTGACCCAGCGTTGCGAAGCGGTCGCAGCCTTCATCGACGACAAGAGCGACAAGAGCGCGCTCCACCTGCATCCCGACGATCTCGCTCTGCTGGAAGGCGAGGCGATTGGCGTGCCGCTGGTGTCGGACAAGAACATGCAGCGTGGCTGCGTACGCCTCGAAACCGCCGACGGCTGGGTCGAGGATGGCCCGGACGTCCGTCTGGCGCGCCTGCGCGCCCTCATGGACGACATGGAGGGTAAGGCATGATCCGCGCCGAACTGGCGCAGGCCGAAACCCTGTTCGACCATCTTCAGGTCCAGAATCGCCAGCCGCGCCATGTCGGCCGTCTGGTCAGCCATGATGCCGGCATGCTGGAAGTGACCGGCTTCCGCCGTCCGATCGGTTCGGGCGCTCGCGTCCTGGCCAGCGACGGGTCGGTCTGCCGCGCCGAAGTCGTCGGCTTTCGCGGAGAACGCACCCTGCTGGTGCCGCTCGATGCCGATGCGCCGCTGGAGAATGGCATTCGCGTCGAACCCGACAGCCAGGCCAATATGGTGCAGGTGGGCGAGGGGCTGATCGGCCGCGTCATCGACGCGATGGGCCAGCCGCTCGATCGCAAGGGGCCGATCATCGCCGGCGGCGTCTGGCCGCTCAATGGCGTGAAGGGCAATGTCCTCGATCGGGGCCGCGTTACCGAGCCGTTCGATCTGGGCGTGCGTGCCGTCAACGCGCTGCTGACCGCAGGTCGTGGCCAGCGCATTGCCATCATCGCCGGATCGGGCGTCGGCAAGTCGGTGCTGATGGGCCAGATGATCGCTGGCGCCGAAGCCGACATCGTCGTCACCGGCCTGATCGGCGAGCGGGGCCGCGAAGTCAGCGACTTCCTCGAAACCAAGCTCAAAAATGCGATGCACAAGTCGATCGTCGTAGCCGTGCCCGCCGATCACCCGCCGGTGCTGCGCCTGCGCGCCGCTGCGCGCGCGACCGCCATCGCCGAATATTTCCGCGCCCGTGGCAAGAAGGTGCTGCTGCTGATCGACAGCCTGACGCGCTGCGCCCATGCCCAGCGCGAGATCGGCCTGGCGCTTGGCGAACCGCCGGCGATGAAGGGCTATCCGCCCTCGGCGCTGGCGCTGATCCCGCGTCTGGTCGAGCGGGCCGGCGTCGACGCCCGCACCGGGGGCTCGATCACCGCGCTCTACACCGTATTGGCCGATGGCGACGATACCGACGATCCAATCGTCGACGCCGCCCGCGCCATTGTCGACGGCCATTTCGTGCTGTCGCGCAGCCTGTCGGAACAGGCGATCTTCCCGGCGATCGACATCGGCAAGTCCTTGTCGCGCGTGATGGCCGACGTCGTGCCCGACGAGCACCGCCAGGCTGCCGCCGCCTATCGCCGCCTCTGGGCCGCCTATGAGGAAAATCGCGATCTCATCCTGATGGGCGCCTATCGCCCCGGCAATGATCCGGTGATCGACGAGGCGGTGCAGCGTCGGCAGGAAATCCTGAACTTCATCCGCCAGGACCAGAAGAGCCGGATCGACCTTGATACCAGCGCCCATGCGCTGATCGCGGAGTTCGGCGCATGAAGGGCCTGGTCAATCGTCGCCAGCGCGTATTGCGCGTGCGCCATGTCCAGCATGCCATGGCCGTGGCGGAAACCGCGCGGGCGCGGGACGAGGCGCAGGGCATCGCCACCAATATCGAACGCCTGCGCCGGGTGCGCGGGGAATTGTTTGGCGTCCAGGCCGATGTCTCGGGCGCATCCTTTGCATCGATGCAGGAATTGGCCAGTCGTCTGGAGCAGGCAGGACGCCAGCTCGATGGCGCGCTTTATGATGCGAAACGCAAGGTGGAGACCAAGGAGGGACTCAGCCTGGCGGCCAATCGCGAGAAGGAAATTGCGACACGCCTGAAGGATCGGGCGCGCAATGCGCTGGAAGAGTGGCGTGAGAACAAGCTGGCCGCGCTGCCACGCTATCGCCGCATGCAGCGCACGGGGGACAATTGACATGAACATGCTTGCCAGCCTGAAATCCTTGCTGTTTTCGTCCACGCCCCTGGCGGCCACTGCGGCGACGGGCGCAGCCGACGTTGTCGAAGGCGCCATGGACTTTGCCGCGATGCTCAGCGATGCCGACGGTGCGAAGGATGCGGCGCCCGCTCCCGGACAGGGAGACGTCGCGTCGACGGCGACCGGGGAAGGCGAGGCGGAGGCGATGGTGCAGCCGCCCGAAACTGCTGCTTTGCCGGTGATGACGGACACGGCGGACTATCTGGCGCAGCGGAACCTGCATACCCAGCCATTGGCCTCTGCGACGCCGGTCCCGGCCATGCCGGGCGAAGTCGCGGTCATGGATGTGCCCGTGACCGTTTCACCACCAGTGTTGCCGCAGGGCGACGCGCCGGCGCAGGTCGTTTCCGACAGTGATATCGAGAATGTCGAGATATCCCAGCCACTTTCCGACGCGACGCTGGTTACGGCGCCTAACCCGACATTGCCTTTGCCGGCGATATCCGGTGCGCAGCCGACCGTCGAACATGACACCGAAATTGACACCCGAATGGTGCCTGCGCAGCCTGATGCCGCGGCGCCCGTCCGGGACGCGATTGCCCCATCCTTGCCTGCAGCGCTTCCCCCCTGCCGCAGGCACCGATCGATGCGCCGGCATCTTCGATTCCATCTGCGTCGGCCGATGAGATGCCGTTGCACCTGTCATCTTCGCCGTCACTTTCGCTGCCCCAATCCCAGGCCCCTTCGTACCCGGCCATGGCGGAAGCGGATATGACGGACAATGTGGTCGACGCGGATGGGCAGGATGACGAGCATAAGGATGCAGAGATATCCGTTGCCGCACCGGCGATGCCATCCGACCTTGCCGCCGCTGCCATGGCTGTGCCGCCCATGCCCATGTCCATGCCCGTGGTACCGGTCGCCGTCGACCCGCCGGTTATGGTGGCTTCGGTGGAAGAAGCCGGCGAGCCCGCGTCGCAGCCCTTGCGTCCTGTCCCGAGCAACGTCGTCCAGGTAGAGGATGGTTTGACGCCGAGCGACCCGAGCGCCGAGGCCGAGCCTAATAAAAAGGGCGATCCAATCGCCGTAGCGGCCGGTAAGGCCCAGCCGCCTGCGCAGCGTTCGACCAGCCAGGCGGCGCTGCCTACCGATCGGCCGACGGCCAGCGTCGATGCCGTTGATGATGCGCCTGTACCATTGGCTGTACCGTTGGCCGCACCATCTGTTGCCCCATCTGCTGCGCCGCCGCTGCCGTCTGTCGATGCAAGCGAGCAGGTCGTGGCGCAGACCGATCGATCGGAGCCTCCGGTGCCTCCGGGTGTTGACGGCTCGAAGGCGACGCCGGGCGATCAGGGCATGCCAATTCCGGTTGCGGTGAATCAGGCCGCCGAACCGGCATCGGTCGTCGAACCAGCGTCAGCCATTGAACCTGCAGCGACCATTGCCGCACCCGTCCGGGCAGAGGCGCTGTCGCTGCTGCAATTGGTGCGCGATCATATGAACCGGCGTGCGATGCCGTCGCGCGATGCCGCCGATCCTGCGCCTGCCGTAGGGGACAGGAACGAAGCGACCCGAGCCGTTGATCCGTCGCTGGCCATGCCGACCCCGTCCGCACATCATGGCACCACGGTCGCGGCGCCCCTGGCCGCTGCGGCGCAGGGCGCGAACACCGCACCGGCCGCCATGCCGACGGTCGACCTGTCCGCCAGCCTTGGCCAGCAGGTCGTCGATCTGGGCGTGTCGGGACAGTGGATCGATGGCTTGGCGCGCGACATTGCCGGTCTTTCGGCCAATGGCGCGCAGGGCCGTTTCCAGATCAACGCCGACCAGCTTGGCCCGGTTCAGGTCGATATTCGCCAGGGCAGTGATGGTGCCGCCGTCAGCCTGACGGTCGCTAGCGAGGCTGCGGAAATTGCGCTGCGTCAGGACAGCGACCGACTGAAGCTGGATGCCGGCCTGGCGGCCGTGCGGATCAGCGAGGTCAAGGTGGAACGGGCGCCGCATGTGGCGGAGGCGCAGCGTGCCGACAGCCAGTCGGGCGGCCAGCAATCCTCTGCCCAGCAAGGGCAGTCCGGGCAGCAAGGCGCCTGGCAGAATGGCGGTCAGATGGCGGGCCAGTCGATGGGCCAGTCCTCGTCGCAGGGCCGCTGGCAGGGCCGCGAAAATAATGGCCCTGGCCATAAAAGCGGCGGCGATCCGGCCGTTCTTAACCATGGTGACGCCGGCGATAGCGCCGGTGACGTCCGCCGCGCGCGCTATGCCTGACGGCCGGGACACAATATTCCAGGGGACGTGAACGATGAGCGATGAACCCAAGGCGAAGAAGAAGGGCGGCGGCATGAAGCTCATCCTGCTGGTCGCGATCGCCATGGTGGTGGGCGGCGCCGGTGCCGCGGGCGGCCTGTATGCGGCAGGATTCTTCAGCCCAAAGGCGGAAGGCCCCAAGGAAGATCCCAGCAAGCCGGTTCTGGTGCTGCTGGGCGAGGATGCGCAGGCCGTGGCCACAGCGCATGGCTGGGCCGGCGAGGGCGGCGGTGGCGAAGGCGGTGGCCATGAAGCCGCTGCCGGCGCGGTTCATGCGCCCGCAGCTGGCCACGCACCGGGCAAGGGCATCGATCTGCCGGCGCCGGCCAATCCGGCGGCCTATCAGGCAACCTACTTCCAACTCCAGGCGCCCTTTACATCGAACATGTCCGACACGGATGCCTTCGCCCAGATCACGGTCGCCGTGTCGACCTATTATGATTATCGCGTGATCGCTGCGATCAAGGCGCATGAGATGGCGATTCGCAGTCAGATGCTCATGATGCTGGCGGAGCAGCCCGAGGAGGTGCTCGTCACGCCCCAGGGCAAGCAGGCGCTGCAGGGCAAGATCAAGACCATAATCAACGATGTTTTGAAGCAGAAGACGGGCTATGGTGGCGTTGATAACGTTTATTTTACCAATTTCGTTATTCAATAGGGTTGCCTGAAAGCTGGGAAGTCCCCCGGCCCAGGGCAGGGGACCAACATGAATCACGTTCAATCCTTCGCCTTTGGGCGTGGGGAAGCGCAGGCACCGGTCATGCTGTCGGGATTGGACCGGCTGGGCGAAAAGCTCGGCCGGCGCATCCGCGCGCTGATCGAACCGATATCGGGCATCCGGCCACATGTGGCGAGCCAGGATGCGCAGGTGCTGGAATTCGGCGCCTGGTCGGCTGGCGTCCCCGCCTTTTGCAGCTTGTCCGTCTATCGCTTTCTGCCGCTCAAGGGGCAGGTGCTGCTGCGTATCGACGCTTCGATGATCTCGACGCTGGTCGACTGCTTCTATGGCGGGATCGGCAACCGACCGCTGCCGGCGCGGGGGGAGTTCACGCCGACGGAGGATCGGCTGATCAGCCGGCTTACCGAAACGATTCTGGCCCGCCTTGTGGAATGTTGGGCCGAGGTGCTGCCGCTCGAACCGGGGTTGATCCTGCGCGAGACGGGCATCGGCTTCGCCGCTGCTGCGCAGCCTGGCGACCAGATGGTGCTGCAGCGCTTCATGGTGAGCCTCGACCGCGATCGCGAATGGCCGATCGATCTGGTCTTTCCGCTTGCGGCGCTGCGCGGTGTCGAGGCACTGATGGGCAGCAAGGTCGCCAGCGACGAGGAGCATGTCGACCCCGTGTGGCAGGCCCGCGTCGCCCGCCGTATGCGCGACATTCGCCTGCCGGCACGCACCGTGCTGGCCCGCCCCAATCTTTCGCTGGCCGAGCTGATGCAGCTCAAGACCGGCGACATCATACCCGTGACGATCGGCCGCAGCCTGCCGCTGATCGTCGGCGACCGCATCGTCGCGCACGGCACGATCGGCGAACAGGATGGCCGTGCCGCCTTCCAGATTGAAAAGCTTGCACAGGGACCAGAACAATGAGCGACATGACCGAAGCCCCGATGATGGACCCGCGCGGGGAAGACAGCGCCAGTCGCATGGCGAACAACCGCCAGTTCAAGCTGCTGGCCGACATTCCGGTGCGCATGTCGGTGGAGGTCGGATCGACCTCGCTCCGCCTTGCCGAGGTGATGGACCTGGCCGAGGGCAGCATTGTCGAGCTGGATCGGCAGGCCGACGAGCTGCTCGACATCATGGTCAACGGCGCGCTGATCGCGAAGGGCGAGGTGGTGACCGTGAACGGCCGTTATGGCATCCGTATCGTCGATATCGCGGCAACCGAAACCCGCCTGGCGGGGGTCGAGAGGCGCGGCTGATCGCACGGCCTGCTTTTACGCTTGCCTTGCGACGCATTCTTGCGGATCGGATGACGCATTAACCTTAAACGCGGGGCGCGTGCATGTTCTGGTATTTCGTCAAACTGTTGATCCTGCTGCCCCTGGTGGGCGGCATGGCCTTTGGCGCGCTGTGGCTGTGGCGCAAATATCAGCCCGGCATGATGATCGGCCAGAATGATCGCGCGCTCAAATTGCTGGAAGCGATGCCGCTGGGCACCTTTGGCAAGCTGGCGGTGGTCGAGTTCGAGGGCAAGAAGATACTGCTGTCGGTCACGCGCGGCCGGATCGAGAAGATCGCGGAAGGCGACACCTATCGTGCGCGGTAGATATTGGCTGATCGGCGGCGCCTTGCTGACCGCTGGACTGCTGCTGGTTGATCCTGCGCTGGCACAGGCCGTGCCGGTGCCGCCGGCGCCGGTCGACAATGGCGGGGCGCTGACCCGCGCATTGGGTCAGGTATCGGGCGACGGCCGCTCGCTGTCGCTGTCGCTGCAGATATTGATCCTCATGAGCCTGCTGACGGTCCTGCCGTCGCTGATCCTCATGATGACCAGTTTTACCCGGATCATCATCGTGCTGTCGCTGCTGCGCCAGGCACTGGGGCTGCAACAGACGCCGCCCAACCAGGTGCTGGTCGGCCTCGCCCTGTTCCTCTCGCTGTTCGTGATGCGGCCCGCGATCGACCAGATCAACGGCCTGGCCTTCGATCCCTATGGCAAGGGGCAGATCAGCATCGAGGAGGCGGTTGGCCGCACCGGCAAGGTGCTGCACGGCTTCATGGCCAAGCAGACGCGCGAGACCGATCTCAAGCTGTTCGCCAACATGGCCAAGGCGCCGGCTTTCCGCACGGCCGATGATATTCCCTTCACCATCCTGCTGCCGGCCTTCGTCACCAGCGAACTCAAGACCGCGTTCCAGATCGGTTTCATGATCTTCCTGCCCTTCCTCATCATCGATCTGGTGGTGGCATCGACGCTGATGGCGCTGGGCATGATGATGTTGTCGCCGACGATCATTTCCATGCCGTTCAAGCTGCTGCTGTTCGTGCTGGTCGATGGCTGGGCGCTTACCATGGGGTCGCTCGCCGGCTCCTTCGCGACATAGGGCGCGGGCGATGGAGAATGCCGATTTCTTCATGGGCCTGGCACAGCATGCGCTGTGGATCACCGCGCTGGCGGCCGCGCCGATCCTGCTGCCCGCGCTGATCGCGGGCGTGCTGATCGGCATGGTGCAGGCGGCCACGTCGATCAACGAACAGACGCTCAGCTTCATTCCCAAGATCCTGGTCGTGGGCGCTATGCTGACCCTGTTCGGCGGATCGATCATGGTGCTGATCGCCGATTTCACGCGTGAAATATTCGAGCGGATTCCGGACCTGCTGCAATGATCGCACCGGGCTTTACGGGCGTCGAAACGCAATTGTGGATCTGGCTGATCGCCATGATCCGCCCGGGCGCCGCATTCCTTGCGGCCCCGGTGTTCGGCGCGCCCGCAATGCCCCTCCAATTACGCCTCATCCTGTCGCTGGCGCTCGGCATGGCGGCGCTCAACAGCGTCGCGATCCAGCTGCCCCATGACGGGGTCGCCAGTTTCGAGGGCATCCTGCTGGTGTCGGGCGAGGTGATGGCCGGTCTTGCCATGGGCTTTGCCGTGCAGATTGGCTATTCGGCCGCCTTCGTCGCGGGCGAGGCGATCGGCAATACCATGGGCCTGGGCTTCGCCTCGATGGTCGACCCGGCTTCGGGCCAGGGGACGCAGGCGGTCGGCCAGTTCCTCTCGATCCTCTCCACCTTCCTGCTGCTGGCGATGGATGGGCATCTGCTGCTCGTCAGTTTCGTGGTGCAGAGCTATCAGGCACTGCCCCCCGGTGGCGCGATGCTGAGCAATGATGCGGTGTGGCATCTGGTCGAATTTGGCGGCTCGCTGCTGGGGGCGGGGGTCACGATCGCGCTGCCGGTGGCCTTTGCGCTGGTGCTGGTCCAGATCGTCATGGGCATGTTGGCGCGGACGGCGCCATCGCTTAACCTGTTCGCCGTCGGCATGCCGATGGCGGTCATGGCGGGCCTGATCCTGTTGGCGGTCGCGGTTCCGGTGATGGGCGAAGGCATCACCATCGCCCTGAAGGCCGGGCTGGAGCAGGCCCGTTTCATTTCGGAAGGGCGCTGAGCGATGGCGGGCGGATCCGAGGGCGGCGAAAAGACCGAAAAACCGACACAGAAGAAATTGCAGGATGCCGCCAAGGACGGCGATATCCTTCAGTCACGCGAACTGGCGACGGCGCTGGTGGTGATGGCTGGCATCGGCTGGCTGGCGGTGGCAGGACCCGGCTTTGTCGAGGCGCTGGCGGACATGCTGGTCGACGCGCTCCGTTTCAAGCGTGATGACATTGTGAACTTCGCGCCGGTCACCCGCGGCGTCGGTCTGTTGACCGGCATCGCGCTGCCGGTCGGTGGCGTTTTGCTGGCGACCTTTCTGGCCGCGATCGCGGCGCCGGCCTTGCTGGGGTCGCTCGGCTTCCGGCCGGGGGCCTTCACCCCCAAGGCATCCAAGATGAATCCGGCATCCGGTCTCAAGCGCATGTTTGGTACCCAGGGGCTGATCGAACTGGTCAAGTCGATCGCCAAGGTTGGCCTGCTGGGATCGATCGGCCTGTGGATGATCTGGGACCGGCTGACCGCGATCTTCGCGCTCGGCAAGACGGGGGTGGCGCCGGCGATCGCGGACCTTGGCAATATGTTCATCCTCGTTTGCCTCGTCATGGCCGGCGGCCTGTTCCTCATCGCGGGCATCGACGTGCCGGCACAGATCATGCAGCGCGCCAAGCGGCTCGGCATGTCCAAGCAGGATATCAAGGATGAGCATAAGGAGAGCGAGGGCTCGCCTGAACTCAAGGGCCAGATTCGCCGCCGTCAGTTTGAAGTGCTCAACGGATCGACCCGCAAGGCGGTGACGGAAGCCAGCGTCATCCTGACTAATCCGACCCATTTTGCTGTCGCACTGCGCTATCGGCCGGGCATGGATGCCGCACCGGTGGTTGTCGCGCGGGGCTGCGATGCGATTGCCGCCTCGATCCGGGAACTGGCCGAAGCCCATGGCGTAACCGTGTTGCAATATCCCGAACTGGCGCGTGCGGTCTATTTCACCTCGCGCACGGGGCAGATCGTCAATGAAGGCCTCTATATGGCAGTTGCGACCATATTGGCGTTCGTCTTCCGGATCGAAAATCGCATGGCCAGCGAAATGGACCGACCCTTTATCACTATCCCCGAAGACTTGCGCTTTGATCCGGATGGCAAGAAAATATGATGGTATTTCCATCAGTTGAAATAAAATTGACGATCGTTACGATGGTGAACTAAAGTTTAGCCGCGTTCATCCGTACTCTTTTCATGGGGACGCATTAGGATGGTGCGTCATGAACGAGTATTTTTCGCGTAGCGAGATTTCGCCAGTGGATAGGGCCGCCCCGCGCGCGCCCGCCGCCGTGGCGGCCGTTCAGCCCGTCAATGCAGGATCGTCGACTTCCGGACAGGATATGGCGTCGACCGCTCAGGCATCGCCTCCCCGGTAATCGATCTCGTCACCCTGGATGAGGATGCCGCCGGCGCGGCGGAATATGCCAAGGTGCATGCCCAGATCGCCGATATCCTGGCCGACATGCGGTCGGGAAATGGGACCATGTCGGTGGATGAGGCGGCGGCATCGGTGCAAGCCATGATCCCGGCCCCCTTCATCTTCGTGCCGCTGCCACCGGCCACGCGTGAGGCGGTGGAGCAGGCGGCGGCCCTCGCCCAGCGGATCGCCGACAAGGCGATCTATGCCCATGCCGCCCAGGCGCATGTCAAGCGTGGCACGGTGGACCAAATCCTGGCCAATGCAATCTGACACGGAACGGCTTGTTTCGATCAGTTGTATTTCCTTGAAAATCATTCCTAAACATCTTCTCGCTACGGCCGTTCTCTCTTCCTGAAAGGACGACGAATGGCGACGACGACGACATCAGTTGGCAGCAGCATCCTCTCGGCGCTGGGTGCGAACTCGGGCATCGATACGTCCGCGCTCGTCACCAGCCTGGTGAGTGCGACCCGCGATCCGCGTCAGAGCGCGATCACGACCCAGCAGACCACCAACAATGCCCGTATTTCGGCGCTGGCGTCCGCCGTCAGTTCGCTCGACACGTTCGCCGATGCGCTGAGCAGCGTGCTGGCTGGCGCGGACTACAAGGGAACGCCTAATTCCAGTAATAGCGGCCTAGCTTCGGTCAGCCTGCTGACCGGCGGTACGCCGAGCGGCCTGCCGGCGCAGATGGTGGTCAAGTCGTTGGCCAGTGCGCGCGTCTATGCCTCGACGCAGGCCACCGGCGCGACCGGCAGCACGGCGGTGGGCGCAGGGACGATGACAATCACCACGGCTGCCGGGAAGACTGCGACGATCACCGTCGGTTCGAGCACGAACAACAGTTTTTCGGGCCTGGCATCGGCGATCAACGCCGCCAATATCGGCGTGACCGCCAGCGTCGTCACCGATGCCAAGGGGACGCGCCTGGTGTTCAAGGGCGAGACCGGTGCCGCCAACGACTTCACGGTGACCACATCCGCCACCGATTCGACCAGTATTCTGGCCGGTCTCAACAGCAGCGCGATGACCTCCACCTCGGACCCGGCCAATGCCAAGATCACGCTCGACGGCACCGACTATGAATATGCCAGCAACACGATCGACGATGCGATTCCCTATCTGCGGATTGAATTGACCAAGGCTGATCCGACCAGCACGGTGAACCTGTCGATGAGCCAGCCAACGGCGACGATGAAGGATCTGCTGAAGGAGTATGTCGACGCCTACAACACGCTGATGGGCGCGTTGAACACGGCCACGTCGACGGGAACGGATTCGTCGACCGCAGGCGTCCTGAACGGGGTCGGTGCGGTTCGCGATATGAAGACGCAACTGTCGAAGATCACGTCGACCCAGCTCGCCGCGACGGGTAATTACAAGACGCTGTCGGATATCGGCATCGCGACCAATCGCGACGGCACGCTGACGCTGGATACGGATGCGCTCGACAAGGCGATGGCGGCCGATCCCGAAGGCATCACCAAGATGCTCAATCCGACGATGCCGACGGCGGACAATCCGGGCCTGTCCAAGCTGATGGACACGGTGCGCGACAATCTGGAACTGGACAATGGTTCGCTCAAGCTGGCGCAGGCACGGTATGAAACGCTGGCCGACGATCTGACCGAACAGTTGGAAAAGCTGGATGAGGACATGGCCGATTATGAAACGCGCCTGACTTCCATCTACTCCGCCATGCAGACGAAATTGTCTGCCCTCAACGCAACACAGAGCTACCTCCAGCAGCAGATCGATGCCTGGAACAAGAGCGACAGTTAATCGGGGATTTTGATCGATGTTCTACAATCAGGGCTATGCGGGATCGGCGGCGGCACGGCGCTATGCGGCGGTGCATTCGGGCAGCCGGATCGAGGGTGCGACGCCCCATGCGCTGGTCAAGATCCTGTTCGACGAACTGCTGATCGCGCTGGATGCGGCGGCGCTCGCCGAACGCAATGGCGACCGGATCAAGGTATCCGACAAGCAGGCGCGCGCCATGTCGATCCTGTTCGCGCTGGAAGCCAGCCTGGACTTCGACAAGGGCGGTGACATTGCGACTGGCCTTGCCCAGATCTATCGCGAAAGCCGGCGCCTGCTGCTGGTCGGGGCCAAGCAGCGCGACGCCCAGCCGGTTGACCAGGCCCGTGCCATGATAGGCGAGATCGCCGAGGCCTGGGGCCAGATCGCGTCCTAGGGCCATCGTTCGCCGACTGGCCTCCCGTTGCGGGGTTGCACCCCCAATCGGTGGCCTGTATAGGCGGCACTCGCACAAGGGCGGCCCGGCGGGGGCCGCCTTTTTGCGTTTTATCTACGGTCCATTGGACGCATTTCCAGACCAGGAAGGGAAGACACATGTCGATTACGCCGCTCATGCCCGTATACCCCCGGTGCGATGTGCGTCCGGTCCGAGGCGAGGGCTGTTATCTGATCGGCGAACGCGGCGAGCGCTATCTTGATTTCGCCAGCGGCATCGCGGTCAATCTGCTCGGCCACGGCCATCCCAAGCTGGTGAAGACGATCGCCGATCAGGCCGCGACGCTGATGCACGTGTCTAATCTCTATGGCATGCCGTTGGGCGAGAAGTTCGCGGAGAAGCTGGTCGACAGTACCTTTGCCGATACGGTGTTCTTCACCAATTCGGGCGCGGAAGCGGTCGAGTGCGCCATCAAGACGGCGCGGCGTTATCATTATGCAAACGGCAATGCCCATCGGCATAAGATCATCAGTTTCGACAATGCGTTCCATGGGCGTACGCTCGGCACGATCTCGGCCACCAGTCAGCCCAAGATGCGCGATGGCTTCGAGCCGCTGCTGCCTGGATTCGCAGTGGTGCCGTTCAACGATCTCGATGCCGCGCTGGCACAGATCGATGACAATACTGCCGGCTTCCTGCTGGAGCCGGTGCAGGGTGAAGGTGGTGTCACGCCCGCGACGCAGGCCTTTCTGACCGGCTTGCGCCAGGCGTGTGACGAGCATGGCCTGTTGCTGATCCTGGATGAGGTTCAGTGTGGCTATGCGCGCACCGGCACCTTCTTTGCCCATGAGCAATATGGCATCACGCCGGATATCATGGCGGTGGCCAAGGGTATCGGCGGAGGCTTCCCGCTTGGCGCCTGCCTCGCCACTGAGGATGCGGCCAAGGGCATGGTTTTTGGCACGCATGGCACGACCTATGGCGGTAATCCGTTGGCGATGGCGGTCGGCCTGACCGTGATCGAGGAAGTGCTGGCGGAGGGCTTCCTCGACCATGTAAATGCCATGGGCGCGCGTCTGCGATCCGCTCTGGAACAGCTGATCCCCAATCATGACGACATGTTCGAGGATGTGCGCGGCATGGGGCTGATGTTGGGCGTCAAGATGAAGGACGCCTATGATGCGCGCGCCTTTGTCGGCCATCTGCGCGACCATCACGGATTCCTGTCGGTGTCGGCGGGCCAGAATGTGCTGCGCATCCTGCCGCCGCTCGTCATCGACGAAAGCCATATCGCCGAGTGCATCGAGAAGATTTCCGCCGGTGCGCGGAGCTTCGCGGACGCCAAGGCGGCCTGACCATATATTGCCCCGTTCGTGCTGAGTAGGGGCTGAGCAAAGTCGAAAGCCCCGTATCGAAGCATCCTTCGATACGCCATTTCGACTTCGCGCAATGGCTACTCAGGACGAACGGTGGTTGGAAGCGGGGAAAACTTCCAATGACCAAGCATTTTCTGAATCTCACCGACGCGGGCGGCGACGCGATCGCCGCGATGATCGCCGACGCCATCGACCGCAAGGCGGCGCGCGCGGGCAAGCCCAAGGGCTGGGTCGATGCCGACGCGCCGCTTGCCGGCCACACGCTGGCGATGATCTTCGAGAAAAACAGCACGCGCACCCGTGTCAGCTTCGACATGGCAATTCGTCAGCTTGGCGGCAATGCGCTGATTCTCGATGGCGCCACCAGCCAGCTTGGCCGTGGCGAGACGGTTGCTGATACAGCGCGCGTGCTCAGCCGTATGTGCGATGCGATCATGATCCGCACTGACGATCACGCCAAGATCGAGGAAATGGCGGAATATGCCAGCGTTCCGGTCATCAATGGCCTCACTGACCTGTCGCATCCCTGCCAGATCGTCGCGGACCTGCTGACCGTGGTCGAACATGGACTGGCCTTGCCAGGCAGCCAATGGGCCTGGCTGGGCGATGGCAACAATGTCCTCCATTCGATTGTCGAGGCAGCCGGGTTGCTGAAGTTCGATGTCCGCATGGGCATTCCGGAGGGATATGATCCCGATCCGGCATTTGCCGACGCTGCGCGTCGCGCTGGTTCGACCATTACCCTTACACGCGATGCCGTCGAGGCGGTGGCCGGCGCCGATGTTGTCGTGACGGACACCTGGATATCGATGGGCCAGGCCCATGCCGAGGAGAAGCTGGCGGCCATGATGCCCTATCAGGTCACGCCTGCGCTGATGGCCGGGGCCAAGCCGGATGCCAAGTTCCTCCACTGCCTGCCTGCCCATCGTGGCGAGGAAGTGGTCGAGGCGGTGATCGACGGTCCGCAATCGCTGATCTGGGATGAGGCGGAAAACCGCATCCATGCCCAGAAGTCGGTGCTGCTCTGGGCGCTTGGAAAGCTGTAAGCTCACCCTATATTCGGGCGAAATTTTCCGTTCGCCCTGAAAAATCTCGGGGCCTGTCCTGTGCTGGAAAGCGGAGGGCAGGCTCTCGCGGCTTTCGGGGCGGGTGGATCGGAAGGAAATATCGTGACCAGTTCCAATGTCGATCAGGCCCTTGGCTTCACCATCCCCTCGCGCCATGTGCGCGGCCGTTTCGTGCGGCTGGGGCCGGTGCTGAACCAGGTGCTGTCCGCCCATGCCTATCCGCCCGCAATCGAACGCGTGCTGGCCTCCTCGCTGGTGCTGGGGGCGCTGCTCGGCAGCCTGCTCAAGGATGCCGGCGGCCAGTTGACCCTGCAGGCGCAGACCGAAAATGGCGTCGTCAGCCTGCTGGTGGCCGATTACAAGGGTGGCGAACTGCGCGGCTATGCCAAGTTCGATGCCGAACGGCTGGCGGAAATCGGCAGTGATCCGACCCTGTTCGGCCTGTTCGGCAAGGGCTATCTGGCGATTACCTTCGACCAGGCGGCGACCGGCGAGCGTTATCAGGGCATCGTGCCGCTGGACGGTTCGTCGCTGGCCGAGGCGGCGGAGCATTATTTCTTCCAGTCCGAACAGATCCCCAGCATCGTCCAGATCGCAACCCGGCATGAACCGGGCGAGGGTTGCGTCGCGGCGGGCCTGCTGCTGCAGCATCTGCCCGAGGGCGAGGTGGGGCGCGAGCGCCTGCATGTGCGCCACGATCATCCCGAATGGGAACATGTGCAGGCGCTGGCCGGCACGCTGCGCGACGAGGAACTGACCGATCTCGACCTGCCGCTGACCGACATCGCCTGGCGCCTGTTCCATGAGGAAGAGGAGGTGCGCGTCACCGAGACGACGGCGCTCACCAAGGGCTGTCGCTGTGACCTTGCCCATATTCGCGATGTGATCGGCCGCTTCCCGGCGGACGAACGGGTGGCGATGGCGGACGAGAAGGGCATTATCGGCGTCGATTGCGCCTTCTGCTCGCGGCTGTTCCCGCTCGCGCTGGACAGTTTCGTTACCCATTGAAAGCCGGCGCGGGGCAATTGCGGCACGGCCGTTCGTCCCGCGCTATCAAATTGCCGCAATTGCGCGGCACAACAGGATGAAGCATGGCGCCGCTCCCCGGCGCCGATGACAAGGTCTGGACGCAAGATGGCAAGGCTGGGGCTGCAGGCGCTGGGCGCCGCGGCGGCAATGATGATGGCAAGCTGGGCCGCGGCGGCGAACGCCCCGCAACTGGCTGCACTCGCCAAGCTGGAAACGGGCGAGTGGGAATTGCGCCTGCGCGACGATCCGTCCGCGCCGGCCCGCCGCCTGTGCGTGACGATGCCGCATCAGTTGCTGGAGCCTGCCAATGCCGGCCCCGGCTGCAAGCCGTTCGTGGTCAACGACGCGCCTGCTGCCGCCACGGTGACCTTCGATTGCGGCCCGGCCGGTAATGCGCGCACCGACCTGCGCGTTGAAACGCCGCGCCTCATCCAGATACGATCGCAGGGGATCAGGGATGGCGCGCCCTTCTCCAACATGGTCGAAGGACGCCATGTCGGCGCCTGTCACTGACCGGCGGCCCCTTGCGCTGCGGCGCGCGCGAGGGTAGCGCAACGCCATGGTCGCACAGAATGGAAAATTCGCCGTGGTCCTGCTGTCTGGCGGGCTGGATTCAATGGTCGCGGGCGGACTCGCTCGGGAAGCGGGATATCGCATCCTCGCCCTGACGATCGATTATAATCAGCGCCATCGCGTGGAACTGCGTGCCGCAGCCAAGGTCGCCAACGCGCTCAATGCGATGTCGCATATCGTGTTGCCGCTTGATCTGACCGCCTTTGGCGGGTCGGCGCTGACCGCAGACATCGCCGTGCCGAAGGGCGGCGTGGGCGACGACATTCCGGTCACCTATGTGCCGGCACGCAATACGATCTTCCTGTCGTTGACGCTGGGCCTGGCCGAGGTGGCGGCCGCAAACGACATCTATATCGGCGTAAACGCGCTGGATTATTCGGGCTATCCCGATTGCCGTCCCGAATTTATCGATGCCTTCCAGACCATGGCCGGACTTGCCACCAAGGCCGGCGTGGAAGGTCATCCGATCCGGATCAATGCGCCGCTCCAGCATATGAGCAAGGCCGATATCGTGCGCGAAGCCTATCGGCTTGGCCTGGATGCGGGGCTCAGCTGGTCCTGCTATGATCCCACGCCTGATGGCAAGCATTGCGGCCTGTGCGATAGCTGCCGTCTGCGGGCCAAGGGCTTTGAGGAGGCGGGCCTGCCCGATCCCACCGTCTATGCCGTGCATCCCTGAAGGCCATCGCCCATGACCTATGCGGTCAAGGAAATGTTCCTCACGCTTCAGGGTGAAGGCGTCCAGGCTGGACGTCGCGCCGTATTCCTGCGCTTTGCCGGCTGCAATCTGTGGAGCGGGCGGGAACAGGACCGCGCCCAGGCAGTGTGCCGGTTTTGCGATACGGATTTCGTCGGAACCGATGGCGCAGGCGGCGGCAAGTTCGCCGATGCCGACGGTCTGGCAGACGCTGCGCTGGCCTTCTGGGGAGAAGGGGAGGCCGGGCGCTATATCGTGCTGACCGGCGGCGAACCGATGTTGCAGGTGGACGACGCCCTGATCGACGCGCTGCACGCCCGCGGTTTCACCATCGCGATCGAGAGCAATGGTACCCTGCCGGCCCATCCCGGCATCGACTGGATTTGCATCAGCCCCAAGGCGGGCAGCGAGGTGGTCCAGCATCAGGGTGACGAACTGAAGCTGGTCTGGCCGCAACCGGACGGTGGCCATAGCCTCGCGGATGTGGAGGCCATGGAAGGCTGGGCGTTCGCCAATTTACTGGTGCAGCCCCTCGACGATGCAGATGCGGTCGCCAATGCGCGCGCTGCCATCGATCTGGTTATGGCCCGGCCGAATTGGCGCCTGACCGTGCAGGCGCATAAATATCTGGGACTGCGCTAGGGCTGGTCGTTAGCGGTGGAAGTGCAGCGCACTGCCACCGCCATGGGCAAGCCTTAAGGATTGCCGGTCTTGCTGTTCCACTGTTGATGGCACACCGGTTCCAGTACCCCCTTCTTCCAGCATTTGGGGTCGAAGGATGGCAGCGCCAGCGAATAGTTCCAGCCCGGATCGCCATAATATTGCTCGCCTGCCAGCACGAGCGACTTCTTGATCGACGGCAGGCCCTGGCGTGCCACCATGTTCAACTGGCCGCGATCGGCAAAGATCGCCTGGCGACCGACGGCGGCCGCAGCCTGGCAAAAGCCGCGCTGCGCCTGCACGGTGGAATAGCCCGAATAGATGCGGGTATTATACATGTCCGAAGCCGACTGGCCCGGGCGCCCCTTGCCCACGGTGCGCTGGAAATAGGCAAGCAGCGTGGCCTGCGCCGAATCCAGTTCAGCATCATGATGCGCAATCATCGCATTATAATTGCTGATGGCGAGCAGCGTCGGCTCGAACTGGCACTGCAATGCCGCGACATTGATCGCGGCGCGCAGGTTCCAGGCAAGGCCGGCCTTGATCTCGTCCGCATTGGCGCCGGGCAGGCCCAGCGCGGTTGCGGCGGCTTCGTCGGTCAGCGGCGGCGCCGACATGTCGGGCGGCGACCAGAAAAATTGTGCGGCGGCCGGCTGAGCAGCGGTAACGGACGCGATCGCGATCGTCAGGGCGGACAATGCCTGACGCGACGGGAAACGGAACTTCATGAACTCACCCTCTCAGACGGGATGGCGATGCCGCGTTGCGCCGCCCCCAATATCGGAAATCATCTATAGCGCGCCTGTATCGGAAGTGAACGGGGAAACGCTCACTGGTCGGATACGACTTCCTCATCATCGCTTGCCGGGGTCGCGGCTGCGTTGGCGGCTGGCTTCGCGGCGGCGGCAGGGGCTGCTGCAGTCCGGTTTTCCGGCAAGGCCAGGCTGGTGCCCTCGCTCTGGACGCCGTCGAGATCGGTCATCGCATCGGTAGCGGTGCCGTCAACGACTTCCATATCCTTCATCTGCACAGTGTTGCCGGTCTTGTCGCCACCGCCGCACCCAGCCAGGGGGGCGCAGCCAATCAACAGGGCAGCAGTCAGAATCGTCCTTGCGTCAACGCGCATCCGGGTCTCCATCTCGTGGTTCAGCGTGCCCGGCGGCCCCCCACCCGGCGAAGTCGCGGACCCTAGCTGCCGGTCCCGCATTGCTCAAGCCCCGTGCCATCAACCGACCCGCAGCGGCGCAGACGGGCGAGGAAGGCCGGGAAATGCGCCTTGAGCGCGGCGTCGAGCGCTGCCATGGATGTGTCGCCGCCCAAGGCTGCGATGCTGGTCACGGGAAATTCCGCGATACCGCACGGCACGATGCCGCCGAAATGCGATAGATCGGGATCGACGTTGATGGAAAAGCCATGCAGCGTGACCCAGCGCCGCACCCGGATGCCGAGCGCCCCGATCTTTGCCTCGCGCCCATCGCGATCGTCGGTCCAGATGCCGATGCGCCCTTCCGCGCGGCGTGCTGCGATGCCGAGGTCGGCAAGTGCATCGATCATCCAGCCTTCCAGATGATGGACGAAATTGCGTACATCCTTGCCACGTTCGCGCAGGTCGATGTTGAGATAGCCGATGCGCTGGCCCGGCCCATGATAGGTATAGCGGCCGCCACGGCCGGCGTCGTGGACAGGGAAGCGCGGGTCGATCAACTCGGCGGGATCGGCGCTGGTCCCGGCGGTATAGAGCGGCGGATGTTCCAGGAGCCAGACCCGTTCGCGCGCTTCGCCTTCATAGATAGCGGCGGCCCGCGTCTCCATCTCGGACAATGCCTGCGGATAAGCCGTCAGGCGGGGTTCGACACGCCATTCGACGTCGGGAAAGGGAAGGGGATCGATCATGGGGCTTCCTTGACTTGGCGCGGGCGAGCGATCAAGTCTCCACCGCATTTCGCACCACAGGGCAGGCAACATAGATATGGCGACAATTTCGATCGGCAAGGCGTGGGAGGAAGCGGTCGCCTTCGTCGCGCGGGAAGCAGCGCTGCTCTTCCCGGTGGCGTTGCTGTTTGTCGCGTTGCCCGGGCTGATCCTGCAGGAAATGACGCCACCGCAACTGGCCGAGTGGATGATCGATCCCAAGCGTACTGGCTTGCCCGACATTCCTCCGGGTTTTGCCCTGGCGAGTCTGCTGGGCGTCGTCCTTATCTGGTTCGGGTCGCTCACCCTGTTTGCCCTGGCGTTGCGCCCGGGGATCAGCGTGGGCGAGGCATTGCGCCTTGGTCTGGCGCGCCTCCCGGTCCTGCTTGGTACGGCTTTGCTGGCGATGTTCCTGTTGGCGGCGCTGGTGCTGGCGTCGATTGTAGTGGCGGTGCTGCTTGGCCTTATCGCTCCGCCGCTGGGCAATGCTGCCGGCGCCTTATTGGGCATTCTCGTCGGTGGTGTGGCGCTTTTCGCCAGCATCCGCCTGATGCTGCTCAATCCGGCGGTGATCGACGGCAATCAGGGCGTCATCCAGTCGCTTCGTCATGCGTGGGCGCTGACGCGGGGGTGCGCCTGGCGGTTGCTGGGCTTCATCATGCTGCTGACGATCGTGTCCGCGATCGCCAGCATGGCGGCCCAGACGATCTTCGGCGCGATTGCGGGTCTGGTCGGAGGGCCTGGGGCCGCCCAACTGGTGGGCGGGATTGCGGCTGCGGCCGTCTCGACCGTGATTCAGGTCTATATGCTGGTGATGCTTTCCCGCATCTATCGTCAAGCGTCGGCGGGCTGACCGAACATCGGGATCTGCGGCGCCGCCTCGGCTGGCAGCAGGCCCAGCAGGCGGGGATCGGCAAAGGTCTCGATCTCCCGGCCATAGGGGATGAAACCCGCCTTGATGTAGAAGCCAAGCGCGGCCGGGCTGTCGAGCGTGCAGGTGTGAACCCAGAAGCGTTCCACTCCCTTGCGCCAGGCGAGCGACTTGGCCTGCCCCATTAGCCATTTGCCAAAGCCCTGGCCATTGAGCGAAGGCACCAGTCCGAAAAAGGCCAGCTCGCATTCCGATGGATTGCGGAAATCCAGTTCCAGCAGGCCGACCTCGATCCCGCGCGGGTCGGTGACGGCATAGATCTCGACGGCTGGGTTATGCAGGATCGCCGCCAGTTGACCGTCCGGCATTACCAGCCGTGAGAACCAGAGCCAGGGTTCGCCCACGCGTCGGAACAGCGTGCGATAGGCGGCCAGGTCCGGCGTCTTCCACGGCACCAGTCGCAGCGGCGCGGGCGGGATCGGCGCGGGTTTCGGTCGCTCGCGCATTTCCAGATGGGTGACGATGGTCGCGATCTCGCGCGGATCGACCGGGGTCAGGGCCATGATTTCAGCTCCAGCTCGCCATCGGCGGCAGGCTCATCAGGATCGCGTCGATATTGCCGCCGGTCTTGAGCCCGAACAGCGTACCGCGGTCATGGACCAGGTTGAATTCGGCATAGCGACCGCGCCATTCCAGCATGGTGCGATACTCCTCCTCGCTCCACGCCTCGTTCATCCGCCGCCGCACGATCGGCGGGAAGGCGGTCAGGAAAGCGTCGCCGACATCGCGGGTGAAGGCGAAATTCGCGTCGAACGCGGCATTGTCGGTGCATTCGAGATGGTCGTAGAAGATGCCGCCGACGCCGCGATGCACGCCGCGATGGGGGATGAAGAAATACTCGTCCGCCCATTTCTTGAAGCGCGGATAATAAGTCGGGTCATGGGCGTCACAGGCGCCCTGCAGCACGGCATGGAAATCGGCCGTGTCTTCCTCGCGCGGCATGGGCGGGTTGAGGTCCGCGCCACCGCCGAACCAGTTTTTGGTGGTGTTGAGGAAGCGGGTGTTCATATGGACGGCGGGCACATGCGGATTGGCCATATGGGCGACCAGGCTGATGCCGGTGGCGAAGAAAGCGGGATTGTCGGCCGCGCCATGAATGGTCTGGGCAAAGCCGGGGGCAAGATCGCCGGTAACGGTGGAGATATTGACGCCGACCTTCTCGAAGACCTTGCCCTTCATCACGCCGCGCACGCCGCCACCGCCCTCACCGGGAGCGACGCCTTCGGCCTCACGGTCCCAAGGGGTGTAGGTGAAGCGGGCGTCGCTGCCGGCTTCGCGTTCGATCGCCTCGAACTCGGCGCAGATCCGGTCGCGCAGCGATTCGAACCAGTTGCGGGCGGCCTGCTGCTGCGGGTTCAAGGGAAAGCGGATGTCAGGCGTCATGCGGGGAAGCTCCCGGTCTGGCGAAGGGCCTCGGCAACGGCGATGCCCGTGGAAACGGCGATGTTGAGCGACCGGAAACCCGGTGCCATCGGAATGCGCACGCGAATATCGGCCAGATCGCGGACATGATCGGGCACGCCCGCGCTCTCCGATCCCATCAGCAAGACATCGTCACTGCGAAATGTCACGTCGGGCAGTCGCTGCGACGCATGGCTGCTCATCAGCAGCAGGCGACGGCCAGCGGCGCGTCTTTCTGCATCGAATGCCTCGAAATTGGCGTGGCGCACGACCTCGGCCGCCTCGCCATAATCCATCGCCGCGCGCTTCAGGCGAGCATCGGAAAAGGCGAATCCGGTAGGCATGATGATGTCGACCGGGACGGAAAAACAGGCGGCCAGGCGCAGGATGGCACCCACATTGCCGGCAATCTCGGGTTGGTAGAGAGCGATACGCATGGCAGCCGCATAATGCAGCGCGGCGATTTGTCATAGCCCGCGCGACTTTGCGGTTGGCAAAGCGCTTGCAGTCCGGCTATCAGGCCCACAACCCACGCCGGGGGGAGGCGGGGTATGACCCTAACTCCCTTGATAATTATGGTCACTCAAGGCATTCCGGCGTGAATAGGGAAGTCTTGCAAGGGTAGAGGTGCATGGCGAACTCAGAACAAGTTGACGGGCAGGGTCTATCCGGCGAAGACGGAGTCCGTCGCCGTGATTTCATCAATGTCGCTGCGGTGAGCTTCGCGGGGGTAGGCGCTGTCGGCGTCGTCCTGCCGCTCATCGATCAGATGAACCCCAGCGCCGACGTGTTGGCGCTCGCGACCACACCGGTCGATCTTTCCGCGATCCAGCCCGGCATGGCGATCAAGACGACCTTCCGGTCGCAGCCGCTGTTCGTGCGCCAGCTTACCGAAAAGGAAATCGCCGAGGCCGACAAGGTCGACCCGTCCACGCTGCGCGATCCGCAGACGCTGGAAGAGCGGACCGTCGACGGCAAGAAGCAGTGGCTGATCACCATGGGCGTCTGCACCCATCTGGGCTGCGTGCCGCTGGGCGCGGGCGAGGGCGAGAATCGCGGCGAATTCGGCGGTTATTTCTGCCCCTGCCACGGCTCGTCCTATGACACGGCCGCGCGCATCCGTAAGGGGCCTGCCCCCAAGAATCTGGAAGTGCCGAAGTATAGCTTCACTTCCGACACTGCCATTCTTGTGGGTTGAGGGGGACCATCATGAGCTTTCCATGGGCTGAACATTATACCCCCAAGCATCCGCTGACGCAGTGGATCGACGAGAAGCTGCCGCTGCCGCGCCTCGTCTACAACGCCGTCGGGGCCGGCTATCCGGTGCCGCGCAACCTCAATTATTTCTGGAATTTCGGCGTCCTCGCCGGGCTGGCGCTGGTGATCCAGATCGTCACCGGCGTGGTCATGGCGATGCATTATGGCGCCAATACGCTGGTCGCCTTCGGCACCGTCGAACAGACGATGCGCGACGTGAATGCTGGGTGGCTGATGCGCTATGCGCATGCCAACGGCGCCAGCTTCTTCTTCATCGTCGTCTATCTCCATATTTTCCGCGGCCTCTATTTCGGTAGCTACAAGGCGCCGCGCGAGATGGTCTGGCTGCTCGGCCTCGTCATCTTCCTGCTGATGATGGCGACCGCCTTCATGGGCTATGTCCTGCCCTGGGGTCAGATGAGCTATTGGGGCGCCAAGGTCATCACCGGCCTGTTCGGCGCGATCCCGGTGGTGGGCGAGCCGATCCAGACCTGGCTGCTGGGCGGTTTCGCTCCCGGCAACGCCTCGCTTAACCGCTTCTTCTCGCTTCACTTCCTGCTGCCCTTCGTGATCGCGGCGGTGGTGATCCTGCATATCTGGGCGCTGCACATTCCCGGCTCCTCCAACCCGACCGGTGTCGAGGTGAAGGGACCGCAGGATACTGTGCCCTTCCATCCCTATTATACCGCAAAGGACGGTTTCGGGGCGGGCATCTTCTTGATCCTGTTCGCGATCCTGCTGTTCTTCGCGCCCAATTATCTGGGCCACCCGGACAATTATATCGAGGCGAACCCGCTTTCGACCCCGGCGCATATCGTGCCTGAATGGTATTTCTGGCCCTTCTACGCGATCCTGCGCGCCTTCACCGTCGACTTCTTCTTCGTGCCGGCCAAGCTGCTGGGCGTGCTGGCGATGTTCGCATCGATCCTGCTGCTCTTCTTCCTGCCCTGGCTCGACACCTCGCCGGTGCGGTCGGGCAGCTATCGTCCGCTGTTCAAGAAGTTCTTCATCATCCTCGTCATCGACGTGCTGATCCTGGGCTATTGCGGCGGTGCGCCGGCGGCGGAACCCTATGTGATGATCTCTCAGGTCGCGGCGGCCTATTATTTCGCCCATTTCCTGATCATCCTGCCGCTCATCGCGCGCTTCGAAAAGCCGCTGCCGCTGCCAACCTCGATCACCGAGGCGGTGCTGGCCAAATATGCCAAGGCTGACGGCGAACCCGCCGCAGTCCCGGCCGAATAAGGGGGAAGACAAGCATGGTACGCATCGGCGCATTCCTTGTCGGCCTCTTCTTCGCCGGCTGGCTGCTCATCTCCTTCCTCGTGGGTGCCTATTCCTACGTGGTGGAGCCTCCGGCCAAGACGGTGGAGCATGAGTTCCACCGTGACCCCAAGCATGTTTCCTTCTCGTTCGACGGGCCGCTGGGGCGCTATGACAATCAGCAGCTCCAGCGCGGCTTCCAGGTGTTCAAGGAGGTCTGTTCGGCCTGCCACAGCTTGAAGTTCGTCGCCTTCCGCGACCTGGCCGGCATTGGCTATAATGAAGCGGAGATCAAGGCGATCGCCAAGAACTGGGCGATCAAGACCCCGGATGTCGACCCCGCCACTGGCGAGGCTTCGACCCGTGATCCGATCCCGGCGGATTATTTCCCCAAGCCCTTCGCGAACAATGTCGCGGCGGCGGCGGCGAACAATAATGCGATCCCGCCAGACTTGTCGCTGATGACCAAGGCGCGCCACCATGGCTCTGCCTATGTCTATTCGCTGCTGACGGGCTTCCAGAACCAGCCGGCCGAACTGCTCAAGGAGTTCCCGGATGCCAAGACGCCCGAGGGGCTGCACTTCAACCCCTATTTCGCCAACCTGAACCTGGCCATGGCGCCGCCGCTGTCGGCCGATGGTCAGGTGACCTATGGCGACGGGACCAAGCCGACGGTCGACCAGATGTCGCAGGACGTGGCTGCTTTCCTTAGCTGGACGGCCGAGCCGAAGCTGGAAAATCGCCGGCGCGCGGGCGTGGCGACGATCCTCTTCCTGCTGATCGCCACGGGCCTTGCCTATATGGCTTATCAGAATATCTGGGCGGACAAGAAGAAGGCGGCCTGACCGCTCTTCCGCCCGATGGCATGAAAGAACGGGGCGCGCTTCCTTGTCGGGAGCGCGCCCTTTCCTTATGGGGCTTCAACCATGAGCATCGATAGTCTGACCGCGCTGGTCCGCACCATCCCCGACTTCCCCAAGCCGGGCATCCAGTTTCGCGACATCACGACGCTGCTGGCCGACGGGCCGGGTCTTGCCGAACTGATCGACCAGATGGCAAAGGTAGCAGGGCCGCTCGACCCCGACCTGATCGTCGGCGTGGAGGCGCGCGGCTTCATCCTGGGCGCGGCACTGGCGCTGAAGCTGGGCAAGGGCTTCGTTCCGGTCCGCAAGAAGGGCAAGCTGCCGGGCAAGACCGTTGGCATCGACTATGTGCTGGAATATGGCACCGATCGCCTCGAACTGCATGAAGGGCAGGTGCCCGAAGGTGCCCGCGTGCTGTTGGTCGACGACCTGATCGCCACCGGCGGTACCGCGCAGGCGGCCGCGCGGCTGCTGCGCGAACAGGGGGCGAGCGTGCTGATGGCGCTGTTCGCGATCGACCTGCCGGATCTGGGTGGTCTCGCCGCGCTGGAACAGGACGGTGTTCCCTCCCGTGCGATCCTGGTGTTCGAGGGCGACTAGGCTGCCTCATGTGCCGGTTGCGACCGGCGCCATTTCGCGCGATCATGCTGCGGTCCGACGGTGAGGAGGCCATGATCGCAATTCCCCGCTCTTCCCGCTGCTGGCCCGCTGTCCTGCTGCCGCTGCTCCTGACGGCCTGCGCGACGCCGGCGCCCTATCGCGACCTGTCCTGTGCCGCAGCCATAGCGCCGCCGCTGGCTGCGCCCGATGCCGGTCGCATCACCACCCGTCTTTCGGTGCTGACGTTCAATATCGAAGGGCTGGGCTGGCCGGCGCGCAGCGGTAGAGGGCCATCATTGCATCAGATTGCCGCGCGGCTCGCCGAACTGCGTGCTGCCGGGAAGGCGCCTGATGTCGTCCTGTTCCAGGAAATGTTCAGCGGCGCGGCCAAGCAGGCCGTGGCCGACACCGGCTATCCCGCCATCACCGCCGGTCCGCAACGGACGACCAAGGCGCGGGGATCGACGAAGGAAAAACTGCCGGGGAAATCGCATATCGACCGGGGCGAGATCGGCATCCATTTTTCGGGCAGCGGGCTGGCGGTCGCATCGCGCTATCCGATTATCCTGACGCAAAGGCGGGCCTATGGCCGCAAATCCTGTGCGGGCTTCGACTGCCTGTCGAACAAGGGGATCGTGCTGGCCCGCATCGCCATTCCCGGTGTCCCCACGCCGATCGACATCTATGACACGCACATGAACTCGCGCGGCGCCTCCCGCGCGCCGGAAAGGCGCAATCTGGAAGCGCACGACCGCCAGGCGCTCGAAGCCTCCGCCTTCATCGATGCCAGCCATGATGATGCCTATCCGCTGATCTTCGGTGGCGATTTCAACATGCGCCATTCCGAACCGCGCTGGGATAATTTCTCGCGTTACCAGTCGCTCGATCTGGTCCATCGGGTCTGCGCTGATCCGGCATCTGGCTGTGATGTGCGCATGTCCTGGGATGGCGACGAACCCTGGATGGACACACAGGATCTGCAATTTTTCTGGCCGGGCGACCGGGTATCGGTCCGGCCGGTTCGGGTAGAGGCCATGTTCGACGGCGGGCCGAGCGGGCCGGAACTGTCCGACCATGATGGCTTCCTGGTGACCTATGAACTATCCTGGCCGCGTGATGCTGCGGTGGTACCGGGAAGCTGCTGATCTCTTATTCTGCAGCCCTTGCCCAGCCGGCCAGCGCCTGGGGCAAATTGTCGACGGCATGCGCCAGCCGCTCGTCGATCAGTGCCAGCAATTGAGTCCAGCCGAGCATGTCGTTGAGTTCGCCCGGACCGTCCGAAATGCCGCGCAGGCCCATCAATGGCACGCCGAAGCGTGCGCAGGCGCGCGCCACGGCAAATGTCTCCATATCCACCATCTCCGCGTCGATCGCTGCATAGCCGTCCCCGCCCACGATGTCGGCACCGGTCGAAAGGCGCAGCGCCCGCAATTCCAGCGGGGTTTCGAGCGGCAGATGGACCGGGTGATCGACAAAGGGCGTCACGCCCTTGATAAAGCCCAGGCGCGAGGCATCCATGTCCCGCCAGGCCACGCTGGCGACCTGATAGACATCACCCAATGTCCCGATCCGCGATCCCGCTGAGCCCAGCGAGACGACCAGATCGGGCAGGGCATTGGCCTGCGCCATGCGATCAAGGGTGATGCTGGTTGCGATGGCGGCTTCGACCGGGCCGACGCCGGTCATCAGCGGAACGAAGCGATCCTGCAGGTGGGGGCCATATTCGGCCTGCACGGCCATCACGAACAGCACTTGTCGTCCAGCCATGGACACGCATTGCGGCGTCATCAGCAATCCCTCCAGTCGTTGTCCAGTGCCATAGATGGGATCGCTGATGGTGGAAAAGAGAAAGCCCGCCACCTGAAAATCAGGTGACGGGCTTTGTCATGGTGGGCGTGGCAAGGATTGAACTTGCGACCCCTGCGATGTCAACACAGTGCTCTACCACTGAGCTACACGCCCGCCGTGGAGGGGGCCAATAACGGGGGGCGGTGACTCGCGCAAGCGGTAAATCGCACTTCGCTCAGAAAGATTTTCCAAGTCGGCTGGACAGGGGGCGGAGAGGCCATATGCTGCGATGCCAATAAGGGGGACGCGAAACCATCATGCTGCCAACGCCATCGACGCCGACGGAGCCGGTTCGGCCGCTGCCCTTCTATCGCCATCTGTATTTCCAGGTACTTGTGGCGATCTCCCTGGGTGTGCTGCTGGGGCATTATTTCCCCGCGACGGGCGAGGCGATGAAGCCGCTGGGCGATGCCTTCATCGCGCTGGTGCGCATGATCATCGCGCCGGTCATCTTCCTGACGATCGTCACCGGCATTGCCGGCATGAAGGAACTAGGCGCCATCGGCCGGGTCGCGGCCAAGGCTTTCGCCTATTTCCTGACCTTCTCCACCCTGGCGCTGATCGTCGGCCTCATCATCGCCAATGTCGTGCAGCCGGGGGCGGGCCTCAACATCGATCCCGCCAGCCTGGATGCCAGCAAGATTGCCGATTATGCCCAGCAGGCGCATGATCGCACGCTGGTCGCCTTCCTGCTCAACGTCATTCCCGCGACCCTGGTGTCGGCGGTGGCGGACGGCCACAATATCCTGCAGGTGCTGTTCGTCGCGATCCTGTTCGGCATTGCGCTCAGCATGATCGGGGAAAAGGCCGAGCCACTGATGACGGTGCTCGAATCTGCCAGCCTGGCGATCTTCAAGCTGGTCTCTTTCCTGATGAAGGCGGCGCCCCTGGGCGCATTCGGCGCGATGGCCTTCACCGTCGCCAAATATGGCGTGGGCACGCTCGCCAATCTCGCGGGGCTGGTCGCGACTTTCTATCTGACCTCGATCCTGTTCGTGCTGGTGGTACTGGGCACGGTCGCCTGGTTCGCGGGCTTCAATATCCTGCACCTGATCCGCTATCTGCGCGCCGAACTGCTGCTGGTGCTCGGGACGTCATCGTCGGAAGCCGCGCTGCCCAGCCTGATCGAAAAGATGGAACAGGCCGGTTGCCGCAAGTCGGTGGTCGGGCTGGTCGTGCCGACCGGCTACAGCTTCAACCTCGACGGGACCAACATCTACATGACGCTGGCGGCGCTGTTCATCGCACAGGCCACCAATGTGCATCTGAGCCTGGAAGAGCAGTTGCTGCTGTTGCTGGTGGCTATGCTGTCGTCCAAGGGCGCGGCCGGTGTCACCGGCGCCGGTTTCATCACCCTGGCGGCGACGCTTTCCATCGTTCCATCGGTGCCTGTCGCGGGGATGACGCTGATCCTGGGCGTCGACCGTTTCATGAGCGAATGCCGCAGCCTCACCAACTTCGTCGGCAACGCCGTTGCAACGGTGGTGGTGTCGGCGTGGGAAAAGGGGCTCGATCGCGAGCGTTTCGCGGCCGCCATGGCCGGCAAGCCGCTGCCGCCGCTGGGGCAGGCGCCGGGCGAGGCGGAAGCGGCTAGCTAAGGCCGCTCAACGTCTCGCTGCCGAACATCCGTTCGACTTCCAGCACCAGATCGCGCAGGTGAAAAGGCTTCGATAGCACTTTCGCCTGTGGCACTGCCTTGCCTGCCTTCAAAGTGACTGCCGCAAAGCCGGTAATGAACATGATCCGCGTATCCGGCGCCACCGATGCGGTGTGCTGGGCCAGTTCGATCCCATCCATTTCGGGCATAACGATGTCGGTCAGCAGCAGGTCGAATCGGTCCGATTCGATATGCGGCACCGCTTCGGTACCGGTCGCGACCGCCACCACATCATAACCCGACTTTTCCAGGGCGCGCGCCAGATAGCTGCGCATGCTCTCGTCGTCTTCCGCCAGCAGGATTCGAACCATTGACCCCAATTATCCCGTATGCCGCCCTGTGTCGGCCCTATGCCCTTCCCCCCGGGGTGGCATGCCATGCTGATATATGCGACAAGGTGTAAATATTATCCAGCCGACTAACCATTTTTGGCGCGGCCGGTGAAAGGAGCGCCATTGGATCATCCCGGCCAGTGCCTGCCGGCGCAAAGCGCGGTTGCGTATGACCGTCATGGCTCCCTCCAGCCCATCACTCCGGTCATCCTGTCCGTGCCCCATGCCGGCCGCGATTATCCACCCGAATTGTTGGCCGAAGCGCGGGTCCGCCCCGATGTGCTACGCCGATTGGAGGATCGCTGGGTAGACATGTTGGCGGTCCCGCTGATCGCGCGCGGATATAGTGTCGTGATCGCACGCGCATCGCGCGCGTCGATCGATCTCAACCGTCATGAACGTGAAATCGATCCGGCCATGGTCACGGGATTGCCCCGTGACCTGCCGTTGCAGAGCAGCGCCAAGCTGCGTGGGGGGCTGGGGCTCATTCCCCGACGCTTGCCCGGTGTGAACGATCTGTGGCAACGGCCGCTGCCCTGGGCCGAGGTCCAGCGGCGGATCGAGACCATCCACCGCCCCTATCACGCGACGCTGGCGCAGTTGTTGAGCAGCGCGCGGGAAATCCATGGGCACGCAATCCTGATCGACCTGCATTCCATGCCGCCGCTGCCGCCGCCAGCGGCGGGACAGTCCGCGCCCGGGATGGTGCTGGGCGATCGATTTGGACGTGGTGCGGCGGCCCGGCTGGTGACGCTGGCGGCCGATGTTGCCGCGAGCCATGGCATAATCGTTGCGCAGAACCATCCCTATGCCGGCGATCATCTGATCGACCGGCATGGACGACCCGAATTCGGCTTGCACGCCCTGCAGGTGGAGATTGATCGCGCGCTTTATCTTGATGTGACGCTTGACCGGCCCGGACCGGGGCTTGCGCGGATGCAAGGGGTAGTGGCGGCGATGGTCGAGGCGCTGGCGGATGAACTGCCGCGCAGCGGCTATGCGATGGCGGCGGAATAGACAGGCCCGATAGATTAGTCGCCGACCACCATCCGCGCACCGCTGACGCTCAGATGATGGGAATCGAAATAGAGCGGCTTGCCCGCGTGCATGATCGCGCACTGACGCGCATCGCAGAGCCTGGTCATCGGGTCGATCAGGTGCACGCCCCGGGCCTGCCAGCGCCGGAAAAGGGCATTGAGATTGCGGGTGCGCGCTTGGATCGTGGCCGGATCGACGCCCTGTGCAAGGTCGAGCCGGCCCCTGCGTGCAAGATGCGCCAAATGCCGTGGTACGTCGAAGGGCTGGGGCGGCACGGGACCGATCAGGGTAACAGCCTTTCCCGAGGCCTGTAGCGCGCGGATCGTGCCGTCCAGCTTGGCGACGAAGACGGGGTCGTCAAATTCGCCATTGGCCCAGAAGGCGGCGAGATAGATATGGCGGATGGCCGGATCGGCCCGGATCGCAGCGAAGGCGGCCTGGTTGGCACGGGCGCAACGGGCATCCTTGGGCGCATCATAGCGCAGCACCGGCGGACAGCTCGACGTCGTCCGCTCGATCAGGGCGCGGCCCTCTGCCCGGGCCTTCAGGGACAGCGCATAGGCTATCTCGACACCATGGCTGTCCCCCCAGAGCAGCGCATCGGGACGGACCTTCGCACCGAGAACGCAGGGCGGGGCGCCGCGTGCGAATGTGTCGTGACAGGCCTTGCGCTCGGGGCTGATGTCGGTGCGACCAGCGGCCAGCCGCAGCACTTGTGGGGTAAAGCGACCAGGCCAGCCACCCATGGTCATCAGCGCCAGAGACAGGGTGCAGAACAGGGCCATGGCCGCGCCGGTGAACTGGAAAATACGCCGGGCAGGGATGCGGCGGGCATCGCGGAAGGGGCGTTCGACGAAGCGCCAGGACAGGGCCGCTGCGATGCAGGATGCGGCAACCACCGTCGCGGCCGTCCAGCCGGCCAGCGTGGCATCTGTCGCATATTCGGTGAAGACGATCAGCGGCCAGTGCCAGAGGTAGAGGGAATAGGAGATGAGGCCGACCCCGACCAGCGGCGGCAGGCTGAGCAGCCGTCCGGCGCTGGTGCCCGGTGCGCTATGGAGCAGCAGCACGGCACCCAGCACCGGCGGCAGGGCGGTGATGCCGGGAAAGATGGTCTCGCGCGTGTAGAAGATGACGGCGAAGGCGACAGATGCAAGGCCGCTCCACGCAAGCGCTTCGCGCAGCCAAAGCGCTCGCACGGCGGGTATGGCGCCGAGCGCCAGCAACGCGCCGGCGAACAATTCCCAGGCGCGGGTGGGGAGGAGATAGAAGGTGAAGCCGCTGGTGTCGCGTTGGAGCAGGATGGCGAGGACGAGCGACAGGGCGGTGATCGCGCCGACGATCAGGCTGCGCCAGCGGGCGGCGAAGCGGGCGACCAGCATCAGCAGGATCGGGAAGCCGATATAGAATTGCTCCTCGACCGCCAGCGACCAGGTGTGGAGCAGCGGCTTCACATCGGCGCCGCCGGCGAAATAGCCGGTGTCGGTGAAGAACCAGATGTTGGAGGCGAACAGCGTGGCGGCGAGCGCCGATTTTGGCACCCCTTCGATATCGCCGGGCAGATAGAGCCAGCAGGCCGCCGCCAGCACGGCAAGGATCATCAGGCTGAGCGCCGGCATGATCCGGCGGAAGCGGCGTTCGTAGAAATGGACGAGCGAGAAGCGGCCTTCATCCACCTCGCGTGCGATGATGCTGGTGATGAGGAAGCCGGAGATCACGAAGAAGATGTCGACGCCGACATAGCCACCGGAAAAACCGGTAACATGGGCGTGGAAGAGCAGCACTGGCAGGATGGCGATGGCGCGCAACCCATCGATATCGCGACGATAGCGACCCGTGCCGACCGCCAGGCTGTTTTGTGGAGCTGCCCCGTGCATATCGCCCCCTTCTACCGCCAAAGCCCTGCGATTTGCTTTACCATTTTACCGTCGTTGACAGTGGTGTCGGGCGTGATATGATCCAATGTATATCATAAAGGTGCAACCATGCTCGATTACGCCAAGGCGGATTTTTACACGGATGTGGGGCTGGTTGATGATCCCCATGCCTATTTCGACTTTCTGCGCACGCAGGGACCGGTGACACGACTGCCGCACCGCAATGTGGTGGCGGTGACCGGCTATGAGGAAACCATCCAGGTGATGCTCGATACCGAGCATTTTTCCAGCATCAATGCCGTGACCGGGCCGCTGACGGACCTGCCTTTCACGCCGGAAGGCGATGATATTGCGGCGGCTCTGGAAGCGGCTCGGCCAAAAATCGCCTTTGCCGACCAGATCGTGACCGAGAGCGGTACTCGCCATGCCAAGTTGCGCTCGGTGGTCGGCAGCCTGTTTACGCCCAGCCGATTGAAGGCGCTGGAGTCGTCGCTATACAGTACGGCGGACGGACTGATCGATGAGTTTGCGGGCGATGGGAAGGTCGATCTGGTACGCCAATATGGCGGCCCCTATGCAACGCTGGTGATCGCCGACCTGCTGGGCATCCCGCAAAAGGGACGGGCCGCCTTCCGCGTCCTGCTGGAAGGGGCGGTGCCCGCTCCGATCGACGGATCGCCCGAGGATCTGAAGCACAATCCGCTGGTTGGCCTTGGCAAGCATATGTTCCGGTACATCGCCTGGCGCCGCTTCCTGAATCATCCGGCGGTCCTGCCGATACGCCGAATGCTGGGTACGGATACCGACAAGAAGGACATATTGACGACGCTGGCGCTGGCGAAATTCCCCGATGGAACGACGCCGACCCTGGTCGACCTGACGGCGATGGCGGCCTTCCTGTTCGGCGCGGGGCAGGACACGACCAACCGGTTGTTGGCCAACGCTTTCCGCATCATTGCCATTCGGCCCGATATCCAGGCGCAGTTGCGCGCCGATGCCAAGCGCATCCCCAATTTCCTGGAGGAGGTGCTGCGTTATGACGGATCGGTGAAGAGCGGTGGGCGCATCTGTACCCGGACGACCGAACTGGCGGGGGTCGAGATCAAGGCGGGGACGACGATCCTGATGTCGCACATGGCCGCCAATCGCGATCCGCGTCGGTTCGACAATCCGGCCATGTTCGACATGGATCGGCCGCGCGCCAAGGAGCATCTGGCCTTTGGTCGGGGTGCCCATACCTGTATCGGCGCGCCGCTGGCTCGGCGCGAGGTGGCGGTCAGCATCGAACGGCTATTGGCGCGTATGGGCAATATCCGCCTGTCTCCGGCCCATCATGGGGCGGGCGAGGCGCTGCATTTCGATTATGAACCCACCTATATTTTGCGGGCGCTGCGGCACCTGCATCTGGAGTTCGATCCGATCGCGGAACCCGGCTGAAGAAGGGGGGCGGAGGCCGGATGAACCGGCCCCTCCTTGCGATTCGGAGGGGCCGGTTCCTTTTTCGTCAGGCCGCGGCGCGGCGTTCCTTCAGTTCCTCGTTCAGCATTTCTGCCAACAGGAAAGCCAGTTCCAGGCTCTGCGCCGCGTTGAGGCGCGGATCGCAATGGGTGTGATAGCGATCGGCCAGGCCTTCGTCGGTGATCGCGATCGCACCGCCGGTGCATTCGGTGACATTCTGGCCGGTCATTTCGGCATGGATGCCGCCGCCGAACGTCCCTTCGGCGCGATGCACGGCAAAGAAGCCGCGCACTTCGGCCAGGATGCGCTCGAACGGCCGCGTCTTGTAGCCATTGGCCGCCTTGATGACATTGCCGTGCATCGGGTCGCAGGACCAGACCACCGAATGGCCCTCGCGCTTCACCGCCCGCACCAGCTTGGGCAGGCCGGCCTCGATCTTGTCATGGCCATAGCGGGTGATGAGCGTGATGCGCCCGGCTTCCCGCTTCGGGTTCAAGAGGTCGAGCAGGCGCAGCAGTTCGTCCGGCTCCAGGCTGGGGCCGCACTTCATGCCGATCGGGTTGCCGATACCGCGCAGATATTCGACATGCGATGACCCTTCGAAGCGGGTGCGATCGCCGATCCACAGCATGTGCGCCGACGTGTCATACCAGTCGCCGGTCAGGCTATCTTGACGGGTCAGCGCCTGCTCAAACGGCAGCAGCAGCGCCTCATGGCTGGTGTAGAAGCTGGTGCCGCCAAGCTGGGGCACGCTGTCGGCGTCCAGCCCACAGGCCCGCATGAAGTCGAGCGCCTGGCCGATCTGGTCGGCCATCGCCTCGAACTTCGTGGCCCAGGGGCTGCGGCCCATGAAATCCAGCATCCAGCCATGCACCCGGTCGAGGCTGGCATAGCCGCCGGTCGAAAAGGCGCGGACCAGGTTCAGCGTCGCCGCCGACTGGTTATAGGCGCGGATCATCCGCTGCGGATCGGGCTCGCGCGCTTCGGGCGTGAAGGCGATGTCGTTGACATTGTCGCCGCGATAGCTGGGCAGTTCGACGCCGCCAATCGTCTCGGTATCGGCCGAGCGGGGCTTGGCGAACTGGCCCGCCATGCGGCCGACCTTTACCACCGGCAGCTTCGAGGCGAAGGTCAGGACGACCGCCATCTGCAGCAGCACGCGGAACGTGTCGCGAATATTGTTCGGATGGAACTCGGCGAAGCTCTCGGCGCAATCGCCGCCCTGCAACAGGAAGGCCTCGCCATTGGCGACCCGCCCAAGATCGGTCTTCAGATTGCGCGCCTCGCCCGCAAAGACGAGCGGCGGAAACTGGCCAAGCTGGGCCTCTACCGAGGCAAGCGCCTCCTGATCCCGATAAAAGGGCATCTGGATGCCCTTATGCTCCCGCCAGCTTTCCGGCGTCCACTTCGCCGCCACGTCGAGTCTCCTTCACGTCAAAAAAATAGGCGCCGCATCTACGCGCAACCGCCCTGCAGGGCAAGTTTATAGCGGTGTTGGCCGTCTTCCGCGCAAGGATACTATCGATCAGTCTGATCGACCGGGTTTATTTCTGACAGGGAAAGCGATCGTTGAGGGCGATGCTGATCAGCACCGAAGCCGGCGCCTTGCGCTGGTCCGGATAGCGATCGAGATAGGCCAGCACGACGCGCTGGGCCTCGTCGGCGGGAATGCGGCCGGGCCAGCAGGCTGACCGGGCGCGGCCCAGGAACATTTCCTTGCGGATGCCATCGACCGCACCGACAATATAGGCGGTACAGGCCAGCCGATATTCCGGTGCCTTGTTGCGGCACTTGATGCGCAGGCTTTCCCCGGTCTCGAACATGTAGATGCCGGCATCAGCGGGCGGCGCGGCCGGGGCGGGGCTATTTGATGCAGCCGCCGCGATTGCTAGCAGAAACGCTTGCATGGATATGGTGCACTCACGGCTTGGTTGTTGTGGATGCGTAGCAACGTGGCGGCTTGCGTCGATCCTGTCCAACCCGGTCGGCGCAGGCCGGGCACGGTCCGGCTCAGTCGTGATCTGGCTTGACGCCATCGGGCAGGCGGGCACTATGTCTGCCATGCGCGTCGCGATCTTTGGCACAAAGGGCTATGACCGGCACTTCCTGTCGGCTGCCAATCCGGGGCATGAACTGCATTTCCTGGAGCCTCGGCTGGATGCGGATACCGCCAGCCTGGGCGATGGGTTCGAGGCGGTCTGCGTCTTCGTCAACGATCGGCTGGATGCGGCCGTGCTGGCGCAACTGGCGGCGGGTGGCACGCGCCTGATCGCGCTGCGCTGCGCGGGCTATAATAATGTCGACCTGATTGCCGCTGCCAATCTTGGCATGACGGTGGTCCGCGTGCCGGCCTATTCGCCCCATGCCGTTGCCGAATTCACCATTGCCCTGTTGATGGCGCTGGATCGCCGCATCCATCGCGCCTGGGCGCGGGTGCGGGAGAATAATTTCGCGCTCGATGGGCTGATCGGCCGCAACCTGCATGGCCGGGTGGCCGGCGTGATCGGCACCGGGCGGATCGGGGCGCTGGTTGCGCGCACGCTGCGGCTGGGCTTTGGATGCGAGGTGCTGGCGAGCGACATGGTCGAAGATGCGGAGCTGGTCGCCATGGGCGTGCGCTACCTGCCGCCGCGCGACTTGCTGGAGCAGGTTGACATCGTGTCGCTTCATTGCCCGCTGACGCCGGATACGCGGCACATCATCAATGGTGATGCGATCGATCGGGCGCGCGATGGACTGGTGGTCGTCAACACTAGCCGGGGCGCGCTGATCGACACGGCGGCGCTGGTCGCGGGCCTCAAGTCCCGCAAGATCGGCGGCGTCGCCCTCGACGTCTATGAACAGGAGGCTGATCTGTTCTTCGAGGATCTGTCCAACGAGATCGTCGAGGACGATGTGTTCCAGCGGTTGCTGACCTTCCCCAATGTCCTGGTCACCGGGCATCAGGCCTTCCTGACCGAGGAAGCATTGGCCAGCATTGCCGGGACGACGATGGCCAATATCAGCGACTTCGAGGCCGGGCGGCCGCTGGCCAACCGGGTCGATCCGGTGGCGGCTATTGCCCGACGAGGATGAAGGGCGCCCAGACATAGGGCTGCACTGCATCGGGCTTGCCCGACCGGATCAGCTTCAACATCGCGCGTTGCAGCGCGACCGGTCGCGACCGGCCGTTGCGGCTGGCCTTGATCGTCTCCAGCGTGATGATGGCGCCGGCGTCGTCGCGCACCGGCCAGTGCGATACCAGCAGCGATCCTGCGCCGGCATAGCGGAATGCCTGCGCCAGTCCCGAATAGGCCGGCGCCTGGACCATGTTGCCGGCCGCCGTGTTGCAGGCCGACAGGATCACCCAGTCGGCCCCGATCCGCATCTGCGCCACTTCCGAAGCGGTCAGCAGGCCGTCATCCTTGCTATCCGGTGCGGGTGGGGACAGGACCAGGGCCGGTTCGGTGAGCCCGTCCATCTGGCCACTGACCAGCCCATGGGTCGCGAACAGCATCACGGAATAGCGGCTGAGATCGGCATCGCGCAGCGTCGCTTCACTTGCTTCCTTTCCGATCAGCAGGGTCGTGCGGTCCGGCCCGAAGCGACGCGCCACGGCGCGCAATTCCTGTGCCGAACCCGGCAGGGAGGGAAGGCGCGACAGGGCGGTAATATCTGCTGCGCCGCCCCGATAATATTGGCCAGCCGCCAACAGCGCGGGCTTGCCTGCCGGTTGGTCGTCCGCAGACGGGAAGGGCGCAGGGGCGCCGACGCCCAGCAGATGCCCGGCATGCGCTGCCAGCCGCTGGGAGGCTTTGGTGGAAAAGCCGGTTTCGATCTCCAAGGCGAAGCGGCGGACCAGCCAGGGCGTGCGGCTGTCCACCTGCCGCACGGGTTGTTGCGGCAGCATGGCAAAGGGCAGGGAGGCAAAGGCGCCGGTCGGGACGATCCGCAGGCTATGCGCCTGGCCCAGTATGGCCAATATGTCCGCCGGGAAAAGTGCGCGATAGAGGGCATGGGCGCCGTCCTGATCGAAGCCGGTTGCGCTCATCGAAAGGCGCAGGCGGTCGATCATCGCCACAAGCGCGGCACGGCTGTCCTGGGTATGGACGATAGCGCTCCGGTCGCGGCCGACGGCGAGGAGATAGACATGGCCGAAGGCGGGCATCACCGCGAGCACGGCCTCATCCTTGGCAAGGCCGGCACGCAGCGTTGCCAGATCGGGATGGACGGCGCCTCGGGCCTCGATCCAGCGGGGATAGTCGCGGGCCATGGCGGTGCGTTCGCTTGCCACCCTGTTCGCGATCGTGGCGCGGTTCCTGCGCGCGGCGTCCACTTCCTGGTCGATCGCCAGCGCCTTGAGCAGCGCGCTGTCCGCAGCCTGGAGCGCGCGGCTGTCATCCTGAAGATCCCGGACCCGCCCGGCGAGCGCAGGATTGTCCACCATGCGTTGCGCAACCAGGCGATTGGCCTCGGCAATTCGTGATCCGGCGAGGATGGACATCGCATCGAGCGCCAGCGAAGAGTCCTGTGCCCGGGCCGCGATCGTCAGCACCGTGTCGAGCGCCGCGCGCTGATCTTCATCCAGGCCATCCTGCAGGCTGACGCTGGTGCGCAGCACTGCGATCATGCGGCAGGCCGCGTCGACCGTATCGCCGCCATTGGCCCAGGCCGATAGCATCCCGGCATTGGCGATCGCGAAGCCGGGCATATTGTCGAGCTGGCGGGTCTGGGCGGCATAATCGGCGGCGGCCGTGCGCGCCTCGTCCAGCCGGCCGCTTTCGATCAGCGCGGGGATGAGGAAGGGATAGATGCGCTGGCCCATCTCCCGTTCGTCGCTGTCGCCGCTCCGAACCCGGGTGAGGGCGGTCTGCAATCGTTCGATCGCGACGGCATCATGGCCCTGGGCGGCGGCGGCGACACCGGCAAAGGCCAGGGCGCGAGCCGATTGCGGGCTGTTGTCGCCTTCGATCGCGCGAAAGCCGCGTTCCGCCTCCAGAAAGAGAGGCTCCGCCTCGTCATAGCGCTCCAGCGGCAACAGCAGGTTGCCGAGATTTTGCAACGCGAAATGGAAATAGAGGCTCTTCGTACCGATCGTCTCGCGCTTGATCGCGATCGATCGTTCCAGATAGTCCAGGCTCTCGGTCCGCCGTCCGGTGCGCGACAGCAGCAGGCCGAGCGCTTCGAGTGCACGGGCATAATTGGGGTGCTTACGATCGACATGGTCGGTTGCGGTATCGACCGCCAGCCGGGCGTAGATTTCCGCCTCGGCATCGCGGTCGGCGCGCGAAAGCATCTGGCTGTACATATAATAGGCGCCGACCGCGTCGGCGCTGTTCTGACCGCTGGCCGCGACCCGCGCCTCCATGCTGCGGCGCTGCGCTTCGACCGCTTCGGCATTGCGGCCGAGGCGGGAGAGCGCCTGGGCATGGGCAAAGGCGATGTTGGACTTCAGCATCATCGCCGATTCATCCAGCGCCTTGGGCGGTGTGCGCGCGAAATAGCCGTCGATAAAGCGGCTCGCCTCGGCCAGCGTCTCGACCCCGGCGCCGACCTGGTTCAGCGTGACCTGGACATAGCCTTTGATCGACAGGCCCTGCATCCAGTAGATCGGATAGGCGTCACGGAAGGGCGACAGCAGGGCAAGGCCGCGCTCCGCATGGGCCAGCGCGTCCGGGTTCCGGCCATCGATCTGGTCCATCGATGACAGGTTGATGAGCGCGACGCCCGCCAGCGGATGGGTCTGACCCTGCACCTTGCTGTGCGATGCCGCCGTTTCCAGCGCGACCCAGGCGTCGCGGGTCTGCTGCGACATGGACAGGGCATAATCGTCGCTCTCGAACAGCGCGTCTGCCTTCTCCTCCAGCGCGTAGAGCCGGGCAAAGCGCGGATCATCGGTGCGGAAAGCGGGCGCTGGTGCGGCGGAAACGGGCAGCAGGGCAGGGCCGGCAACCGCCAGCAGCAGCGCGAGTCCGCGCCTGGAAACGCTCATTCTTGCCCCACTTTTCTCGACCCGGCACCGTCTTGGGTCGAACCCGGGACGGCGTCAAGCCATCAGCTCAGCGTCAGGCGCCAGTCCCAGCGCAGCGGATCGCCGTCCATCACCTCGACCCCGCGCGCGATCAGTGCGTCGCGGATCTCGTCCGACAGGGCGAAATCCTTTTCGGCACGGGCGGCGGTGCGGCGTTCCAGTTCGGCTTCGATCTCTTCCGGCGTGATCTGCGCATCCTTGGGCTGCACCCGCAGTTCGGCACGGGTCAGGTCCAGCAGGCGCAGGCCCAGCGCCTGGTCGAAGGCGGCGATCAGGCACAGCTTCTCGTCCACCGGCACCTTCTTCATGGCCGTAGCTTCCTCCAGCAGGGGCAAGGCGCGCGGCGTCATCAGGTCGTCGGCGATCGCGGCGTCGAACTGCTCCAGCAGCGGGACCAGCTTGGGGTGGAGATTGGCGCGCAGATAGGCGAGCGTCACCGACTGCCAGGTGATCCCCTCGGCCCGGCTTTTCAGCCCCTCGACGCCCATGACCAGCCGCTTGAGGCGGGTCAGCGCGGCGGCCAGATTGTCTGCGCTGAACTCCAACTCGCTGCGATAATGGGCGCCCAGGCACAGCAGGCGATAGGCGATCGGATGTACGCCGGCGTCGACCAGGCTGAAGAGAGTGGTGAAGCCGCCCTTCGACTTGCTCATCTTGCCCTGCCGGTCGACCAGGAAATTATTGTGCATCCACCAGCGCGCGCCGGTGAAGTCCGGCTGAGCATCGGTGCAGCCGCAATAGGCCTGGTTCTGGGCGATCTCGTTGGGGTGATGGATTTCGCGATGGTCGATGCCGCCGGTATGGATATCGAACGGCTGGCCGAGGCGGGCCTGGCTCATGACCGAGCATTCCAGGTGCCAGCCCGGCGCGCCCTTACCCCAGGGGCTGTCCCATTCCATCTGGCGCTGCTCGCCCGGCGGCGACTTGCGCCAGATGGCGAAGTCGCTGGGGTTGCGCTTGCCCGCTACCGGGTCGATGCGGGCATGGGCCGCATCGTCGCGACCGCCGGCCAGCGCGCCATAATTGGGCACGGTCGAGCTGTCGAAATAGAGGCCGCTCTCCAGTTCGTAGCAATGGGAGGCGGCGATTTTCTGCGCAAATTCGATCATCTGCGGCACATAATCGGTCGCGACCGTCCATTCGCTGGGCGCCATGATGTTGAGGTCGGCGATATTCGCCTTGAACGCTTCGGTGTAATGGGCCGCGATGTCCCAGATGCTCTTGGCGCTGGCGCGGGCGGCGGCCTCCATCTTGTCGTCGCCGGCGTCGGCATCCGACGTCAGATGGCCGACATCGGTGATGTTGATGATCTGGGTGACGTCCAGCCCCTTCCAGAGCAGGGTCCGGCGCAGCGTGTCGACGAACACATAGGCGCGCAGATTGCCGATATGGGCATAATTATAGACGGTCGGGCCGCAGCTATAGACGCGCGCATGGTTGGGCTCGATCGGCGCGAACGGCTCGATCGACCGGGTCAGGCTGTTGAACAGGCGCAGGGGCGCGTCGCTATGCTGGTCTTGGCTCATGGCGTCAGCCATGTCGCGAGACGGGGCGATCGTCAACGGGGCGTACCCCTCAAAAAAATGCTTGAACTTGACCTTGGGTCAAGCGGTAGCAAGGGGCATGACCGATATATTGGATATTGCCGCCGTCGCCCGCGCCACCGGCCTCACCAGCCGGGCGCTGCGTTTCTATGAGGCGCGCGGGCTGGTCGCGCCGCTGCGGACCGCGTCGGGGCGGCGTCTGTTCGGCCCGGCTGAACTGGCGCGGCTGCACGAATTGCTGGCGCTCAAGCGTGCGGGGCTGAGCCTTGCCCAGATCAAGACATTGTTCGACGGCCGGCCGATCGACCTTGGCGCGCTGCTGCGCGCGCAGATCGCGGCGATCGACGCGCAGGCGCAGGAACTGGCGCAGGCGCGCAGCCATCTGGAAACCGCCTTGTCCCGCATCGACTGTGGCGAGCCGCTCGATGCCGCGACCCTTTGCTCGCTGATCCGCAGTGGAGAAAGCATGACCATGCAAGAAGAATGGAAGGCGGTCAGTGGCCGCTATATCAGCGCCCAGGCCGAGGCCGATTTTGCCGAGACGATGCCCAGGATGCCGGCCGATTTCGATCAGGCGGCCTATAGCGCGCAATGGGCGGACCTGACCGCCCGGATCGAGGCGGCGCTGCCGCTCGATCCGGCGAGCGCGGCGGCAGGGGCCTTTTACGACGAATGGCAGGCGCTGCTCGCCCCCTTCACCGCCATCGCCACGCCGGCGATGATGGAGGGGGTGACGCGGATGTACGACCATGTCGACGAGTGGAAGGACGAGCGGCAGCCGCCCTTCGCATCGGCGGTCTGGACCTTCATCCGCAGCGTCGGCGCGGCGCGGCAAATGTAATAAATTGTTGCTGGAGGGGCGGCGTCTTGCACGATCGTTCGGCGCATCCGATATTGGCTGTGCGGACCGGGCCCCTCTGGCGACATGGATCTCTTCCCCCTTGATCCAGGTCGCGATGTCGGACCGCATCGGGTGCGCCCGGTGCAGGTTTTGTGGCAATTCCCCCCTCTTTTTGCCGCAGGAGACCGCACCGGGCTCACTCGAACCATGTCTTTTATGATGGAGTGAGTGAAGCCGTGAACAATCCCGTACGCATGCCGGGCTATGGTGCCAGCCAGACGGCGCAGACCGATGCTGGCCTGCGCGCGCACATGCTCGGCGTCTTCCGCAACATGGGCATCGGCCTGGTCATCACCGGCCTGGTCGCCGCCCTGGTCGGCAATACCCCCGCGCTGGCCGCCGCCATCTATGGCACGCCGCTGAAGTGGGTCGCGATCTTCGCGCCGCTGGCCTTTGTCTTCTTCTTCAGCTTCCGCATCGACAAGATGACGACGGCTGGCGCACGTACCGCCTTCTACGCCTTTGCGGCGGTGATGGGCGTGTCGCTGGGCAGCGTCTTCCTGGTCTTCACCGGCGGCAGCATCGCCCAGGCCTTCTTCTCGGCGGCGGTGATGTTCCTCGCCATGGCGCTCTGGGGCTATACCACCCAGCGTGACCTGACCAAGATGGGCAGCTTCCTGCTGATGGGCCTGATCGGCATCGTCGTCGCCAGCCTGATCAACATCTTCATCGGCTCGTCGGCCATGGCGATGGTCATCTCGATCATCGGCGTGGTGGTCTTCACTGGCCTCACCGCCTGGGACGTGCAGCGCATCAAGTCGGAATATTTCTACTATGCCGGCCATGAGGTGGCGCAGAAGATGCAGGTGATGGGCGCGCTGTCGCTGTACCTCAACTTCGTCAACCTGTTCCAGATGCTGCTCAGCCTGACCGGCGAGCGCGAATAAGCATGCGGGATCAGGCCACCGTGTCGGCCATGCTCTGCCCGGTCTGCCATGTGGGGCTCCACATGAGCGACCGGCAGGGGGTGGAGATCGACTATTGCCCGCAATGTCGCGGAGTCTGGCTGGACCGGGGCGAACTCGACAAGATCATCGAGCGCTCCGCTCAGCCGGCCCCGGCTCCCGCCGCGCCGCAGATGAGCTACCGCCCCGACCGCGACCATCGTCAGGATGGGCGCGACGACGGACGCGGCTATCCGAAGAAACGCAGGAAGAGCTTTCTGGAAGAGCTGTTCGATTGAGAAAAGGCCGGTCCCGATGGGGCCGGCCTTTTTCGTTGAGAGCTTAAAAAGAGAGATCCCAGCCTTCGCTGGGATGACGGAAATTAGGCGCCGTTTTCTACCTTCGTCATGCCAGCGAAGGCTGGCATCCCACTGCCTTTCGGCGCAGCATTACCGTTATGACGGGCGGCTGGATCTATATCATGACGAACCGTGCTTATGGCGTGCTGTATATTGGCGTGACATCCAGCCTGCCGCATCGCACCATGCAGCACCGCGATGGCACCGGCTCGGATTTCTGTCGCCGCTATGGTCTGGATCGACTGGTCTATGCCGAGCGGCATGCAACGATCATCGATGCCATCGCACGAGAAAAGGCGATGAAGGCGTGGAAGCGCGAATGGAAAGTTCGGCTGGTCGAGAGCATCAACCCGAAATGGGCAGACCTGTTCTACACGCTGCACATGGATTGAGCCAGCGAGCAGAAAGAAAAGTGAGATGCCAGCCTTCGCTGGCATGACGGGGAGTGGAGGGGCACAGCCCGGTCACGCCAGCAGATGTTGGGATCTTAGATTCTCCGCCCGAGCATCAATGCGCCGCGCCCCAACTCGGACCGGTGCCGATTTCCACGCCCAGCGGCACGGACAGGCTGACCATCGGTTCGGCGGCGCTTTCCATAACCTGGCGGATCACCTTGCTGGCTGCCTCGACATCGGCTTCGGGCAGTTCGAACACCAGTTCGTCATGCACCTGCAGCAGCATGCGCACGCGCGGCAGGCCCGAGGCTTCGAGCGCCGGGCCCATGCGGGCCATCGCCCGCTTGATGATGTCGGCGCTGGTGCCCTGGATCGGCGCGTTGATCGCCGCGCGTTCGGCGCCCTGCCGTTCGTGCTGGACCGCCGCCTTGATCCGCGGGAACCAGGTCTTGCGACCGAACAGGGTTTCGGTGAAGCCGTTGGCGCGTGCCTTTTCCAGCGTCTCGTTGATATAGACGCTGATGCCGGGGAAGCGCTCATAATAGCGGCTGATCATGTCCTGCGCCTCGTCGGCGCTGATTTCCAGCCGACCGGCCAGGCCCCAGCGCGAAATGCCGTAGAGGATCGCGAAGTTGATCGTCTTGGCGCGGCCGCGCGTGTCGCGATTGACCTCGCCGAACAATTCCATGGCCGTGCGGTTATGAATATCCTCGCCCTGCTCGAACGCATCCTTGAGCGCGGGGACGTCGGCCATGTGCGCGGCCAGCCGCAGCTCGATCTGGCTATAGTCCGCCGCCAGGATGACATTGCCGGGTTCGGCGACGAAGGCATGGCGGATCTGTCGGCCGATTTCGGTGCGGATCGGGATATTCTGCAGGTTGGGATCGGTCGAGGACAGGCGGCCGGTCTGGGCGCCGGTCAGCGAGTAACTGGTATGGACCCGGCCGGTATCGCGGTTGATCTGCTGCTGCAGCGCGTCGGTATAGGTCGACTTGAGCTTGGAAAGCTGGCGCCATTCCAGCACCAGCCCGCAAATGGCCGAGCCTTCGGCCTTGAGCTTCTCCAGCACGGTGACGTCGGTGGAGTAGGTGCCGCTCTTGCCCTTCTTGCCGCCTTTGAGGCCCATTTCATCGAACAGGACGACGCCGAGCTGCTGCGGCGATCCGATGGTGAAGGCGTGGCCGGCCAGTTCGTGGATTTCGGCTTCCAGACCGGCGATCGACTGGGAGAAGCTGCCCGAGAGGCGTGACAGGGCTTCGCGGTCGACCTTGATGCCCTGCCGCTCCATGCCTGCGACCACCGGGATCAGCGGCCGGTCGACCAGCTGGTAGACCCGCGTGACCTGCTCGGCGGCCAGCCGCCCCGACAGCTTGTGCCACAGCCGCCAGGTGACCTCGGCATCCTCGGCGGCATAGGCGGTCGCCTTGTCGAGCGGCACATGGGCGAAGCTGATCGCCTTCTTGCCGGTGCCGGTCACTTCCTTGAAGCTGATGCATGTGTGATTGAGGTGAACGCTCGCGGCCTCGTCCATGCCATGGCCGCCCAGCGACTTGCCGGCATCCAGGTCGAAGCTCATCACCATCGAATCGTCGATCGGCGTCACCTCCAGCCCGACCCGGGCGAGGACGTTGAGGTCATATTTGATATTATGGCCGACCTTGAGAACCGCATCGTCGGCGAGCAGCGGCTTGAGCAACCGGATCGCGTCGTCGAGCGGGATCTGCTGCGGCACCTCGCCGAACATGTCGTCGGCGGAGCGATGGGCGAGCGGGATGTAGCAGGCGCGGCCGGGTCCAGTGGACAGGCTGATGCCGACCAGGCCCGATTCCATGCTATCGAGCGCATCGGTCTCGGTATCGACCGCGACCACGCCTAGAGCCTGCGCTTCGGCGATCCACACCTGCAGCGCCTCGACCGTGGTGACGGTTTCATACAGGGCGCAGTCGATCGGCGGATGCTCCACCTCGACCGGCGGCGGGGGCGGAGCGTCGGCGCTGGTTGCCGCGGCGGCACTGGCGACGGCGACCGCAGCGGCCGGCGTGCCCAGGCGGTTGAGCAGGGTCTTGAAGCCATGATGCGACAGGAAGGCCTGCAGCGGTTCCTTGGGAATACCCTTGAGCGCCAGATCGTCCAGCGGCTCGGGCAGATCCATGCTGTCATGCAGCGCCACCAGCTTGCGCGACAGCCGGGCCATGTCGGCATGGGCGATGAGGTTTTCCTGCATCTTCGACTTCTTCATTGCTGGAGCAGCCTCCAACACATGCTCCAGGTCGTGATATTCGCCGATCAGCTTGGCCGCGGTTTTCGGTCCGATGCCCGGCACGCCCGGCACATTGTCGACGCTGTCGCCCATCAGCGCCAGCACGTCGCCCAACTGCTCGGGCAGCACGCCGAACTTGCCCATCACATAGTCGGCACCGCGTCGCTCATTCTTCATCGTGTCGTACATGTCGACGCCGGGCTGGATCAGCTGCATCAGATCCTTGTCGGAACTGACGATGGTGACATGCCAGCCGGCGCGCACGGCGGCTTGGGTATAGCTGGCGATGATGTCGTCCGCCTCATACCCGGCTTCCTCGATGCAGGGGAGCGAGAAAGCGCGGGTGGCGTCGCGGATCATCGGGAACTGGGGCACCAGATCCTCGGGCGCGGGCGGTCGGTTCGCCTTATACTGGTCGTACATGTCGTTGCGGAAGGTGTGGCTGCCCTTGTCCAGCACGACCGCCAGATGGGTCGGCCCCTCCGCCTTGCCCAGTTCCTCGGCCAGCTTCCACAGCATCGTGGTATAGCCATAGACCGCACCGACCGGCTGGCCATGCTGGTTGGTGAGCGGCGGAAGCTGGTGATAGGCGCGGAAGATATAACCGCTGCCGTCGACCAGATAGAGATGATTCTGCTGAGACATGGGGCAGGGGATAGCGGGGATTGGCCCGCCGCTCCAGTGCCCGACGCTTATACGTCGCCGCTCTCGCCGCTGGTCTGGGCCGTCGCTTCGTCGGCGCGCTGGCCGCGCAGCATATGGCCGACCAGCAGCACCGGCATCAGCACGGCCATGCCGATGAAGATCGCCATCAGCCGCTCGACGCCCGGCTCCAGCACCAGCCGGTCATAACGGTCGGGCACCAGCATCACCAGCACCGCCAGGGTGAACTGGGTGCCGACATAGCGATGGGTCGGATCGCCATTTTCCAGATGCCGGCCCAGCATCACGCCGATCGCGGTGGCGCCGAGCAGCAGCGGCATATTGTCGGCGCCGGCGACCAGGAAGAAGGCGGCGAACAAGGCGCCGCCGATGCAGCCGATCATGCGTTGCAGGATGCGCTGGCTGACCGGGGCCAGGCCGCTCGACCCGATGCCGGTGACCGGCAGCAGCATCACCGCCATGATCATGATCGCCCCCTGCGCCAGCGCGGGCACCGGGATCCAGGCATTGAGCGCCACCAGCAGGGCCAGTGCCACGCCGGCCTGCAGCGCATGGCGCAACGAATCCCCGTGCCAGCCCGCGCCGGTCGCGGCCGGGGTGCGCTTGGCCGGCCAGCGGCGGCGCAGGGTCAGGGTGGAGGCAAGGCTGACGATCAGGCTGGCGGCGATGCCGGCCAGCGTTTCGAGCACGCGGGTCTGGACGAATTCGGGCAGGGCGATCGCGGGATGCTCGATCTTGTCGAGCACGACCATGGCATAGGTCAGGCCGAAGAACAGCCAGGCATAGGAGCGGCGGGAGGTGATCGCGGCATAGAGGCTGATCGTCCCCATCAGCGCTAGCGCTGCTGCAGCGGCCGGCCAGTAACCGACAATGAAGGGCGCGCTGCCCAGCGCGATCAGGCCGCCCGCGACCGTGCCGACGATCCGCAGCACCCCGCGTGCCAATGTCTCGGCGGCATGGCCGCGCATCACCATATAGCCGGCAAAGGCGGCCCAGGAGACATGGGTGGCGCCAAGCAGATGGGCGAGCAGGATCGCGCCCAGTACCGACAACGCGCATTCCAGCTCATCGATGGTGCGCGGCGTCACGCGGTCGAGCAGCGAGGAAAAGGAGCGCGGCATAGGGACTTAGTGCCGCAGCGGGACAGTAAAGGCCAGCGCGGGATATTTGCTGCTTCCTGTCCGTTTCGTTGCGCTGGAAACGGGTTGGGAGAGGGAGGGCTGGACATGCGGACATGGGGCGTGGCGATATTGGTGGGGATAGCGGCGCATGGCGGCGCGGCCTTCGCGCAGGAAACGCGAGAATTTTGCGCTGACCGTCCCGGTCTCGATACACCACCCTGCACCATGGCGCCGGGCAAGGTGCAGGTCGAGCTGGGGCTGGGCGACTGGACCCGCGAACAGGATGCGGAAAGTCGCACCGACACCGTGAACTTCGGCGACGCACTGCTGCGCATCGGCCTGACCGACAGCATGGAAGCGCAACTGGGCTGGACCGCCTTTGGCCATGTGCGCACGCGCGATCGGGTAACCGGCGCGGTGGAGACGGACAGTGGCATCGGCGACATGCGTGTCGCGCTGCGGCAGAATCTGCGCAATCCCGATGGTTCGGGCTTCTCGATCGCGGTCATGCCCTATGCCAGCCTTCCGACTGGCGGCGATGCGATCGGTGACGGCGATTGGGGCGCCGGGCTGCTGGTGCCGATCAGCTATGACCTGGGCCATGGCCTGACGCTCCAGGCCACGCCGGAGGTTGATGCGGCGGTCGATGAGGATGGCGATGGCCGGCATCTGGCCTATGGCAGCGTCGCCGGGCTTGGCTTCGAGATCAGCGACGAGCTGTCCGGATCGATCGAAGCGTCGTTGATGCGCGACGAGGATCCGGACGGCCATGCGATGCAGGCGCTGGCCGGCCTGTCGCTGGGCTGGCAAAGCGGCGACGACATGCAGTTCGACCTCGGCGCCAATCTGGGCCTCAATCATGACAGCCCGGACGCCGAACTCTATGTCGGTGTGGTCAGGCGCTTCTGATCGTCAGCGCTTCTCGTGATTGGCGACGACGGCCTTGGCGACCGCCTGCATCAACTGCCAGCGTTCCGGGATCGACACCGTCGTGCTGCCGATCATCACGGCCACGGCGTAGCTGGTGCCGTCCGGTGCAGTCATGATGCCGACATCGTTGAAGCCGGTCGAACGTGGCGGCAGATCCTGGCCCGTACCGGTCTTGTGCAGATAGGACCAGCTATGCGGCACGCCGCCCTTGATCCGCTGCGGCCCGGTCTTGGCTTCCTCCATGATTCCCATCAGCAGGCGTGCCGAAGCCGAGGACAGCATGTCGCCTTCCTTCAGCTTGGCGAGCGCTTCGACGATTGACGCAGGGGCTGCGCCATCCGGCGGGCTGGCGAGATAATTGTCGAGTGCCTTTTGTCGCACCGACATCGGCAGTTGCGCGCGGGCGGCATAGAAATTGCGGCCGATCGAATAATCCTGCCGCCAGTCGAGACCGGCGGTGGTGGATTGCAGCAGCCGTTCGCCCGGGCCGAAGCGGATATTGGCGATGTGGCGGCGGGCCAGATAGCCGCGCACCGCATCCGGCCCGCCGACGGCGCGCAGAAGTGTGTCGTTGGCAGTATTGTCGCTCTGCGTCATCGCGCGGCGCATCAGGTCGGAATAGGTGGTGGTCCAGCCGGTCGCGCCGACCATCGCTGCGCTGGGCTGGTGGAACAGGGTCAGATCCTTCTTCGTGATCGTGGTCGAATCCGACAGGCGGATCTTGCCGCGATCGACCGCGTCGAGGAAGGTCATCGACACCCACAGTTTCGACACGCTCTGCTGCGGGAAGAGGGCGCTGCCATTATAGGCGACGGTCCAGTCGGAATTGACCCGGCGTACCGCGATGCCGACCTTGCCCCGGAAGCTTTGGCCCAGATTCTGGATCACGCTGACGAGGGCGGGCGAAGGCTGCTCGCGCTGGTCGATATCCTTATAGGGTGGGGGCGGGTTGGCGACCTGCTTGATCGGCCATGTATTGGTCGTGGGCTGCACCGTCGGGCGCGGCGGATTGCTGGGCCGCGTGCTGCTGGCCTGCGCACTGGGTTGAGGCGGCGCGCCGACACAGGCGGACAAGGCAATAACCGCAAGCAGAAGGCGTGACGACGCACGCCAGCCATTATCAAAACGCATCAGAAACCCCGCACTTCAAGCCGCCATAAGGCGCGGCTCGGGCCGCCAGTGGCAAGATGGATGCGACGAATGATTCCGGATTTGCGATGTAAGGAGTCTGAACGGAGGAACTGCGCTCAGTTGCGGTTCAGCGGCAGGGCGGCAATAGCGGGCAGATGATGGATGGACTGATGGATCGAAGGGCGTTGCTGCGGGGCGCAGGCGCGCTCGCGGCGGGATGGGCAATGCCGGCGCTGGCGGCGGGCTTTGCCTCGCGGCGGATCATGGTGACGGTGCGCGGCAGCGGCCGGGACGTATTGTTGATCCCTGGCCTCGCCAGTGGTCCGGGCATCTGGAACGGCGTGACCGGCCAAGTACCGGGCTATCGCTGGCATCTGGTGCAGGTGCGCGGCTTTGCGGGGCTGGCGGCTGACGCCAATGGCAGCGGGCCGGTGGTGCAGCCGGTGGCGGACGAGATTGCCCGCTATATCGCTGCGGCCGGGCTGAAGCGGCCGGCGGTGGTCGGGCACAGCATGGGCGGCACGCTGGCGATGATGCAGGGGGTCAAGGGCGTGGCGGGCCGGGTGATGGTGGTCGACATGCTGCCGGCGGGCGCGGCGATGGTCGGCGGCACCGCCAATGGCATGGGCTATCTTGCCGACCAGCTGAGCCAATATTTCACCGGCACTGCGGCCGGGCGCCGCTATCTGGCGCAAATCGTCGCGCAGGCACCGGGGGCGGAAGGCAGCAATCCGGAGGTGATCGCCACCGCATTGCGCGATCTGGCCAATACCGATCTTGGTCCCCAGCTCGCCCGGATCGGGGTGCCGATGTCGGTGGTCTATGCCGTTGGTGCCGACCAGGCCCAGTCGGTCGAAATTACCCGGCGTTTCCGTGCCGCCTATGCGGCGAAGAAGGACGCAAAGCTGTTGCCGATCGGACCGAGCGGCCATGTCGTGATGACCGACCAGCCGACCCGCTTCAATGCGGCGCTGGGCAATTTCCTCAAGGGGCTTTGATCTGGATCAAAGCGCCGGTCGATGCCGGCGCTAGGGTGGTCGGCGAGACGACGCCTAGGCGTTTGCTCCTCCTCCCTTCAAAGGCGCGGCTGGCCAAAGCCGCGCCTCTTTTTTGGCTCAGGGCGCCAGCACCGTGTCGATGGCATCGGCCAGCGTTTCGGGATAGTCGAGCGTGTAGTGGAGGCCGCGGCTTTCCTTGCGATGGAGGGCCGAGCGGACCACTAGCCGGGCGACTTCCAGCAGGTTGCGCAGTTCGATCAGATCCGGCGTGACGCGGAAATTGCCGTAATATTCATCGACTTCCTTCGACAGCAGGTCGATGCGATGCTGGGCGCGCTCCAGCCGCTTGGTGGTGCGGACGATGCCGACATAGTCCCACATGAAGCGGCGGATTTCCTTCCAGTTATGCTGGACGATGACTTCCTCGTCGCCATTGGTGACGCGGCTTTCGTCCCAGGGCCGGATCGGCGGCGGGGTGGGCAGATCGTCCCAGTTCGTCCGGATATGCTTCGCCGCCGCCTCGCCGAAGACGAAACATTCGAGCAGCGAGTTGGAGGCCAGGCGATTGGCGCCGTGCAGGCCGCTTTCGGTCACTTCGCCGGCGGCATAGAGGCCGGGCAGATCGGTGCGGCCGTCCAGGTCGATGATGACGCCGCCGCAGGTATAATGCTGCGCCGGGACGACGGGGATCGGTTCCTTCGTGATGTCGATGTCGAGATCGAGCAGCCGGGCATAGATGGTCGGGAAATGCTGCTTCACGAACTCGGGCGGCTTATGGCTGATGTCGAGATGGACATAGTCGAGGCCGAGCCGCTTGATCTCATGGTCGATGGCCCGCGCCACCACGTCGCGCGGCGCCAGTTCGGCGCGGGAATCGAAGCGGGGCATGAAGCGCTCGCCGCCGCCCGGCGCGCCGGGGGGGAGCTTCAAATGCCCGCCTTCGCCGCGCACGGCCTCGGTAATCAGGAAATTCTTGACCTCCAGATTGTAGAGGCAGGTCGGGTGGAATTGGTTCATCTCCATGTTCGACACGCGACAGCCCGCGCGCCAGGCCATGGCGATGCCGTCGCCCGTCGCGCCGCGCGGCGCCGTGGAGAAGAGATAGGTACGGCCCGCGCCGCCGGTGCAGAGGATGGTTGCGCGGCCGAGGATCGCGTCGACATGGCCGGTCAGCTTGTTGAAGGCATAGACACCCCAGACATGGCCGTCGCCGGAATAGCGCTCGCCATGGCGCGATGTGATGAGATCGACCGCGACCATATCCTCCATCAGGGTGATGTTGGGATTGGCGCGTGCGGCCTTGAGCAGCGCGACCTGCACCGCATGGCCGGTGGCATCGTCGACATGGACGATGCGGCGGTGGCTGTGGCCGCCCTCGCGGGTCAAGTGCCAGCGTTCGCCGAACTTCTCGCCACCGTTGAAGGGAACGCCCAGTTCGGCAAGGCGATCGATCGCGGCAGGCGCTTCGGACACCACGAACTCGACCGTGTCCTGATCGTTGAGGCCCGCGCCCGCGACCATCGTGTCATGGACATGCGCCGCAAAACTGTCACCCGCGTCGAGTACCGCAGCAATGCCGCCCTGCGCCCAGTTGGTCGAACCGCCATCGAGCGCGCCCTTGGCGAGTACCACCACCTTGCGGTCCTGCGCGAGGTTGATGGCTGCTGTCAGCCCGGCGGCGCCGGAACCGATGATGACGACGTCATAGGTGATGGTGGGCATTTCTAGACCTTGTCCCCTCCGGTGGCGGGTTGGGCAATCAAAGCGCAATCAGCCATCGGCCAGTGCAATATGCGCACAGGCCGAATATCGCATGTGGAAGTCGGGGCCATAGCGGCTTCCTGCCCGGTAGGACAGAGGATGTTGGCGGGGCCGCAAAATGTTGGCGTTGCGCAATCGACATGGTGGTTAGCCGGATTTTTACCCAATGCTTCCATGTCAGCTCCATGGCACGGGGGCGAGAGATGATGGTGGCTGTCCGGGGTGGGAATGGGCGTTTCCAGCAGGCGGCATTCTGGGCGGCGGTCATGGCGACCGTTGGGCTTTTGCTGGTGCTCGTCGGTCGCCCGATACCGATCATCATCTGGGATGAGGGGCGGATCATCATCAGCGCCATGGAGATGCGCCATAGCGGGATCGGCCTGGTCACGACCTATGATTTCGTGCCCGACCTCTGGAATACCAAGCCGCCCATGCTGGTCTGGCTGATGACGGGCAGCATGGCCATGTTCGGGCCGACGGAATTTGCACTTCGCTTGCCGTCGCTCATGGCTGCGCTCGGCACGCTGCTGCTGGTCATGCTTTTTCTGCGCCGGATCACCTCTTCGGTGGCGATCGCTGCCTTTGGCGGCATGGCGTTGGCGACCAGCGTCGGCTTCTTTGGCGAGCATGGGGCGCGAACGGCTGATTTCGACGCGCTGCTCTGCTTTTTTACCACCGCGTATCTGCTGCTGCTGTTCTTCGCCGTACATCGGTCGCCGCCGCCGCGCGGCTGGCTGCTGCTGGCCGGGGTGATGGCGGCAGGCGCGCTGATGACCAAGGGGTTGGCGGGCGGGATACCGGGCGCTGGCCTGCTGCTCTATCTGGTCCTGGTCCGCCGCTGGCACCGGCTGTTCGAGACGCCCCGCTATTGGGTCGCGGCGTTGCTGGCGGGGCTGCCGATGCTGCTGTTCCTGTTCCTGCGAGAAGCGGCGGCGCCGGGGTTTCTGCATGCGATGCTCTTCAATGATGTCAGCGGCCGCTTCAACAATCCGGCATCGATCAACAATAGCGGTCCGCCCTGGTATTATCTGGATACGACCTTTGCCAGGGGCCTGTTCAGCCTGGGGACGCTGACCCTGCTGGCGCCCCTGGCCCTGCCGTTCGCCCGGGGGCGGGTGCGGCTGGCGCTGTTGTTTGCCCTGTGCATTGCCGTGGGGCAGCTGGCGGTGGTCACGATGAGCGGCACGAAGCTGGCCCATTATTATCTGTCGGCCTATCCGTTCCTGGCCATCGCCGCCGCGCTGGCGGTGCATGCGCTGTTCCTTTGGATGACGCGATCGGTGAGGGCGGGACGATTGGCGCCGCGCAGCCTGTGGATCGCGCGGCTGGTGCCGGTGGCGCTGCTTGCCCTGGGCGCCATGCAGGCGATCGATGCGTGCGAGCGGGTGCTGGCGCCGCGCGAACATTATCCACGGACGCGATATGGGGCGCTGCTGGACGCGCTGTCCGGGGTGCGGGCGCCGGTACTGCTGATCGAACCGGGGATCAATATACCGGACGATCCCCATTATGCGCCCGAGTTGCGCTTCTATGCGATGGTCGCCCGGCAGCAGGGACGCAGTGTCGCGCATGTCGGCAAGATGGATGGCATTGCGAGCGCCGCGCCGGACACGATCCTGGCCAGCTGCGATCCGTCGATAGTGCCGCTGCTGCAGCGGCAGGGCGCCGACATCATCCTGGAGCGGGATGGCTGCCTCGCGCGATGGAACGGCGGTCAGGCTTCGCTCACGCAGCCGCCGTCAGGTTGAGGAAGACATCCTCCAGGTCGGGGTCACGGGTCACGACGTCGACGATGGCGAGGCCGCCGGCCTGCACCGCGCTCAGCACCTGGCCGGCATTGGCGCGGTTCTTCATATAGGTGATGGTGAGGGTGCGTTCGTCGGTCAGTTCGACCTTCTCGAAGCTGGGATCGCTGGGCGGGGCGGTGATGTCGCGGTCGACGGTGACCTGCACCACCTTTTCCTGCGCCATCGCGATCAGTTCGCGGGTCGGCTTGTCGGTGATGACCCGGCCATGGTTGATGATGCCGATGCGGTCGCACAGCTCCTCGGCCTCTTCGAGATAATGGGTGGTGAGGACGATCGTCACCCCCATGGCGTTCAATTCCTTCACATAGGCCCAGAGCTGCTGGCGCAATTGTACGTCGACGCCGGCGGTGGGTTCGTCCAGCACCAGGATCGGCGGCGAATGAACCATCGCCTTGGCCACCAGCAGCCGGCGCTTCATGCCGCCCGACAGGGTGCGGGCATAGGCATTGGCCTTGTCCTCCAGATGGACCGCGCGCAGCAACTCCATCGAGCGGCGCCTGTCCTTGGGCACGCCATAATAGCCGGCCTGGTTCTCCAGCGTCTCGAAGGGCGTGAAGAAGGGATCGAAGACGATCTCCTGCGGCACGATGCCGATGCTGTTCTTCGCATTGCGCGGATTGGCGTCGATGTCGAAGCCCCAGATGCTGGCCGATCCGCTGGTCTTGTTGACGAGGCCCGCGAGGATGTTGATCGTGGTCGACTTGCCCGCGCCATTGGGGCCGAGCAGGCCATAGATCTGGCCGCGCGGGATGGAGAGGTTGATCCCGTCGAGCGCGCGCTTGCCGCCCTTATAGACCTTGGTCAGGTCGCGGATCTCGATGGCGGCTTGCGCAGGCTGGTCGGTCATGGCTGATCTCTATGGGGATCGAAGCGGGGGAAGGGAAGGGGCGTTCCCCGATTGGCGACCCTGATTCACCTTTCAGGCCGTTTCGACCTGAAAGGATCAAGGTCTTGAACGACGCGACAGTTGAAAGTTCACACCGTTCTGCGTCGCGATTTCCGGGCGATTTTGGCGGAAGCGCGCCTGTGACGCGCCGGTGACGCGACATGCAAGCGACACGGAGGCGACTGGGACGCCACACCGAAGCGACAGCGACGCGACAGTCAGGCGACAGGGACGCGACATTTATCGGCCGATCGGCCCCCTGTGCGGGCGGATCGGCGCGAGCGGATCGGCCCGGCGGGCGGCGTGGAGCGCCAGTGCACTGGTCCAGCTTCGGTCGAAGCCGGTGCCGGCCAGCCGATCGCGCAGCCGGTGCGCGCTGGAGCGGGACATGCCGACCAGTTGCGCGGCATGGCTGACATTGCCGGTTTCGAGCAGCGCGGCGAGGAAGCGGCGCTGACGATCGGGTGTCCATTGGCGGCGCGGGGTACGGGGCCGGGCTGGCGCGGCGGGCGGATTGGGGAGGGGCTGTTCCATCCGACAGGATAGATCAGGAAAAATGCGTGTAGGACAGGAGCGCGGTGCGGATAGGGACGGCTTTTTGCGATCCGGACGCCGTTTGACGGCGCGCGCAACCGGGCAGGGATCTGGTTCCAGCGTCCTCGGTCGGGCCACCCTTGCGGGCAAGGTGGTAGCGGATTTGAGCCGTGCATCTTTGCTGCGCCCAAACCGGCCATCGCCATCATGGTGGCTCGCCCCTCTGAGCGGCGGACCAGGAGCAGGGGGTTTCCCGCAATAACCACCGGAATCTCCCCGATGGTAAAATCCGGTCCGCCCTGCACTAATGCGGCAGATTTTTCAGTCTGCGGGGCCGGGCCATCCGTTCGAGCAGGGATATGGGCAGCATCCAGACCGGCCGCTTGTGAAACCAGATCGGAGACCGACATGACGCTTGTGCAGGCCATGAAATTGCTCGTGCTGCTGAGCGTGATGCTCACGGTCTTCTCCCTTGCGTTGCGCGCGCGCGCCGGGGACTTTCTGTATCTGTTTCGTGAATGGCGCCTCGGCCTGCGGGCGATGGTCGCGATGTTCATCCTGGTGCCCGCCGCTGCGATCCTGATGGCGAATATCTTCGACCTCAAGGGGGCGGTGAAGATCGCGCTCGTCGCGCTGGCCTTTTCGCCCGTTCCGCCGCTGCTCCCCCGCAAGCAGGTCAAGGCGGGCGGAGATGCTGCGTATATTACCGGCCTGCTGGTGGCTGCGGCGCTGGCATCATTGATATTGGCACCGATCGGCCTGTCCCTGACCGGTGCGATCTACGGCGTGGAGACACAGGTGTCGCGCAGCGGCATGGCAGTCACGCTGGGGCTAACCATTGCCCTGCCGCTGCTGCTGGGCGTGCTTGGCCAGCGGGTGCTGGGGGAGGGGCGGGCCGCGGCGGTTGCTGGGCCATTGAGCAAGGTCGCAAACATCCTGTTCGCGATCGGTGTGCTGGCCCTGCTGGTCGCGCTGGCCCCGGCGATCGGCAAATTGCTTGGCGACGGGACGCTGGTTGCGCTGGTCGTGATGAGTCTGGTCGGCCTGGGCGCGGGTTGGTGTCTGGCCGGCGACAGCCGCGACAACAGGATCGTGCTCGCGCTGGCCTCGGCCGCCCGCCACCCCGGCGTCGCCATCGGCATAGCGACCACCAGTTTTGCGGAAGCGAAGCTGGCCCCGGCGGCGATTATCCTGGCGGCGGCGATCAACACCCTGGTCGCGATCCCGTTTCTGAAGTGGCTGCACAAGCACGAGTCCTAGGCAGCGCAGCCGCATTCACGCGCTATCGAGTGGCCGAAATGGGTGGGGAGCGGACTGTCAGGTTTTGGCGTCTGCTGGCCAAAAGCGGTTGAGCCGCATAGCTTGGGTAACTGCCCCAAAAGTTGCAAATGAAAGCAGCATTGCTCCCGATACGAATTGTCCTATGCCAAGAAAGCCAAGGACGAGAGAAGCAAGCAATCCGTAAACAGCGACCGCAGAAAGACGCCAATCTAGCCCTTTCATGAATAGTCCATATTTTAGGGCCTGCCTGTTCGACCCAAACCCTAAATCCTTGGTCGATCTCATCCCCTTACCGAACATCCAGCGCACAATGAAAAGCTGGGCGATGAGAAACATCGCTCCCGCAGCTATGTAGAGCGGTATGCTATGTTCCAATCCTAATGGCACTGAGGCAAGCGCCACAGAAATACAGATTGCCCCGATAACTGCGATCCTGCTCGCGATTTTTTCGACAACACGGCCAAAAGCGGAGGAGGAATGCTCTGTCATTCCTCGCTTTTATCCAACGCGCGAATGTCCGCAATCGGGAATCACTCCGGTTATTCTGAATGACGGACTTTGGTCGATGGAAGAAGGGCGGCTTTCCCTTCCCAGGAGCGGCCAGACGGTTATGGGACGGCCTGACACCGGTCGGTCTGATGAACGGCGATCAAAGGGGGATCGTCCCACGCGCGACGTCAATGCCGACAGCTTCTCGGCTGGCGATAACGTCGGGTCCCAAGATGTGCGCGGGCGCCATATCGCGCGCCCCGCCTTCCAGCGGTTGCGCCTTGGACTGAAGGGGACGCCAACCATCCAGAGCGGAACGGGTGCTAGAACTGGTCGGCGATGTCCATCAGGCCGAGCAGCTTGCGCGGCGCGATCTGGCGCCAGCTGGCGTGCAGCCGCTCGCCGATATGGTCCCAGTCGGTATCGCCCAGGTCAAGGCGGATGCCGACCCAGTCATTGCCGAAATAGGCGGGGCGGTAATAGCGGTCCGGGTCGGCCTCGATCAGGGTGGCCTGTTCTTCCGGCGCGGTGGTTTTCACCAGCACGGCGATGATGCCGTCGCCATGATGGTCGCGGGTGAAATAGGCGAATTTCTTGCCCTTGACGATGCCGAAGCAGGGCATGCCGTGCGACACGATCTCGTCCGCCTGCGGCAGCGCCAGCGCGGCTTCGCGCACCTTGTTCAGCAGCCAGTCGGGATGGCGCTCGCGGGTGACGAAATCGGCGAGCGTGCGCGAATAGAGCTGATGTTCGGCGATCAGGATACGGGCGGCGAGGCTGTCGGCGGTGTCGCCGGGCAGGATCGCCACCGGGGTCTGGCCCAGCACCGGGCCATCGTCCAGTTCGGCCGTGACGATATGGACCGAGCAGCCGGCATGGCTGTCGCCCGCATCGATCGCGCGCTGGTGGGTGTCGAGGCCCTTATATTTGGGCAGCAGGCTGGGATGGATGTTGAGCATCCGGTCTTCCCAGCCGGACACGAATTCGGGCGAGAGCAGGCGCATATAGCCGGCGAGCGCGACATATTGGACGCCGGCCTGGCGCAACTGCGCGTCGATGACCGCGTCGAACTCCGCGCGCTTCAGCCCCTTGTGGCTCTGACCGAAGGTGGCGATGCCCTCGGCCGCGGCGAGCGCCAGGCCGGGGGCATCGGGATCGTTGGCGGCGACCAGCACGATTTCATAGGGGCAGTCGTCAGCCTTGGCCGCATAGAGCAGAGCCGCCATGTTCGAGCCACGGCCGGAAATCAGGACGCCGATCTTTGCTTTGGTCATTTCAAAACTCCGTTCGTCCTGAGTAGCCGCTGAGCTTGTCGAAGCGGCGTATCGAAGGATGTTCGCGCTTGGGCGGGATGCTTCGATACGGGCCTTCGACTTCACCATGTGTGAAGTTTACCCTGAGCGCCTGCTGCAAGCAGGCAGTCGAAGGGCTCAGTCCCTACTCAGCACGAACGGTTCTTTTTGTCAGCCCAGATGCGTGGCCGACCAGTCGGCCTTGGCGCTCCAGGTGCCGGCGCTGCCCTTGACGGTGCAGCCCTTGTCGCCTTCGCTGACGGTGCCGACGCGCAGCACGGTTTCGCCCGCATCGGTCAGCGCCTGGGTGACGCCGGCGATGTGTGCCTCGTCCACGGCCAGGATCATGCCGATACCACAGTTGAAGGTCCGCGCCATTTCCTGCGGCTCGATATGGCCCTGGGCCTGGAGGAAGGCCATCAGGCGCGGCTGTTCCCAGGCGTCGGCATCGACCGTGGCATGGGTGCCGTCGGGCAGGACGCGCGGGATATTTTCCAGCAGGCCGCCGCCGGTGATATGTGCGAGCGCATTGATCATGCCGGCGCGGACCAGCGGCAGCAGGCTCTTCACGTAGATCTTCGTCGGCGCCATCAGCGCGTCGATCAGCAGCACTTCATTGTCGAAGATCGCCGGACGATCGAGCTTCCAGCCCTTGTCGGCGGCGAGACGACGGACCAGCGAGAAGCCGTTGGAATGGACGCCCGAGGAGCCAAGGCCGATGAGGACGTCGCCGGCCTTCACCTTGTTGCCGGTCAAGACCTTGGAGCGCTCCACCGCGCCGACGCAGAAACCGGCCAGGTCATAGTCGCCGTCGCTGTACATGCCGGGCATTTCGGCGGTTTCGCCACCGATCAGCGCGCAGCCGGCCTGGCGACACCCATCGGCGATGCCGGCGATGACGCGCTCGGCGACGCCCGACTCCAGCTTGCCGGTGGCATAATAGTCGAGGAAGAAGAGCGGCTCGGCGCCCTGCACGATCAGGTCGTTGGCGCACATCGCGACCAGGTCGATGCCGACGCCGTCATGGCGGTCATGGTCGATCGCGAGCTTGAGCTTGGTGCCCACGCCGTCATTGGCCGCGACCAGCAACGGGTCGTCATAGCCCGCCGCCTTGAGGTCGAAGAAGCCGCCGAAGCCGCCCAGTTCGGCGTCCGCGCCGGGGCGACGGGTGGCCTTGGCCAGGGGGGCGATGGCACGGACAAGGGCGTTGCCCGCGGCGATGTCGACGCCGGCCTTGGCGTAGCTGTAGGATTCGTTCTCGCTCATGGGCCAGCGCCCTAGAACAATAGCGCCGAAAACGGAAGGCTGGATGGGTTGGCGCTTGGCATGCGGGGCTAAACTCGCCAAAAGGACGCCCGTGATCCTTGCCAAGACTCTTCGTCGCCTGTCGCTTCCGCCAGTGCTTGCCCTCCACGCCCTGTCCCGCCCGGCGCAGATCGCCGGCGCGGTGGGAATCGGCCTTCTCGGCGCCGCCCTGTTCGCCCAGATGGAGGGCGAACGCGGTGTCCCGCCGATCGCCAGTGGCGGCGATTTCGAGGTGCGCGGGGTCAAGGTCGACGTCCAGGCCGGCAGTGCCGACGCCGCGCGCTATGCCGGCTGGCGGATGGCGCAGCGCCAGGCCTGGCGGATGTTGTGGAGCCGGACCCATGGCGGTGCGGGTGCGCCCGCCCTGTCCGATTCGCAACTGGAAGCGATGATTTCCGGCATCGAGGTCGAATATGAGCAGGCCGGGCCGAAGCGCTATGTCGCGACGCTGGGCATATTGTTCGACCGCGCGCGGACCGGGCAGTTGCTGGGCGTTTCCGGCAATGTGATGCGGTCGCCGCCGCTGCTGCTGATCCCGGTGATGTGGGACGGCGGATCGGCGGTATCCTATGAGCGGATCAATGAATGGCAGAAGGCCTGGGCGCGATACCGCACCGGCGACAGCGCGATCGACTATGTCCGCGTCGCAGGCTCCGTCGCCGACCCGATCCTGCTCAATGCCGGGCAGACCGGGCGGCGCGGGCGGTTGTGGTGGCGGGTGCTGCTGGACCAATATGGCGCCGCCGACGTCATCGTCCCGATCGTGCGGCTGGACCGGCAATGGCCCGGTGGCCCGGTCACGGCCAATTTCACCGCCCGCTATGGCCCGGACAACAGCCTGATCGGCAGTTTCGCGCTGCGCGCGTCGAACGACAGCGGCATTCCCCAGATGCTGGACGAGGGCGCCCGCCGGATCGACGAGCTTTATATTCGCGCGCTCAATGACGGCCGTCTGCGTCCAGATCCGTCGCTGGTAATCGAGGAACCGGTCGATCCCAATGCGCTGGCGATCGAGAATGCGATCGAAGCGCCGGTCGAGGCGGTCGATGTGCCGCTGCCGACCGCGGGCAGTGTCGCCAGCTTCGCGATCCAGTTCGACACGCCCGACGTCGGGTCGGTCAGCGCTGGCGAATCGGCGGTACGTGGCATTCCGGGCGTGCGGTCGGCGTCGACCAGCAGCCTGGCGCTGGGCGGGACATCGGTCATGCAGGTCAGTTTCGAGGGGGCGGCCGATGCGCTGCGTACCGGGTTGCAGGCGCGCGGCTATAATGTGGCGGTATCAGGCAACACGATGCGCATCACGCGCCGACAGGCGCCCGCAGGACAACCATGAGCCAGATCAGCCTGCCCTTTGAACGGCGGGGCCGGGGCGAGGACTTCCTGGTGAGCGCGGCCAATCAGTTGGCCGTCGCCCATCTGGAACGCTGGCGGGACTGGCCCTTGTCGGTGAGCGTGCTGACCGGGCCGCCGCTGTCCGGCCGATCGACCCTGGGCCGTCAATTCGTCGCGATGAGCGGCGGCAGCGTGATCGACGATGCGCAGGGCCAGGACGAGCATATGCTGTTTCATGCCTGGAACGAGGCGCAGACCGAGCAGCGCCCGTTGCTGATGATCGGCCGGACGCCGCCGATCCAGTGGACGGTGGCGCTGCCCGACCTGCGATCGCGCCTGGCCGCCGCGCCGCATGTGGCGATCGAGGAGCCCGATCCGGCGCTGGCGCGCGCGCTGATCGAACGGCTGCTGGCGGCGTCCGGTGCCAATTATGCGACCGATGTACCCGACTGGCTGATGCGCCGGGTCGAGCCCAATTATGGCGCGATCGTCGGGGTGACACGGTTGCTGGACGAGGCGGCCTTGTCATCGGGTCGTAAGATTTCCGTCGCACTGGCGAAAGAAGTCCTGCAATCGGCCGGCTTTTTGCCTATAGTCCCGATTGATCCTTCCCCTGAGCAGCGTGAGTGACCCTTGGCCGAAGCTGATCCGACCGCCAGCATGACGCTGCCCAGCGACCGCTATTTCAATCGGGAGCAGTCCTGGCTGGCCTTCAACCAGCGGGTGCTCGAAGAGGCGATGAACCGCGCGCATCCCTTGCTGGAGCGGCTGCGCTTCCTGTCGATATCAGGCGCCAATCTGGACGAGTTTTTTTCCGTCCGGGTAGCTGGCCTCAAGGGGCAGCAACTGCAGGAGCTGGACATGCGGTCCGCCGACGGGCTGACGCCGATGCAGCAGTTGAGCGCGATCACCGACACCACTGCCAGCCTGATGCAGGCGCAGCAGAAGGTGTGGGGCGCGCTGCACGGTGAACTGGCGCAGGTCGGGATCGAGGTGATCGGCCCGTCCAGCCCGCTGGGCGACGATTGCGAAACATGGCTACGCGATCATTTCCTGACCCAGATCTTTCCGATCCTGACGCCCCAGGCGCTCGATCCGGCGCATCCCTTTCCCTTCATCCCCAACCAGGGCCTGTCGATCGTCTTCGACCTGGAACGCCTGTCGGACAAGCAGCCGATCCGCGAACTGGTGATGATCCCGTCCTCTCTCGCCCGGTTCGTCCGTCTGCCCGGCGATCCGGCGCGTTACATGGCGCTGGAGGCAGTGATCCGCCGGTTTTCGGGCGATCTGTTTCCCGGCTATCGCGTCCGCAACAGCGGCGTGTTCCGCATCATCCGCGATAGCGACATCGAGATCGAGGAAGAGGCGGAGGATCTGGTCCGCTATTTCCGCAGCGCGATCAAGCGCCGCCGGCGCGGCCGCGTCATCCGCATGGAGATAGAGGAGCGCATCCCCGAGCCGGTCGAGGAGATGCTGCAGGACATGCTGCAGGGGCATGAGGCGATCATCGTCGAGGTCGAGGGGTTCGTCGGCATCGGCGACCTGAGCGGCATCGTCGACGAGGACCGGCCGGACCTGAAGTTCGAGCCCTATGCCGCGCGCTTCCCGGATCGTATCCGCGAATATGGCGGCGACTGTTTCGCCGCGATCCGGGCCAAGGACATCGTCGTCCACCATCCCTATGAGGCGTTCGACGTCGTCATCGCCTTCCTGAAGCAAGCGGCGTCCGACCCGGACGTGGTCGCGATCAAGCAGACCCTCTATCGTGCCGGCAAGCAGTCGGCGATCATCCGCGCGCTGATCGACGCGGCCGAAGCCGGCAAGTCGGTGACCGCCGTGGTCGAACTGAAGGCGCGGTTCGACGAGGAGCAGAACCTCATGTGGGCCGATGCGCTGGAACGCGCCGGCGTGCAGGTCGTCTATGGCTTCATCGACTGGAAGACCCATGCCAAGGTGTCGATGGTCGTGCGGCGCGAAGGGGACGCGGTGCGCACCTACTGCCATTTCGGTACCGGCAATTATCATCCGATCACCGCGCGTATCTACACCGACCTCAGCTTCTTCACCGCCGATCCGGCCTATGGCCGCGATGCCGCTGCGCTGTTCAACTATATCACCGGCTATGTCGAGCCGCGCCAGTTGGAGAAGCTGGTGATGAGCCCGCGCGACCTGCGCAACCGTTTGTGCGAACTGATCGATGCGGAGATCGATCATGTCCGTGCCGGCCGTCCGGGCACCATCTGGGCCAAGATGAACAGCCTGGTCGACCCGGCGATCATCGAGAAGCTCTATGCCGCCAGCAATGCCGGGGTGCAGATCGACCTGATCGTGCGCGGCATATGCTGCCTGCGCCCCGGGGTACCGGGCATGTCGGAACATATAAGGGTGAAGTCGGTCGTGGGCCGGTTCCTGGAGCATAGCCGCATCACCGTGTTCGGCAATGGCAAGGCGCTGCCCAACAATGGCGCGAAGGTGTTCATCAGTTCGGCCGACTGGATGCCGCGCAATTTCGACCGCCGGGTCGAGTTCCTGCTGCCGGTCGAAAATCCGACCGTGCATGACCAGATTCTGGACCAGGTGATGGTCGCCAACCTGATCGACACCGAACAGAGCTGGTCGCTCGACAGCGAAGGCCACTATAGCCGGCTGGAGCCGGGCGACCGGCCATTCAACCTGCACCGCTATTTCATGACCAATCCGTCGCTGTCGGGACGGGGGGCAGCGCAGGAGCATGGCGCGGTTCCGACGCTGCGCCTGCGTGGCCGGGTCTGATCGCGATATGAACTCGATGCTCAGCCGCGTGCGCGCCATGGCCGAAACCATGGCGACATCGCCCGAACCCGCCACTGCACGATCGGCGATCATCGACATCGGGTCCAACAGCGTGCGTCTGGTGGTCTATGACGGGCCGCGGCGCATCCCGTTCATCCTCTTCAACGAGAAGGTGATGGCCGGCCTTGGCGCGTCGCTGGCCAAGACCGGTGCAATCGAGCCGGAAGCCATGGAGCGCGGGCTGCGTGCGGTCGGCCGCTTTGCCCATTTGTGCCAGGAAATGCGGGTCAAGGATGTGCGCTGCGTCGCCACGGCGGCCGTGCGCGATGCAACCAATGGCAGCGCGTTCATCGCCCGGACCGAGGCGATGGGCCTGAGCGTCGAACTGCTGTCCGGCGCGCAGGAGGCGATCGGCGCGGCCATGGGCGTGCTGTCGGGCATTCCCGATGCAGATGGCATCGTCGGCGATCTGGGTGGCGGCAGCCTGGAACTGGCGCGGGTGCGTAACGGCACGGTAGAGCAGACCATATCCCTGCCGCTGGGCGTGCTGCGCCTGCCCCAGATCCGGGCCAAGGGACCGCGCGAGCTGGAGCGGCAGGTCCGCAAGATGCTGGAGAAGGCGGGCTGGCGGGCCGAGCCGAACCTGCCCTTCTACCTGGTCGGCGGATCGTGGCGCTCGCTGGCCCGATTCGATATGCAGCTGACCCATTTTCCCCTGCCGGTCGTCCATCAATATGAGATGAGCGCGGCACGGGCCGAGCAACTGACCCGCATCGTTTCCCATGTCGACAAGGCCCGGTTGAAGCAGATTCCGGCGATGACGGGCTCCCGCGTGCCGACATTGCCCGATGCCGCCGCGCTGCTGTCGGTGGTGGTGCGCCAGCTCAGGTCCACACGCCTTGTCGTTTCGGCCTATGGCCTGCGCGAGGGGTTGCTGTACGAGGACCTGCCCGAGGATATTCGCGCCCATGACCCCCTGCTGGTCGCAGCGGAGGCCGAAGGCGAGGCCCAGGCGCGCTTTCGCGGTCATGGCGACCGGATCGATCGCTGGATCGCGCCGCTCTTCCCCGATGATGGTTCGGCGGCTCGCCGCATTCGTCGGGCGGCCTGTCTGCTGGCCGATGTTGGTTGGCGCGCCAATCCCGACTTTCGTGCGGAACGCGGGGTCGAGATCGCGTTGCACAGCAATTGGGTAGGGATCACCGCGACCGAACGGGCGATGCTGGGGCAGGCGCTGCATACCCATTTTGGTGGGGGCATGGACGCGCCGCCGGGGTTGGACCGGATCGCGGATCCGGGCACGCTGCGTCGGGCCACGCTCTGGGGCCTTGCCATTCGCCTGGCCCAGCGCCTGTCCGGTGGGGTGGAAGGGCCGCTGGCCGTGTCACGGCTGGAACGCAGCGGCGATCGGATCGACCTGTATCTGCGCGATGAGGATGCCGACCTGTATGGCGAGGCGGTCGAGCGCCGGCTGCGTAACCTGGCCCAGGCCATGGGCGTGAAATATCAGCTGCGGAGCGTCGCGGAATAGGCAGGGCCTTGGGGTTCGGGCCGTCCGAAGACGGCCCGATTTACGGTCAACTGCGGACGTCTGATTCGGTGACCGGCGAAATCTTGATTTCGACGCGGCGGTTGGCGGCCTTGCCTTCTTCGGTCGCGTTGGAGGCGATCGGCTGAGTCTCACCGAAACCACGCGTCGCAATACGCGCCGACTGGACGCCGTGGCTGCTCAGATAGTTGGCGACCGACTGGGCGCGGCGTTCCGACAAGGTCTGGTTATAGGCGTCGGCGCCATCGCTGTCGGTATGGCCATACACATCGATATAGGTCTTGGGATATTGCGCCAGGACCGAGGCGACATCGTCCAGCGTAGGACGGAATTGCGGCTGGACGCTGGCGTCGTTGAAGGCGAAGGTGATGCCCGATGGCATGCGCAGCAGCAGGTCGTCGCCTTGGCGAATCACGTCGACGCCGCTGCCCGCCGTTTCCTGGCGCAGCTTGCGTTCCTGTTCGTCCATATAGGAACCGATGCCGGCACCCGCGATCGCGCCGATGCCGGCGCCCAGGATCTTTTCGGTGCGATCATGCCGGCCGCCGACCAGATCGCCCAGCAGATAGCCGCCCAGCGCGCCGCCGATGCCGCCGATGGCTGCCTTCGACATGCGCTTCTGTCCGGTTTCCGGATCGGTCGTGCAGGCGGTGGTGGCCAGCATCGCGGCGAGGCCGGCCGCGACCATGATCCGCTGAGAAATCCGCATCATTTTATTCCCTTGTCTATGGCATCCGTCATGGATGGATGCCTCCCTAATAACCCAGTCCGGCTATTGTTCCACAAGTGAACTGAACTGTAGATGATGCGATGGTTGTGAAAACGAAAGAATAAAGGTTATAGGGGAGGAGACCACCATGGCCACGATCCCCCCTCCCGCTTCGACGCCCTTCCCCTGGGTAGACCTCATCATCATCCTGGCGCTGGTCGCGCTGAACGGCGTCTTCGCGATGTCGGAGCTGGCCATCGTGTCCGCGCGCAAGCCACGGCTGCAGGCGATGGAGAAGGCGGGCAAGCGGGGCGCGAAGTCGGCGCTGGCGCTGGCGGCGGACCCGGGCAAATTCCTGTCCACGGTGCAGATCGGCATCACCCTGATCGGCATCATTTCGGGCGCCTATTCGGGCGCCAGCCTGGGCGGGCCGACCGGCGAGCGGCTGCAGGCGCTGGGCCTGGCGCCCAATATGGCGGAAAATATGGGCTTTGCCCTGGTCATCGGCCTCACCACCTATGCCTCTCTGATCATCGGCGAACTGGTGCCCAAGCAGTTCGCGCTGCGCCAGCCCGAGCCGATTGCCGCGCTGGTGGCGACACCGATGCTATGGCTGGCGAAGCTGACCGCGCCGGTCGTCTGGGTGCTCGACAAGTCGAGCAGCCTGATCTTCCGGTTGCTGGGCCTCGATCGCGAATCCGAACATCATGTGACCGTCGAGGAACTGCACCTGATCGTGGCCGAGGCGAGCCGGTCGGGCGTGATCGAGGAAAGCGAGCGGGCGATCATCTCCGGCGTGGTGCGGCTGGCCGACCGGCCGGTGCGCGAGGTGATGACCCAGCGCATGGATGTCGACTGGATCGACATCAACGCCGATGAAGCGACGATCCGCCTGCGCCTGCTGGAAACGCCGCATACCCGCCTGCCGGTGGGGCGCGGGTCGGTGGAGGACATTATTGGCATCGTCCAGGCGCGCGACATCATGACCGCGTTATTCCGGGGCGAGGCGCTGCATGTCGAGACGCTGCTGCGGAAGGCGGAGGTCGTGCCCGACCAGGTTGACGCGATGGATGCGCTGGAAGTGCTGCGCAAGTCCGACGTGCCGATGGTGATGGTGCATGACGAATATGGGCATTTCGAGGGGATCGTGACCCCGGCCGACCTGCTGTCCGCCATTGCCGGCCATTTCGCGTCCGACCGCGACGTCTATGACGAACCCGATGTGGTCGAGCGCGAGGATGGCAGCCTGCTGGTGTCGGGCCAGATGCCGATCGACCAGCTGGCCGAGAAGATCGGCATCGACCTGTCCGAAGACCGCGATTATGCAACGGTCGCGGGCCATGTGCTGTGGCTGCTCAAGCGCCTGCCCGAAGTCGGCGACTATGCCGAGAATCAGGGCTGGCGCTTCGAGATTGTCGACATGGACGGACGCAAGATCGACAAGCTGCTGGTCGCGCAACTCTGACCATGGCGGCGTCGGCGCTCGATGCGGTCGATCGCCTGGCACTGCGTCTGCTGGAAGAGAAGGATGGGCTGACCGTTCTGGGCCTGTGCGGGGCGCAGGGCAGTGGCAAGAGCACATTGGCGCAGGGGCTGCTGGCGCGCATGCGCGCGCGGGGCGTGGCGAGCGCGATCCTTTCGATCGACGATCTCTATCTGACGAAGGCCGAGCGGGAGGCGCTCGGCGGGACTGTGCATCCGCTGCTGCGGACGCGGGGCGTGCCGGGGACGCATGATGTCGCGCTGGGGTTGCGGGTTCTGGACGCGCTGGCGGCGGGGCGGGCGGTGCGTTTGCCGCGGTTCGACAAGGCGGTGGATGATCGCTTGCCCGAAAGAGAGTGGCCGGAGGCTGCGGCGGGGCTGCGGTTGCTGATCCTGGAGGGCTGGTGCGTGGGCGCGCGGGCGCAGGCGGCTGGTGAACTGGACGCTCCGGTCAACGCGCTGGAGCGGGATGAGGATGGCGACGGGCGCTGGCGGCGCTTCGTCAATGATGCGCTGGCGGGGGACTATCAGACGCTGTTCGGCCGGATCGATGCGCTGGCGCTGCTGGCGGCGCCGGGGTTCGACGTGGTGCAGGGCTGGCGGACGCAGCAGGAGGCGGAGTTGCGCTCCGCCGGCGGCGGCAGTGCGGTGATGAACGATGCGCAGGTCGCCCGCTTCATCCAGCATTATGAGCGGCTGACGCGGCATATATTGGCGGAAATGCCGGGGCGGGCCGATCTGGTCGTGGCACTGGATGCAAAGCGCGGCGTGACGGCGGTGCGCGGCCGATAGCCGAAGCCACCGGCTGCGCCCTATCCGAAATTTACTGCGCCGCGTTCTCGGCCGGGGCCTCGGTCGCGTTGGCGGCATTGTCGCCGCCTTCGGCCGGGGCGGCATTGTCGGCAGCGGCGGGCGCGGCATCGGCGGCGGGCAGGGGGAGGTTGGACCCCTGGGTGTTGAGCCAGGCGATCAGGTTGGCGCGATCGGCCGGATTGCCAAGGCCCGCAAAGGTCATCTTGGTGCCGGGGGCAAATTCACGCGGACTTTTCAGCCAATGGTCGAGATTGTCGAAGCTCCATTCGCCGCCCTTGCTCTTGAGCGCTTCGGAGAAGGCGAAACCGCCCTTGCCCTGGCCGATCGCCTCGCCGACCGTGGCATAGAGATTGGGGCCGATGCCGTTGGCGCCGCCCTGGTTGACGGTGTGGCAGGCGGCGCATTTCGCGAACACTTTTTCGCCGGCCGCGACATCCGCGCTGGCGAGCAGGGTGTTGAGGCCGGGGCCGCTGTCGCCGCCACCTTCGCCTTCCACCTCGACGCCCTCGATCGCATAGCCCATCTTTTCGGGCCGTTCATCGTGGAAATATTTGGAACTGACGATCGCGCCACCCAGCGCGATGATGCCTGCAAACAACGCCCACCCTGCAACGGTGTTGAATCGATCGCCCATCCGCAGATTTCCCTCGCATCTTTGTTATGGAGGCTGTCGTGCGCTCCCCCACTTAAGCACTTGCCATAATGGGGGATAGGCCGGGGTGCAACCCGCCGTGGCGCTTTTCGAGCGGTGCCGCCCCGCCGATGCTTGCGCGCGATCCCCCAACTGCCTAAGCGCGCAGGCACGCATGGAAAATTATCCCGCCCCCGCTCGCGCGCTGGTCGCCGACATGTCGCAAAAGGCCGCTGCCGATCCGGCGCGCGCCGTCGCCTATCAGGGCGCCCCCGGTGCCAATTCGCACCTGGCCGCGCTTGGCTACGCCCCCGATTGCGTGCCGCTGCCCAGCTTTGCGTTCGAGGATGCGATCGACGCGGTGCGCAACGGCCTTGCCGCCCGGGCGATCATTCCGATCGAGAACAGCCTGCACGGCCGCGTCGCCGACATGCATTTCCTGCTGCCCGAATCCGGGCTGCACATCGTCGACGAATATTTCCTGCGCATCCGCCACTGCCTGATGGCGCCCGACACGGTGCCGGTGAAGAGCGCGATCAGCCATCCGCAGGCGCTGGGCCAGTGCCGCCATTATCTGCGCGAGCGCGGCATCCAGCCGGTCGCCTATGCCGACACCGCCGGCGCCGCCGCGCTGGTGGCGGAGACGCGGGCGCCGGGCGAGGGGGCGATCGCCCCCTATCTGGCCGCCGAAATCTATGGCCTGCGCCTGATCGCCGAGAATATCGAGGATAGCGACGACAATATGACCCGCTTCCTGGTGCTGGCGCGCGAGCCCAAGGCACCGGCGGCGGGCGTCGGCCCGGTCATGACCACCTTCCTGTTCGAGGTGAAGAATATCCCGGCCGCGCTCTACAAGGCGATGGGCGGCTTTGCGACCAATGGCGTCAACATGACCAAGCTGGAAAGCTACCAGCGCGGCGCCAGCTTTGCCGCGACCGAATTCTACTGCGATATCGAAGGGATGCCGGGCGACCCGGCGGTCGACCGCGCGCTCGCCGAGCTGGAATTCCACACCAAATGGGTACGCGTGCTGGGCAGCTACCGCCAGGCCCGCCCCCGCACCTGACCGCCGCGCCCGATCAAGGGCGGTTTCAGGGTCACTCCTGGGTCGCTCCAGGGTCACATCGCGAAGTTCACAGTGTCGTGACGCGACGATATCGGCGTTTTTCGCCGTTTTCGCGCCTGCCCCGCGCCGCCGACGCGTCTGTTGGATCACATCCGGGTCACGGCGACGCGCCATCAGGGTCACGGCCGCGCGCCTGTTGGTTTGCGGGGGTGGGGGCGCATGGGTGCGTGCGCAGGGGTGGGTTGGTTGCTCCACCGTGGAGGATAGATCAGAAATTGTGCGAGTAGGAAAGCTGGTCTTGCCGACATATGGCTATCGCCTACTTTCCGTTACGAAGAAGCGGACGGGCTGATATCGATCACTTTCTATCGCTATCCCCTCTCGGAAACAGTGATTGAAGCCTCTTCGGTCGGGCTGTTCGTCAAAACGGAAAAGGCTATTTTTTGCGCGCGCTAATCGTTAGGAGAGCATAGCAAACATTTTAAAACGACTAGGGGTCTCGTCAGAAATGTACCGTTTAGAGCGGATCGTTATTCGAGGATTTCGTGGCCAAGTTAGGCCGATCGAACTTGACCTTCAGCCAGATGCAAACTTCTTAATCGGACGAAATGGGACTGGTAAAACCACCCTCATTAACATGATTCACGCTGGACTGGCGATGGATTTGCCGACCCTGAGGGAATCTAATTTCGATCGCATTGAATACACATTCAAAAAGCATCGGCGGAGAGCGAAGCCAAAGCTTACGATCATTAAAGAAGCAACTGATGATGGGCAGCCAAAGATCATTTTCAGAGTTGCCCAAAATTCTACCGATGCTCCCGAAGAGTACGTTTTTGCGCGAGCAAGAGTGCGTAGACCGATCATAGCAAAATCTGACGGGGTCGGTCCCGCTGCGGAGAAGCCAAGAGCGAGCCTTCGCGACACGCTCTCGTCAATTTATCAGACCACTTGGCTATCGTTGCAAAGAGGTGCGGATAAAATTCAACGAGATGATGAATGGGAGGATGATACTCGACCAGATGTTGATCGTAAACTAGACGATCTCTCTAATTCTCTTACTCGATACTTCTCTCGTCTGGATAGGCAGGTAAGCGAAAAAACACAGGAATTCCAGAAGGAGTGGTTTCTTTCCTTCTTGGCTACTGATCGTAAGATCCGTGAACGGGATGTGGCTAGGATAGATGAAATAAGTGAGAGGGATGCTCTTCACTCGATATTTTCTGACTTTAATATGGAGCCAAATGAGTACTATTCTCAGATGGATAGGCATTTTAAGCTACTGAGCAGGGCGAAGTCCGCCTTTAGATCAACAGAAGTCGGCATCCCAGTGAGGGACTATCAAGTGGCTATTGATGTTCTTCGACTGCATGCGCTTGTTGAGCAGTGGCAAATATTGGAAAATTCAAAAGAGCTTATATACGGACCAAAATATAATTTCGAAAAAGTCGCATCTGAGATGTTGTTCAGAAAAAAACTTCTGACAAATAATAGCAATCAGATAGTAGTGAATGGGGCAGATGATTCTCCACTCGAACTGAGTAAGTTGTCTAGCGGTGAGAAGCAGCTTTTGATATTTCTTTCAGAAACTCTTCTTCAAGAGCAGAGGCATTATATCTTCATGGCGGATGAGCCGGAACTTTCTATGCACGTCGAGTGGCAGGAGGACTTGGTTCCGGCACTGTTAAAGATAAATCCTAACGCGCAAGTCATCTTTGCGACTCACTCGCCTGACATCGTAAATGTATATCAGGATAATGTGTTTCGAATGGAAGATTTGGTCGATTAAAATGTTCGAGCGGACGACAGCTGGGCAGCAAAATCGTGCGCTGTTCTACGGCGCTAGCTATACCTGTTACGTAGAGGGTGGAGATCAGGATCATGATAGGTCAGCTGATTCTATATTCTGGGATGGGGTTTTAAGAAAATATAGGCCAGACCTGAAAATTGTTTTTCTTCCAAGAGGTGGAAAGCCAGTCGTTGAGGCATTGGCGCGGCAGATCATTGATGATGATATTTCCAACGCAATCGCTGCAATGGATCGTGATTATGACGGGTTGTTAGGGCACGAAATTGCTGACAGTAGGGTGCTTTATTCCCACGGGTATAGCTGGGAAAATGACGCCTTCAGCCCAGAATTTCTCAGTTCCATGGTGAAATCACTCGCTCGCTTGACCACGCTTCCTGCCACTGCGGACGCTGCTCTGGTCGCAGGTTGTGAAAAGCTCTGCAGCGACGTCCAGCGCGCTATCAAGTCGGATTTTTTGGCCCTGAGCGCTGGATCATCCGTACTGCCGCGAAACGCGCCGGGACGTGTGATAAAAGCAGATCCGGTGACAGCATTTCCAAAGATCGATCAAGCCGAACTCATGAAATTGGCAGCTGATGCGAACGTAAAAACCAGATTGCGCAAGCCAAGAATTCTGCCACAAAAAGTATTTGAGTTGCATCATTTGGTGGGGCACTGCTTCCAGCATGCTATTCTGATATTGGTCAGAGCGATGCTGCGAAATGTGGGGGTTAAGAAAGCGGTGAGCATAGATCACTTTGAAGATCTAGCACTTTCATCTATCAGCCGACATTTACAGGACGATCACGCCGGCGTAATAGCGGTCCATCATCAGGCGCAATGCTCTGCTATACCGTGAGATTTTGCTAGGCAGCTTCATTATTCCGTTATGTTATTTAGGAAGGCCAAATTGCTGTGGGTCTTGTGCTGCCTCAACGATGATTTATGCTTGCTCCCTGCCGCTACACGCTGTCTTTCCGAACTCCGGTGTGAGGCGGAAAGCAGCCATCTTGAGGAAGCCCTCGGAATGGCAGTCTTGTCCCAAACCTGCTCAACATAGAAATGCCCGCTTTTAGGCATGGGCGAGATCGCAGTTGAACGGCTTGCATAGGCGCCATACTCGCCCGCACACCCCTCCGCTTCCGCTCCCCAGCAATCACCGCTATAGCCCCGCCATGGTCGCTGCGATCCTCTTGTCCGCGCTGGCGATGACGCTGATCGTCGGGGTGCGCTATCTGATTGCCAGTGGCGGTTTTGCGCTGGCGACGCGGGTGCGGCAGCCGGGCCTCTATCGCGGGCAGGGGCGGCAGATCGGGCGGGAGATTGGCTGGTCGCTGGCGTCCGCGGCGATCTATGGCATTCCCGCCGGGGTCGTCGCCTGGGGCTGGCAGGCGCGGGGGTGGACGCGCATCTATGAGGATATGGGCCGCTATCCGCTCTGGTATCTGCCGGTGTCGGTGCTGCTCTATCTCGCCGCGCATGACACATGGTTCTACTGGACGCACCGGTTGATGCACGCGCCCCGGCTGTTCCGCATCGCCCATGCCGTCCATCATGCCAGCCGGCCGCCGACCGCCTGGGCGGCGATGAGCTTTCATCCTTGGGAGGCGCTGACCGGGGCGGTGGTGATCCCGGCTTTGGTCTTCCTGATCCCGATCCATGTCGGCGCGCTGGGCGTGGTGCTGTCGATCATGACGATCATGGGCGTGTCCAACCATATGGGGTGGGAGATGTTTCCGCGCTGGATGGTGCGCGGGCCGATCGGCCGCTGGCTGATCACCGCCAGCCATCATCAGCGGCATCATGAACAATATCGGTGCAATTATGGCCTCTATTTTCGCGTCTGGGACCGGCTGTGCGGCACCGACCGGGGGCTAGGTGAATTTAGGAAGGAGCGGGCGTGATCGGTCGGCTATTGTTTGCGGTGGTGGTGATGGCAGGGCTGGCGGGGGCGGCGCCGGTGGACCTGGCCCAGCCGATCAGCATGACGGCCGAGGGGCTGCGATCGGCCAAGGGGCGCATCCTGATCTGCGTGGCGCGATCGGCCGATTATTTCCCCGATTGCAGCAAGGACCCGGACAAGCGCCACCTGATCGTGGCGACGACGGGCAATGCCATCCCGCTCGGCAATCTGGCGCCGGGCGACTATGCGATCGCGATCATCCATGACGAAAATGGCAATGGCAAGCTGGATACCTTTGCCGGCATTCCGCGCGAGGGGGTGGGCTTTTCGCGCAATCCGGTGCTGCGCTTTGGCGCGCCCAGCTTCCGGTCGGCCGAGTTTGTGGTGAGCGGCGCGCCAGTGCGGCAGGCGATCAGGCTCAAATATTTCCTGTAACGGTGCGGGCGGCCGCGACCTTGTCGGCAAGGGGTGACGCCCCACATAAGGCGCTGTATGACGGCGGCGACTAACCGCATTGCAGGAGAATGAAGCGTGGCGACCCTGGGACTGAGCGAGGCCGACAAGGCGGCCGTGGAGGCGTTTCGCCAGGATGTGGTGGAGCCTTCGCGCACGAGCCTGGTGATCGTCGACTTCTGGGCCGAATGGTGCGGCCCGTGCAAGCAGCTGGCGCCGGTGATCGAGAAGGTGTGCGCCGACTATGCCAGCAAGGGCGTCAAGCTGGTGAAGGTGAATGTCGATGAAAATGGCTTCATCGCCAGCCAGTTCCGCGTCCAGTCGATCCCGACCGTCTATGCCGTGTTCCAGGGCCAGCCGGTCGCGGACCTGAGCCAGGCGCGGACCGAGGGGCAGTTGAAGCAATATCTCGACCAGTTGCTGAGCCAGTTGCCGATCGAATCGGACGAGAAGGCGCAGGCCGAAGAGATCGCGCCGCTGATCGCGATGGGCGAGGAGATGCTGGCCGGCGGCGAGGCGGAGCGCGCTCTGTCGGTGTTCCAGCAGATTGCCGACATCGCGCCGGACAATGCCGAGGTGCTGAGCGGCCTGCTGCGCGCGCTGGTGGCGCTGGGGCAGCTGGACGAGGCCGATGCGCTGCTCGCCGAACTGCCCGCCGAGATGCAGAAGGATCAGGCGATCGAGCGCGCGAAGGCAGCGCTGGCGCTGGCCCGCAATGCCAGGCCCGTGGCCGACCTGTCGGGGGTCGAGGCGCGGCTGGCGGCCGATGCCGACGATCATGCGGCGCGCTTCGAGCTGGCCACCGGACTGATGGGCAATGGCGACCGCGATGGCGCGGCCGATCAGCTGCTGGAGATCGTCCGCCGCGACCGGGGCTGGAATGATGGCGCGGCGCGCAGCCAGTTGCTGACCCTGTTCGAGGCGGTCGGGCTGGAAGATCCGTGGGTGTCGGCGCAGCGCCGCAAGCTGTCGCAGATCCTGTTTTCCTGACGGATCGGTGAGCCGGTGAATCGCGCGCGCGTCTCGATCTTTCCCCTGTCCGGTGCCTTGCTGCTGCCGGGCATGGAGCTGCCGCTGCATATCTTCGAGCCGCGCTACCGCGCGCTGGTGCAGGATGCGTCGGCGCGCGACCGGCGCATCGGCATGATCCAGCCGCGCAGCGAGGGGCAGAAGCCGCCGCTGTTCGACGTCGGCTGCCTGGGGCGGATCAGCCATATCGAGGCGCTGGACGATGGCCGGTTCAACATCATCCTGACCGGGCTGGCCCGGTTCCGGCTGGTGCGCGAGCTGGAGGTGTCGACCCTGTTCCGCCAGATCGAGGCGGAGGTCGAGCAGGCGCCGCCCGAGGACGAGGCGCTGCACATGGTCGAGCGGGCGGCGCTGGAACAGGAATCGCGCCGCTTCGCCGATGCGCTGGGCTATGCGGTCGACTGGACGGCGGTGTCGCGGCTGGACGATACCGCGCTGGTCAATGGCATTGCCCAGATCGCGCCGTTCGACCCGGCGGCCAAGCAGACCCTGCTGGAGGCCGACACGCTGAGCGAGCGGGCCGACCGGATCATCCAGCTGATGCAGATCGTCGGCCGCGCCGAGCGCGACGGCGGCGCGACGATGCAGTGAGCGAGATTATGAGCGAAGAGGCGACCCCGATCGACCCCTGGCTGCTGGCCAAGCTGGTCTGCCCGGTGACGCGCACGCCGCTGCGCTGGGACGCGGCGCGCCACGCGCTGCTGTCGGATGCGGCCGGCCTTGCCTATCCGGTGCGTGATGGCGTGCCGGTGCTGGTGGTGCGGGAAGCCGTGGCTATAGGCTGACAATATGTCGCCGCTGGGCATGGCTTATTTCAAATGGGCAAGCGTTGCGCTGTTTGTCGCTTGCCTGCCGCTGCCCGGCGTTTGCACGGCGGGCCATTGCGGGCTGGGGATTTCGTACCTCGTCTTTGGTTCGATTGGTTTCCTGGCAGGATGGGCGAACCTGTCGTGGCTCGCCAATCCGATCCTGCTTCTCAGCTGGAAATATGGCCGTCGTCGAAATGGGCTGGTCGGCCTGAGCAGTGCCTTTGTAGCGTTGCTCTTCGCCTCTATTCCGCTGATGGTGAGCGACATCGTGACAAATGAAGGTGGGGTAGCCACCGGCATCGAGGGCTTTGGCGTCGGTTATTGGTTGTGGATGGCTGCCATCGGGGTGATGGTGGCGGGATATATTTTTGAATGGGCAGGCTGGCGGCGTAAAATGGCCTAAGCCCGCCGCCATCGGTATTGTCGGTTCGCTGCCTTCTACCACCGTTCGTTTCGAGCTTGGCGAGAAATACGGGTCTCGCGCTTCCGCTTCTCGAAAAGCTCGAAGCAGACGGTGGGAAAGCCTTATTTGAACGCGGCCAGGCATTCCACTTCGAGCGGGGCGCCGAGCGCCAGGCCGTCGGCGCCGAAGGCGCTGCGGGTGGGCAGGCGCTTGCCCTCGAAATAGCTGACATAGGTGGTGTTGAAGCGCGGCCAGTCGGCCATGTCGTCCAGCATCACCGTGCATTTGACGACATGGCCGAAGTCGAGGCCATTATCCTTCAATATCTTGCCGATCGAATCCATCGCGTTCTTCACTGCCGCGTCGAACCCTTCCTTGTGCGGGTCCATGCCGTCGGGCACCTGGCCGATCTGGCCCGACATATAGAGCATGTCGCCGACCCGGATCGCGGGCGAGAAGGGCAGCTTGGCCGGCAGCGGCTTCTGCGCGGCGGCGGGCGCGGCGACCATCAGGGCAGCGAGCAGGGCAGGGGCGAGCAGCTTTTTCATCATAGGGCTCCGAAAAGGATCAGACGCGGGGCAGGGCGGCGATCAGCCGTTCGACATCCTTGTCATCGTTGAAGACTGATGGCGAGATGCGGAAATGGTTGTCGTGGACGGATAGGCGCACCTGCGCCCGCGCCAGCGGGTCGGTGAGCAGGCCCTTGGCATTGGGCAGGACGCAGCTCAGCAGCGGGCTGGTGGTGTCGGACGGGGTGATGAGGCGATAGCCCTTGCGCGGCAGCTCGTCGCGCAGCTGGCCGATCAGCCGCTGGGCATGGGCCTGGATCGCCGGGACGGTGAGGGCCGAGATATAGCTGATCGAATGATCGAGCATGGCGCTGATCGCCTGGGCATAGGTGCCAGTGCCGAAATGGCCCAGCGCGCCGGGCCGGGCGATATAGCTGGTCGGCGCATCGCCGGGCGGATCGAGCGGGAAGATATGGGTTTGCGGCGGCGAGAGCCCGATGCCGGGCGGCGCACCGGGCGCGGCAAAGCCATAATAGCCATATTCGGTGCGGGGCAGCCGGTCCGCGACGCCGCGCCGGACATAGAGGAAGCCCAGGCCAAAATCGCCCATCAGCCATTTATAGGTGGCGCAGGCGGCGAAATCGACGCCGCTGTCATGCAGGTCGATCGGCATCGCGCCGGCGGCATGGATGATGTCGGCATAGACGAGCGCGCCGACCTTGTGCGCCATCGCGCTGATCGCCTTCAGGTCATGCTGGAAGCCGTTATAGGTGGAGACGGCCGAGACGCTGACCAGTTTCGTCCCCGGCGTGATGGCGCGGGCCATGTCCTCGGGCGCGATGCGGCCCTCGCGCGCCTGGACCCAGGCGACATCGACGCCCTGTTTCGCCATTTCCTGATACATGGGGAAGGCGGCGTAGAAATGGAGCGTATCGGTGACGACGCGGCCGCCATCATGCGGGAAACCGAGTGCGCGCAGCACCGCCTGCTCGCCCATGGTGGTGGACTGGACCCAGGTGATCTCGTCCGCGTCGGCGCCCATCAGCGCGGCGAACTTCGCGATCAGCGCGGCGCGGTCGACCGGCTTGCGTGCGGCGGCGACGGGATCGAGCGTGCGGCCGGCGAGATAGGCGTCGGCGGCGGCTTTGGCGCCCAGGCTCACCGGATGGGTGGAGGCGCTGTCGAGATAGGCGACCGGAGTGGCGGCGAAGCTGGCTTTATCAGGGAGCGACGGCGGTGCGGCGACGGCGCGGGCGGCCTGCGCCGCGACCGGTATCGCAAGCGCTGCGCCCAGCGCCTGACGCCGGCTGAGGCTCATGCCATGATCCGGGCGAGCGCGGTCTTGAACGCCTGCATCTCCGCCGGCGTGCCGAAGGAGACGCGGACCCAGTCGTCCATATGCTTGCGCGGGCCGCCGATGAAGATCTTTTGCCTAGCCAGCGCGGCGGTGACATCGGCGCCGGGGCGACCGACATGGATCATCGCGAAACTGGTCTGTGAGGGCAGATATTTGAGGCCGCGCGCATCGAGCCAGGCGAAGAGATCATCGCGCACCGCCTTGTTATAGGCCTTGCGCTGGGGGAGCAGGGTCGGGTCGAGCAGGCTGGCTTCGGCCGCGACCACGGCGGGCATCGGCGTGATGTTGACGCCATAGTCGGCCATGCCGTCGAGCAGATCCTTGCGCCCGGCGATCAGGCCGCAGCGCAGGCCAGCCAGGCCGTAGATTTTCGAGAAGGTGCGGGTGACCAGCACGTCCGCGCCCTTCGCCACCAGATCGAGGCAGCTCTGGGCATCGCTATAATGGATATAGGCTTCGTCGACGAGCAGCACGGAGCCGGCCGGCTTGTTGGCGAGCAGCCATTCGATGTCGGCGCGCGGGATCGGCAGGCCGGTCGGGTTGTTGGGATTGCAGAGATAATAGACGCCGGCATCGGGCGCGGCGGCGAGCAGCTTGCGGACGTCGGCGGTGAAGTCGCCGGCCAGCGGCAGGGCGACGGCGCGGGTGACCGGCTGGTTGCCCTTGCCCAGGAAGCCCTGGTCGAAGGTCGGCTCGAAATAGGCGATCGGGCGGGTCTTGGACGAATAGGTCAGCGCGACCGACCGCAATGGCATGAAGGAGCCGGGATGGACCTGAACCTGATCGGGCGACAGGCCGTTCTGGCGCGCGAAGAGGCTTTCCAGCTTCGATGCGAAGGCCATGCCATAGCGGCCGGCGAGCGGATCGAGCCCGGACAGCGCCTGCAACGCGGCGGGGGCGGGGCCGAGCGGATTTTCATTGCTGTTGATGAAGATGCCGTCGGTCAGCGTGGCGACCATCGCCTTGGGATCATCGCTCATCGCCACCTTGCGGTCGCGCTGGGCGAGGGCGGGCGCCGCGCTGGCGAGCGCTGCCGCGCCCATGGCGCCGCGCATCAGCATGCGACGGCTGAGATTGTCCGGACGCTCGGTCATGCTGTATTTCTCCCCCGAAGATCACAAAAAAAGGGCCGGTCCTTGGCGGACCGGCCCTTCATTTTTACGCGCTTAGAACCTGAAGTCGATACGGGCGTAGTAGTAGCCGCCCGCCGTGCTGTAAGGACCATGGCCATAGGGGCTGTCATAGGCGCCCGAGCCATTGATGTACGGCGACTGGCCGACCGGTACGGTCACGCCCTTCAGCAGCTTGGGCACTTCAGGCTTCTGGTTGAACAGATTGTTCGCACCCAGCGAGAAGGTGACCGCATCGGTGAAGTCGTAGCTCACTTCCAGATCGGTGATCGGGGCGGCCTTGACCACGCCGTTGAAGTAGAGCTGGTCAGCACCACCGGCGCCGTCCTGGATCAGGAAGCCGCCTTCGGGGACGATGATCGCCCCGCTGCTGTTGCGTGCGGTGAAGCCCGGCCGGATCAGCATGCTGGTCTTGCCATAATAGGTTTCACGCAGGTTCATGCTGAACGGGCCGCTCTTGAACAGGGCGCCGAACACGATCTTGTAGTCGGGCGTCGAGTCTTCGATATTGCTTTCCGATGCCGCGTTGAACAGCGGATAGCCGACCTTGTTGTTGGTGATCTTCGTCTTGTTGTAGTTGGCGTTCAGCGACAGGTTGAGCGAGCCGAAGTCCAGCGCCACCGGATAGGAGGCCGAGAAGTCGATGCCGGTCGTCTTGGTATTGATGCCGTTGGTGAAGCTCTGCACACCGACGGTCTGAAGCGCGGTATCGAGGACGATGCCCGCCGCCGCCAGGGCGTCGAAGATCGCGGCCGCACCCGGCTGGACCACGCCACCCTGGACCGCGTTACGCGATGCAGTTGCGGTGATGCGGTTCTTGATCTTGATCATGTAGGCGTCGACCGTGACGGCCAGCTTGGGCACCGGACGGACCACGAAACCAGCCGAGAAATTCTTCGACTTTTCCGGGCCGAGCGGACCGAAGCCGAGCAGCTGGGCAGCCGGGGTACCGGCGGGCAGCTGGGCGACGGCGCTGGTCGGACCGACGTTGATGGTCGAATATTTCTGTTCGGCCAGTGTCGGTGCGCGGAAGCCGGTGCTGGCCGTGCCGCGGATGGCGAAAGCGCTGCTGAAGTCATAGCGGGTGGTGATCTTGCCGATCAGCGTGTCACCAAAGTCGCTATAATCTTCATAGCGACCGGCAAGGTCGACGCTCCAGCCATCGACCGGCTGGGCGATGAAGTTGATGTAACCGGCCTTGGAATTGCGGGTGAAGCGGCCCGCGTCGGTCGCCTTGTAGCCCGGGAAGGACTGAACGCCGGTCTTGTAGGTCGAGTAGAAATCGCCCTGGACGATTTCATACATGTCCTTGCGATATTCGCCGCCGAAGGCGAAGGTCAGCGGAGCGGCCATGCCGACGTCGAATTCCTTGCGGATGTCGGCGTTGATCGTGGTCTGGCTCAGGCGGAAGCCGCCATCATAGGCCTTGTCGGGGGTGTTGGGCGTGCCGATGCCGGCGAGCGCTGCGGCATAGCTTTCCTGCCAGACTTCGCGATGGGCCGACTTCTCGGTCCAGATCTCGTTCTTCTGATAGCCATAGGTGCCGCTGAGGTCGTAGTTCCAGTCGCTGCCCAGTTCGCCCTTGGCGCCGACGGTGAAGCTGTATTCGTCTTCGATCACATGCTGCAGCGGAACCATGCCGTAGGTGCCGGTGTCGCTGTAGCAGATATTGGGATTATAGGCCGCCGAGGTGACGTTGCCGCCCAGATTGCCGCTTTCATAGCAGACGCGCTTGGGATGGCGGTAACCCTGCTTGGCCCAGCCTTCGCGCCGGGACACGTCACCAAAGGCATAGAGTTCGACGCCGCCGAAATCATAGCCGGCGTTAAAGAAGGCGACGTTCAGCGTCGACTTGGGCTGGCCGCCATTGATGTTGGCCAGCGCGTCGCCGGCCAGGTTGGACCATTGCGCCGGGGCGTTGGGCTGGAGCGTGCCGTCGAGCTGGGTAACCTGGACCTGGCCCTTGCCGGTCGTGGTATAGTCCTGGCGACGGTGGAACAGGGTCAGGTCGAAATAGCCGTCCTCACCCAGTTTGAAGCCGACATTGCCCGAGGCGGAGAAGAGTTCGCCTTCGCTGTTATAATATTGACCACCGGTGACCTTGAAGGTGCCGCCGTCGGTCTGGTCCTTGAGGATGAAGTTGATGACGCCGGCGATCGCGTCGGTGCCATAGACGGCGGCGGCGCCTTCCTGGAACACTTCGACCTGCTTGATCGCGTCTGGCGGAATGAGGTCGATGCTGGGCGCGGCCGAGCCGGAGAAGGCGCCGAGAACCTGAAGGATGCCGTTGCCGTGGCGACGCTTGCCGTTGACCAGGACAAGCGTGTGGTTGGGCGACAGGCCGCGCAGGCGGGCCGACAGCGAGAAGCTGGACATGTCGGTGCCCTGCGTCTGCGCTGTGAAGCTTGGCACGATCTGGGTGAGGACCTGGTTCATGTTCGGCTGGCCGACATGGCTGATCGCGTCTTCGCTCAGCACCTGGATCGGTGCGGCGGATTCAGCGGCCGACATGCCGACGGCGCGGGTACCGGTAACGATGATGGCGGCGCCTTCGTCGGTCTGCGGTTCCTGCGGTGCTTCCTGTGCAATTGCAGCAGCGGACCAGGACGAAGCGACGATCAGTGATAGTTTAAGAGCGGATAATCTTGTCATTCTATGCCCCCTGTTATGCATTATCGTGACAAGGGGGAAAACGAGCGTTGGTGAAATAACCGCTATTGCACTGCAAAAAATATGACGTAATTTGAAATATTTCTACTACGTTTCTGGTGTGGGATTCTCTAGATTATTTGTGCGTTGGTTGAATCTGCAAATGACAATCGCGCGCAGTTGGTGACGCATTTTGCAATCGACTGGCATGGAGGATTTTTCATTCTCGTTCGTTGTTCATGGTCCACTATTTTATATTTGTTCAGTTTCCTTTTGCTGTTGCGAGCAGCTTCTGTGCTTCCGCGCCGGTCCAGTCCATGGCGCCGACGACGCGGGCGACTTCCTTGCCCTTGGCGTCGTAAAGCACGGTCGTCGGCAACACGCCGGTGGCATAGCCCAGGCCCAGCTTGTTCTCCGGATCGGTCCAGCCCTTGAGGTGCGGCAGCTTGTGCTTCGCGAAGAAGGGCTTGATCGCGGCCTGGCCCTGCACGTCCTGCGAGATCGTCAATACGGCCAGACCCTTGTCACCTTCGCTGTCACTTTGCTCGGCGAGGGCATCGAGCGTCGGCATCTCCGCGACGCAGGGCGCGCACCAGGTCGCCCAGAGATTGACGAGCAGTGGCCGGCCGGCAAAGTCCTGCAAGGTCGCCTTGCCCCCTTCGGGATTTTCAAAGGCGAAGCTGGGGGCGGGGGTGCCCGCCTTGCTGCGGTCGATCATATAGTTGAATTCGCCCTTGGCACTGCCTTTGGTGGCGGGCTGCGCCTCGTCGCTCGTCACCTCGCCGCTGGCGCTCGCATTGGCTTGCCCCGCAGGCGGGGATTGCCTATCGCAGGCCGCCAGCCCAGCCAGCAGGAGCAGTGTCATTACCGAGCGCAAGGACGATTTCATGGAAGCAGGCTCCAACAGCATGTGGGGTGGCCGGTTCGCGGCCGGCCCGGCATCGATCATGCGTGAGATAAATGCCTCCATCCCCTTCGACAAGCGCTTGTGGAAACAGGATATCGCCGGATCCAAGGCGCATGTCGCGATGCTGGCCAAGCAGGGCATCGTCGATGGCGAGGATGCGCAGGCGATCACCGAGGGGCTGAACCGGATCGCGGCGGAATATGAAGCCAATGGCGTTCCGGTCAATCTGGACCTGGAAGATATCCACATGGTCACGGAGTCGCGGCTGGCCGAGTTGATCGGCCCGGCGGCGGGACGCCTGCACACCGCGCGCAGCCGCAACGATCAGGTGGCGACCGATTTTCGCCTGTGGGTCCGCGACGCGATGGACGAGGTGATGGCGGGCCTGGCCGGGTTGCAGCAGGCGCTGCTGGCGCGGGCAGCCGACCATGCCGACACGGTGATGCCGGGCTTTACCCATCTCCAGTCGGCGCAGCCGGTGACGCTGGGCCATCATCTGATGGCCTATTATGAAATGGTGCGCCGCGACCGCAGCCGCTTTGCCGATGCGCGCGCGCGCCTTGACGAATGCCCGCTGGGCGCCGCCGCGCTGGCCGGCACCGGCTTCCCGATCGATCGCCATGCGACGGCGGCGGCGCTGGGCTTTGCCAAGCCGACCGACAACAGCCTGGACAGCGTCAGCGACCGCGACTTCGCGCTCGACTATCTGATGGCCGCGACCCAGGCGTCGCTGCATCTGTCGCGCCTGGCCGAGGAGTTCATCATCTGGGCGAGCCAGCCCTTTGGCTTCGTCAAGCTGCCCGACGCCTATTCGACCGGCAGCTCGATCATGCCGCAGAAGCGCAATCCCGATGCGGCCGAACTGGTGCGCGGCCATGCCGGCCGCATCATGGGCTGCATGACCGCGCTGTGCGTGACGATGAAGGGCCTGCCGCTCGCCTATTCCAAGGACATGCAGGACGACAAGCCGCCGGTGTTCGAGGCGCACGACCTGCTGGGCCTGTCGATCGCGGCGATGACCGGCATGATCGAGACGGTGACCTTCCGCACCGACCGGATGCGGGGCCTGGCCGAAAGCGGTTTCGCCACCGCGACGGACCTGGCCGACTGGCTGGTGCGCGAGGGCGACATTCCCTTCCGCGAGGCGCATCATATTACGGGCCGTGCCGTGGCGGCGGCAGAGGAGGCCGGCGTGCAGCTGGCCGACCTGCCGCTCGATACGCTGAAAGCTATCGATGCGCGTATCGACGATCGCATCTATGCGGTATTGACGGTCGACGCGTCGGTCGCCAGCCGCAAGAGCCATGGCGGCACGGCGCCCGATCAGGTGCGCGCGCGGATCGCCGCGGCGCGCGCGACACAGGAGTGAGGCAGATGGCACGGCATGTCCGCAACGGGCTGATGATCGGGGCAATGGCGCTGGCGCTCGCCTCCTGCGGTGGTCGTGAATCACTGAAACCCGTGGCGGGCCAGAAATTGCCCGCCATTCCGGTGGGCGCGGCAACCGCGCCGACCGCCGCCGACCTGACCGACCCCGGCACCCAGGCGCGCCCCGAGCGCAACGTGGAATTGCTGACCCAGTCGCGTCAGCGCGGCAATGACGAATTCGATCTGCCGCCGGAAAGCCGGCCGCAATAATAGTCCCTATTCCCGCAAGGATCAGACCTTGGATCATTTTGATTATGTAGACGGCGCCATGCAGGTGGAGCAGGTGCCGCTGACGGAGATTGCGCAGCAGGTCGGGACGCCGGTCTATGTCTATTCTACCGCGACGCTGGAACGCCATGTCAGCGTGTTCCGCGAAGGCTTGGCACAACTCGACAATCCGCTGATCGCCTTTGCGGTCAAGGCCAATCCCAATGCGGCCGTGCTGGCGACGCTGGCGAAGCTGGGGCTGGGCGCGGACGTGGTGTCTGGTGGCGAGCTGCTGCGCGCGGTGGCGGCGGGCATCCCGGCCGGCCGCATCGTCTTTTCGGGCGTCGGCAAGACCGCCGCAGAAATGCGGATCGCGCTGGAACAGGGCATCTATCAATTCAATCTGGAGAGCGAACCGGAAGCCGAAATGCTGTCGCAGGTTGCCCTGTCCATGGGGAAGAAGGCGCCTGTCGCCTATCGCATCAACCCCGACGTCGACGCCGGCACCCATGCCAAGATTTCGACCGGCAAGTCGGAGAACAAGTTCGGCATCCCCTATGACCGGGCGTTGGAAAGCTATGCCGCCGCGCGTGACCTGCCGGGGCTGGATGTCCAGGGCGTCGCCGTCCATATCGGCAGCCAGCTGACCGACCTTGCGCCGCTGGAGGCGGCCTTCGTCAAGGTCGGCGCGCTGATCGAGCAGCTGCGCGCTGCCGGCCATGACATCCGCACCGCCGACCTAGGCGGCGGCCTGGGCGTGCCCTATAATCCTTCGCAGCCGCTGCCGCCGAGCCCGGCCGATTATGGCGCGATGGTGACGCGGATCACCCGGGATTGGCCGGTGCGGCTGATGTTCGAGCCGGGGCGGGTGATCGTGGGCAATGCGGGCGTGCTGCTGTCGAAGGTGATCCGCGTCAAGCAGGGCGCGCAGGCGCCGTTCGTGATCGTCGATGCGGCGATGAACGACCTGATGCGCCCCAGCCTCTATGATGCGTGGCACGATATCCGGGCGGTGGCGCCCGACGGCAACCGGATCGCGTCGAACGTGGTCGGGCCGGTGTGCGAGACCGGCGATACCTTTGCCATGGGCCGCGACATGGATGTGGTGGCGGCCGGCGACCTGGTCGCCTTCATGACGGCCGGCGCTTATGGCGCGACCATGGCTGGCACCTATAATAGCCGGCCGCTGACGCCCGAAGTGCTGGTATCGGGCGACAAATGGGCGGTCGTGCGCGAACGGCCGCCGGTGCAGGCGCTGATCGACGGCGATATCATTCCGGATTGGGTCGCGGGCTGATGCACAGCCTGCCCGTCTTCCTGCGTCTGGAAGGACGGGCGGTCATGCTGACCGGAAGCGGGGAGGCGGCCGACGCCAAACGCCGTTTGCTGGAGCGTGCCGGTGCCCGCGTCGTGGGCGAGGATGACGGGGAGGCGCGGGTCGCCATCGTGGCGGATGGCGACGAGGGCGTGGTGGCGCGATTGCGCATGCGAGGCGTGCTGGTCAACGCGACCGACAGGCCCGATCTGTGCGATTTTACCCTGCCTGCGATCGTCGACCGCGACCCGGTGCTGATCGCGATCGGCACGGGCGGCGCGTCGGCGGGGCTGGCGGCAGCGTTGCGGCAGCGGATCGAGGCGTTGTTGCCGAGCGGGCTGGGGGGCTTGGCCCGGGCGCTGTTCGCGGCGCGCGGGCAACTGCGCGAATTATGGCCCGATGCCGGTGCGCGGCGGCAGGCGATCGGCAAGGCGCTGGCGCCGGGCGGGGCGATCGATCCGCTGGGATTTGATCCCGATGTCGATTTCTGGCTGGCCGAGAGTCCGGAGGCGGACAATGCCGAGCTATATTATATTCGCCTGTCGTCCGCCGATCCGGATGATCTGACGGTGCGCGATGCCCGGATGCTGGCGCTGGCCGATCGGATCTATCATGATGCGTCGGTCGCGCCGGCGATCCTCGACAGGGCGCGCGCCGATGCGGCGCGTATTGTGGCCGACGGGGCGCCCGACGCGCGTGAGGCCGGCTTGACCCTGTGGATCAGTTCCGCAACGCATTGAGCCGCGCTACTTCGTCCTGCAGCGCCTGGATCGAGGAGACGAGCCGGGCACGATCAACCTGCATCTCCCGCAGCGCCTCCCGGGTTTCGCCCAGTTCCACCGCACGGCGCGCAATGCGGGCATCCAGTCCGGCATTATGGCGACTGAGCGTGCCGAGCCGCTCGGCCCGCGCGCACAGATGACGCAAGCGAGCGTCCAATATGTCGAAATCAAACGGCTTGACGATATGGTCGTCGGCGCCCGCCTCCAGCGCTTCGACCACCGACTGGCCGTCGGCGCGACCGGCCAGCATGACGAAGCAGGCATGCGGGACAAGGGCGGTGGCTCGGATCTTCTGCATCGTCACGATGGCGGGCAGTACGGCAAGGTCCATGTCGATCAACACGATGTCGACGGGGCGGGTGACCAGCAGATTAAGTGCCACAAAGCCATTTTCGGCCACGGCGACGTCATAGTTAAGATAGGACAGGCGGCGGGCGATGACGCCGCGCGCAGTGGAATTTTCATCGATCAGCAGGGCACGCAGCCGACGTGGCGGCTGCGCGTCCTTTTCCCGTGCGTCTTGATCGGCATGACGGATGCGATTGCGCTTGAAAAACGGCATTGAGTCCCAACTCCTGCGGGCCGTCAGGATAGGAACAGCCTGCAAAGAAATGGTTAATATGGGGCGTCGCGATTAAATCGATTTAATTGGCCGCATGCCCGGATCGCCCATAGCCTGTCCTGGATCTAAGGCGTTTTCGACAGGGGAATGACGATGCCGCAGGACATAGTGCCGCTTGCGATAGATGATATCGCCGACATGGATGACGGCGCCAGCCTGTTCAGTCTTGAGGATGGCGATGTGCTGGACATCAGCCTGATGGATGTGGTCATTGCCATCATCACCCGGCCATCATGACGATCGACGATCTGGCCGGTGCGGTGGCCCAGGCCGATGCTGCGCCGCTGGATCTGGCTGTCGCGCTGATCCGTCCCTTTATTGCGGACATTGGCTGGCTGGAGGGGCTGTTGGTGCGGGAATGCGCCGCTCTGGCCGTCGATCCGCAGCATATGCCGCCTTGGCGGGCCAGCCGGCGTGGCGGCGCCCGCCATCTGGTGCTGGCGCGGACGGAGCGGATATGGGTGAGCGCCAGTTGCATCGACCCTGCGCGGGACGAGGCGGCGCACCCTGATCGCGTCCACCTGTCGGGCCGTTATACGCTGTGTCGGCCGTTGGGGCGCCCTTTGCGGGGGCGGGATTTTCAGTTGAGGGATGGCAGGCTGGTGCCGACGGGCGTCGTGGCCTGCGCTGCGGGCAGCTGGTTCGAGCGAGATGAGCGGAGCGAGACCGTAAGGATCATGCCGGAATCAGGGAGGGTGCTGTTGTTGCGGGCGCAGGTTGCGCCGCCCGGCGCCGTTGTCGCGGGCCTGTATGACATGGCGGACGGCATGCCGACCGTCCGCGCGCAGGTGGATGAGGGACATGCCCGCCTGCTCATGCTGCTGTCGCTCTTGCGGCTGCAACGGCGAACCGATGCTGCGCCTCTGTTCGAGGCGGCGCTGGATGCGCCGCTGGGCGGGCAGCGATGGGCCGTGATGCGTGAATATCTGGCACTCGATACGGCCCGCGCGCAGCCATCGCTGGAAAAGATGGCGCTGCGTGATCCAGAAGAGAAGGTCCGGGATATGGCGCGGCGTACCATGGCCCAGGCCAGGGCGGTGTCATGCCCCAGGTGATCGATCCGCCGGCCGATGATCGGATGCTCGATCTCGATGGGCTGGTTGACTGGTGCGAGGGGCCGGACTTCGATCCGCGCGATGCAGAGGGGCTGGCCCAGGCCGGCGTGATGTTGCGGGCATTGGCGCGCAATCGGCATTTCCTGGCAGACATGGCGATAGCCGAACTCAAGTCACGCTGCATCGCGCAGCGGCGGGACAATCCCTATTCCGCGCAGGTCCTGCTGCTTCGTCCGCCGTCGCGCCATTATGTGTTGCGTGCCGCCTTCTGGCCGGCGGCATGCGATCATGTCGTGCGGACGAGCGGGACGGCCGCCTTCCTCTATCATGTCCCCCATGATCATGGCTTCGACTTCCTCACCATAGGCTATCTCGGGCCGGGCTATGCGTCGGACCATTATGAATATGATGGCGACACAGTGACCGGCATCGCGGGCGAGCCGGTGGCGCTGCGCTTCATCGCGCGTGATTGCCTGTCGGAAGGGCGAATGCTGCTCTATCGCGCCAATCGCGACGTCCATGTCCAGCATCCGGCGCAATCCTTGTCGGTCTCGTTGAACATCCTCGCCGCAACGCCGGGGCAGGAATGGCGGCGACAATATCGGTTTGATGTCGCCCAGGGCATCATCGCGGAATGTATGACCCTGTCCAGTTCGCAGATGCTGCTGGAACTGGCCGTCGGCAGCGGAACGGGGAACGCCCTCGATCTGGCCGAGGACTTTGCCCGGCGACATCATGAGGATGCGATGCGTCACACGGCCTGGGCTGCGATCGCCGATGTGCAGCCGGACCCGGTTCTGCGCCTTGCTCATCTGGAACAAGGCACGCGCAGCAGCAGCCCGTTAATCCGCCGGGCGAGTCGGACCGCGCTGCAGAATATCCATAATGGACATGAAATGGATTGTTCTGCGCCTGCAGATGCGGTCGGATCGCAGGAGCAAGCGGGCGGCAGATAGGGCGTGCAGGGAACGGTCGAATGCCATGGAATGGAAGCGGATTTCGTGCCGGTGGCGCGGGCGCTTGCCGCACGCGGCCTCGCGCTGCGGATCGCGTCATTGGCGGGAGAGCGCGGCGCGTTGGTCAAGGCCGGCAATGCGGTGATCCTGTGGCAGGCCGTGGATGATCCGGGCGCCCGCGTGCTGGCATTTGAACGCGGCATTCATGATGTCGTGGGACCATGGATGGATCCGCAGGAGGCGACCGCGCGGATTATGCGCCTTGCCATGGCGCCTTTCGAGCCGGCGCGATTGCAGGTCGGTGACCTGGAATTCGCACTGATAGATCGTACCGTCGCGCGGGCCGGCCGGTCCATTCCACTCCTGGCCCGCGAATATGCCCTGCTATTATATCTGGCGCGTCGCCCCGGCGAAGCCGTCAGTCGCCGGAGTCTGCTCGAGGCGGTTTGGCGGATCGATTTCGATCCCGGTACCAATAGCGTCGAAGTGCATGTGTCGCGCCTGCGGGCGAAACTCGACCGGGATTTTGAATGGCCCATGTTGCGAACGTTGAAGGGGCAGGGCTATCTGCTGCAGCCGAGACCGGCGGCCGACGATCAGTTCTGAGCCGCCTGTTCCGGGCGATAGGCACGCAGGAATATATCCGCTGCAAATTCAGCGTCGACGTCCATCTGCGCAGTGGTGACCTGGTCGATCTGGCCGATCAGCAGCAACTCGTGGCAACCCGATGTGGTCAGCCGCATCAGAACCCGGGCCGCATCCTCCGGATCGGCACGCCGCAATTGTCCACGGTCCATCGCGCCTTCCAGAAACCGCGCCAGCAGCATCCGGGTATGGCGCGGCGCCATGTCATAGAAAATGCGGCTGATCTCGGGAAAACGGCTGCCTTCCGATGCGATCAGCCGGTGAAGGGCGATGGCCTGGGGCGAGGTCACCTTCTCCAGCAGGCTGAAACTGATCCTTCGCAACGTCGGGGCCAGTTCTCCGCCCGGATCCAATATTTCCGAAAGACGTGCCCGATAGGCGCTGGTCGCATTTTCGAGAACGGCGCGAAATAATTCCTCCTTGGAAGGGAAATAATTCCACAACGTGCCCTTGGACCCCCCCAATATGGCCGCGATGCCCGACATGCTGGTCGCGGCATAGCCATTTTCCAGGAAATGCTGGGCCGCGACGGCCAGTATCGCCTCGCGTCGGTCAAGGCGGCGCGCCTCGCGGCGGCTGAGAAGAGAGGGCTTTCCACAGCGTGTCATGAAACTGTACCATAGAGTACGCTATTTATATTGACAAGGGCAGGACGGCGCGGCAAACGCGATTTTCATACTGGATGGTACGGTTTGATATGTCCGTGAGTCGCATCACTTTTTCTGCTCGAACCGGCGTTCTGGCGGCCACCGCGCTGCTTTTGTCCGGCTGTGCTTCTATTCCCGATCTAGGCCCCAAGCCCGAGGTCCGCACACCTCAGGCTGTCGCGGCGCAGCAAAGCCTGGCAGCCGCCGCTACGGCGTGGCCGGGTGATGGCTGGTGGAAAGGCTATGGCGATCCGCAACTGGGCGTATTGATCGAGGAAGGGTTGAACGGTTCGCCCGACGTCGCCGCAGCTGCCGCGCGGTTGCGCAAGGCGGCCGGCATGGCGCAGCAGGCCGGGGCGGCATTGCTGCCCAGCCTTGACGCGCAAGGCTCGCCCACGCTCGACAAGCAGAGCTATAATAACGGTTTCCCCAAGGAATTCGTACCCAAGGGGTGGCAGGATCGCGGTCAGGTCGCTGCGTCGCTGAATTTTGACATCGATCTATGGGGCAAGAACCGGGCCGCGCTGGCAGCGGCGACGTCGGAGCGGCAGGCCGCCGAAATCGATGTTGCGCAGGCGCGATTGATGCTGTCGACCGGTATTGCCGATGCCTATGCCGACCTGGCCCGCCTCTATGCCGAGCGCGATACCAGTGCAGCGGCGCTGGACATCCGGACTGCGACGCAAAAGCTGACGGATGACCGGGTGCGCAGCGGCCTGGACACGCGCGGTGACCTGCGCCAGTCGGAATCGGAAGTGGCAACGTCGCGCGCCAACCTGGCCGCCGCCGACGAGCAGATAGCGCTGCGCCGCAACCAGATCGCCGCACTGCTGGGTGCCGGGCCGGATCGCGGCCTGACCATCGCCCGCCCGGCAATCGCCAGCCTTAATGCGCGTGGCCTGCCTGCAGGGATCACCACCGACCTGGTCGGGCGCCGTCCCGATGTGGCCGCTGCGCGTGCCCGGGTCGAGGCGGCTGCCAGCCGGATCAAGGTCGCGCGGGCAGATTTCTTCCCGGCGATCAGTATTTCCGGCCTGATCGGCGCCCAGTCGCTGGGGCTGGAATATCTGTTCAAGAAGGATTCGATCTACGGCAATGTCGGTCCGGCGATCAGCCTGCCGCTTTTCCATGGGGGTGCGCTGTCGGGCCAGTATCGCGGTGCCCGCGCCACCTATGACGAGGCGGTGGCGACCTATGACGGAACGGTCATCGATGCCTATCGCGAAGTCGCCGATACGGTGACCAGCCAGAAGGCGCTCGACGATCGATTGCGCGAAAGCCATGCGGCGCTGACTGCGTCGGAAGAAGCCTATGCGATCGCGCGCAAGCGGTATGAAGGCGGGCTTTCCACCTATCTGCAGGTGCTGGTGGTTCAGGAGAGGCTGCTGACTGCCCGTCAGGTCGTCGCCCAACTCGACAGCCGTGCCTTCTCGCTCGACGTTGCCCTCATTCGCGCGCTGGGTGGCGGTTTCGCCGCCGGAGCCGCACTCTCCAAGGATGGTCCCAATGGCTGAAGCCGCCACCCCGAACAATGCAGACGCCGATCAGATTACCGAGGCGCGTGGCAATGCCCGCAAGACCTGGCTGACTCGTCTCGCCTTTGCCGTGCTGATCGTCGGCCTGCTCTGGGCCGCCTATTATTTCCTGATCGGCCGCAATCATGTCAGCACCGATAACGCCTATGTGAATGCTGAAGTGGCGCAGGTCACGCCGTTGATCTCCGCCCAGGCGATCGAGGTGAATGTCAGCGACACCCAGGCGGTCAAGCGCGGCGATATCCTGGTCAAGCTGGACCCGACCAATGCCCGGATCGCCGTGGCGCAGGCCGAGGCCGACCTGGCCGATGCGCGTCGCCGTTTTCGTCAGACCAGCGCGACCAGCGGTTCGCTGGCGGCGCAGGTCAAGGCGCGCGGCGCCGATATCGTGCAGGCGCGGGCGCAACTGGCGACGGCCCAGGCCGATTTCGACAAGGCGCGTGTGGATCTGCAACGGCGCGAGGCGCTGGCACCGGCTGGTGCCGTGTCGGGCGACGAACTGACGACCGCGCGCAAAAGCTATGCCGCCGCCAAGGCCGCACTCGATCTGGCCCGCGCGGGCGTCGAGACGGCGCAGGCGACCCAAGGCGCCGCCGAAGGGCAGTTGGAGGCGAATGACGCGCTGATCCGCGGTTCGACCGAGGATACCGATCCTGCCGTCCTGGCCGCCAAGGCAAAGCTGGAAAATGCGAAGCTCGACCTGGATCGCTCGATTATCCGGGCGCCGATCGATGGTGTCGTGACCAAGCGCGCGGTCCAGATCGGCCAGCGCGTCGCACAGGGTAGCCCGATCATGAGCATCGTTCCCCTGTCGCAGGTCTATGTCGACGCCAATTTCAAGGAACGGCAGCTCCGCCAGGTGAAGGTGGGCATGCCCGCCACGGTCGTGGCCGACATTTATGGCGGCGACGTGGTGTATCATGGCAAGGTCGTCGGCTTCTCCGGCGGCACCGGTTCGTCGCTGTCGCTGATCCCGGCGCAGAACGCGACCGGCAACTGGATCAAGGTGGTCCAGCGCCTGCCGGTGCGCATTGCGCTCGATCCCAAGGAACTGGCCGAACACCCGCTGCGCGTGGGCCTGTCCACCGAAGTCGAGATCGACCTGGCCGGCGAGTGAACCGGCCTAGCAAGGGAGCAGAGGCGTGAGCGGCCCCGAAACCTATAATCTGCTCTCGCCACGCACCCGCACGCTTGCCGGGCTGGTGCTGGCGCTGAGCAACTTCATGGTCGTGCTCGACCTGACCATCGCCAACGTATCGGTGCCGCATATCGCCGGTAACCTGGGTATTTCGGGCGACCAGGGCACCTGGATCATCACATCCTATGCGGTGGCGGAGGCGATCTGCGTGCCGCTGACCGGCTGGCTGGCGCTGCGTTTCGGCGTGGTGCGCACCTTCATCATGGCGATGATCGGCTTTGGCTTCTTCTCGATGATGTGCGGCCTGTCGAGCACGTTGGGCATGATCGTCGCGGCCCGCCTGGGGCAGGGCATTTGCGGCGGGCCGATCATGCCGATGTCGCAGACGCTGTTGCTGCGCATCTTCCCGCCCGAACTGCGGCCGCGTGCCATGGGCCTGTGGGCGATGACGACGCTGCTGGGGCCAGCCATGGGGCCGATCGTCGGTGGCTATATCAGCGACAATTGGAGCTGGCACTGGATCTTCTTCATCAACCTGCCGATCGCGGCGCTGTGCGTGTTCGCGGCGATGGCGATGCTGCGGCCGGTGGAGACGGAGACGGCGCACCAACCGATCGACAAAATGGGCCTGTTCCTCCTGGTATTCTGGATCGGCTGCCTGCAGGTCATGCTCGATATCGGCCGTGACCATGACTGGTTCTCCGATCCCAAGATCCTGACGCTGGCGATCCTGGCCGGCATTGGTTTCATCGTCTTCATCATCTGGGAGCTGACCGAAGAGCATCCGATCGTCGATCTGCGGGTGTTCCGGCATATCGGTTTCACATCGGGTGTCTTCACCCTTGCTCTGGCCTTTGGCGCCTATTTTTCCAGTATCGTCGTCATCCCGCAATGGTTGCAGATGTCGATGGGCTATACCGCGACCTGGTCCGGCATCGTCACCGCCTTTACTGCGATGGCGGCGGTGATGAGCGCGCCTTTTGCCGCGCGCTTCACCGGCAAGGTCGATCCGCGTATCATGATTTCGGGCGCGGTCTTCTGGCTGGGCTGCATGACCCTGTGGCGGGCGCACTGGACCAGCGGCATCGATTTCTTCGGGCTGGCGCTGCCGCAGTTCGTGCAGGGCTTTGCCATGCCCTTCTTCATGATCCCGCTGACGACGCTGACCCTGGGGTCGGTACCGCCGAGCGAGACGGCGTCGGCCGCCGGGCTGCAGAATTTCCTGCGGACCATGGCGATCGCGATCGCGACGTCGCTGGTGCTGACCGGGTGGAGCGACAGCCAGCGCGTGTCGCGCAACGAACTGGCGGGTACCTTGCAGCCCGACGATGCGCAGCGCGCGCTGTCGGGCATGGGCATGACGACCGAGCAGATCCGCCAGACCATCTCCAACATCGTCGAGCAGGAGGCGATCGCCATTTCGGTCGACTATGTCTTCTTCATCTCGGCTCTGGTCCTGTTCGCGGCGGCGGTGATCGTCTGGCTGGCGCCCAAGCCGAGCGGGCCGGTGGATACGTCGGCGGCGCACTGATCGCGGCTGCCGAAGCTCATGAAAAAGCCGCCCGTCGCTATCGCAACGGGCGGCTTTTTCTTTGCGTTGATGCTTCGCGTCAGCGGACTGCGGTGGCCCGTTTCTGGCCGTAGAGGAAATAGACGGCAAGGCCGATCGCGTTCCAGATCAGGCAGGCATAGATGGTCTTCATCGGCAGGCTGAAGAACAGATAGGTGCAGCCCAGCACGGCGCCCAGGCCCACCAGCGTCGCCGCCGGGGTGCGGAAGGGGCGTTTCATGTCCGGCGCGCGGCGGCGCAGGATCAGCAGGCAGGCCCCGACGGCAGTGAAGGCGATCAGCGTACCGGCATTGGCGAGCGCGGCGATCTGGTCGATCGGCAGCACGCCGGCGATGATCGCGACCAGGATCGCGGTGACGGCGGTGATGCGGGCGGGCGTGCCGCGCTTAGAGATGCGGGCGAGCGATTGCGGCAGGAAGCCGTCGCGCGCCATCACCAGGAAGATGCGGCTCTGGCCGTAGAGAAAGCCCAGCAGCACTGTCGGCAGGGCGATGACGGCGGCGATCGCCACGATCCGGGCGATCGGCCCCTGGCCCATTTCGCGCAGGATGAGCGCGAGTGGTTCGGGGCTGTCGGCAAAGCGGGTGAAGGGCATGGCGCCCACGGCGGCAGCGGCGACCAGCACATAGATCAATGTGCAGATGATCAGCGAGCCGACGATGCCGATGGCGAGGTCACGGTCCGGGTTCTTGGCTTCCTCCGCCGCGGTCGAGATCGCGTCGAAGCCGTAGAAGGCGAAGAAGATGATCGCGGCCGCCGCCATCACGCCGCGCTCGATGCCGTCAGGCCCCATATGCTTGGCAAAGCCGAAGGGCATGAAGGGTTCGAGATGCTGGGCATCGAAGGCGGGCAGGGCGACCCAGACGAACAGGCTGAGGGTTGCGATCTTGATAAGCACCAGCAGCGTGTTGAGCCGGGCGCTTTCGCGCGTGCCGAACATCAGCAGGGCGGCGACGACACCAATGATGAAGATGGCGGGGATGTTGATGAAGCCGCCAAGCTCCGGCCCCTTGGTCAGCGCCTCGGGAAAGCCGAGCGGGGTGAGGAGCGGGGCGGCATAGCCCGACCAGCCGACGGCCACGGTCGAGACGACCAGCGAATATTCGAGGATCAGGCTCCAGCCGACGATCCAGGCAATGCCTTCGCCCAGCACGACGTAGGAGTAGCTGTAGGCGCTGCCCGCTGCCGGCATCATGGTCGAGAGTTCGGCATAAGCAAGCGCAGCGCAGGCGCAGATCGCGCCGGCAATGGCGAAGGAGACGAGGACGGCGGGGCCGGCACGGTCGGCGCCGACGCCGATCAGGGTGAGAATGCCGGTGCCGACAATCGCGCCGACGCCCAGCGCCAGCAGATGCGGCCAGGACAGGGTGCGTGCCATGCTGTGGCCGCCTCCCTGGGGCGTCATCGCCTCCATTGGCTTGCGACGTGTCCAACTCATGAAATGGCTCCCCCTTTATACGGTCTATGGCGCGTTTGCTGGCGCAAAGCGGAGGGCGGCGCAAGCGTCGAGCCGGGATGTGGCGACTTCTTACAATATCCGCCGCTACCGCTGCGCTAATATTGCGAATGAGCGGGAGGTTGACGCAATGGCGACGGCTATCGGTGTGATCGAGCGGCAGGCGCGCGAGCGGCGCATCTTCACCGGCATGGCCGTGCTGATCGCGGTTACGGTGATCGGCGGCTTTGGCAGCTTTGCGCTGCGGGGCTATGTGGACGTCGCGACGGTGCCCTGGTGGGTGCATGTCCATGCCGCGTCGCTATTGGCCTGGACATTGCTATTCCTGGCGCAGGCATTGTTGGTCGCGCAGCGGCGAACCGATATCCATCGGCAGTTGGGCTGGGTTGCGGCGGGGCTGGCCTGTTTCATGATTCCCTGGGGTGTCGCGACGTCGATCCTGGCGGTGCAGATGGGGCGCGCGCCGCCCTTCTTCGCGCCCGGCATTTTCCTGGTGCTGGGGCCGCTCGACATGCTGGCCTTTGGTGCGCTGACGTTGGCGGGGATATTGTTGCGGCGGCGCAGTGACTGGCACAAGCGGCTGATGCTGTGCGGCACCATCGCCATGCTGGAGCCTGCCTTTGGCCGGATATTGCCGATGCCGCTATTGGGGCCATGGGCGGGCAGTTGCGCGACGCTGATGCAGTTGCTTTATGTCGCGATCGCGATGCGCGGCGACATCGGCCTGCGCGGCGCAGTGCATCCGGCCTATCGCTGGGGGCTGGTCGTCATTGCCGGGCGGCTGGTGCTGGTCGAGGCGCTGGGGCGGACGGCGCTGATCGGCGGGGCGGCCGCCGCACTGGCAGCAGGATAGCAGGCTTGCGCTTTGAGGCGCTTTGGCTTAAGGGCCGCCCTGCATCCGGGACTCTTGTTCTGGAACCCTGACGACTCCAGGATATCCAAGAGGGATATTGAATGGACGCTGGCCGGCGAGGTTTCGCCCGCCGGCGATTTTGTCGTTTTGGGTCTTTGCATGGATTTTCCGGGTTTTGTGCCCGAATTGAGGTGATGATGTTCGATTCGCTAAGCGATCGTCTCGGTGGGGTATTCGACAAGCTGCGTGGGCGCGGTGCGCTTACGGAGGACGATGTCCGTGCCGCGATGCGCGAGGTGCGAATCGCGCTTCTGGAAGCCGATGTGGCGCTGCCCGTCGTCCGCCAGTTCGTCGACCAGGCGACCGAAAAGGCCGTCGGCAGCGATGTGCTGCGCTCGGTCACGCCGGGTCAGATGGTCGTCAAGATCGTCTCCGACACGCTGACCGAAACGCTGGGTGCGGAAACCAGCGACCTGCTGATCGACGTCACCCCGCCCGCCGTCATCATGATGGTCGGCCTGCAGGGGTCGGGCAAGACCACCTCGACCGCGAAGATCGCCAAGCGCCTGAAGGATCGGGAGCGCAAGAAGGTGCTGATGGCGTCGCTCGACGTCCAGCGCCCGGCCGCGCAGGAGCAGCTGGCCGTCCTTGGTACCCAGATCGATGTCGCGACCCTGCCGATCATCGCCGGCCAGCAGCCGGTGGACATCGCCAAGCGCGCGCTGCAGTCGGCCAAGCTGCAGGGCTTCGACGTCGTCATGCTCGACACCGCCGGCCGACTGCATGTCGACCAGGCGCTGATGGACGAGATGAAGGCGGTTGCCGACGTCGCCAACCCGGCGGAAATCCTGCTGGTGGTCGACTCGCTGACCGGCCAGGACGCCGTGAACGTGGCGACCAGCTTCACGAGTCAAGTGCCGCTGACCGGCGTCGTGCTGACCCGTATGGATGGCGATGCCCGTGGCGGCGCGGCGCTGTCGATGCGCGCGGTCACCGGCCGTCCGATCAAGTTCGCCGGCACCGGCGAAAAGCTGGATGCGCTCGAGCCCTTCCATCCGGCCCGCGTTGCCCAGCGCATCCTGGGCATGGGCGATGTCGTCAGCCTGGTCGAGAAGGCGGCCGAGACGATCGACGCCGAGGAAGCCGACAAGCTGGCCAAGAAGATGGCCAAGGGTCAGTTCGACATGAACGACCTGCGCAGTCAGCTCAACCAGATGCGCCGCATGGGCGGGCTGGGCGCACTGGCAGGCATGCTGCCGGGCCTCAAGAAGGCGCAGGCGGCGATGGCCAATAGCGGCGCCAACGACAAGACGCTGCTGCATCTGGATGCGATGATCGGGTCGATGACCCCCAAGGAGCGCGAGAAGCCCGCGCTGATCAACGCCAAGCGCAAGATCCGTATCGCCAAGGGCGCCGGCCGCACCGTGCAGGACGTCAACCGTCTCCTGAAAATGCATCAGGAAATGGAAACGGCGATGAAGAAGATCCGCAAGATGGGCGGCCTCAAGGGGCTGGCCAAGATGTTCACCGGCGGCGGTGGCATGGGTGGTCTTGGCGGCCTGGGTGGTCTTGGCGGCCTGGGTGGTCCGGGCGGCGCGGATGGGCAGGGCGGTCCGCCCGACCTGTCGGGTCTGGGTGGCCTTGGTGGCCTGGGCGGCAACATGCCCAAGCTCCCCCCCGGCTTTCAGAATTTCATGAAGAAATAAGCAATTTTCCTAATTTGGTTTGAGTAGAAAGGTCTAGTTCCATGGCAACCTCCATTCGTCTGTCGCGCGGCGGCTCCAAGAAGCGCCCCTATTACCGCATCGTCGTGGCTGACAGCCGCGCCCCGCGTGACGGCAAGTTCATCGAGCGTATCGGCAGCTACAACCCCGTCCTGCCCAAGGGCGACGAGAAGCGCGTCGTTCTGGACGTCGAGCGTGCGAAGCACTGGGTTGCCGCTGGCGCCCAGCCGACCGACCGCGTTGCCCGCTTCCTGGACGCCGCCGGCGTGAAGGAGCGCGCTGCCCGCAACAATCCGAACAAGGCTGAGCCGGGTCAGAAGGCCAAGGATCGCGCTGAAGATCGCGCTGCCAAGGCTGCCGAGGCTGAAGAAGCCCGCATCGCCGCTGAAGAAGCTGCCAAGGCGCCTGCCGAAGCACCGGCTGAAGAAGCGGCTCCCGCCGAGGAAGCTGCTGCCGAACAGGCCGAGGGCTGATCCTCTTGACCGACAAGCCCGTCACCCTGGCCGCGATCATCGGTGCCCATGGCGTGGCGGGCGAAGTCCGTCTGAAGCTGTTTGGCGAAGGGGCCGACGCCCTGAAGAGCTACAAGAGCTTCGATGCGGCCGGGCGCGTACTGACGTTGAAGTCGGTGCGCGCCGGCCCCAATGGCGCGGTGGCCCGCTTTGCCGAGATTGGCGATCGCGGCGCGGCCGAAGCCATGCGCGGCACGGCGCTGACCGTCCCACGTTCTGCCCTGCCGGCCTTGCCCGAGGGCGAATATTATCATGCCGACCTGGTCGGCCTTCCCTGCACCAGCAGCACCGGCGAGATGCTGGGCGAGATCGTCGCGGTCGAGAATTTCGGCGCCGGCGACATCATCGAGGTGCAGCGGCCGTCGCTAGAGGGCAAGCCCGGCAAGCGCTTCATGGCGCCGATGCACGCGGTGGTGCTGAACGAGAACGGCGCCGTCATCGAGGCGGCTTTTACCGAATAATCAAATGATGCCCCTTGCGATCAAGGGGTTGGATGGCATTCTGGTCCCTTCACTGCTGGGGGATCATCGATGCGCCTTGTTATCTGTCTGCTTCTGCTGGCCGCGCCTCTGACCGACGGAGCCAGGGCGGCCGGCACGAAGCAGATCGATGCTGCCATTCCTGAAATCGACAGGCTCTTTGCGGATTTCCAGGCCGACAGCCATGCGCCTGGCCTGGTCTATGGCATCGTCGCCGACGGCAAGCTGGTCCATGTGAAGGGCTTTGGCGTGCAAGATTTGGTGCAAAAGCGCCCAGTGACGCCCGACAGCCTGTTCCGGATTGCGTCAATGACCAAGGCGTTCACCGCCCTGTCGATCCTGAAGCTGCGCGAGGAGGGGAAGCTCTCGCTCGACGATCTGGCCGAGAAATATGTGCCGGAAATGCGCGGCTGGACCTATGCCACCAAGGATAGCCCGCGCATCCGTATCCGCGACTTGCTGACCCACAGCGCGGGCTTTGTCGACGACAATCCCTGGGGCGACCGACAGACGCCGCTGCCGGATGCGGACTTTACCAGGATGCTGGCGCAGGGCGTGCCGATGAGCAGCGCACCCGGCACCCATTATGAATATAGCAATTTCGGCTTTGCCGTGCTGGGGCGGATCGTCGCCAATATATCCGGCATGGCCTATCGCCGCTATGTTGAACAAAGCCTGCTGGGGCCGTTGGGCATGGCGTCGAGCGGCTATCAGGTCAGCGAATGGCCGGTCGAGCGGCGGGCGCTGGGCTATCGCTGGGAGGATGGCCGCTGGAAGCGCGAGCCGGACATGGCCGATGGTGCATTCGGTGCGATGGGCGGGCTGCAGACCAGCGCCAAAGACTATGCGCGCTGGGTCGCCTTCCTGTTGTCGGCCTGGCCGCCGCGCGACGATGCGGAGAGCGGGCCGCTATCCCGGGCTTCGGTGCGGATGCTGGCGGAGGGCAGCAATTTCATGGGCGTGGCCCAGCGCAACGGCAGGAGCGGGCCGACGGCGTGCCGCCAGGCGGCTGCCTATGGCTTTGCCATGCGGATTGCGCAGGATTGTGACCTGGGCCTTACCCTGGCCCATGGCGGCGGTTATCCGGGCTATGGCAGCCATGTGATGCTGATGCCCGATTATGGCGTCGGCATCTTCGTCTTCACCAACCGCACCTATAATGGCGGGGCGAGCGCCGCTTGGGATGCCGCGGTGGCATTGCAGAAGGCCGGGGCGCTGATCGCCCGACCGGTGCCGGTGACGCCGCTGCTGGCGCAAGCCTATGCCAGCGCGGGACGCATCTATGCGACAGGCGATGTGCTGGCGGCAAAGGAGGCTCTGGCCACGAATGTTCTGATGGATGTCGATGCCGAGCATTGGAGCAGGCGGCTGGCAGCATTGAAGGACGAAGTGGGAGCCTGCCAGGTGGACGCGCCGGTGACGGCGACCGGCAATCTGGCGGGCAAGTTCACCTGGCCCTGCGAGAAGGGCAGGGTGGCGGGCAGCCTGCTGCTGGCGCCGACCGCGACGGCGCAGATACAGGAGCTGAAACTGGAGGTGAAGGCGCCCTGATCGGACCGCTATCGGCTGTTTCCCCTGCGATGAAAATGCTCTAGGCGCGCTGTCATGGCGCAAATATTGACCGCAATCTATCTGCTGATGATGCTGGCCGGGGGCTGGCGGCTGTTCGGTCTGAGCTGGCCGCGCTGGGTGAAGGTGCTGGTGGCGATTGGGCTGGTCTGCCCCTTGCCGCTTCTGGTGCTGTTGCCGGGTATGTTGCACCCCGAGCGGCCATTTGCCGACATGTTGCGGATGATCGGCCTGGTGATGTTGGGCTGTGGCGCGCTCTGCCTGATTGGCGGGCTGTCCGCTGCGCGGTTGCGAGCACGCCGGCGATGAGCTTTGCCGCGCAGATCCTGACCCTCTATCCCGAGATGTTCCCGGGGCCGCTGGGCGTGTCGCTCGCTGGGCGGGCGCTGGCCGAAGGGAAATGGTCGTGCGATCCGATCCAGATGCGTGGCTTTGCCACCGACAAGCATCGCACTGTCGACGATACGCCGGCAGGCGGTGGGGCCGGCATGGTGCTGAAGCCCGATATATTGGCGCGTGGTATCGACCATGCGCTGGAACGGCGGCCGGACCTGCCGGTGATTGCGATGACGCCGCGTGGGGCGCCGATCACCCAGGCGCGGGTGCGGGCGCTGGCCGACGGCCCGGGCGTGACGCTGCTGTGCGGTCGGTTCGAGGGGTTTGACGAGCGGATTTTCGAGGCCCGGCCGATCGAGCAGATATCGATGGGGGACATCATTCTGTCCGGCGGGGAAATGGGCGCGCTGATGCTGCTCGATGCTTGCATCCGCCTGCTTCCCGGTGTAATGGGCGCCGCTTCCAGCGGTGTCGAAGAATCCTTTGAAACGGGTTTGCTCGAATATCCGCATTATACCCGACCGGTAGAATGGGAGGGGCGCACGATCCCGCAAGTGTTGCGATCGGGGGATCATGCGAAGATCGCCGCCTGGCGGAAACAACAGGCGGAGGCAGATACACGGCTAAGGCGGCCGGACCTTTGGGAACGCCATATTGGTGTTCGGGACCAGTCGCCCTCTGGTGCGCAGCAAAAGACTTGAGGACTGACGTTACATGAACATCATCCAGCAGATCGAGGCGGAAAACATTGCCGCTCTCGCCAAGGATATCCCCGATTTCCGCCCCGGTGACACGCTGCGTGTCGGCGTGAAGGTCATCGAAGGCGAGCGTAGCCGCGTTCAGAACTATGAAGGCGTCTGCATTGCCCGCTCCAACAAGGGCATGGGCAGCAACTTCACCGTTCGCAAGATTTCGTTCGGCGAAGGCGTGGAGCGCGTGTTCCCGCTCTATTCGCCCAACATCGATTCGATCACGGTCGTTCGTCGCGGCATCGTGCGTCGTGCGAAGCTCTATTATCTGCGTGGTCGCACCGGCAAGCGCGCGCGCATCGCCGAACGTCGCGATACGCGTACCGAAGGTTAATCCTTCAAAAACTGTTCTTGACAGTTGTAAAAAAGAAACAGGCGGCGGCCCCCAGGGTCGCCGCCTTTTTCGTTGTGTTGCAATGTGTTGATCGCTTTTTTGACGTCGCCGCATTTTGCGTATGCGAAAGGATTTCGCCGCCCCTCGCAAAATGCGTTTTCGCATGTGGCGGTTTTATGTCAGCCTTCCGTTTCCAGTCATTGCTAAATGTTGCTCTGTTGCGGCCGAACGGCTTTGCGGCGTGGGCGGTTATGTCAAATGATTGGATCGAACAGGGGTAGTAAAAACAATATTATTTCTAGGAGAGGCTCCGTCAAAAAAACAAATTAGGGGGCTGTTTCATGAAGTATACGGGTCTAGTTTCTCGTGCTGCGATTGCTGTTGCAATCTGTTCTTCTGTTCCCGTTTTTGCGCAGGATAGTGCGCCGCAAGCCGCTGCCGTGGACAACGGTGCGGCCATCATCGTCACGGGTACGCGCGCGACCGGCGTGACTGCCGCAGAAAGCGCCGCGCCGATCAAGGTTCTCGACAGTGCGATGCTGGAAAAGGTCGGGCAGCCCAACCTGAACCAGGTGCTGGGCCAACTGGTGCCCTCCTTCACGGCTGAAGCCTTTGGCGGCGATACCGCCAACCTGACGCTGTCGGCGCGCCTGCGCGGCCTGAGCCCCAACCATGCGCTCGTGCTGGTCAACGGCAAGCGCCGGCATGGCACCGCCAACCTGCATGTGCTGGGCGGACCTTTCCAGGGCGGCGTGGCACCCGATCTCGACATGATCCCGCCCGGTTCGATCGCCCGCATCGAAGTGCTGGAAGACGGCGCGGCCGCCCAATATGGTTCGGATGCGATCGCCGGCGTCATCAACATCATCCTCAAGGAAGACAAGGGCAGCATTTCGGGCAGCTTCACCGGCGGCCAATATTATAAGGGCGATGGCACGACCTATTCGGGCAGCGTCACCTTCGCGCCGGATCTGGGCGAAGATAGCTATGCCAATTTCACCATGTTCCACCGCTATCACGGCTTCTCGCAGCGGGGCGGGGTGGATTCGCGTATCTATAACGCGGATGGCAGCCTGCGCGACGATCTGGGTGCGGACCATGAGGCGATGGCGGCGATCGGCCTGCCCAACGCGCCCTATACCAATCGGATCGTCGGCGATGCGCGGTCGACCCTGACCACCATCGTCTATAATGCCGGCCATGATTTCGGCGGCGTCGAACTCTATGCCTTTGGCAGCTATGGCCGCCGCGAGGCGAGCGCCTATGAGAACTATCGTCAGCCTTGGCGCGTGTCGCGGTCCAATACGCTGGGCGAAGCGGGCGAGGACCTGCTGGTCAGCGCCTATGGCTTCAATCCGCGCGAAGCGATCAAGGAGGATGATTTCTCCAACACCGGTGGCATCAAGGGCGAGACGGCCGGGTTCCGCTGGGATATCAGCACCACCTATGGCCAGGATTATGCCAAGCTCTACACGCTGGATTCGGCCAACCGCACGCTGTTCATCAACACCGGCTATACCCCGTCCAACTTCTATGACGGTTTCCTGAAGGCGTCGGAATGGACCAACAATATCGACATCGCCAAGGAAATCGAGCTTGGCCTGGCTGCGCCGATGAACCTGGCATTCGGCGCCGAATATCGCGAAAACACCTTCCAGATCGGCCAGGGCAATTTCGAGTCGACCTATTTTGAAGGTGGCCAGTCCTATCCGGGCTTCCTGGCGACCGATGCGGGCAAGCACAAGCGGCACAATGTCGCCGCCTATGCCGACATCGCGCTCAACCCGATCGACATCTGGAAGGTCGATGGCGCCGTCCGCTACGAGGACTACAGCGATTTCGGCACCAAATGGACGTGGAAGATCAACAGCCGCATCGATATTTCGGATCAGTTCGCGGTCCGCGGGACGGTCAGCACCGGTTTCCGTGCGCCCTCGCTGCTCGAATCCTATTATTCCGCGACCAACGTTGGACCGACCACGGCCTATGTGCAGTTGCCGCCGAACTCCGACGCGGCCAAGCTGCTGGGCTATGAAGACCTGAAGCCGGAAACGTCGACCAACTTCAGCGCCGGCCTGGTCATTCGCCCGATCAACAAGCTGAGCATCACCATCGATGCCTATCAGGTGAAGGTGAAGAACCGGATCGTCGGTACCGGCTCGATCGTGGGTCTGACTGGCGGCGTGGTGACCAACCAGGCGGTGCTCGACGCGATCGCGGCGCATGGCAATGTGCTGGATCCCTATGTGCTTTCGGTCGGCGATGCCGGCGTCAACCTCTTCACCAACGGCGCGGATACCCGCACCCGCGGGGTCGATGTGACCGCCAGCTATCCGACGCCGATCGGCGAAGGGAGCATCCTCTGGTCGCTGTCGGCCAACTATAACGAGACCAAGATCACGAAGCTGCGGATCGACGAGGATCTCTATGCGGCGGATGCGCGCTCCATCCTGGAGGACGCGTCGCCCAAATATAAGATCATCGCCGGGGCACTGTTCACCATGGGCGGCTTCAGCGCCAACCTGCGCGAAACCTTCTATGGCAAGGCGTCGCAGGTCGTGATCTATGATGGCGGCACGCCGACCGTCGGGGTCGGTGCGGCGGCGATCACCGATCTGGAAGTCAGCTATGAGATGCCCCAGGGCATTACGCTGAGCGTTGGGGCCAACAACCTCTTCAACAAGAAGACGGATACCGTGCCCAATGGTCCCGACGGGCTGCCGATCGACGGCGGTGCCGTGCTCGACGCGCCGGTTACCCTGTCGCCCTATGGCATCAACGGCGGCTATTGGTATGGCCGCGTCAGCTTCAAGTTCTGATGGAATGGAGGGGACTGCGGGGCTTTGGTCCGGCAGTCCCCCTTTTTTTGATTTTCGCTTGATAGCGCACCAGATATCGTCGAGCTGATGACCATATTATCCCGGCTGAACCACCGCATCGCGACCAGCGACGATGAAGCGGGTCTTTCCGCCGTGATGACGGCGGCGATCGATCACTTGCAGGACGACTTTCTGACGCCCGAACAGGTCAAGGCCAGCCATGGCTTCATGGGCCTAGACAGTCGCCTGATCGCCGACGGCACCTATTTCCTGATCCAGGATGGCGATGCGATCGCAGGCTGCGGCGGCTGGAGTCGGCGGGCGACAGCCTATGGCGGCGATCATAGTGCTGGCCGCAACGACCGGATGCTCGACCCGGCGACCGAAGCGGCCAGGGTGCGGGCCATGTACACCCATCCCGACCATGTCCGCAAAGGCGTAGGCACGTTGATCCTGTCCCTGTGCGAGCAGGCGGCGGGGGCGGAAGGCTTTAGCGCATTGGAACTATCGGCCACGATGGCTGGCGTACCACTCTATCGCAGCTTCGGCTTCGTCGACGTCCAACCCTTTCAGGACAACGGCGTGCCGCTGGTGCTGATGCGGAAACTCATCGCCGGCTCGTCCACCAGAGGCCCGCAAGGCTGATCAGCGCAGCGGCGGACATGTAGAGGCCGACCAGAGTAACGCCCTGTGCGCCGATCAGCCAGGTGGCGACGATCGGCGCCAATGCGCCGCCCAATATGCCGCCCAGATTGAAAGCGAAGGAGGCGCCGGTATAGCGCAGCTGGGTCGGGAAGAGCGCGGGCAGATACGCGCCGAGCGGTCCGTAGATGAAGCCCATCACGAACAGGGCGAAACTGAGGGCGGCGAAGATCGGCAGTAATGTGGCGGTGCCGATCAGCGGCCCGAAGGCGACGCCCATGACCAACGTGCCGGCGCAGCCCCATGCAAGAACGCGGGTTGGCGTGGTCTTGTCGGACCACCAGCCGGCCAGCACGATGCTGAACGCCATGAACAGGATCGCGCCGAGCTGGATTGCCAGGAATATCTCGCGGTCGATCTTGAGCGCCGTGGTGCCATAGCCCAGCGCGAAGGCCGTCGCGATATAATAGACGGCAAAGCAGGCCGCGCAGGCGAAGGTGCCGGCAATGGCCGCGCCCAGATGGGTCGAGAGCAGGGTGGCAAGCGGTACGGCGGGTGGTGGCGCTTCCTTCTGTGCGGCGGCAAATTCGGGCGTCTCGGTAAGCTTCAGGCGCACCCAGAGGCCGAGGATCACCAGCACGGAGCTGCCAAGGAAGGGCAGGCGCCAGCCCCAGGCGAAGAATTCGGCGTCACTGAGGAAGGCACCCAGCAGCAGGAACAGGCCATTGGCGGCGATGAAGCCGACCGGCGCCCCCAGTTGCGGGAACATGCCGAAGCGGGCACGCCAGCCTTCGGGCGCGTTCTCGACCGCCAGCAGCGCCGCCCCGCCCCATTCGCCGCCAAGGCCGAAGCCCTGGCCGAAGCGTAGTAGACAGAGAATGAGCGGCGCCCAAAAGCCGATCATGGCATAGGTGGGGAGAAAGCCGATCAGGAGCGTGCACCCGCCCATCAGCATCAACGAGACAACCAGCGTTGCCTTGCGCCCGACGCGATCACCATAATGCCCGAACACCGCAGCGCCGACGGGCCGGGCGAGAAAGGCCAGGGCCAGGCTGCCATAGGACGCCATCAACTGCGCCGAGGGCGAGGAGGACGGGAAGAAGAGCGAGGGGAAAATCAGGCTGGCGGCGGTGGCGTAGATGTAGAAGTCGTAGAATTCGACTGCCGTGCCGATCAGGCTGGCCGCCAGCACCCGCTTGTGCCGCCACATTGCGCCCATGCCGCTCGTCTGTGTCACGTCGTCTTGCCCCCTTTGCGTCATGCCGGCGAAGGTCGGCATCTCTCTTCTTTCGTCTGCTTGAAGAAAAGTGAGATCCCAGCCTGCGCCGGGATGACGGTTATGATGTCTTTCGTTTCTGGTTCAGCAGCTCATAGGCCATGACTGCCGTGGCGACGGCGGCATTGAGGCTGTCGGCCTTGCCCAGCATGGGCATCTTCACCAACTGGTCGCATTCGGCTTCATAGCTTTCGGGCAGGCCCTGTGCCTCATTGCCGACCAGCAGGAAGCTGGGGCTCTGATAGCGGGGCTCCTGATAATCCTGGGTGGCCTTGAGGCTGGTGCCGATGAGGTCGCCCGGCCCCTGGCGCAGCCAGTGCATGAATTCGCCCCAGCGCGCCTGGGTGATCGACTGGGTGAAGAGGGCGCCCATGCTGGCACGCACCGATTCGACCGAGAAGGGGTCGACGCAATCGTCGATCAGGATCAGGCCGCCGGCACCGACCGCGTCGCCGGTACGCAGGATGGTGCCCAGATTGCCGGGATCGCGCAGCGACTGGGCAACGATCCAGATGTCCGCCGTGCTGCGATCCAGCTTTTCCAGCGGGGTCAGCCGGTCGCGATAGACGCCGACCACCGCCTGGGCATTGTCCTTGCCGCTGATCTTCGAGAGGATGTCGGGCGTGGTTTCGATCACGTCGCCGCCGTCCGCCTCGATCGCGTCGATCAGGTCGAGCGCGAGCGGATGGGTGGAGCCCGCATGGAAGAGCATTTCGGGCAGCACGCCTTCTTCGCGCGCTTCGGTCAGGATGCGCAGCCCTTCGGCGAGGAACAGCCCTTCGGCCTTGCGATATTTCTTTTCCCGCAGCGAGCGCACGCGCTTGACCAGCGGGTTGGAAAAACCGGTGATTTCGCGTGCCACGTGCTGCGTCCTGCCTTCTGGTCCGCGACCAGTGCGGACGAAGCGGCCTCTCTATCGAGGGAATGGGGAAAAGGACAGCCTTTCGGTGTCAGTCGGGCTGGGCGCCATCGGATTTCGCAATGGCGACGCGATTGCGGCCGCCATGCTTGGCGGCATAGAGGGCGGCGTCGGCAGCGGCGAGCCAGGCGCCGCTGCTGGTCCGGTCCGGCCCGATGTCGGCGATACCAAAGCTGGCGGTGACGCGCAGGGGCGGTGCATGGGGGATATCGAGCGCGGCGATGGCATCGCAGAAACGCTGTGCCGCAGCGCCGGCTTCCTGCGCGCCGGCTTCGGGCATCAGCAGCGCGAACTCCTCGCCGCCCAGTCGACCGAACATGTCGCTCGGCCGCTTCAACTGGCGGCAGCGTTCGGCGACGGCACGGATCACCACGTCGCCGGCGGGATGGCCATGCGTGTCGTTGACCTGCTTGAAATGGTCGATGTCGAGCAGCAACAGGCTTGCCGGGCGCTGGTGGCGCTGAAACAGGCTGATCTGCTTGTCGATCTCCGCCAGGAAGGCGCGCCGCGTCAGCGCGCCGCTCAGATGATCGCGATCGGCGATGCGGCGCAGTTCCAGTTGTTCGACCACCAGCCCGCCCAGATTTTCCAGGATCGCGATCTGCGCCGGATCGAACATCCGCGGCACCGTATCGATGGCGCAGAGCGAGCCGATATTATAGCCGTCGGCTGTCGAAAGAGGCACGCCGGCATAGCTGCGGATATTGGGATCGCCCGTGACCAGCGGATTGGCGCTGAACCGCAGATCGGCGCTCGCATCATTGACGATCATGGGAATGCGATCGCGGATCGTATGATCGCAAAAGGCGACGCCGCGCGGTGTTTCGCTGACGTCCAGCCCCGGGTGCGACTTGAACCATTGGCGGTCATTGTCGATCAGCGAGACGGCGCAGATGGGTACGCCCAATATGGCGCGGACGAGCTGGGTAATCCGGTCAAAGGCGGGTTCGGCCGGCGTATCGAGCACCTGATAGCGCTCCAGCGCAGCCATGCGGGCTGGTTCGTCGGTCAGTCTTGCGTCGCGCATAGGGCTATCCCTCTGATCCTCCAGCGGATCCTGCTCCTTCCGATCAGCGGTCGCTTACTGCGAAGGACAGGCAAAAGGAAGCCGCAATGGACAGGCTGCGGGCCGGGCGGGATGAGCGGCCTATTCCTCGCCGAACTTGTCTTCGACCAGCGTGACCAACTGATGCAGGCTGTCATGCGCGTCGGGGCCGGCCGCGCTGATCGTGATGCTGTCGCCCATGGCGGCACCCAGCATCATCAGGCCCATGATCGATGTACCGGTGACGGCACTGCCATCCTTGCTGACGGTGATTTGCGCGGGCAGGCCGCTGGCCAGGGTCACGAATTTTGCGCTGGCACGGGCATGAAGGCCGCGCTTGTTGCTGATCCGTACTTCCCGGCTGATATCGTTCATGATGTGCTACCCAGCAATTCCGACGCCACGCTGATATATTTCTGACCGGCTTCGCGCGCGGCGGCGACGGCAGCGCGCACGTCCATCACCTTGCGGGCACTTTCCAGGCGGATCAGCATCGGCAGGTTGATGCCGGCGATCACCTCGATCTCGCCCGCCTTGAGCAGGGAAATTGCCAGGTTCGAGGGGGTGCCGCCGAACAGGTCGGTCAACAGGATGACGCCGGCGCCGTCATTGACGCGCGCGACCGCAGCCGCGATGTCCGCGCGGCGCAATTCCATGTCATCCTCTGGCCCGATGCAGATCGTTTCGATCTGCTGTTGCGGTCCCACGACATGTTCCATGGCCACGACGAATTCCGTCGCAAGCGACCCATGGGTGACGAGTACGAGTCCGATCATCTGCTTCCGCGGCCCACCTTTGTCATGATATTGCTTTCGGGCCTCCCGGTCTGCGCTTCTCCAGACTGTCCTGGGGCGCTGATTCCATATTGCGGTGCGAGACGGTGGGCGAAAAGCCCGCATCTTGCAAGTATCTAGCGACGGTTTCGGCAATATGGACCGAGCGGTGGCGCCCGCCGGTGCAGCCGAAGGCCACGGTGATGTAGGTCTTTCCAGCCTCCGCGTAGCGCGGCAACAGGGTGACGAGAAGATCCTCTATCTTGCCCAGCGCCTCATCATAGGCAGGGTCTTCCATGATATAGGCGGAGACATCCGCATCGAGCCCGGTCTTGGCGCGCAGCGTTTCGTCCCAATAGGGATTGCGCAGGAACCGCATGTCGAACATCAGGTCGACATTGCGTGGTACGCCCCGGCTATAGCCGAACGACAGGATCGTGAGCACCGGATCGGACAGGCGTTCGCGTGCGAAAAGGGCGCGCATTTCCTGCTGCAGGCCATTGGTGGACAGGCTGGTGGTGTCGATCAACTGGGTCGCCCATCGACGCAGCGGTTCGGTCAGTTCGCGTTCGCGGGCGATGCCGTCGGCCGCCGGGCGGTCCTGTGCCAGCGGGTGGCGGCGGCGCGTTTCGGCAAAGCGCCGTTCCAGTTCTGCGCCGGAACAGTCGAGGAACAGGGTTTCGATGTCATGGCCATGGCGTTCACGCAGCGCCTTGATCCGGCGGACAATGGCGTTGGCGTCAAAGCCGCGGGTGCGTGCATCTATGCCCAATGCCAATGGCCGGTCATCCTCGCCGGCATGGCCGGCGGGCAGAGGCGTGTCGAGCAACCGGTCGAGCAGGACGAGCGGGAGGTTGTCCACGACCTCCCAGCCCATATCCTCCAATGTCTTGAGCGCAGTGGTCTTGCCGGCGCCCGATACGCCCGACACCAGAAGGATGGTCTTGGGTGCCGGGGTCGTCATCGCATGCTCAGCGCTTTGAGCGCCAGTTCGACCTTGATTGGCGCCGATGCTTCGCGTGCGACGACGGCGATCACCGGTACCTCGACGCCGGCGATGGCGCGGCTGGTCGGCGTCATCGGCATGCGTTCGACAGCGTCGGCCAGATCAACCAGCAGGGCGACCGGGGATTCGCTGACATGGGGCATGGGGATGATGCCGATGCCGCGCACTTCCATGCGGCCGGAAATGGTGGCCGGAGAGGTGGCGATCAAACGGCCATCGACGCGCTTGAGCAGCGTATAATCGTCGCTGACCAGGATTGCGCCGCGATCGATCAGTCGCAGCGCCAGATCGGATTTGCCCATGCCGCTGGCGCCATAGAGCAGGACGGATCGTCCCCCGATCGCCACGGTCGTTGCGTGAAGCGTTTCTGATGAAAGTGCGCGCACCATTATCCCCCGCTCTTGTTCCTAGCTGTTGTTCGCCATGGTGGAAATCGATTTGCGCCGATTTTTCCGTCGTGGCGACGGTGACTGTCGCACCGCGGGATGAACAAGCCCTTGCGATTATTCCGACATGATGCCGGGATCGCGCTCCACCGCCATCGGCAGGCGGACGATGAAACGCGCCCCACTCTGCGAATCCTCGCGATCGGCGATGCGGATCTTGCCCTGATGGCCTTCCACGATCGAGCGGGCAATGGCGAGCCCGAGGCCGCTATGCTTGCCGAATGCTTCGCCTTCGGGGCGCACGCTGTGGAAACGGCGAAAGACATGTTCGCGCTCTGATACAGGCACGCCCGGGCCTTCGTCCTCGACGCTGACCAGCACCTCATTGTCCGCGACGGTCGCGATGATCTGGACCAGTCCGTCATCAGGAGAGAAGGAGATCGCATTGTCGATCAGATTTTCGAGCACGCGCATGAGCCGCTGTTCTTCGCCCAGGACGACCGCGACTTCCTTGCGGGGGCGGGCGAAGGCCAGGCGGATGCCGCGCGGAACGCCGCGCGCTTCGCGGGCCAGGACCATGCGTTCGATCAGCAGGCCAAGGTCGATTGGCTCGAAACGGGTGCGCGAGAGTTGCGCGTCGATCCGCGAGGCTTCGGCAATGTCAGTGACGAGGCGGTCTAGGCGGCGAACGTCATCCTGGGCGATGTCCATCAATTGCGCGCGCAATTCTGGCTTGTCCACCCGGTCGAGGGCATCGAGCGCCGAGCGTAGCGAGGCGATCGGATTCTTCAGTTCGTGGCTGACATCGGCCGCGAAGGCATCGGTCGCGTCGATCCGCTGCCGCAGCGCATGGCTCATGTCGGACAGGGCGCGCGCCAGCATGCCGATCTCGTCACGCCGTTCGGGCAGGCGCGGCACCGTAACCTCGCGCGCCCGGCCCAGTCGCACGCGCACGGCTGCACGGGCGAGTCGCTGGAGCGGCTGTACGATGGTGCGGGCCAGAAACAGGGACAGCAGGACGGATGCGAGGGCTGCTGCGGCGAGCACGATTCCCAGACGCAACCGTTCGGCGCGCACGATACGGGTGATGTCGCGCGCATTTTCGGTGGCGAACAGGTCGGTGCCATCCCGTACTGGCACGGCCGCCGAGATCATGAAGGTCCGGTCGGGGGCGTAGCGGTTCATCGCCTGGGGCTGGCCGGTCTTGCGCGCGAGCGACAATTCGGGCCAGGCGCTGGCATGATCGATGGCAGGCTCTTCAAAGTTGGGCGGGCGGTCGGCAGATACGACCCGGTCCATAGCCTTGTCGAGGAAGCGTGCGACATGGCGCTGCCATTCTTCTTCCGAAGGCAGCCGCAGGCGATAGCGTGGCGCATTCATGGTGAAGCTGTCGGCGACCAGGCGACCGCCTGAATCATAGCGGCGCACCCGGTCCCCCGTCTGTCGCGCATAGGCTGCGATGAGGGCATCCTGCCGATCGGTCGGCGCATTTTCGAGGCCGATCGCCAGCAACTTGAGCTCGCGCGCCGACTGTTCCAGCCGATCGTCGACGATACGGGTACGGTAGCTGTCCAGATAGAAGAAGCCGCCCGCCAGCAAGGCGAGGGCGAAGACGTTGACCGCCAGAATGCGCGGCGTGAGGCTTATTCGCCCCGACCAGCGCACCGCGAGCGGCGCGTCCTCACTCTTCGGAGAATCGGTATCCGGCGCCATACAATGTGTCGATTGCGTTGAAATTGGAATCTACCTCGCGGAACTTGCGCCGCAGGCGCTTGATGTGGCTGTCGATCGTACGATCGTCGACATAGACGTCGTCCTGATAGGCGGCGTCCATCAACTGGTTGCGACTCTTCACAACGCCTGGGCGAGTGGCGAGGGTTTCCAGAATCAGGAATTCGGTGACCGTCAAGGTCACGTCGCTGCCATCCCATTTGACCCTGTGCCGAGGCGGATCCATTTCGAGACGGCCACGCACGATCGGGTCGGAGGGCGGTTCGTCGGCAGCTTCAGGCATGCGGCTGGCCTCTGCCCTGCGCAGGATGGCGCGGATACGGGCGATCAGCAGCCGTTGCGAGAAGGGTTTGGAGATATAATCATCCGCACCCATGGCGAGGCCCAGCGCTTCGTCCAGTTCGTCCGCCTTGGATGTCAGGAAAATGACCGGCATCTGGCTTTTTTCGCGGAGGCGGCGCAGCAGTTCCAGGCCGTCCATACGGGGCATTTTGATATCGAAGACGGCCAGGTCGGCCGGGTTGTCGATCAACGCCTTCAGCGCGGTTTCCGGATCCGAATAGATGCGCGTCACGAATCCTTCGGTCTGGAGCGCGATCGACACCGAGGTCAGGATATTCTTGTCATCATCCACCAGAGCGATGGTTGCAGTCATGCCATATCCCGGAACATCAAGATGAAATGCGCGAATGCGCTGTGGTAGCCAAGCGTTAGACCAAGCCCGTTGCGCCCGCAAGGAAGCGGGTGGCGATTATCGCTGCGATATATGCGTCGATATTCGGGACAGATGATGTCGGAGCCGGATTTGACGACCGTAGCGCAAAGGCTTATGCCGGACCCGTCCAGAGGAGGGGATGCCCGCGCAGCAGATCGCGGCGCCTTCCCATGGGTGGCCGCACAACAACAGAGCGGCCGGGAAATTTTACATCAGGAGCTAAGGCGTGCAGGCCAAATCCTCAATCACCCTGGTCGACCAGGGCATCTCCACCCATGCCACCGAATATTGGAACCTTGGCACCGCGCCGCTGGTCGAGGCCGCGTTGGCCAATGGCGAAGGCATATTGGCCAAGGACGGCCCGCTGGTCGTCAAGACCGGCAAGCATACCGGCCGCAGCGCCAAGGACAAATTCATCGTCCAGGATGCCGAGACCCAGGACACGGTCTGGTGGGGCAGCACCAATGTGCCGATGACGCCGGCGCATTTCGCCGCGCTGAAGGAGGATTTCTTCAAGGCGCTGGGGAGCAAGGACAAGCTCTATGTCGCCGACCTTTATGGCGGCTCGCAGCCCGAATATCGGGTCAATGTGCGCGTCATCAACGAGTTCGCCTGGCACAATCTGTTCATCCGTACCCTGCTGGTGCGGCCCGAGGCGCAGGCGCTGGCCGACTTCGCGCCCGAATATACCATCATCGACCTGCCGACCTTCGTCGCCGACCCGGCCCGCCATGGCTGTCGCACCGAGACGGTGATCGCGGTCAACTTCACCGAGAAGCTGATCCTGATCGGTGGCACCCGCTATGCCGGCGAAATGAAGAAGTCGGTGTTCGGCATCCTCAACTATCTGCTGCCGGCCAAGGGCGTGATGCCGATGCACTGTTCGGCCAATATCGGCCCGAATGGCGACACCGCAGTCTTCTTCGGCCTGAGCGGCACCGGCAAGACGACATTGTCGGCCGACGCCAGCCGTACCCTGATCGGTGATGACGAGCATGGCTGGTCGGACCAGGCGGTCTTCAATTTCGAGGGCGGCTGCTATGCCAAGATGATCAACCTGTCGGCCGAGGCCGAGCCGGAAATCTTCGCCACCACCAAGCGCTTCGGCACGGTGCTGGAAAATGTCGTGATCGACGAGGAAAGCCGCGAGATCGACCTGGACGACAACTCGCTGGCCGAGAATAGCCGCGGTTCCTACCCGATCGACTTCATCCCCAACACGTCGGAGAAGAATCTGGGGCCGGTGCCCAAGAACATCATCTTCCTGACGGCCGATGCTTACGGCGTCCTTCCGCCGATCGCGCGGCTGACCCCGGAACAGGCGATGTATCACTTCTTGTCCGGTTACACGGCGCGCGTCGCGGGCACCGAGATTGGCGTGACCGAGCCGACCGCCACCTTCTCGACCTGCTTTGGCGCACCCTTCATGCCGCGCCACCCCAGCGTCTATGGCAATCTGCTGAAAGAGCGGATCAACAAGGGCGGCGTCACCTGCTGGCTGGTCAATACCGGCTGGGCCGGTGGCAAGGCGACCATGCCGGGGATCAAGCGCATGCCGATCAAGGTGACGCGCGCGCTGCTCAACGCGGCGCTCGACGGCAGCCTGAACAGCGCCGAATTCCGCACCGATCCCAATTTCGGGTTCGAGGTGCCGGTGGCGGTGAATGGCGTCGACAGCCAGATCCTCGATCCGCGCGCGATGTGGGCGGACAAGGAGGCCTATGACGCCACCGCGGCGACGCTGGTGAAGGCCTTTGTCGACAATTTCGCCCAGTTCGAGGCGCATGTCGATGATGGCGTGCGCAGCGCGGCGCTGACGGCGGCCTGATCGGGCCCTTAAAAGGAACTGCGAGAGCCGGGGAAGAGATTCCCCGGCTCTTTTGCTTTTGGCGCGGTCACCGCAGTGCTATGCTGTCCGCCTATCATGGCAGCGGAGATTAGCATGGGCATGTTCGACAATCTGATGGGCAATCTGGGCGGGCTGGAAGCGATCGCGCAGAAGGTCGGGCTGGAGCCGGAGCAGATGCAGGGCCTGCTGAACGAGATCGGCGCCAGGATCGGCGGCGGGGAGACCAGCGTGTCGGCGCTCGCCGAGACGGCGGCCGAGCATGGCGTGTCGGCCGACGCGCTGCAGCAGCTGCTGGGCCAGTTTGGCGGGCCGGAGGCGATTTTGGGCCAGCTGGGCGGCTTCCTCGACCGGGATGGCGACGGCAATCCGCTCAATGAGCTGAGCGGCCTGGCCAAGGGCTTGTTCGGCTGAGGACGCTACGGGGCGGCAAAAGCCCGCCCTTGGCCGCCCCCAAGTTTTTTTGGCCTTGCCTTCGCGATGCGGTGGGGCCATTTGCGGACTACACCATTATTGCGAATGATCCGCAACTAGCGCTGCCCGATCATGGCGGCGCCGACGAAATGCAAGGATAAGGTCTTGACCGACGTGACGATCGAAAAGCCGGTTCTGGAACCCACCGGCGCGCTTTCCGTGGAAACCGTGCTGTCGGTGAAGCACTGGAACGAGCATCTGTTCAGCTTCCGCATCAGCCGCCCGGCCAGCTTCCGCTTCCGCTCGGGCGAGTTCATCATGATCGGCCTGAAGGGCGACAACGGCAAGCCGCTGCTGCGCGCCTACTCGATCGCCAGCCCCGCCTGGGACGAGGAAATCGAGTTCCTGTCGATCAAGGTGCAGGACGGCCCGCTGACCAGCAAGCTGCAGAAGATCGAGCCGGGCGACCAGATTTATCTGGGTCGCAAGCCGACCGGCACGCTGGTGACCGACGCGCTGCTGCCGGGCAAGCGGCTGTTCATGCTGTCGACCGGCACCGGCCTGGCGCCGTTCCTGAGCCTGCCGCGCGACCCGGACGTGTATGAGTTTTACGAGCAGGTCGTGGTGGTGCATTCGGTGCGCCGGGTGAGCGACCTCGCCTTCCGCGACGAGATGGAAGGCAAGTGGGCCGAAGACCCGCTGGTGTCGGAACAGGCCCCCAACCAGTTCCATTATGTGCCGACCGTGACCCGCGAGCCGTTCGACGGCCACACCGCGCGCATCGACAAGCTGGTCGAGAGTGGCGCGCTGTTCGAGGGGATTTCGGGCGCGGCCAAGTTTGACCCCGAGACCGACCGGATCATGATGTGCGGCAGCATGGAGATGATCAAGCAGTTCGGCGCCTATTTCGAGGAACAGGGCTTCACCGAAGGCTCCAATGCGGCGCCGGGGCAGTTCGTGATCGAGCGCGCGTTTGTAGGCTAAGCGCTACGGCAGCGAGAATAGGGAAGGGCCGGGGGAGCGATCCTCCGGCCCTTTTTCTTTGGGCATGATCCGTTCGGGCTGAGCGAAGTCGAAGCCTTCTGCCGAACGCAGTGAGGCACCTCTCTCCGCTCGGCGCGTCCTTCGACTTCGCTCAGGACGAACGGTTTCTTACGCGTCCTTCCGCCCGGCGACATAGGCGTCGACATTTTTCGCCAGCACGGTCATCGGCACGCCGCCGCCCTTGACCACGGCGTCGTTGAACAGGCGGAAGTCGAACTTGTCGCCCAGCGCCTGTTGCGCTTGTGCCCGCAGGCGGACGATTTCGCCATGGCCGACCTTGTAGCCGCAGGCCTGGCCCGGCCAGGCGCAATAACGGTCGACCTCGCCCTGGACATCCTCGACCGTGGAACCGTTGGTGGTGGCGAACCAGTGGATGGCCTGTTCGCGGGTCCAGCGCTTGGCATGAAGGCCGGTGTCGACCACCAGGCGGCAGCAGCGATAGGCGATCGACTGGAGATAGCCCAGCCGCCCGGCGACATCGCCGTCATAGGCGCCCAACTCGTCGCCCAGCTGCTCGGCATAGAGCGCCCAGCCCTCCGAATAGGCGTTGAAGGCGAGCAGCGAGCGGATCAGCGGCAGCTTGTAGGTATATTCGCCCTGCCAGATATGGCCCGGAATCCCCTCATGATAGCAAAGCGTCGGCAGCGCATAGCGCGGCCAGATGCTGGTATCGCGCAGGTTGATATAATAATTGCCCGGCACGCTGCCGTCGATCGTGCCGGCGCCGGCATAGGCGCCCGGCGCCCCGGCCTCGATCTCCACCGGCACCCGCTTCACGATGAGCTTGGCCGGCACCAGGGTCGCGAAGGCGCGGGGCAGGCGGGTGCGGATATCGGCCAGGCGCCCGTCGATATAGGAGAGGATCTGCTGGCGACCCTTATCGTCATTGGGGAAGATGTAGCGCGGATCCTTGCCCATCGCGGTCATCCGCTCGCCCACGGTCCCCTTGGTCATGCCGAGGGATTTCAGCAGCCGGTCCATTTCCGACTGGAGGGCCTTGAGCTGTTCCTGGCCCAGCGCATGGACTTGCTCGGGCGACATGGTGGTGGTGGTGCCGGCCTGCAGCGCCCAGCCATAATAGGCATCGCCCTGCGGCAGTTTCCATACGCCCGCATCCATGGTGGCAAGGCCACGCTGGCGAGTGAGTTCGGCGGCCTGGCGGGCGAGGGCGGGGGCGATGGCGGTGCGGGTGATCTGCGCTGCCTTGGCGGCATAATCGCCCTGCATGTCGCGGGTGCGGCGCGCGATCGAGGCGACCGGCACCCACTGGTCGATCGGCTGGCCCTGCACCGCCTGCATCTGGCCCAGCGTCTTGTCGAGCAGGAAGGCGGGGGCGACGACGCCGATGCCGGCGTCATGCTTCAGGCGCTCGGTCTCGCCGTCGAGATTGGCGGCATATTGGGTGAGGCGTTCGAGATAGGCGTCGGCGTCGGCCGGAGTGGCGATGGCGTGATTGGCGTCGAGGAAATCGGGCGTCTCGATGAAGGCGCCGGTATTCTGGGCGACGGCATAGGGTGCGTTGCGATAGGACCAGTTGCTGTTCATCATCGCCATGTCGCCGAAGGGGAAGGCGAAGCCGGCATCGGCCAGTTCATGGGCGGCGCGCACCACCTCCACATCGGTGCGGGTGGCGGGCGACAGGGCGTCGAGATCGACGGCGCGCAGCTGGGTCAGGCGATCCTTCACATGGGCAGCGATCCGGGCCTGGCCGGCCGGGCTCTTGTCGCCGAGGCGCGCTTTGAGCGGAGCGCGGGCGCCGGTGTCGAGGCCAAGGCCGCTCGCGGTTTCGGGCGCATCGGCCAGCATCGCCTCAGCCATGCCGGCGAGCAGGGTTTCGGCGCGGGCGTCTGCGCTGGTCGCCTGGGCGAGAGCGCGGGCGGGGAGCGCGGACAGGGCGAGGGCGGAGGAGCCGGCGACGAGGAAATCGCGGCGGGAGGTCGTCATGGGGCAATCGTCTCCATCAGGCAGTCTTGCCCTTCATGTCGCATATTGTCGGCGGATTTCGACAGGTAATTTGCGGTGGGAGGGAATTGGGGTGGGCGCGACGGAGCGCGCGCGGGGCGCGATGCGAAGGCTGCAAAGTTCACACCGTTCTGCATGACGCATTTCTGCGGTTGGCGAATGGCAGTGACGACTTCGCAATAGGAGAATTTTTGCGAAGTGGGAGCGCCACCACGCCGCAGCGCGCCAGCATAAAGGCCCGCTGCGCGGCCGGCGACCAGCCCGACGCGCGCCGGCGCAGCATCGGGACGGAGGTGAAATGGAGAAGGGGCATGTCGGTCATGCCGGCGAGGCTATCATGGGGCGGGAGGTGTAGGACAGGGCGGACCGCTTGTTGCTTTGTCGGCCTGTGACTTACAAAGGGCCATGATGTGCTAGTTTTGGCTTAAAGCCGGAATAAATTTAATTAATAAATTTAACGTATTTATATATTTTGAATGAATATAAGTGATTTTACGTGATTTTTGGCAATTATTCATAATTAAAATAAAAAAGGTGATTTTGAAAAAATTTTCAATGTTTTCTGTTTGATGATAATATTATACTTGAACTATCTATTGGTTTTTGGATTTATGGAGTTGAGTTGGTCCGTGGCGAATTCCGTATTGGCATAGAATTTTTCCAAGGCCTCTTGGCTGATCGGTTCCTCGGGCCGATGTATCGCTTGATTGCGAATTTTGGCGAGGTCAACCACGAGCGGCCGTACCTCCGGCGCTATTAAGCCTTCGTGATCAAGTGCATCGACATTCCTGATAACGGTTGAATAGGCCGCGCGGCCGGTGCCCATCACTCCGCGAAGCTTAGCCCGGATTACAGCGTCACGCGCTGCCTTCTCAAGGGCGACCCATGCGAGCACTATCGTCTCGATGGGTGAAGTCCCGGCTCGACCTTTGATGTACCAACAGGTGGTGCTCTGGTCGGCAATTCCTCATGTATCATTGCTTCAGTCGTTGCTTCCATACCCGCGCCCTTGAATGAACGAAGCCGGTCGATAAAGCGCGTGATCGGCTGCCGGAAAATGAGAAGAACTATGATCAGCGCAAATGGCCATGCCCATGCAATCGCGATTGTTGCTGTGGCATCGTCCCATCCCTTGTCCGTGGTCGCGAGGTTAGCGCTGGGTACATTAATTATGATGGCATCTTGCGGGCCTGCTTGAGGCGATGCTGTGACGTTAAGTTTAGCGGGCAATTGCTCCTTGAGTGCTGGAGCGGAAACATGAGCAGCGGCAACGTTCATTTTGAGATGCTATCGCCGTAAACGGGGAATGCAAGGTATGGAGTGGGCCACTGTTGGCAACTCTCGCGGCAATCTAAAATGGTGTATTGCCAATCGATTGAATATCACGAGTTATCAATGGATCCCGGATCAAGTCCGGGATGACGGCGGTTCGGTGGGGCTGGCGTGAGGTCAGGTGCCCTCCACCCACAGCACCGCGCCTTCCGCACCTGTCACGCGGACCCTTGTGCCCGCTTCGCTGTCCGGGCCGCGGGCGGTCCAGACGCTGTCGCCGACCTTGACCCGGCCTTCGCCGCCGCGGATCGGCTCTACGACTGTCACCAGTTCGCCGATCAGGCGGGCGGTGCGGTCGTTGAGATTGGGGTCGGTCGAGGGCACCGGATTGTCCACATACCAGCGCCGCCCGGCCCAGACCGAGGCGACCGAGAGCGCGGCGAAGATCAGCAGTTGCAGCGGTATGCCGATCGGCAGCGCCAGCGCGGCGAGGCCGGTGATGGCGGCGGCGATCGCGATCCAGATCAGGAAGACGCCGGGGATCAGCACCTCCGCAATGGCCAGCAGCGCGGCGAAGACCAGCCAGGCCCAATGATCCTGGAGCAGGGTGAGCCAGTCGTTCATGGGGTGGTCTTATGGTTGCTGGGGTGGGGATGGAAGGCAGAGGGATGCCAGCCTGCGCTGGCATGACAGGGGTGGGTGGGGCCAAACACGCCTCGTTCGGGCTGAGTTGGTCGACGCCCTTTTCCTTTGGAAGAAAGGCGCCCCCTTCGACTTCGCTCAGGGGAGGCTTCGACTTCGCTCAGCCCGAACGGTGTTTGGGGCGGGCGTAGCGCTGTGGGCTTCTCGACTTCGCTCGAAGCGAACGGATGTGGTGGGCGCTTCGGGATGGTGGGGGCGTTTTGGGTGTGCGGGATGGCGATGGGGTGCGCGGCGGCCCAGCCGGCTTGGCCTGGCAGTGCTGCCCGATGACCGCGCATCGCCACGCGCCTCAGCCCTGGGTCTGGCCGAACGGCCCCCGGCGCGGCGTTGGGGCGGGCGCTGGCGGGGTGGGGGTGTCGGCCAGCGCTTCCTTGGCGAGCTGGCCGATGCCGCCGAGCGTGCCGATGAGCTGGGTCGCCTCGACCGGGAAGAGGATGGTCTTGGCATTGGGCGAGGTGGCGAACTGGCTGACCGCCTCGGTATATTTCTGGGCGATGAAGTAATTGAGTGCCTGCGGATTGCCGGCCGAAATCGCGTCCGACACCATCTGCGTCGCCTTGGCCTCCGCTTCGGCTTCGCGTTCGCGCGCCTCGGCATCGCGAAAGGCGGCTTCGCGCCGGCCCTCGGCCTGCAGGATCTGGCCCTGTTTCTCGCCCTCGGCGCGCAGGATCTCGGCCGCGCGGGCGCCTTCGGCATCGAGGATGTTGGCGCGCTTCTCGCGCTCCGCCTTCATCTGCCGGCCCATGGCGTTGACGATATCGGCGGGCGGGCGGATGTCCTTCAGCTCGACGCGGGTGATCTTGATGCCCCAGGCGTTGGTGGCGTGATCCACCACGGAGAGCAGGCGGGCGTTGATCTCGTCGCGCTTCGACAGGGTTTCGTCGAGGTCCATCGAGCCCATCACGGTGCGCAGATTGGTGGTGGCGAGCTGCATGATGGCGACATAGAGTTCGGACACTTCATAGGCGGCCTTGGCGGCGTCGAGCACCTGGAAGAAGACCACGCCGTCGACCGACACCATGGCATTGTCCTTGGTGATGATTTCCTGCCCCGGAATGTCGACGACCTGTTCCATCATGTTGATCTTGCGGCCGACGGCGTAGAAGAAGGCGGGGTAGAAATTGAGGCCGGGCTTCGCCACCTCGGTAAAGCGGCCGAAACGCTCGATAGTATATTGATAGCCCTGCCGCACCACCTTGACGCTGACCGCCAGGTAGAAGAGCACCAGAAACGTGACCGTGAGTGCGAAGGTCGTCACCATATGTCCTCCCCAGAGAAGGGGATCACTATGGCGGCTATTCGTTAACGGGAAAAGGCAAAGTGATGGAGAGACATAAGATGCAGTTGCGCCACGCTCGATCCCTGCTGTTCCTGCCCGCGTCCAATCCGCGCGCGGTGGCCAAGGCGCGCACGCTGGCGTGCGACATGGTGATCCTCGACCTGGAGGATGCGGTGCCCGACGCGGACAAGGCGGCGGCGCTCGACGCGGCGGTCGAGGCCGTGGGCGAGGGCTTTGGGGCCAAGCTGATGGCGGTGCGGATCAATGTCGAGGGGATGCCGTCGCATGGGGCCGAGATGGTGGCATTGAAGCGCACCGCGGCCGACTATGTGGTGCTGCCCAAGGTCGAGAATGCCAAGCAGGTCAAGGACGTCTATTCGGTCGCGCAGAAGCCGGTGATCGCGATGATCGAGAGCGCCAAGGGCGTGCTGGCCGCGCCGGGAATCGCAGCGGGCGAAGGCTGTGCCGCTTTGTTCGTGGGCACCAATGACCTGCGCAAGGATCTTGGCATTCCGCCGTCGGCCGGGCGGGCGGGGCTGGCCCATGTGCTGCAGAGCGTGGTGCTGGCGGCGCGGGCGGCGGGGATCGCGGTGTTCGACGGTGTGTTCAACCGGCTGGACGACGAGGCGGGGCTGGAGGCGGAATGCGCCGAGGGCCATGGCTTTGGCTTTGACGGCAAAACGCTGATCCATCCCGGGCAGGTGCCGGTGGCGAACCAGGCGTTCGGCCCGGACGTGCAGGCGGTGGCGGACGCGCGCCGGCTGATCGAGGCGGCGACCGGCGGGGCCGAGCGCTTCGAGGGGCGGATGATCGAGGCGATGCATGTCGACGAGGCGCGGGCGCTGGTGGCGCGGGCCGAGGCGGTCGGGCAATAGCGAAAGGCGACGAGGGCATGGCGGTTCGGTTCGACAAGGTTGCGATCATCGGGGCCGGCCATGTCGGTGCCACGGCCGCCTATGCGCTGATGCTGCGCGGGCTGTTTACGGACATCGTGCTGATTGATGCGGACAGTGCGCGGGCGCAGGCGGAGGCGCTGGACATTGCCGACGCCAATGCGCTGGCGCGGCCGGCCCATGTCCGGCACGGCGACTATGCCGAAGCGGGCGATGCGGCGATCGTCGTGATCACGGCGGGGGCGAGCCCGCAGGGCGAGGAAAGCCGGCTGTCGGTCGCCGGGCGCAGCGCCGCCATCGTGGCGGACTGTGCGCGGCGGGTGGCGGAAGCGGGCTTTGCCGGGGTGATGATCGTCGCGTCCAACCCGGTCGATGCGATGGCGCAGGTGGCGCAGCGCGCGTCGGGCCTGCCGACGGGACAGGTGATCGGGACCGGGACGCTGCTGGACAGTGCGCGCTTTCGCCGGCGGCTGGCCGACCGGCTGGGCGTGGCGCCGGTGTCGGTCGAGGGCATGGTGCTGGGCGAGCATGGCGATAGCGAGGTGGCGGTCTTTTCGGGGGTGCGGATCGGTGGGGTGGCGCTGGACCAGTTGCGTGATGGTGCGATGCTCGATCGGGCGGAACTGGCGCGGGAGACGATGCGCGCCGGCTATGCCATCGCCCATGGCAAGGGCCACACATCCTATGGCGTGGCGACCGCGATCGTGCGGCTGTGCGAGGCGGTACGGCGCGACGAGCAGGTGGTGCTGCCGGTGTCGACGCTGGCGCAGGGCGCGTGCGGGGTGGCGGGCGTCTATCTGAGCCTGCCCTGTGTGATCGGGGCGTTGGGCGTGGCGCGGGTGCTGGCCCCCGAACTGGACGCGCGGGAGGCGGATGCGCTGCGTAGGTCGGCCACGATCCTGCGCGGGATCATGGCCGAACTGGACGGGCAGGGATGACGGACTGGCTGCTCGCGTTCGCCATCATGCTGCTGGCGACGGCGTTGCCCTATATCATCGTGCGGATGAAAGGGCTGGGCCGGGGCAAGAGGCGGTCGGGCCTGGGGGCGGGACTGGACGCGGGCTTCGCGGTGTTCGATCCTGCGCGGGCCAGGGCGATCGCGACGATCGAACGGCGCCAGGAGATTGGCGACGCCGATCAGGGCGATCAGGGAGAAGGCCAGGATTGAAGCGAGGATGGCCGCGCATTCCCGCTTGGCAGACAAGGGGGCGAGCCTCTACCGGTCATGGCTTGAGCCGGCCGAGATCGGTCGATTCACCGGCAATGAGAAGGACACCCGATGGATATCGACATTCCCCATGACCTGGGCCAGGCCGAAGCGAAGCGGCGGATCGAGCAGGGGCTGCCGAAGCTGGAGCAGCATATCCCGGGCGGCGGCACGCTGAGCGCGACATGGCCATCCGACGATGTGCTGGAGATGGAGATCAGCGCGATGGCGCAGACCATACCGGTGCGGCTGGTGGTGGAGGCGGATCGAGTCCGTGGCACCGTGTCGATCCCGATGTTCCTGAAGATGATGTCGGGTCCGATTTCCGATTTCATCAAGACCAGCGCGACCAAGATGCTGAGCAAGCCAGCCTGATCCGGCCGGATGCGGGTCAGCGCGTTTCATATTTCCAGTTGCGGCCCTTGCCTTCGGCAATCCAGGCGACAGCCTGCGCGATGCGCTTGTCGCGGGTGGCGTCGGTCTTCGCATCGATGATCCATTCGCAATAGTCGCGGATCTTGCCGGGCGGGAAAGCGGCCCAGACGGTAGCGGCGGCCGGATTGGCGGCGAGCGCAGTGGCGAAGGCGGGAGGAACGGGCAAAGGTGATTTGGGCGCCTTTGGCCCGGTGCGGGGGCGGTCGCCGGCGTCGATCAGCGCAATCGCCTGGCTGATCAGCGCGGCGATTTCGTCGTCCGGCGGCAGGTCTGAAAGGGCGGTGAGGCGGCCGAACTGGCCCATGGCGTCGTCGCTGGCGCCCGCACGCCCTACCTTGTCATGCCAGAAACCGAAGGCGGCATGGCCCTTGAAGGCAGCCATGTTGGCGAGATTCTGATCCCGGTAGGTGAAGAAGGGCATGCTCCATTTGAGGGCTTCGCCGATGTCGGGCGATGCGGCGTGCATGAGTGCGCGGATGTGGAGGAGGATCGGACGGGCGAAATCGGCCTGGCGGGCGATATAGGCGTCGATCCTGGGTTCGGTGGGCATCATGTCTTCCCCTTCGTATCGATCATAGACGCGCCAGGGTCAGGGGAAAAGCCGGTAAGAGCTGCGACAATTGCGGTCTTGCCTTTGCCATCGGGACGGCCATCATCCCGCCGACGATCGGGATGGAGAAGGGCATGGCAGGGCATCTGGACGAACGGACGCTGCGGGTGGTCGGCTGGTTTGCCACCATCACCTGCATCCTCATGTATGGCGCCTATCTCGACCAGATCCGGATGAACCTGGCGGGCGACAAGGGATCGGTGATCCAGCCGCTGGCGACGGTGCTCAATACCTGCCTGTGGGCGGCCTATGGCTGGCTGCACAAGGAAAAGGACTGGCCGATCATCGTGGCCAATGTGCCCGGCATCATCCTGGGCGCGGTCTGCCTTTATACCGCATTATAGCAGGGGCATGCGACAGGCGCGCGCAATGGCGCACGCCCGCCTGTCGTCGCCGGATCAGTTCGCGGCGCGTGCCATGGCCGGTGTGTCGAGCAGGGCAATGGTCGCGCTGCCGGCCCGGCGGGCAAAGCGGCTATCATTGTCGAGCGCCTTGCGTTGCAGGTCGCGGACCTGCCGATCATGGCTGGATTGTGATGTGGCAAAGAGGATGGTGGCGACATAGCGTTGCCCCATGCCAATACCGGCGGGAAGCGGGTGAAGGCTGGGGATGTTGCGGACCGCGCGCATCGCGGCATTGTCGAGCTGGCGCGAGCCGGACGAGTTGAGCAGGGCGACATCGGCGGCGGTGCCATTGTCGCTGCAGACGAACTTGACCTGGACGATGCCTTCGTCCGGTCCTGCAAGGATGATCGGATAGCGCAGGCGCTGGGACAGCAGGGCGCCGGTATGTTCAGCCCAGCCGTCGAGCGTCGGCGGGACGATGGTGGGGCGATGACGTCGATGGATGGCGAGGATTGCGCAAGGGCAGGCACCGGGAGCAGCAGCAGCGGCACGGCAAGCAGGGTGCAGAAAAGCAGTTTCATGGTTCGATCTCCTGAACGCGGATGATCGGCCGGGGCGGGGACACTGTCAGTCGGTCGGTCCGCAGGCGGTCGAACGATGCGGATGGCGACCCGGCTATGTCCGCACCGGCTATTTTACCAGATGAATTTCATAATGACAATTTGGTAAATTTATTTGCCATTTAAATTCCTGAAATGAATGGAATTTAAAATTAAGTTACAATGGCTTGTCGTGGGAACCGTGCTTGTTGTCAGCGACCTCTGGCGCATGCTGTCAGGGGCGATCGAAAAGCTACGGAAAAACCGGCGCTATTCTTGCCTGTCGCGCAGGACGTCGGCCGGGCGCGCATGCCGCAATGATCGACTCACACCCTGTGGCGCGCCGTCAGCAGATAGTTGATCGCTTTGTTGGCCGACAAAGTGAAGCCACGTGCCGGATCGAAGGCGAGGCCGCTGCTGTCGGTGACTTCCAGGCCCGCGTCGTCGAGCAGGGCGGTGAGTTCTTCGGGGTGATGAACTTGGCCCAGTCATGCGTGCCCTTGGGAATGCCGCCGATGCTTTCGCCGATGGTGATCATGGCGAGGCGCGACATGGGGGTGCGGTTGGGGGTGGACAGGATCATGAGGCCATCGGGCGCAAGCTTGGCTGCGAGGGCGCGGACGAAGGCGGCGGGATCGGCGACATGTTCGATCACCTCCATCGAGGTGACGAGATCATAGTCGCCGTCGCTGATCTGCTCCACCGGGGTGGCGCGATAGTTGATGGCGAGCCCCTGGCCCCGGGCATGGGCGCTGGCAACGGCGATATTTTCCGGCGCGGCGTCGAGGCCGGTGACGCTGGCGCCGAGGCGGGCAAGCGGTTCGGCCAGCAGGCCGGCGCCGCAGCCGACATCGAGCGCGCGCTTGCCGCTGAGCGGACGGAAGCCATGATCGTCGCTGTCCCAATGCCGGTCGATCGCGGCGCGGATATAGGCGAGGCGGACCGGGTTCAGCTTGTGCAGCATCGCGCTCGACCCCTTGGGATCCCACCAGTCGGCGGCCATGGTGCCGAAATGGGCGGCTTCCTTCGGGTCGATCGTCGCGGTCGTCTCAGTCATCATGCACCTTGGGTCTTGCTGGGTGGCGAAGCACCCGTGCGGCGGTTCTAGCAGCGGGCGGCGAGAAGGCCAATCTGCCATGCTGTCATGGCTATGTCTTTGAAGGCGGGGCATGGTGCTGGAAATGGACCGCTGCCGCGGCAGACGGTGGGGCAGGACTGCTTGCCATATCCGTCGCGGCTGCTAATAGGGCAGCCGTTTTGCCCCTTTGGGACATTTTGTTTCACAATTGGAGCAGTGTCCGATCCGATTGCATCGGTTCGGCTGCTCCAGATCTTTTGTTGGTCGCGTTTTCTGAAGTCAGCAGCTGTTCCACCTGCTTTGAAAACGCTTAAAGGATAGGTTCGACAAGCAAATGGCGCGCATCGTGATGAAATTCGGCGGCACCTCCATGGCGGGGATGGAGCGAATTCGCAACGTGGCCGCGCGCGTCAAACATGTCGTCGACCAGGGCCATGAAGTCGCGGTCGTGGTATCGGCCATGGCCGGCGAGACCGATCGCCTGGTCGGCTTCTGCAAGGAAGCTTCGGCGCTTTACGACCCCGCCGAATATGATGTCGTCGTGGCCGCGGGCGAGCAGGTCACCAGCGGCCTGCTGGCGATGACGCTGAAGGCGATCGGCGTGGACGCGCGCAGCTGGCTGGGCTGGCAATTGCCGATCCGCACGATCGAGGCCCATGCCAAGGCACGCATCAGCACGATCGAGACCGATGCGCTGATCGCGGCGATGCAGTCCGGCCAGGTCGCCGTCATCCCCGGTTTCCAGGGCATGATGGACGATGGCCGGGTGTCGACGCTGGGCCGTGGCGGTTCGGACACGTCGGCGGTCGCGGTGGCCGCGGCCGTCAAGGCCGATCGCTGCGACATCTATACCGACGTCGACGGCGTCTACACCACCGACCCGCGCATCGTGGCGCGCGCCCGCAAGCTGGACCTCGTCACCTATGAGGAAATGCTGGAACTGGCCTCGGTCGGCGCCAAGGTGCTGCAGACCCGCTCGGTCGGCCTCGCCATGAAGGAAGGCGTGGTCGTGCAGGTGCTTTCCTCCTTCGATGATCCCACCCAGGACGACCTCCCGGCACGCTGATCGTGAGCGACGAGGAACTGGAAGCCAAGCTCAAGGAAACCAAGATGGAACGTCAGCTCATCACCGGCATCGCCCATGACAAGAATGAGGCGAAGATCATCGTCACCCGCGTGCCCGACAAGCCGGGCGCGGTGGCCAGCATCTTCACCCCGCTGGCCGATGCGGCGATCAACGTCGACATGATCATCCAGAATGACAGCAAGGACAATGAGGAGACGGACGTCACCTTCACCGTCCCGCGCGCGGACCTCGCCCGCAGCGTCGACATCCTGGAAGCCAACAAGGACGCGATCGGCTTCCGCCGGATCATCACCGACACCGAAGTGGCCAAGATCAGCGTCGTGGGCGTGGGCATGCGCAGCCATGCCGGCGTCGCCGCCACCATGTTCAAGACGCTGGCCGAACGCGGCATCAACATCGAGGCGATCTCCACCAGCGAGATCAAGGTTTCGGTGCTGATCGACGAGGACGAGACCGAACTGGCGGTGCGCGTGCTGCACACCGCCTATGGCCTGGACGCCCCGGCGGCTTGATTTTTTGCCTCTCCCCGGTCAGGGGAGGGATGAGGAAGGGTGAGGGGGCCTGCTTCGACATGCTCCCGCCCCAACCCCTCCCGACGGGGAGGGGCTTTTTGTATCTTGAAGGCTTGACGACATGACCACTGCCAAACTCGCTTCCCTGATGGCCCGCGGCACCGAATTTCTCGGCTGCGAGAGTGCGATCCTGTGCGGGGCGATGAGCTGGGTCAGCGAGCGGCATCTGGTTTCGGCGATCTCGAACGCCGGCGGTTTCGGCGTGATCGCCTGTGGCGCGATGACGCCCGAATTGCTGGACGCGGAGATTGCGGCGACCAAGGCGCTGACCGACAAGCCGTTCGGCGTGAACCTGATCACCATGCACCCGCAACTGTTCGACCTGATCGAAGTGTGCGCCAGGCATGACGTGTCGCATGTCGTGCTGGCCGGCGGCCTGCCGCCCAAGGGCAGCATCGAGGCGATCAAGGCCAATGGGGCCAAGCTGATCTGTTTCGCCCCGGCGCTGGCGCTGGCGAAGAAGCTGGTGCGATCGGGCGTCGACGCGCTGGTGGTCGAGGGGATGGAAGCGGGCGGCCATATCGGCCCGGTGGCGACCAGCGTGCTGGCGCAGGAAATCCTGCCCGAAATGGCGGAGCAGGTGCCGGTGTTCGTCGCCGGCGGCATCGGCCGGGGCGAGGCGATCGCCGCCTATCTGGAAATGGGCGCGGCCGGCGTGCAGCTGGGCACGCGCTTTGCCTGCGCGAGCGAGAGCATCGCCCATCCCGCATTCAAGAAGGCCTTCTTCCGTGCGTCGGCGCGCGACGCGATCGCCAGCGTGCAGATCGACCCGCGCCTGCCGGTGATCCCGGTCCGGTCGCTCAAAAATGCAGGGATGGAGAATTTCACCGCCAAGCAGCGCGAGGTCGCCAATCTGCTGGATCAGGGGGCCGTCGACATGATGGAAGCGCAGTTGCAGATCGAGCATTTCTGGGCCGGTGCGCTGCGCCGTGCCGTGATCGACGGTGATGTCGAGGGCGGGTCGCTGATGGCGGGCCAGTCGGTCGGCATGGTGACCAAGGAAGAGCCGGTCGCCGACATCATCGCCGAGCTGATGGCGCAGGCCGCAACTGCGCTGGAGCGCCGCGCGGCCTGAACCGCTGCGATGCGGTGAGCTGAAAACAGGCTTTATCGGCTCTTAACCAATATCGGGCATGGTTCCCGGCACAAGAGTTGCCGGAGACTATCCATGCGTGCGTCCCTTCGTCCTGTGCTGCTGTGCCCGCTGGGGGGCATGGCCCTGTTGGCGGGCTGTGCCGGTCACAAGGAGGTGGCGGTCGCGCCGCCCGCGCCGATGCCGGTCCAGGCGATGCCACAGCCGCTGCCACCACTGGGCGCGACGGCCAATATGCAGATCCCCCGATCGGCGCCGATGGCTTGCGCGCGACGCCCAACCGCAATCTCAGCGCGCCTGCGACGCTGTGGCATGTCCGCATGGCGCTGAATGTGGCGGCGCTGTCCTGCCAGGGGAATGCGGACGCGGCGCGGCTGCAATATAATCAGTTTCTCGCCCGCCATAAGGCGATGCTGGCCAAGGCCAATATGCAGGTCGAGGGCGAATATAAGGCCAAGTTCGGCGGCGCGGCGATCCCGCAGCGCGAGCGGCTCAACACCATCGTCTATAATTTCTTTGCCCTGCCGCCGGCGCAGGCGGCCTTTTGCGCGCAGGCGGTGCGCGTGGGCGCGGCCGTCAACAGCCTGCCTGCGGACCAGTTGATCGCCTATGCGCCGACGGGCCTTGCCATGCTGGAACAGCCCTTCACCGATTTCTACGAGGCCTATGCCGCCTATCAAACGCGGCTCGCCAGCTGGCGCGCGAACCGGACGTTGACGATGGCGCCGGCTGGCGCGCCGGTGCCGGTAGCACTCAAAGTCAGTCTCAACAGCGCGGACATGATGGCCGACGACGATGTGATCGCGCCCAAGGGCGCGTTGTCGCGGCTTCTGGCGCGCGCCGACTGAAAATATTTGATCCCCCCGCCCTTTCTGCGTCCCAAGTGCTTGCTGCATTGCAACCAATTGGGATAGCGGGACTTTAACAGCAGCCGGGCGGGTATGTCGCGACGAGCCGTGCGCAGGAGCGTGATCGGCTGTGCATTAAGCATGTTTCCTCCGGTGGAAATGCCCGGCATTGATGTCGGCCCAGACCTTCGGAGACTTGAATGTCCTTCCCTCGCCCTTTGCTTTCGCGCCTGTCGCTGGCGGCCATATTGGCAGTGGCGGCCTGTGCGGCGCCGGAGCAGAAGGCGCCACCCACGCCGCCGCCGCCAGTCGTGGAAACGGTGATGCCCCGCCCGCCGATGAACGCGGTCGAGGAGATGAGCATTCCGGACAAGGGGGATGACGGCAAATATCTGACCCCCAATCGCGGCGTCACCAACAATACCGCGCTTTGGCATGTGCGTATGGCGCTGAACGTCGCCGCTCTCAACTGCACCGATGCGCGGGCGCGGCAGCAATATAATCAGCTGCTGGCGGTGCATCGCGCCGAACTGGCGGAGGCCAATGCGGCGGTGGAGCGCAATTATGGTTATGCCTATGGCCGAACCAGTATCGCCCAGCGCGAACGGCTGAACACCGTCGTCTACAATTTCTTCGCCCTGCCGCCGGTCACGAAGAGCTTTTGCCCGGTGGCGATCGCGGTCGGCGCGCGGCTGCTGGCCCTGCCGCCGGGGCAGTTGCTGCCTGCTGCGCCGCAGGCGCTGACCGAGCTGGAAAAGCCGTTCCAGGATTTCTACGAGGCCTATGCCGACTATCTGCGGCGGCTGGCCGAGTGGCAGTCGCGCTTTGGCGGGACAGTGACGCTGGTGGTGTCGCCCACGCCGCTGCCGCCACCCCCGATCCCGCCGGGCGACGCGCCACCCCAGAACTTTGCGCCGAGCGTGGGCCAGGTTGTGAGCGATGCGACCCCGCCACCGCCACCGCCAGGCGACGCTGCCGCCGAGGGCGCGCCGGCCGTCGTGCCGACCCTGACGCCGCAATATGAGGGCGCGCCGGCACCGCAATATGAAGGGGCGCCTGCGCCGGTTGCCCCGGCTGCGCCGCCGCCCGTCGTGCCGACCCAGCCGCAGGCTGAGGCGCCCAAATTGCCGCTACAGCCAGTGCCAGCGCCGCAGGAGCCTTGAGGTCGTAGTCAGGCGCGCGCGTCGAAGCGGGCGCGGGCGTCCTCGACCGTGGCGAGATTGCGTTCGGCCCAGACCCAGACGCCGCAGAAGGCGGCGCTGAGGCTGTTGCCGAGCGGGGTGAGGGCATAGTCGACGCGCGGCGGCACGACCGGATGGACGGTGCGGGTGAGCAGGCCGTCGCGCTCCATCTGGCGGAGCGTCTGGGTCAGCATCTTCTGGCTGATCCCCTCGACCGCACGGCCGATCTCGGTAAAGCGCAGCGTGCCGCGCTCCTCCAGCAGTTCCAGGATCAGCATCGTCCATTTGTCGGCGACCCGGCCGATCAATTCGTTGACGAGTCGCTCCACCCGCGGATCGAGTTCGGTCGGCGGATCATGGTCGAGATACTGCTCGGCGGCGGCTATTTCGGCCGTGGCGAAGCGGGATTCCAGCGGATTGGCCATTTCTTACCTTTGGGTGCCTATGGCACTTTTCGGTGCCTTCTTTCCAAAAGAGAGTATAGGCCTAAATTGATGGGCAAGCCACTGGAGCACGCTCCAGTTTTTTGTAACGCATCGCTCCGCGTAAAACTGGTTCCCACTTTTACGCGCGATGCTTCGGTCAAAGGAGCTTTCCCATGAAAAATTCCGGCAACACCATCCTCATCACCGGCGGCGGTTCGGGCATCGGCGCGGCGCTGGCGCATGAATATCACGCGGCGGGCAACCAGGTCATCATCGGCGGACGGCGGCAGGCGGCGCTCGACGAGGTGGTCGCAGCCCACCCCGGCATGGCGTCGATGGTGATCGACATGGAAGATCCGGCAGCGATCGCGGCCTTTGCGGACAAGCTGGTCGCCGATTTCCCGGCGCTCGACGCGGTGCTGCTGAATGCCGGCATCATGGTGGCGGAGGACAGGATCGACCTCGCCATCGCCGAAGCGACGGTCGCCACCAATCTGCTCGGCCCGATCCGCCTGACCCATGCCCTGTTGCCGCATCTGCTGGCGCAGAAGAGCGCGACGATCCTGACCGTGTCGTCGGGCCTGGCCTTCGTCCCGCTGGCGGCGACGCCGACCTACAGCGCGACCAAGGCGGCGATCCATGGCTGGTCGCTGGCGATGCGCGAGCAGCTCAAGGACACGGGCGTCGAGGTGGTGGAGATCGTGCCGCCGGGCGTGCAGACCGACCTGATGCCCGGCCATGCCGAAAATCCGCAAATGATGCCGCTCGCCGATTTCATCAGCGAGACGATGGGCCTGCTGCGGCAGGAGCCGACCCCAGCGGAAATCCATGTCGAGCGGGTGAAGTTCCTGAGCGAGGCGACCAAGCGCGGCGAGTTCGACCAGGTGTTCGGGATGCTGAACGGGGCGCATTGAGGCCCTGGACCTTGCCTCCTGCAGGGGAGAGGACTATCTGAGCTTCGTCAAGCGAGGCCACGTCCTCCCCCGCATGCGGGTTTCAAGTCCGGGACGGCCCGGCGCCCCTGTGAAGGAGCGCCATCATGGCCTGGATTGCCCTGTTTTTTGCCGGATTGCTCGAAATCGTCTGGGCCTTTGCGATGAAGCAGTCGCAGGGCTTCACCCGGCTGGTGCCGAGCCTCATCACCCTTGGCGCGATGATCGCCAGTTTCGGGCTGTTGTCCTTTTCGATGCGCACCCTGCCGCTGGGCACCGCCTATATGATCTGGACCGGGATCGGGGCGCTGGGGGCCTTTGCCGTCGGCGTCGCCTTCCTGGGCGAAGCGATCAGCCCGGCGCGGCTGGCGGCGGCGGCGCTGATCCTGTCGGGCCTTGTCATGATGAAGCTGGCGTCGCCTAGCTGACGGTTGAGGGCGCCTTGGGCGGCAGGGGGAAGAGGCGGACGAACCGCTCCGCCAGCGCCCGGTCGCCCTCCACCAGTAAGGCCGGGGCCATCGCGGCGAAGGACTGGCCGCCATAGACGATGGCGGCGAGCGCATTCTGGTCGCCGGTGAAGATCAGGTCGGCGCCGGCCGCTGCGCCCCGATCGATGGTGAAATCGCCATCGTGCAGCGTGGCGCGAAATTCCTCCTCACCGAAGCGGAAGCCGATCGTCGCATCCAGATCGCCGATCGCGGCGCGATCGATCATCGTGCGCATCGACATCACCACCGATACCTGGCTCATCGGCATGCCCGGCTGCATCGTCGGCGATCGGCAGGCCCAGCGGCCCAGAACCATGAACAAGATTTCCGACTCGCGGCCCCATTGGGTCAGTTCGTAAATCTGGCTGGCGGCGGGCGGGGGCAGGCGACGGCGGACCAGGATGCTGGCCGCTTCCAGTTCCTCCAGCCGCTGGGTCAGCACATTGGCGCTGATTCCGGGCAGGCTGGCGCGCAGGTCGGTGAAGCGCTTGGGACCGAGCAGCAATTCCCGCATGATCGGCATCGCCCAGCGATCGCCGATCAGATCGAGCGCATGGGCGGTGGCACAGCCATCCTGATAGGCGCGTTTGCGCGGGTTGGGACTCATTGGTTATCTTTTCTAACTTGTCTGTTGCATAATATAATCTTCGGGCGCACAAAGTTCAAGTCGGCGACTCAGACAAAGGTGCGAGCCGCCGGGAAAGCATGAGGAGAGAGACGATGGCCGATGTGCCCGCGCCGAAGATGATCTTCGTCAACCTGCCCGTCACCGATCTGCCCGCCGCGATCGCCTTCTATGAAGCGGTCGGCGCCACGCGGAACAATGATTTCGCCGATGACAGCGCGCAGATGATCAGTTTTTCCGAGACGATCCACGCGATGCTGCTGACCCATGAACGGTTCGCCGGCTTTACCCCGCGCAAGATCCCCAATGCCCATGAAACCGCGCAGGTGCTGCTGTGTTTGAGCGAGACGAGCCGGGACGCGGTGGACGCGACGGTGGACAGGGCGCTGGCGGCGGGCGGGACCGAGCCGAACCCGAAGCAGGATCATGGCTTCATGTATGGCCGCAACTTTGCCGATCTGGACGGCCATATCTGGGAAGTGATGTGGATGGATGTCGCCGCCGCCATGGCCGCGAACCAGGGAGAGACTGCCGACGCCTGATGTCGACGACCTTGCACAAGGAGAGAGACGATGAGCTATATGGACGGGTTCGTGATCCCGGTGCCCAAGGGCAACAAGGAACGCTATCGGGAGATCGCGGCCTTTGCCGCGCCGATCTTCATCGAATATGGCGCGCTGCGCGTGGTCGAATGCTGGGGCAACGACATCAAGCCCGGCAAGGTCAATGATTTCCGCACCGCCGTGATCGCCGAAGAGGCGGAGGAAGTCGTCTTCTCCTGGATCGAATGGCCCGACAAGGCGACCCGCGATGCCGGCGCCGAGAAGGTGATGAAGGACGAGCGCATGCAGCCCAAGGAGGGCGAGGACATGCCCTTCATCGGCGCGCGGCTGATCTATGGCGGGTTCGAGGTGCTGGTCGACGAAAAGGGTTGAGATCTCTGCATCCGTTCGCCCTGAGTAGCCCCTGAGCCATGCGAAGGGGCGTATCGAAGGGGGCGAAAGATGCTTCGATACGGGACTTCGACTTCGCTCAGTCCCTACTCAGCACGAACGGTGATAGTTTCGGGAGAAAGAGGATGACCGACTTTAGCGGCAAATTCTTCTGGTATGAACTGATGACCAGCGATCCCCAGGCGGCGCTGGCCTTCTATGGCGATGTCGTTGGCTGGACTTCGCAGCCCTTTGGCCCGGATGGCGACTATCATGTCGTCAGCGGCAGCGCCGGGCCGCTGGGCGGGGTGATGGCGATCCCCGCCGAGGCGAAGGATTGCGGCATGACGCCCTGGTGGGGCGGCTATGTCGGGTCGGCCGATGTCGACGCCGATGCCACAAGACTGACCGATGCCGGCGGCAGCGTGAAGCGGCCGCCCGAGGATATTCCGGGCGTTGGCCGCTTTGCTGTGATGGCCGATCCGGGCGGCGCGATCTTCATGCTGCTCAAGGGATCGAGCCCCGACGGGATGGACGCGCCGCCACTCACGGCGCTGGGTCATGTCGGCTGGCACGAGCTATATGCCGGCGATTTCGACAAGGATCTGGCCTTCTACACCGGCCAGTTCGGCTGGTCGAAGGGCGAGGCCATGGATATGGGCGCGATGGGTAGCTATCAGCTTGTCTCGCAGACCGGTTCGACGGACTTTGACGGCATGACCGGCGGCATCATGCCGCGTCCCGAACCAGTGCCGGTGCCGCTCTGGCTGTTCTACTTCACCGTCGGCGACATCGATGCGGCGGTCGCGCGGGTGACGGCCGGGGGAGGCAGCGTGATGCAGGGACCGATGGAGGTGCCGGGCGGCGCCTGGATCATCCAGGCGGCCGATCCGCAGGGGGCGATGTTCGCGCTGGTCGGCAGCAAGGGAGAAGGGTGATGGACAAGATTTCCCCCTGCCTGTGGTTCGACGGCCGGGCCGAGGAGGCGGCGCATTATTATGCGTCGCTGTTCGGCGGGTCGGTCGACCATGTGAGCTATTATCCCGAGGAAAACCCGTCGCCTTCGCCGCTGCCGGGGGGGAGCGTGCTGCTGGTCGAGTTCAGCCTGTTCGGGCAAAGCTATCAGGCGCTGAACGGCGGGCCGCAATTCAGCTTTGACGAGGCGATATCGCTGTCGGTGGCGTGCGCGGACCAGGCCGAGCTGGATGGCTATTTCGACCGGCTGACCGGTGACGGCGGCAAGGCCGGCCCGTGCGGCTGGGTGACCGACAAATATGGCCTCTCCTGGCAATTGGTGACGCGCCAGATCATGGACAATTATCACACCGGCGACCGCACCGGCATTGCGCGCATGATGCAGGTGATGATGACGATGCAGAAGCTGGACACGGCCGCGATGCATGCGGCGTTCCTGGGAGAGGCGGCATGAGCGGGGCGGAGCATATATTGTCGGTCACCTGCCTGATCGAGGCGCCGCGCGAGATTTGCTGGAAGGTGTGGACCGACCTGAAGGACGAATGGTTCTGCCCCAAGCCCTGGCGCGCCGAGGTGATCGAGGAGGATATGCGCCCCGGCGGCCGCAGCGCGGTGCAGATGTTCGGGCCGGATGGCGAGGAGACCGGGCCGATGGAGGGCATATTTCTGGAGGTGGTGCCCAATGCGCGGGTGGTGACGACCGATGCCTATGCCGCCGGCTGGGTGCCGCAGAGCCCGTTCATGACCGCGATCTGGGACTTTACGGCGGAGGGCGATGGCACCCGCTTCACCGCGACCGCGCGCCATTGGGACGCGGAGGCGAAAGCGCGGCATGAGGAAATGGGCTTCCATCCCGGTTGGGACGAGATGATGGCCCAGTTCAAGGCGTTGTGCGAGACGTCGGCCGCGAGCGCCTGAGCGGATCGCCGGCGGGCTGGTCGGGCACCAATATTTCCGCCGGGTCCATTTTCGACATGGCGATGGCGGCGCGCATGAAGAGCAGGGCGGGCTTGAGCGAGCTGTCGTCGCTGTCCTGCGCCGCAAGCTGGAGGGCGCGGGCGAAGAGATCGGGCCAGCGGTCGATCACGACGCCCTGGCCGCGCAGGATGAGCGCGGTCGCGGTCCAGTGGCGCTGGAGCAGCGCGATCATCTGCGCATAGTCGGGATCATCGCCGACACAGGCATCGGTCATCTCGCGGAAGAGCGGGCCGAGCAGCAGTTGCGGCTTGCCATCGCCCACGCCCGCCCAGAGCGAGCCGGGATATTCGGCAAGCAGGCCATTCAAGGCATCGCCGAAATAGCGCAGTCGCCCGTCATGGGTCGCGACCTCGATCAGCGGGGCCGGCGTGCCCGCCTGTTCGGCGCGATGGCGCAGCAGCATCTGGCAGGCAAAGCCGGCGAGCAGGCCCAGCGTCTCTTCGGCCGATCGGGTGCGCGGCGGACGGACGCGGTCGAGCAGGCGGCGGGCGAGCGCCTCGTCGGGATCGAGCAGGGCGGGGATGCCTTGTCGCGCGCGATCGACGCGCTGCAGGCCGCGCGTGGCGTGGCGGACCCAGAGGAAGAAGGTGATGCTGAACAGCGCGAAGCTGGCCGCCATCGCGCCGAGCAGCGGCAGGGCGTAGGCGTTGCGGACAGGTGGCAGGAACAGCGCGAGCAGGCAGAGCATCGGCAGCAGGGCGAGCGGCAGCAGGCGCGCGACGCCGCGGCGCAGGCGCTGCGCGGTGGCCATGTCGGGGATGGCATATTGGCCGCCGATCAGGCCGAACGGCATGAACAGCGGGCGGCCGTCCGCGCCGTGGCCGAAGGCGCTGTCGAGGAAGTTGGAGGCGAGAAAGCTGGTGGTGGGGCGGCGCATGGCAAGGGTCCGGCAGGAAGGAATGCGGGCGCGCCGCGGCGGCAGCCTGACGGGGAAGCTGTTACCGAAATATGAGGGAATGGGCTCAAGGGTGTGTTTACCCTTCGATGTGACTTCGCGATTTTGCCGGTGGCGTGAATCAGGCGCTATTCTTTGGTTCTGCGCCGCTGGGGCAAATTCGGACGGTCTGCAAACGGCCATCCCCCGTCATTGCGAGCGTAGCGAAGCAATCCATCTCGCGCCGGTGGATTGCTTCGCTACGCTCGCAATGACGATATTGGGTTTTGACGGCTAACGACCAGAGATTGTCGTTCAGTTTCCATTCTTCGATCCCCAGAAGCGGTCATGCCACAATACGCTGCCCGTCTGAGGTAGACCGTTAGTAGATCGGTAAATATCAGCCCGCTAAACAATCGAATAACACGGAATTAACGTGAGTGGGATGCGTAATGAGACCTGAAGCAAACAATAAATCTCGGATTTGCTTGAATTTCGCCCGAGATGGGCTGAACGTCTATGCCAACCGTCAGGCATTAATGGACCTCCGCGACCAACTGTCTTGGCTTATCGATTCTCCGGCTGAGGACGTCTATCATTGCCACGTGTTAATGACGTTAGAAAATGACGAGAGCCGTTTTGAGGGCAAGCGCCCGCGCAATGCGGGGGTTTCATTTTCAGGCGATGCGGCAGAAATGGTCAACGCAGATTTTGACAACGGTGAGTGCGTTGATCTGTCGTTCTTCGTAATGCCTGATACTGAAATGGACGATATACAAAAGCATCAGAAATGAGACGCTAGTTCGCTCAAAGCTAGGTCCGCTATTGTGCGTATATCGAACAGAACCGGACTGTCTGAAACCCACCCCGATCGCGGTTCGCTAGGCCGCCTGGCGCCCTGCTGTCCCGATAGCGCTCGGTCTGCTCCTGGGTGGAAACCTGCCCGGCGCGAAGCGACCATTTTTTGCCATTCCGAAGAATACTGCTTACCCCCAGTTGCAGACATTCGCCGTCGCGCCATCTATTCAATATGCGAAGCGCCTTCACCCTCCAGACCTGAAACCGAAAACGGCTGCAACGCTCTATTGCGATGGTGAACTGGGCCAGCGACGTATCAATGATTCTAGTCCAGACACGACGCGGGCCAGTCGCTGGTAATTGATCTTGTCCGGTGCGTCCCGTGTGGTGTGATAATAGGGATACCGGAATGGGGCAGTGTCTGTAACCATCAGCGCAGGAATGCCTTCATTAGCGAATGACCAATGATCAGACCAACCGATGCCTTGAAGTGCGCCCGGCGCGACGCCCCCAATGCTTGGGAAGCGGGCTTCTTTTCGAAATGCTTCTACGGTTTGACGGACAAATGACCGCGATGGAAGCATACCAACGAACGCAACGAAATTTCCTGTGCCGGGATAGCGAAGTCCAAGCGGGAATGGGTAATGCTGGCTTCCGGGTTGGTCGCTGTAGTAGCCCATTGTTTCCAATGATATCATGCCCAAGACATCTTCACCGGATTGGCGGAGTTGTTTTGCATAGACAGCACTCCCCATTTTCGACGTTTGGAAGAATGGCGGCTCTTCATTGACAAAAAACACCAACCTTATCTTGATTGGCGTTCTACCGCGCAGGTCCGTCATGCGCCTAGCGAGCGCTAGCAGTGCCGCTGCACCTGAACCATTGTCGTTTGCACCGGGCGCGTCACCTGCGCTGTCATAATGTGCTCCAATAACCAAAGTTCTGGCAGTTTCCGACATCGGTTGGAGAACCACTTCGATATTCCGCACCGGACGTCCACTCGCCTCATAGTATTGACGCTGAACGTCATAGTCAGCCGCCTCCAATTCTTGCTCTAGATGACGAGCAGCAGCTTCCAATGCCCTTGGATACTGCAGGTTGTGCGGCCTACTAGCAATGGCTGCTACATCTGCTTTCAACGACTCCGTCAGGCGCGACTGGTCTAATGTCAAAGGGGGCAACGGACCGAGATACGATTGCCCCGGCACAGCGGTCATCCAAATGAACACACCGGTTGGCAGTCCGAAAAGTAGAAGCAGAAGCCCTATGGCCGTCAGCCGTATCACGGTTTCACTGGAGACGTTTGGTATCTTCATCGTTGCTGCATAGCATGAGTCGGGAGGACACATCCCCCTCCGGCAAATTTCTACACTGTGGCTCCAATAGCCGCCAGTCCGCTAACCACCCTCGATCGCCGTTCACCGGCGCGCCTGGCGCCTCGCTCCCCCGATAGCTGCCCGTCCGCTCCTGGGCGGGAAAGCTGCCCGGCGCGAAGCGACCACTTGTAGACGTTCACCTCGCCATTAAGAGTGACCTAATGCGGGTTTTTCAGTCGATATGGTTCATGCTGTTCATCGCAGCCCTACTGATGTTTCCTGCGGCGTGGGATGCTGTTCCCCGGCAGACGGGCTTACCCTTGCCTTGGGAGGCACGCTACTAATGTTCGACGGGGCATTTGGGATCAGGATGCTGCCAGGGTTGCTTTCCCCTGCCCAGATCGGCAACGAACGGCAGGTTGCTGAGCGCATTATGTATTCGTTTCCGTTTACCCTGCCACGCTATTGCACGGTCTTATTCCTCATCGTTGGGGGATGGATGGGTAACTGGATTTTCGGTGAAGGGGACTGGCTCGGTTTCGGCTTCATGGTCGCGCTCGTTTGCTACGCAATTGCCATGTTTAAACAGTCATTGAGGGCAATTGAACTTGCTGTACAGCAGGTGTTGCGCGAGTTCCGCTAACCGCAATTTTCCGCTTCAATCCGGTCATTCCGCTTCCCACCATTCCCGCCCTTCCTTCTTTCTCCTCCGCGCTCTTCGCGGCTCCGCGCGAATAATGAATCACGCGGAGCCGCGAAGAGCGCGGAGAAAGGGGTATGAAGAACTGCCAAAACAATCTGGCGCTTAGCCACTCCAACTCCGTCACCCCAGCGAAGGCTCGGGTCTCAGGCGGTGGCAGAAAGAGGCCAGCCGTCTTGCGCTATCCGTTTATGTCGCGTGCGCCTGCCTGAGATGCCAGCCTTCGCTGGGATGATGGGATAAGGGGCATTGCGCACCCCACCCATCCTCGCCATTCGGCGGGCGCCGGGCTTGTCCGCGCGCGGCCTAGCGGGGTTTGGCGATTTCGACGGCGTAGATAGCGGGGTTGCCTGCGACATTGCTGCGATAGACCAGCCATTTGCCGTCCGGCGTGAAATGCTGGTTGGGTTCGAGCGTGTAGTCATGGCTTGCGAGATCGACGAGCCGTTCCGTCTCCAGCGTGCCGGTGGCGATCAGCGTGTCGCCGGCCAGCGTGTTGCGGGCGCGGGGATTGTCGTCGGGGCGGGGGTGGAAGAGGCTGATATATTTGCCGTCATTGGCGCCGTCGCCGGAGAAGCTGCGGCCGTCGGGCGATGAGGCGAAATGATAGGAGCCCTGGCCGGGGCGGATCGCATACCAGCGGCGCGCGCCATTGGCGACGTCATGGCCGGCAAGCCAGCGCATCCCCTGTGGCATGATGAGGTCATACCAGATGGTGCGGCCGTCGGGCGCCCAATATTCATGGCCGGCAATCTCACCCTGCAGGATGCGCTGATGCACCTTGGTTTTGGCGCTGCCGTCGGTGCGGATGGTCCAGATGCGGTCGACCTGCTGCCAGGGACCCTCATGGCAATACATCAGCAGATCGGGATCGGTCGGCGAGAATTGGACATGGTTGAGCCAGTCCTTCGACGCGGTGATGCGGCGCTGCTGGCCGGTGGCGATGTCGATCGCGAAGATTTCCATCGGCACGCCGGCGGCGAGCCGGGCCTCCATCCATTTTTCCTTGGCGGCGGCGAAGGAGAGGGGGCGGCCCTGATCGTCGGTGCCGCTATAGCTGGGCGAGCCGGTTTTCGGATCGCGCTTGCCCTGGGCGGCGATGGCGGGCGGCGGCGGGGCGAGTTCGCGATGGCCGGCGAGCAGCGTGTCGTCCGCATTGATGGATTCGATGCGGCCGCCCGGCATTGCCGCGATACGGCGGCGCTTACCGCTGTCGAGATCGACCGACCAGACGATGAAGGACGGTTCGCCCTCGCTGCTGCCGGTCGGGTTGGTGGTATAATAAGCGACATTGGCGCGGTGGCCGACGAACAGCAGCCGGTCGACCTTTTCCTTCAGCACCAGCCGGGTGGTCCAGTCGCTGGTGTTGGCGACGCGGATCCCCTCCGGCGTCAGATAGACCATGCGCTTTCCGTCGGGGGTGAAGGGGTTGTAGTTGAAGTAGAGGCCGTAATTGCCGGGCCGGTCATCGACGCGGACGATGCGGTGGCCGGTGGTCGGGTCGGTCCAGCTGGCGGGGGACGCGGCGGGTGTGGGCGCTTGCGCCGCGACGAGCAGGGGAAAGGCCAGCCCGATCATTGCCTGCCTCAACCGCATCCCATCCTCCCAGTTCAAGTTCAATTTGCGGGATTGGATACCGCATATCGGGAATTTGGCAAGGCGGCTGTGATCTCGGCGCGCCGCGTGCTTGCCGGGCCAAGTCTTTGACAGAGGAGGGCAATAAGGCGCGGGCTTCTGAAATATTCGTGAAATGACGGGGCAAAATCGGGTGGCCACAGACGGGGCGGAGATTTTCCACCCAGATGAAAGGCCATGACATGACTTATCCTTCGCTCCTGACCCTGGGCGCCGCCGCGCTGATGGCGACGCTGGGCGCGCCGGCCATGGCGCAGGCGCCGCATCATGGCGCGAGCCAGCCGGCGAGCAGCAAGGCGCCGGCCAAGAAGCCTGCCCCGGCGAAGGCCCAGCCGATCAAGGCCCAGCCCAGCCAGGGCCGTTTTACCGGCGCGGCGCACCAGAAGGCCTGCCGCAATCGCTACAAGAGCTATGACGCCAGGCTGGACAGCTATCTCTATCGCGGCAAGCGGGTGCGCTGCACGCTCTGATCGCGACCGATGCGGGGCGGTGCCTGGGACGGCACCGCCCCGTTCCCATTTTCATGAAGAAGGACGAGGCGCGATGCGCAAGATGATGATCGGGGCGGCGCTGCTGCTCTGTTCGGCGCCGTTGCTGGCCCAGGGGGGCATGGGTGGCGGCATGGGCGGCGGCGGTATGGGAGGCGGCATGGGCGGTGGCCCGCCGGCGGCGGCGGCCCTCCCGGTGGCGGCGAAGGCCGGCCGCAAAAGCCGCGCGAGATGAAGCCGATCAAGCGCAGCCAGATCGACAGGATCGTGACCGCCATGTTTGCCGAAGCCGACAGCAATCGCGACGGCATCGTGACGATCGACGAATTGCGGCTGGTGGTGCAGGCGCGGCGCGAGAAGATCATCCGCAGCCGGTTCGAAGCGATCGACGGCAATCATGATGGCGCGCTGAGCCTGGCCGAGTTTCAGGCGTGGCAGAGCAGCATGGGATCGGTCGCTTTGTCCGAGACGGGCGCGATGGGCGACCAGGGCGGACCGGTGGCCGAGGCGATCATGCCCAAGCTGGGCGACGACCCCGAGGATGCGATATTGGGCCGGCTGATCGAACCGCTCAATGCCAGCGCGATCGCCCAGGCCAACAGCAATTATGACGCCGGCGCCTCGCTGGAGGAAGTGCTGGCGTTCGAACATGCGCGCTTCGATGCGGCGGACGCCGATCATGACGGGGTGCTGTCGGCCGAGGAGATGCGCAGCCTGATGCCGCGGCGTGGTCCCGGTGGAGGCCCCGGTGGCCTCGGCGGTCCGGATGGACCGGGCGGCGCGGGCGGACCGCCGCCGCGCAACTGACGGGATAGATGCCGATGCCTTGCCTATCCTTGTCCTGCCGTCGGGCGGGCAGCGCCCTGCTGCGCGCCGGATGCAGCCTGTTCGCCCTGTCCCCGTTCGCCCTGTCGACGCCCGCTGCGGCGCAGAGCGTGGCGAGCGACGATATCGTCGTCACCGGGCAGGCGCCGCCGGGCGCGGTGATCGGCGACATTCCGGCGCAGAACCAGCTCGGCCGTGCCGACATCGATGCCTATGGCGTCGGCACGGTCAGCGAATTGCTGGACGAGATCGCGGCGCAGACCAGCAGCAATCAGGGGCGCAGCGATGACGGCCCGGTGGTGCTGGTCAATGGCAAGCGGATTTCGGGCGTCAACGAGGTCAGCGACCTGCCGACCGAGGCGATATTGCGGCTCGACATCCTGCCCGAGGAGGTCGCGCTCAAATATGGCTATGACGCGCAGCGCAAGGTGGTGAACATCATCCTGCATCGCCGCTTCCGATCGCAGGTCGCCAATCTGGGCGGCGGGATGGCAACGGCGGGGCAGGGCGAAAATCTGGCCGGCGATGTCGGCTATACCCGCATTCGCGACAATGACCGGGTGAGTGTGACGGCGCGGGCCAAATCCTCCGCCTCGCTGCTGGAAAGCGAACGCGATGTGATCGTCGATCCGGCGGCGGCGGGCGACCCGACCGGGCGGGTCAGCGACGACCGCGCCTATCGCACGCTGTCGCCCGCCACCCGCAGCTATATGCTGAACGCTACGGTCGCGCATCAGTTGAGCGAGACGGCGAACCTGTCCTGGAACGGGCGGGCGGATTACAAGAGCAGCAAGGCGCTCAATGGCCTGCCCACCGGCAGCCTGACCGATGGCGACGAGACGGTCGACCGCATCCTGTCGCTCGATCCGCTGCATCAGGACACGCGCGCGCTGACGCTGAGCAGCGGCGTCAGCCTGAACATCGACCTGTCCAAGACCTGGCGTATGTCGGTGATCGGCAGCTACAGCCATAGCGACACCCGGACCGATAGCGATCGCGGCTATGATCTGGACGATGTGCAGGCGGCGCTGGACGCGGGCGATGTGGATGCCGATGGCGTGCTGCCGGCAAGCCTGCTCGGGGCCATGGGCACGCAGAAGGCGCGGGCGTTGCAGGACACGGGAAGCGCCAGCCTGCTGGTCAATGGCAAGCTGTTCAAGCTGCCGGCCGGCAATGTCGGCATGAACCTGCGCCTGAGCGGCGACACGAGCAGCCTGCGATCGTCCAGCACGCTGGATGGGGTGATGTCGCAGCGGACCGCGAGCCGCACCAATGGCGGCGCACAGATCAGTTTCGACCTGCCGATCGCCAGCCGGCGCAATGGCTTCCTGCCGGTGCTGGGGACGCTGACCGCCAATATGAACGCATCGGTGACGCAGGTTTCCGACTATGGCACGCTCGGCACGCTGGGATATGGCCTGAGCTGGACGCCCCGCACCGGCATCACCATCATCGCGGCGGTCAATAATGACCGGACCGCGCCGACGCTGGACCAGCGCAACAGCCCGACGATCACGACCAGCAATGTGCGCGTCTATGACTATGTGCGGGGCGAGAGCGTGACGGTGACGCAGGTGACCGGCGGCAATCCGGCGCTGACCGCCGACAATCGCCACCAGTTCAAGCTGGGCGCGACGGTGAAGCCGCTCACCAAGGTCAACCTGACCCTGTCGGCCAATTATGTGAGCAGCGAGACGCGCGACGCGATCATCAGCCTGACCGGCGTGTCCTCCGCATTGGAGGCTGCTTTCCCCGATCGCTACAGCCGCGACGAGGAAGGGATGCTGACGCGGATCGACACGCGCTCCGTCAATGTCGCGCGCGAGGAGGTGAAGCAGCTGCGCTGGGGCCTCAATTTCACGCAGATATTGCGCAAGCCCAAGCGGCCCGAGCCGCCGGCCGGCTTTGTACCGCCATGGCGGCGCGCGGCGGCGCAGGCAGAAGGGACGCAGACCGACAGGCCCGAAACGGAGGAGGCGATGCGACGGCCCGACGCGGTAGGTGAAGATGGTTCAGCGGCGGACGAGGCCGAGATTTTGGTCAATGGTCATCGTCCCGATGACGCGACGCCGATGGGGCCACCCGGCGGTTTTGGCGGACCGGATGGTTTTGGGCCGCCACCCGGCCCTCCGCCCGATGGCATGGGACCGCCCGATGGCCCGCCGCCTGGAATGGGGGCTGGTGGTCCCGGTGGCCCGGGCGGACGGGGCGGCTTTGGTCCGCCCGGTGGCGGTCCGTTCGGCGGTGGCAGCGACAATGGCGCGCGGCTGCAATTGTCGCTCTATCACAGCATCATGCTGCGCGACGCGGTGCTGCTGAGCGAAGGCGGGCCGTGGGTAGACCTGTTGAACGGCGGCACGCTGGGCGGCAGTCCGCAGCCGCGCCACAAGGTGCAGCTGAGCAGTGGCGTGATCGACAATGGCGTCGGCATCCGGCTGGACGGCAATTGGCAGAGCGCATCGCATGTGACCGGCGACCAGACGGCGTCGGGCGGCGACCTGCGCTTTGGCGAACTGGTGACGTTCGACCTGCGGCTGTTCGCGAACCTAGCCAACCGGTTCCGTGGGCAGGACTGGGCGCGGGGCATGCGGGTGAGCTTCACCGTCGGCAATCTGCTCAACCGGCGGCAGAGCGTGACCGATGGCACGGGCGCGACGCCGGTCGCCTATCAGCCCGCCTATCTCGACCCCGAAGGGCGGACGCTGATGCTGTCGGTGCGCAAGATATTCTAGAGCCGATGATTAAATTCCATCATGATCTAGATAAATTCGGGGAATCATGATTATCGCCAAATATTGAGTTCGTGCGGTGTGTCGTCCGCGCGCATGACTGATTATGAGGCGGGGATGTGATGCCGGCAATATTGATCGCCTTATATGCCGTAGCGCAGATTGTCGCATCCCTACAGGGATTGGAAACCTATTTGGGTGTTCTGGGAGCGTTGTTCGTCATCGCCCTGTGCCTCTATTTCCGCTTTACCCTGCCCCTGACGATCGCCGCTTTCCTGTGCGCCAAAAATGTCTGGGGGTGGCACTGGTTCTTCGCCCTGTTGTTTGTCGCGCCTGGCCTGGCCTTCCTGCTGCCTGCGATCGCGGCGGTGGTGATTGGATCGCTGCTCGCGATCCTGCCCTGGGGTAAAATGCACAAGCGTCGGTCCACGTCCGTCGATGACGGCATCATCGAGGGCGAATATGAGGAAGTGTTCGATCTCGACGCACCGCCGATGCGAGGCGGCGCGCAGGCGCGTCGCGCCCGGATCGAGCCCGAACAGCAGGCGGTGCGCAGCGGCAGGCCAGCCTGGCGTCGCGGGCTGAAGGCCGCCTTCTATATCATCGGCATCGGTGTAGGCGTCGTGATCGCCATCGGGGCGATGGAGCGCTCGCGCCAGCCCGATGCGGGAGCATCCTATAATGCGGTGGAACCGATCAACGACATGGCCGATTTTGGCGTGCCGGTTGAAACCCCGGTTGCGGGCGAAGTGCCTGCCCAACTGGCCATCCCTCCGCTGGACGATGCCGATCTGCAGATGGCGGTGAGCGAATTTGACCGCATCTATTCCGAGACGGGCATGTCCGGTGCAGCCGACCATAGTCGCGATTGCCACAATCGCCTTGCCACATCGCATATGGTGGGCGATTTTGATCGCTGCATCGGTTTCGACCGTGCGGCGGCGCTGATCGAGGAGGCCGCTTCCCGGCACGGATTTCCGCCGGATTATTATTTCCGCGAGGTATCGGCGGATGACAGCGTTCGGGCGGCAGGACGGCTGGTGTCGGATGACGATGCCATCATCAATGACCGCATCCAGCGTATCCGTGCCGGCATCGCCGTCGCGCTGAACCGACTGGGCGAGCAGAAGGCCGCGAACAATGGCTATGGCGCGCTACCGGCAGAGGCATCCAGTGACGAGAGCAACGCTTATTGATGCGAAAGGGGCGCCCGGTTGTCCGGACGCCCCTCCTTCGTGACGGCTTTGCTATGGGGTGCCGTGAACAGGCTTACGCCTTGTAGACCTTGTCCACAGCCGCACAGAATTTGGTCATGTCGGCGGCCGAGCCGACGGTGACGCGCGAGACGTTGGGCCAGATCGACCAGTTACGGCCGATCTGCACCTTTTCGGGCGCGGCCATCAGCGCCGCCTGCATTTCCTTGGCCGGCTTGTTCCAGTTGACCATGAACATGTTGGCCTGGCTGCCGGGCTGGACTTCGATGCCCTTCTTGGTGAGCCAGGCGATGGTCTGGTCGCGGGCGGCGATCATCTCGTCGCGGCGCGCCTTGATGAGCGCGGCTTCGGGATAGACCGCGTTGCCGCAGGCCATGGCAGTGATCGACAGGCCGCCGGCCGACGGGCCGAACAGCATCAGGCGCTTCTGTACTTCGGGATCGGCGAAGGTGAGGCCGAGGCGGATGCCCGCCATGCCGAACAGCTTCGAGAAGGTCCGCATGACGATGATGTCCTTGCGGTTGCCGATCAGCGAGGCGGCGCTGGGAGCCTCGGAGAAGTGGAGATAGGCTTCGTCGACCAACAGCATGGCGTCAGCCGGCTTGTTGTCGAGCAGCCACTTGATGTCGGCGATCGGCGTGATCGTGCCGGTCGGGTTGTTGGGCGTGCAGATATAATAGAGGCCGGCGTTCGGATTGGCGGCCAGCATGGCCTTCACGTCATGGCCCTTGCCGATGGCCTGGGGCGCCTTGGCGATCGGTGCCTTCAGATAGTCGGCGGTGCGCCAGGCGGATTCGAAGGTCGGGTCGGCGGTGACCAGGCCCTTGGTCGGCGAGCAATAGGCGGCGACGGTCGAGACCAGCGGGCCACCCGAACCGGGCCACAGCATCACTTGAGCTTCGGGAATGCCCTCCACCTTGGCGATGGTCGAGACCAGGTCGCCGCGATAATTGTCGGGATCATACCAGTTGCCGACGGCGCCGGCCTTGGCAATGGCGTCGACGCCCGAGGGGAAGGGGCCGGTCCAGCATTCGTTCGAGCCGATGCGCACCGCGCCCTTGACGCCGCGGGCGGCCTGCTGCTGCGCGAAGGCGGGCGCGGCCAGCATTTCGTGCATCGCGGCGCCGGCGCCGATCAGGGCGGCAACCTTGGCAAGCTGGCGGCGCGAATAGCCGCGCTCGATCAGGTCTTCCCGCGCTTCCTTGTCCAACATCATGGTCATGCCGATTGTCCCCTTGTTTTCCTGCGAAATGCCTTGGATTTCGTCTGGAGAAACGAAGTCGGGAACAATATCCGCAATGCAAAAGGGGCTGCGGCGCGCTTTATTTTGCGCCCCGCAGCCCCTTTTCGTAGCGGAAGCTTGGATCAGGCCTTCCAGACCGCGTCCACAGCCTTGCAGAATGCGTCCATTTCCTCGGCCGAGCCGACCGAAACGCGCGAAACATTGGGCCAGATCGGCCAGTTGCGGCCGATCTGGACATTCTGGGCCAGGATAGCGGCCTGCATCTGCTTGGCGGGCTTGCCCCAGTCGACCATGAACATGTTGGCCTTGCTGCCGGGCAGGACCTTGATCCCCTTCTTGGTCAGATGGGCGATCGCCTTGTCGCGATTGGCGGCCATTTCCGCCTGGCGCTGCTTGATGAGGTCGGCCTGGGCGACCGAGACCGTGCCGCAGGCGACGGCGGTCATCGGCAGCATGCCGGTGACCTGGCCACCGTCATAGCGCATCATCTTTTCCATCAGCGAGGGCGCGGCGAAGGTGAGGCCCAGGCGCATGCCGGCCATGCCGAACAGCTTCGAGAAGGTGCGCAGCACCAGCACGTCGTCGCGGGTCGCGGCGAGCTTGGCGGCGCGCGGCGTGTCGGTCCAGTGGATATAGGCCTCGTCGACCACCAGCACCGAATCCTTGGGCTTGTTGGCGGCCAGCCATTCGATGTCGGCGATCGGCGTGATCGTGCCGGTCGGGTTGTTGGGCGAGCAGATATAATAGACGCCGGCATTGGGATCGGCCGCCAGCATCGCCTTCACGTCATGGGCGTTGTCCTTGGTCAGCGGCACCTTGATGACCTTGGCGCCGAGCCAGTCGCCGGTGCGCCAGATCGCTTCATAGGTCGGGTCGGCGGTGACGATGCTCTTGGTCGGCGAGGCGAAGGCGACGGCGACGCGGCTCAGCGGATCGGACGAGCCGGGCCAGGCGACGATGCGGTCGGCGGGAATGCCCTCCACCTGGGCGACGGCGGCGAACAGCTTGGCATGTTCATCGTCGGGTTCGTAGCGATTGCCTTCGCGCACCAGCTTGAACGCGGCTTCCTGGGCGATCGGGAAAGGGCCGGTCCAGCATTCGTTGGCGCCGATGCGGACGGCGCCGGCCACCGGCTTGGCCGCCTGCTGCGCGGCGGCACCCACGGTGCGCATCGCGACGGCGCCGGCGCCGAGCAAGGCGGTTACCTTCGCCAGCTGACGGCGCGAATAACCGCGATCGAGCAGGTCCTGTTCAAACTCCGTAGGCGTGGTCGTTTCCATGGTCCCTAATCTCCCTGACATGCTTGAATGCAGCCTTTGCTTGTATGACGAATGTACAGATTGTTTCCGCCACGCAAATGAGGAAGATGGCGCGGGTTATCAGCGATGCGCAATAATCGTGCTTTTCCGCTCGCGTTCCGATCATGTCGCGCGGAAAGCACTTGGAATGAAAGCGCTCCATCTGTTAGCGCTTTATCATGTCCAGCACCCCCGCCGCCGCCGCCCGCCAGATACTCGTCCGCCTGCAGGAAGTGATGGCAGCGCGAACCAGCGCCCAGGCCAAGCTGAACAAGGTGGTCGAGATCATCGGCGAGTCGCTGTCGAGCGAGGTCTGTTCCATCTATCTGGTGCGCGAAGGCGTGCTGGAACTGTTCGCGACGCGCGGCTTGAAGCAGGAGGCGGTACATGTCACGCGGATGGCAAAGGGCGAGGGGCTGGTCGGGCTGATCGCCACCAATGTCGAGACGCTGAACCTGGACGAAGCGGCGGCCCATCCCGATTTTTCCTATCGCCCCGAAACCGGCGAGGAACTGTTTCACAGCTTTGCCGGCGTGCCGATCGTGCGGCGCGAGAACGCGCTGGGGGTGCTGTGCGTCCAGCATGTCGAGCCGCGCAAATATGAAGAGGTCGAGATCGAGGCGCTGCAGACGGTCGCGATGGTGCTGTCCGAACTGATCGCCAATGCCGAACTGGCCGACGACGGATCGACCGATAACCGCGTGCAGGAAACCGGGTCCAACATCATGACCGGGCTGCAACTGGTGATGGGCATGGCGCGTGGCCATGTCGTCTTTCACCAGCCGCGCGTCCATATCGAGCATACCGTGGCCGAGGATACCGAGGCGGAGCGCCAGCGCGTCATCTCTGCCTTTGCCAAGATGCGCGAGCAGATCGACCGGATGACCGGTGCGGTCGAGTTCGGCACCGAGGGCGAGCATCAGGAGGTGCTCGAAACCTACAAGATGTTTGCCTATGACGAGGGCTGGATCCGCCGCATCAACGAGGCGATCGACAGCGGCCTGACCGCCGAGGCCGCAATAGAACGGGTGCAGCAGCGTACCCGGATGCGGATGCGCCAGATCGATGATCCGCTGTTGAGCGATCGGATGCACGATCTGGAAGACATGGCCAACCGGCTGCTGCGAATCGTGTCCGGCCAGTTGGGCACCGCAGCGCAGATGGGGCTGCGCCAGGATGCCATCCTGATCGCGCGCAACCTGGGGCCGGCCGAATTGTTGGAATATGACCGGCGGCGGCTGAAGGGCGTCATTCTGGAGGAAGGGTCGCTGACCGCGCATGTCACGATCGTCGCCCGCGCCATGGGGGTGCCGGTGCTGGGGCGTGTGCGCGATATCCGCCACCGCGTGAACGAGGGCGATCTGATCCTGATGGACGTCGGCAGCAACGCATTGCTGATCCGCCCGACATCCGACATGGAAGAGGCGTTCGAGAACAAGCTGCATGTGACGCAGAAGCGCCGTGCGGAGTTTGCCGCGATGCGCGACCTGCCGTCGGTGACGCTGGACGGGGCGCGGATCGAGCTGATGGTCAATGCCGGCCTGCGCGAGGATGCGCAGGCGCTGGATGTTGTCGGCGCCGATGGGATCGGCCTGTTCCGCACCGAATTCCAGTTTCTGGTGTCGGCGACCCTGCCCCAGCGCGAGAAGCAGCAGCGGCTCTACAAGGAAGTGCTGGATGCCGCCGGCGACCGGCCCGTCATTTTCCGCACCGTGGACATCGGCGGCGACAAGGCGCTGCCCTATATGCAGCGGGAGGATGACGAGCAGGAGGATAATCCGGCGATGGGCTGGCGCGCGATCCGCCTGGCGCTGGACCGGGACGCGCTGATGAAGGCGCAGGCGCGGGCGCTGCTGGAGGCGAGTGCAGGCAAGGTGCTGAACATCATGTTCCCGATGGTGTCCGAGCCGTGGGAATATGAACAGGCCCGCGCGCTGGTCGAGCATCAGCGCCAATGGCTGGTGTCGCAGAAGAAGAAGCTGCCGCAGGCGGTGCGCTATGGCGCGATGCTGGAGGTGCCGGCACTGGCCGAAGTTCTCGATCTGTTGCTGCCGCAGCTCGATTTCCTGTCGATCGGGACCAACGACCTGACCCAGTTCCTGTTCGCGGCCGACCGCGCGCATCCCAGGCTGGCAGAACGCTATGACTGGCTGAGCATCGCCATCCTGCGGTTCCTGGACCGGGTGGTGCGAACCTGCGCAGCCTATAAGGTGCCGGTCGGCGTGTGCGGCGAGATGGGGGGGCGCACGCTGGAGGCGATGGCGCTGATCGGCCTTGGCGTGCGGCGCCTGTCGATCACGCCGGCTTCGGTCGGTCCCGTCAAGGCGATGATCCGTGCCGTCGATGTCGGCGAATTGCAGGCGTTGATGCGTGATATGCTGGATAGCGGCGCGAGCGATATCCGCGTGCAGTTGACGGCATGGGCCGAACAACGGGGCATCGAACTCACCTGAAAAGAGACCGGCCCGGCGTTGACAAGCGCCGTCCCGCAATGAGACAAGGCCGCCAACCAAGGTCGCGGAGCAGCATGGCAGACGAACCCGAACTCGAAACCGGCGCGGAAAGCGCGCCGGAAGCGCAGCCCAGCACCCCCGGCGCGAAGTTGCGCGCCGCACGCGAGGCCCAGGGCCTGTCGGTGCAGGATATCGCCACCCGCACGCGGATCGCGCAGCGCCAGCTGGAGGCGATCGAGCGGGACGATTATGCGGCGCTGCCGGGCATCCCCTATGCGGTCGGCTTTGCGCGGGCCTATGCGCGGGCCGTGGACCTGGACGAAGTGGCGATCGCCGCCGACGTACGGAGTGCCGTGCATAATACGGACATGGGCGCGACCCGTTATGAGGCGTTTGAGCCTGCTGATCCTGCGCGCGTGCCTTCGCGTACCCTGGCCTGGACGGCTGCGGTGATCGCCATCGTCGTGATCGCCGGCTTCACCATCTGGCGCACCCAGTTGTTGACCCCGCCGACCGGCGAAGAAATCGCCGAGCAGCAGGAGCAGCGGCCCGCACAGTCGCAGCAGCCGGCGGCTGGCGCCCCGGTTGCCGCCCCCGTTACCGGGCCGGTGGTGTTCACGGCGGTCGACGATGTGTGGCTGCGCATCTATGACGAGGCGGGCGAGCGGTTGAAAGACGGCACGATGAAGAAGGGGGAAAGCTTCACCCTGCCGGCCGATGCCAAGGGGCCGATGATCCTGACCGGTCGCCCGCAAGCGCTGACCGTTACGGTCGGTGGCAAGGCGATAGCGCCGCTGGGAGCCGCAGACCGAACGATCGCAGATGTTCCGGTGAATGCCGAGGCACTGTTGGCGCGCGCCGCACCGGCAGCGGCTGGCCAGGTCCCTGCGGCTGTGCCGGCCCGAACGCCTGCGCGGACATCGGCACCCGTCGGCACGCCGTCGATCCAGGCGCCCGTGCCTGCGTCGGCTACGCCCGCGCCAGCACCAGAGACGCCGGCGCCCAGCGCCGGAAACTGACCCTGTCCCTTGTCCGGACGGCAGGGACACGCGGCGCTTTGTTGCGTGGCGCGCCCGCCTATGGTTAAAGGCGGAGAGATTTAGTCGGGGATCATCATGCGTTACGCTTTTTTCGCGACCACCGCTCTGGCGCTGGTTGCGCCTGCGCTGTTGGGGCTGGCGCCATCGGCCGCCGCACAGCAAAATCCGAGCGTCGATGTGCGCGTCGACCGGCTGGAAAAGGAAATGCGCGCGGTGCAGCGCAAGGTCTTCCCGGCCGGAACGCCGGTGGAAGCCGAAATCACGCGCCCGACCGCGCCGGTCGTAGCGCCGGGTACGCCCGCCTCGACCCCGGTCGCCGATCTGACTGCACGGGTGGGGGCGCTGGAATCCCAACTTGCCTCGATTACCGGGCAGGTCGAGGAAAACAGCTATAAGCTCAAGCAGCTGGAAGAGGCGTTTACCAAATATAAGGCCGAAAACGAGGCGCGGTTGCAGGCCGATCCACCCGCCGTTCGGCCCACCGTCCCGGTGGCCGGTGGCGTTGATGTGCCGGCGCCATCCAAGCCGGCCGTGAGCAAGCCTGCAGCGGCCAAGCCGGCGCCCGCCGCCGCGCCGGCAACGGCGGGCGCGAGCGAGGCCCGTAAGACCGCCGTCGCAGCGATCGAGAAGCCGGACAGCGGCGATGCCGCTGCCGACGCCTACAGCTATGGCTTCCGCTTGTGGGATGCGAAATTCTATCCCGAGGCGCAGGCGCAGCTGAAGGCGACGGTCGATAAATATGGCGATAGTTCGGTCGGCAGCCGCGCGGCCAACCTGCTGGGCCGTGCCTATCTGGACGATGGCAAGCCGGCGCTCGCTTCGGTCGCCTTCTATGAAAATTACCAGAAACGCCCGCGTGGCGAGCGTGCGGCTGATAGTCTGGCCTATCTGGGTGAGGCGCTGATCCAGCTCAAGAAGCCGGCTGATGCCTGCAAGGTCTATGCGGAACTGGAGCAGGTTTATGGTGCGACGCTGTCGAGCGGCCTGCGCGGCATGATGGACAAGGGCCGGACCAAGGCCAAGTGCAGCGTCTGAGCCGATAGCCGTGCCGGAGCTGGCACCGTCCCATCGCCCTGATGCGCTGCGGCTGGCCGTGCGCGCACTGGTGGATGGGGAGGAGACGGCCCGGTTCGGCATTGCGGTATCGGGCGGGCCGGATAGCATGGCGCTGCTGGACCTGGCTGTACAGGCCTGGCCCGGCCGGATCGCTGCAGCCACGCTGGATCACGGGTTGCGCGCCGAATCGGCCGCCGAAGCGGCGATGGTGGCGCGCTGGTGCGCGGAGCGGCGCATTCCCCACGCCACGCTGGCACCAGAGGCCCCCGTTTCCGGCAATGTCCAGGATTGGGCGCGGCGGCAGCGTTATGCCCAGCTGGAGGCATGGCGGGCCGGCGCCGGGCTGGACTGGATATTGACCGCCCATCATGCGGACGATCAGCTGGAAACCCTTCTCATGCGGCTCAACCGGGGATCGGGTGTCGGTGGCCTGGCGGGCGTGCGGGGGCGAACTGGCCGGGTGTTGCGGCCATTGCTGGCAGTGCGCAAGGTGGCGTTGCAGGCCCATGCCGACCAGGCCGGGCTGCCCTATGTGCTCGACCCGTCCAATGCCGATCCGAAGTTCGACCGTGCTGCGCTGCGCCGGCGCCTGGATGGGGTCGACTGGATCGATGCGGAGGCGGCCGCGCGCAGTGCGGCTGCGCTGTCGGAGGCCGAGGTGGCGCTGCAATGGACCGTGGCGGGGCTGGCGGCAGCGCATATCCATCCATCGACCGATGCCTGGGTGCTGGATCGCACCGACCTGCCGCGCGAACTGCTGCGGCGGCTGCTGATCGCGATGCTCTGTTCGGCCGAGCCGGGGATCGTCTTGCCGCGCGGCGAGGCGCTGGACCGGGCGATTGCCGCCGCGCGGGCCGGGCGGCAGGCGAGTCTGGGCGACTGGCTGCTGCGTGGTGGCGCGGCATGGACATTGTCGCCCGCACCACCGCGACGCTGAACATTCGGAAAAGTTCCACCGTCCAGCGCAGGACGCCAACGGTCGGTCGCTTTTGGGCGGCGTGCTGACCGGTTCTTAACCCATGGCCCGTTAACCACAGTAATGTGACCAATAGCGGGATGAGTTTGGAATGATGGAATTTGCGGCGCTGACCTATGGCTTGCTGGCCAGCGTGATCCTCTCGGCGGCCAAGCGGAACCGAAAGCTCAACAAGCCGCATCCGCCCCTGCTTCTCTATATGGGCTATCTGCTCTGTGGCCTGTCCGCCGGTCTGGCGATCGTCCTTGTCTATGTCGCGCTTTTCCAACTGACGGGCAACTGATCGCCCGGATTCCGGCAGGAAGCGCCGTTGCCCAGCTTGCGCTTTCTTTGGTACGCCCTATCTTGCCAGGTGAAAGTGAGTGAGGATGAACGACGAGAAAGACCCGCAGGGCAATCCCTGGATCAAGAGTGCGATGATTTGGGCAGGCGTCATCATCGCCCTGCTTCTGTTCGTCTCGATGTTCGATCGCCCGGCTGCCAATGCCGGCAGCGCCATCGCCTATTCGGAATTCCGCGCCAAGGTGCAGGAAGGCCAGGTCAAGGACGTGGCGATCGCGCCCGACCGGATCACCGGCACCCTGTCGAGTGGCCAGGGTTTCAGCACCGTCCCGGTCAATGATCCCAAGCTGACCGACCTGCTGGACGATTATAACGTCAAATATTCGGGCCAGGCCGAACAGCAGCCCAGCTTCTGGCAATATCTGCTGTTCCAGTCGCTTCCGTTCCTGCTGATCCTGGGCATCGCCTTTTTCGTGCTGCGCCAGATGCAGAAGGGCGGCGGCGCGGGCGGCGCGATGGGCTTTGGCAAGTCGAAGGCCAAGCTGCTGACCGAAAAGCATGGCAAGGTCACCTTCGATGACGTCGCCGGCATCGACGAAGCGCGCGAGGAATTGCAGGAAATCGTCGAATTCCTGAAGGATCCGAGCAAGTTTGCGCGTCTGGGTGGCAAGATCCCCAAGGGCGCGCTGCTGGTCGGTTCGCCCGGCACCGGCAAGACGCTGCTGGCCCGCGCGATCGCGGGCGAGGCGGGCGTGCCCTTCTTCACCATTTCGGGTTCGGACTTTGTCGAAATGTTCGTCGGCGTCGGCGCCAGTCGCGTGCGCGACATGTTCGAGCAGGCCAAGAAGAATGCGCCCTGCATCGTCTTCATCGACGAAATCGACGCGGTCGGCCGCCATCGTGGCGCGGGCCTGGGCAATGGCAATGACGAGCGCGAGCAGACGCTGAACCAGCTGCTGGTCGAGATGGATGGCTTCGAGGCCAATGAGGGCATCATCATCGTCGCGGCGACCAACCGCCCCGACGTGCTGGACCCTGCGCTGCTGCGTCCGGGTCGCTTTGACCGCCAGGTCGTGGTGCCCCGTCCCGACATCGAGGGCCGCGAGAAGATTTTGGCCGTGCACATGAAGAAGGTGCCGCTGGCGCCTGACGTCAACCCGCGCACCATTGCGCGTGGCACGCCGGGCTTCTCGGGCGCGGACCTTGCCAATCTGGTCAATGAAGCCGCCCTGATGGCAGCCCGTCGCGGCAAGCGTCTGGTCGCCATGGACGAGTTCGAGGCGGCCAAGGACAAGGTCATGATGGGCAGCGAGCGCCGCTCCATGGTCATGACCGACGACGAGAAGAAGATGACCGCCTATCATGAGGCGGGTCATGCCATCGTCGCGGTCCATGAGCCGGCGTCCGACCCTATCCACAAGGCGACCATCATCCCGCGCGGTCGTGCGCTGGGCATGGTGATGCGCCTGCCGGAGCGGGACAGCTACAGCTATCATCGTGACAAGATGCACGCGAACATGGCCGTGGCCATGGGCGGCCGCGTCGCCGAGGAAATCATCTTCGGCTATGACAAGGTGTCCTCGGGCGCATCGGGCGATATCCAGTACGCCACCAAGCTGGCGCGCGACATGGTCACCCAATGGGGCATGTCCGACAAGCTTGGTCCGCTGCAATATGAAGAGCAGCAGGGCGAGACATTCCTGGGCTATTCGCAGAGCCAGCGCGTCCATATGTCGGACGAGACGGCGAAGCTGATCGACAAGGAAATTCGTGGTCTGGTGGAGCAGGGCTATGCCCGTGCGCAGGAACTGCTCAAGGGCCATGAGGATCAGTTGCACCTGCTGGCCAACGCGATGCTGGAATATGAGACGCTCTCCGGCGAGGAGATCAAGGCGCTGCTGGAAAAGGGCGAGATCACCCGCGACGACGGCACGACGATCAAGCCTTCGGTGATCCCTGCGGCGGGTTCGTCGATCCCCAGGACGCGCAAGCGCAAGGGGCCGTTCGGCGATCCGAGCCCAGCCGGAGCCTGAGGGCGCCGGAGACTGAAATAAAAGGGGCGTGGCCATATGAGGGCCACGCCCCTTTTTTCTGGGCCTATGATGTCAGTTGAAGGTTTTGCATGGGTCAGGCCAAGATTGGCCCGACGTGAGGACGGCAAGTGCTGCGCCATCATCCAGGGTGGAGCGGAGGAGGGGGAGCGGGAATGGAACTCCGTTCAACCTGATTATGCGTCGAGATAGCTTATTGTCATCGACCGGCCGTATTGTCGATCTATGGCACTCGATATGAAATATCGTCCTGTATCGCCACTCGTTTCCGAGCCTGTCAGTTCAGACCGGCAACCCCAATATGAGGTCTGGGATACGATTGAGCGATATGCGGCCATCGACGCGGTGCTGGCGCCAGCCGCGCCAGGGGCGGAGCAGATCGCTCCGCCTTCCAAATGTGGCGACATGGCGGACGCGGGCGAAGAACTTACGCAAATTTGTTGAGAGCCGGCATCCGACAGGGGGTTGGGACTGTGACAAGTGGCATGACGTTGCGGCTTGGGGACGGCCTGAAAGGATGATTGCCATCCCCCGCCGAGGAAGCGACTTCATCGGGGCATCTCATCCCAATCGCGCATTCGGCTGACCGGATGGATCGTCCATCGGTGCATCGGCCCCCATGCCTCGCAATAAAATCCCCCAGGGGTCTGGCCGTTTTGCAGGTTAATGGTTACATGGGCCGCCACAAATCCCCCAGCGGTCAGGTTTCCTCAGCCCGACCCGCACAGCAGAAAGTGGCTTTTTCCATGGACATCCGCCTTGGCCTCACCTTTGACGACGTGCTGTTGCAGCCCGCCGAATCCGATGTGCTGCCGAGCCAGGCGGATACGTCGACCCATGTGACCAGGGCGATCAAGCTCAATATCCCGATCCTGTCGTCGGCGATGGATACGGTGACCGAGGCCGACATGGCGATCGTGATGGCGCAGTTGGGCGGCATCGGCGTGCTGCACCGCAACCTGACCGTCGAGGAACAGGCCGATGCGGTCCGCGCGGTGAAGCGGTTCGAGAGCGGCATGGTCGTCAACCCGATCACCATCCTGCCGACCGCGACGCTGGCCGATGCGCAGATGCTGATGCAGCGCCACAAGATCAGCGGGATTCCCGTCGTCGAGGCCAATGGCAAGCTGGTCGGCATCCTGACCCATCGCGATACCCGCTTTGCCGAAAATCCGAGCCAGCCGGTCAGTGAGCTGATGACCAAGGACAATCTGGCCACCGTGAAGGTCGGGGTCGGCCAGGACGAGGCGCAGCGGCTGCTGCACCAGCGCCGGATCGAGAAGCTGCTGGTGGTGGACGACGCCTATCATTGCGTCGGCCTGATCACCGTCAAGGATATCGAAAAGGCCGTTACCTATCCGCAGGCGACCAAGGATGCGTCGGGCCGGTTGCGCGTCGCCGCCGCATCGACCGTGGGTGAGAAGGGCCTGGAACGCAGCAAGGCGCTGATCGATGCGGAATGCGACCTGATCGTCATCGACACTGCCCATGGCCACAGCAAGCAGGTTGCCGTCGCGGTGGAAGCGGTCAAGAAATTGTCCAACCATGTCCAGGTCGTGGCCGGCAACGTCGCCACCGCCGAAGCGACCAAGGCGCTGATCGACGCCGGCGCGGACTGCGTGAAGGTCGGCATCGGCCCCGGTTCGATCTGCACCACCCGCGTCGTCGCGGGTGTGGGCGTGCCGCAGCTGACCGCGGTCATGGATTCGGCCAATGAAGCGCACAAGCATGGCGTGCCGGTGATCGCCGATGGCGGTCTGCGCACGTCGGGCGACGTGGCGAAGGCGCTGGCCGCCGGCGCGGGCTGCGTCATGGTTGGGTCGCTGCTGGCGGGCACGGCCGAAGCGCCGGGCGAAACCTTCCTCTATCAGGGCCGGGCCTATAAGAGCTATCGTGGCATGGGCAGCGTCGGCGCGATGGCGCGCGGCAGCGCCGACCGCTATTTCCAGGCCGACATCAAGGACCAGATGAAGCTGGTGCCCGAGGGCATTGAAGGCCAGGTGCCGTTCAAGGGGCCGGCCAAGGATGTCATCCACCAGCTGGTCGGCGGCGTGAAGGCGGCGATGGGCTATACCGGCAGCCGCACGATCAAGGATCTGCAGGAGCGCGCCCGCTTCGTCCAGATCACCAATGCCGGCCTGTCGGAAAGCCATGTCCACGACGTGACGATCACGCGTGAGGCCCCCAACTATCCGACGCGCTGAGGAGCAGGCGGGATGACGCCTGCGGCCCGGGTGCAGGCGGCGATCGACCTGCTGGACGCGATCATCGCCGCCGCCCGTGATGGCGGGCCGGCGGCGGACACGCTGATCGCGCGCTATTTCAAGGAACGGCGCTATGCCGGGTCGCGCGACCGCCGCGCGGTGCGCGACCATGTCTATGACGCGATCCGCCGCGTCGCCGACCGGCCCGAGACCGGCCGCGCGGCGATGATCGGCCTGGTCGAGGCGCAGCCGGAGCTGGCCCTGTTGTTCGACGGATCGGCCCATGCGCCGCTGCCGATCGAGCCGGGCGAGGCCGGGGCGGTGGCCGGGGCGGTGCCGGGCTGGCTGCAGCCCTTGCTGGCCGCGCCGGTGGAGCAGGACGCGTTGCTGGGTCGCGCGCCGGTGGACCTGCGCGTCAATCGACTGAAAGCGACGCCTGCTGAAGTTGCGCCGGAACTGCCGGATGCGACGCCGATTGCCGGCATCCCCGATGCGCTGCGCCTGCCAGAGGGCTATCCGGTCGAACAGAGCGATGCGTGGAAGCGCGGTGCGGTCGAGGTGCAGGATGCCGGTAGCCAGCTCATCTCGGCAGCATGTGGGGCGCAGACCGGGCAGACGGTGGTCGACCTGTGCGCGGGCGCGGGCGGCAAGACGCTGGCGCTGGCTGCGGCGATGGGCGGCAAGGGCCGGCTGATCGCCGCCGACACGATCCGCAACCGGATTGACCGGCTGGCGCCGCGCGCCGAGCGGGCCGGCGTCACCTGCATCGAGACGCTGTTGCTGGACCAGGGGCATGAGGCGCGCGCGCTGGCACCGTTGGCGGGGCAGGCGGACATCGTGCTGGTCGATGCGCCCTGTTCGGGCACGGGCACCTGGCGCCGCAATCCCGAGGCGCGCTGGCGCCTGACCCAGGCGCGGCTCGACCGGCTGGTATCGGAACAGGCGCGTATCCTGGATTTCGCCGCGCCCTTGCTGGCGCCGGGCGGCCTGCTGGTCTATGCTACCTGCGCATTGACCGATAGAGAGGGGCGGGGTCAGGTGGATGCGTTCTTGACGCGCCAGGCCGGTTGGAGTGCCGAGCCGATCGAGGTGGAGATGGGCCGCGCCCATGGCCATGGCCTGCTGCTGACGCCGGGCCATGACGGCACCGATGGCTTCTACTTTGCCCGGCTGCGCAGGGGCGGCTGAAACAGAGCATGGACAAGCGCCAGCAAAATAGCGACACTTGCCCGGAATCAGCGCCTGAAACATGGCTGGAGATATTGATGCGTTTCACCCCGGCCTCGATTGCCCTTGCCGTCGTTCTGACCACCGTTTCCAGCGTGGGCTTGACCCAGCGCCCCGATACCCAGATCGAACCACGATCGATCGAATGGCAGAAGGCGGGCGAGGCGGCGCGCAAGGCGGGCAACCTGACCGGCGCCACCGACGCGCTGGAGAGCGCGCTGGCGGTCGATCCGCGCAACCGTGCGGCCTATATCGAACTGGCCGAGGTCGCGCGCGCGCAGGGGCTGCAGGGCAAGGCGATCCGCCTGTACAAGGAAGCGTTGCTGCTCGACCCCACGGATGTGGCGGCGATTGCCGGGCAGGGCGAGGCGATGGTCGAGAAGGGCGCGATCGCCAAGGCCAAGGAAAATCTGGCCCAGGCGCAGAGCCTGTGCAAGGGCGCTTGTCCCGAGGTGGCGCAACTGTCCGCCGCGATCCAGAAGGGGCCGCCGGCAGTCGCGATGACGACCAAGGACGCGGTGCCTTCGCCCAAGGGCAGCGGTACCGAAAATCCTTGAGCCGTCAGCTTCCCGGTTGACTGATTGAGCGCCGGTAGAAGCGGCTGTCCACCGCCATGCGGGGAAAAGTGTCCGGCAGATCGTCCACGGCGACGAGTGCGAAGCCGTTCTTCTCATAGAAGCGGTGCGCCGCCAGGAAGCGCGCGGTGGTGCCGAGATAGATATGCGCCAGGCCGCGATTGCGGGCCGTATCCAGTAGCTGGTCGAGCAGCGCCTGGGCAACGCCGGCTGCACGGCCCCGATGGCTGGGCGCCACGAACATCTTGCGCAATGCGCCCGCACCACTGCCGATATCCTTGAGTGCGATGGTGCCGACAAGTTGACTGCCATCGCGCGCGACCCAGAAGCCGCCCGCGCCGGGGAGGTAGAAATCTTTGATGCTGGTCAGATCGGGCTGATCCGCAGCGGTGATGGCGATGCCATATTCGTTGCGCTGGATGCCAAGAATGAGCGCGAGAATATCCCCCTGATCGGCGGGGGCGAAAGGCTGGATCAGGGGCACGCGGCGATCATCCCGGGCATGTCCATGTCGCAGCCGGCATGGGCCATCAGGAACGCGGTTGGGCAGAAGCGCGTATCAGTTCGCCGCGTTGCCGGCCGGCAACGGCGTGACGGCCGCAGCCTTCCCATCCGGCGTCTGCGCCTTGGGCGCAAAGACGCGCAGGCTTTCAAGCACCTTTGACGCGATCGGCTGATATTGTTCGCTCAGCATTTCGGGATAGACGAAGGTGGCGGTAACGATCGTCCCATCGGCTTGCCGGAACAGGCGCACCGCCACATTATTGCCTTCGCCGTCATTGGCGGTGCCACGATATTCATTGTCGCCGATGAAATCGCCATCCACGCCTTCCGATCCGTTGGAAAGGGCTTCCACGATCTGCTGCAGCGTCTGGTCCTGGTCGTTCTTCTGCCAGAAGACGCGCACATCCGCACCCGCGCCGGGGTCCTGATAGACCGCGCCGTCGGCGGTGCTGGCCGTGTCATCCTTCACCCAGCCTTCGGGCATGGTGACGGAAAAACCATGTTCGATATTCACATAGTTGCGCGTATCGGCTTCATCCGCCTTTTCCGAATTGGCGAGCGCATTGGCAGCAGCGGCATTGGCGGCGGCGGCCAGCTCCTCCTGGGTCGGCATGTCCGCGACAGGTTCGGCGCGGCCGCAGGCGGCCAGCAGAAAAAGAGCGGAGCAGGCGAGTGGAAGGGACGTTCTCATGCCTGTTCCAAAGCATAGGCGCGGCGATAATTCAACGTCGTAGCGGCGTGCCGCGACAATATGCCCCGGCACCGGGCTTCGGGTCGCCACGCTTCGCCTCAGGCCGCGCTGTCGATACCCAGTTCGGCCAGCTTGCGATACAGGGTCGAGCGGCCGATCCCCAGCCGCCGCGCGACTTCGGTCATGCGTCCGCGATAATGGCCGATGGCCAGGCGAATCACATCGGCCTCGATCTCGGCGAGCTGGCGGACATGGCCGTCGCCCTCGAACAGGGTGATGCCTGCACCGTCCCGATGGGAGATGGTCGCCAGGCGCGGTCGCAGCGCGGTAGCGCCGGATTGGGTGCGCCGGGTCAGGTGCGCGGCAATCTGAGGGAAATCATGCGGTGTCAGGGCATCGCCGTCACACAGTACCGCAGCGCGGAACAGGGCATTTTGCAACTGGCGCACGTTGCCCGGCCAGTCATGCTGCATCAGCAGGGCCAGCGCATCGTCGGTAAGGCCGAGGCCGCGCAGCCCCGGCTGGGCGGCGATCCGTGCCAGGAGATGGCGGCAGAGCGCCGGAATGTCGCCCATGCGTTCCCGCAGCGGCGGCACGGTCAACTGGACGACATTGAGGCGATAATAGAGATCCTCGCGGAAACGCCCGGCCTCGATTTCCTCCGACAATTTCTTGTTGGTCGCGGCGATGACGCGGACGTCGACATGAACGGGACGGCGCGCACCGATCGGTTGAACCTCGCCATCCTGTAGCACACGCAGCAGTTTTACCTGGGCATCGAGCGGCATTTCGCTGATCTCATCCAGGAAAATGGTGCCCATGTCGGCGCTCATGAACTTGCCGATATGCCGGTCGAATGCACCGGTGAAGGCGCCCCGTTCATGACCGAACAGTTCGGATTCGACCAGATTGGCGGGGATCGCGCCGCAATTGACCGTCACCATTGCCTGCTTGTGGCGGGGAGAGGCGGTGTGGATCGCGCGCGCGATCACATCCTTGCCTACGCCGCTTTCGCCTTCGATCAGCACGGGGACGCGGGCACGGGCGGCTTTGGCGGCAACCGCGAGCGCGGCACGGAATTGGGGAGCGGAACCGACCACATCCTCGAAGGCGAGGGGGGCGGTGATCTTTTCCGTGAGGGGGCGCAACTCGCCATGTCCGCTGCCCTCCACCGTTGCATTGAGCGCGGCGAGCAGTCGCTCGGGTGCGATCGGCTTGGACAAATAGTCGGTGGCGCCGGCCCGCATCGCATCGACGGCCACCGCGACATTATTATGCGCGGTCAGAACCAGGATGGGAAGGGTGGGGCGTTGGGAATGGATATCGCGGATCAGATCGGCCGGGTCGAATTCCGGGCTCCACTGGTCCAGCAATACCGCATCGAGCAGCATGCCGTCCTGCGTGCCCAGCATCGCGAGCGCGGTTTCTCCATCATTGGCGAACAGGGTACGCCAGCCCGCACGCGCCGCAAGCGCCGCCACCAGGCGTCGCTGCGCAGGCTCGTCATCGATCAACATCAGCATCGGAACGCCGTCGCGCGCCATCTGGACCCCTCTTGTGTAACTGGACCATCACGGTAACCGCAGGGGGTAAAGGCGCCCTTAACCTCTAAAGATTTTCTTGTGACCCTACGGCTTGAGGGGGGTGGGGGGACAGGATAAGAGGTTGCACAACGATGTAAGAACTAGGGGAATGGATATGGCTTCGGACGGAAATATGAAGAGCGCGACCCAGACCTATGAAGGGTTTGTCGGTCTGGTGAAATGGGGCACCATCGCCTGTGTGATCCTCGCCGCGATCGTCGTGCTGCTGATCTCCAGCTGAGCCAGACCAAAGCCATAGGAGGGGATGCCGATATAATGAAAATTGCGATATTGAAGGAACAGGCGGCGGGCGAACGGCGCGTGGCCGGTACGCCCGAGACGGTGAAAAAATTCATTGCGCTGGGCGCGACCGTTGCGGTTGAGGGCGGCGCGGGCTTGGCGGCATCGATTGCCGACGATGCCTATGCCGCCGCCGGTGCCAGCGTTGGCGATCGTGCCGCGACGCTGGCCGGCGCCGATATCCTGCTGGGCGTTCAGGGGCCGGACCCAGAAAGCCTGGGCGGTGCGGCTGCCGGTGCCTGGATCGTCGCGGGGCTAAACCCGTTCGGCGAGCGGGCACGGGTCGATGCCTATGCGGCGGGCGGCTATGAGGCGCTGGCGATGGAATTCATGCCGCGCATCACCCGCGCCCAGTCGATGGACATTCTTTCGTCCCAGTCGAACCTGTCGGGCTACAAGGCGGTGCTGGATGCGGCTGCCGAATATGACCGCGCCTTCCCGATGATGATGACGGCGGCGGGCACTGTGTCGGCTGCCAAATGCTTCGTCATGGGCGTGGGCGTCGCCGGGCTTCAGGCGATCGCCACGGCGCGGCGCCTGGGCGCGCAGGTCAGCGCCACCGACGTACGCGCCGCGACCAAGGAGCAGATCGAATCGCTCGGCGCCAAGGCGATCTTCGTGGAGAAGGTGGCCGGCATCGAGGGCGAAGGGACCGGTGGCTATGCCACGGAAATGTCGGACGAATATAAGGCGGCTCAGGCCGAGCTGGTCTCGTCGCACATCGCCAAGCAGGACATCGTCATCACCACGGCGCTGATCCCCGGCCGGCCCGCGCCGCGCCTGATCAGCGACGCGCAGATCGCATCGATGAAGCCGGGCAGCGTGATCGTCGACCTGGCGGTCGAACAGGGCGGCAATGTCGAGGGCGCGGTCGCGGGCGAAGTGGTCGAGCGCCACGGCGTCAAGATCGTGGGCCATCGCAACGTGCCTTCGCGCATCGCGGCCGACACCTCTGCCTTGTTCTCGCGCAATCTCTATAATTTCCTGTCCGCCTTCTGGGACAAGGAGAAGAATGCGCCGGTGCTGGACGAGGAAATCGGAAGCGCCATCCGCCTGACCCAGGGGGGCAAGGTCGTCAACGAACGGCTGCTGGGCTGAACGCATATCGCTGCGCGCCTGGCTGAAAGACCGGGCGCGAATGGCGCACACGCCGCGCGAGCGATGCTCCGGGGCGAACAGGGAGTAGGAATGATGGACTTTATTTCCATCCTGTCGATTTTCGTGCTGGCATGCTTTGTCGGCTATTATGTCGTCTGGTCGGTGACCCCGGCGCTGCATACGCCGCTGATGGCGGTTACCAACGCCATTTCGTCGGTCATCATCGTCGGCGCGCTGGTCGCGTCGGCGGAGGCCGGCAGCCTAGCGGCCAAATGTCTCGGCCTGCTCGCGGTCGTCTTTGCATCGGTCAACATCTTCGGCGGCTTCGCGGTCACCGAACGCATGCTGGCGATGTACAAGAAGAAGGAGCGCAAATGATGCACGAGATCGCACAGATCCCCTGGGGCATCAGCCTGGCTTATCTGGTTTCCGGCGTCCTCTTCATCCTGGCGCTGCGCGGCCTGTCGAGCCCGTCGACCAGCCGGCGGGGCAACCGCATGGGCATGGTCGGCATGGCGATTGCGGTCGCCACCACCCTTTATACCCATGATGTGCTGAGCCTGCCCGAGATTTTGGGCGCGATCGTCATTGGCGGCGGCATCGGCTTCATCATCGCGCGGCGGATCGCGATGACCGACATGCCGCAGCTGGTCGCTGCCTTCCACTCGCTGGTGGGTCTTGCCGCCGTGCTGGTAGGGGCGGCCGCCTATCTCAATCCCGGTGCCTTCGGCATTCTGGATGCCGTCACCGGCGAAATCCACAATGCCAGCCGGATCGAAATGGGGCTGGGCGTCGCGATCGGCGCGATCACCTTCTCCGGATCGGTCATCGCCTTCCTCAAGCTCAACGGCAACATGTCGGGCAAGCCGATCATGCTGCCGGGCCGCCATGTCATCAACCTCGCCACGCTGGCCGCGATCCTGGGCCTGATCGCCTATTTCGTGACCGACCAGAGTCCATGGGTGTTCTGGACCGTGACGGCGCTGAGCTTCGCCATCGGCTTCCTGCTGATCATTCCGATCGGCGGCGCGGACATGCCGGTCGTGGTGTCGATGCTGAACAGCTATTCGGGCTGGGCCGCGGCGGCGATGGGGTTCACCCTGGGCAACAGCGCGATGATCATTACCGGCGCGCTGGTGGGTTCGTCCGGTGCGATCCTGTCCTACATCATGTGCAAGGCGATGAACCGCAGCTTCATCAGCGTGATCGCCGGCGGCTTTGGTGCGGAAGCCGGCCCGTCGGGCGGCGGTGCGGCGGCGGTCGACCGCCCCTATAAGCGCGGCAGCGCCGAGGATGCGGCCTTCCTGATGAGCCAGGCGGACAGTGTCATCATCGTGCCGGGCTATGGCATGGCGGTCAGCCAGGCGCAGCATGCGTTGCGCGAGATGGCCGACCTGCTCAAGAAGGAAGGCGTCAACGTCAAATATGCGATCCACCCGGTCGCAGGGCGCATGCCCGGCCATATGAACGTGCTGCTGGCCGAGGCGAACGTCCCCTATGACGAGGTGTTCGAGCTGGAGGACATCAACAGCGAGTTCGGGCAGGCCGACGTCGCCTTCGTCATCGGCGCCAACGACGTGACCAATCCGGCGGCCAAGACCGACAAGACGTCGCCCATCTATGGCATGCCGATCCTGGACGTCGCCAACGCCAAGTCGGTGCTGTTCGTGAAGCGCTCCATGGGCGGGGCGGGCTATGCCGGCGTCGACAATGAGGTCTTCTACATGGACAATACCATGATGCTGCTGGCCGACGCGAAGAAGATGGTCGAGGAGATCGTCAAGGCGCTGGCCCACTGAGCAAGCCGATCCACCCGCGTCGGATCGCCCCGTCGACGGGGCGGGTGGATCGTCCCGGCTTGTCGAAGTGCGCATCTTCCGTAAAAGAAGGGACGGGGCACTGACATGCCCGGCCCGCACGGGGCCGGACAGGCGCCCCCATATTGGGAGCGACATGCGCAAACTCGGTCTGATTGGTGGTCTCAGCTGGACGTCCACCGCCCGCTATTATGAGATTATCAACCAGGCGATCCACCGGGCCAAGGGTGGCCAGCACAGCGCGCCGCTGCTGATCGAAAGCCTGGATTTTGCGCAGGTATCCGGCTGCGTCACGCAGGAAGATTGGGATTGTGCGTCCGGTCATCTGATCGGCGCGGCCCAGCGGCTGGAGCAGGGCGGGGCAGAAGCGCTGCTGATCTGTGCCAATAGCATGCACCGCATCTATGACCGGATCCAGGCGAGCGTCGCCATTCCCATCGTCCATATCGCCGATGTCGTCGGCACGCGGATGAAGGCCGATCATATCGACCGCGCCGCGCTGATCGGCACGCGCAACGTGATGACCGAGAAATATTATCGCCAGCGGCTGGTGTCGCACGGCGTGTCGCTGCTGCCGGCCGATATTGCGCTGGCCGAGCGGATCGACCGGATCGTCTATGACGAACTGACCGTGGGCAAGATCAACCGCGATTCCGAACGCTTCATGAAGTCGGAACTGACCGACATCGCCAAGGAGGATGTTCAGGCGGTGGTGCTGGCCTGCACCGAACTGGAAATGATCGTCGACGTGAAGGCGAACGTCCTGCCGATCTATGACTGCACCGAAATCCACGCGATGGCCGGGGTGGAGTTCATCCTGAGCGCATAGGAAACGCCGCTGCCGGGGGGTGGCAAGGGCGGCGGCCTGCAGGACAGAGTTGGGCCGACGGCCGATCGCACCGCGCAGGTTCGTCACCATCTTCCCCCGCGTGACAAATCCCGGTAAGGGCTGTCGATGACTTCATCGACCGCGCCGCTGACCCGCTCCCTCTTCGTCTTTTCCATCCTCTATGGCGGCATGGTCTGCATGGCCGGCGTATTGGGCGTGAAACAGGTCGCCCTGGGGCCGCTGGCGGTGGAGGCGGGCATTTTTGCCTTCCTGCTGCTGGTCATCATTTCCAGCGCCGTATCGGAACTTCATGGACAGAAGACCGCGACCGCGCTGGTGCGCCTGGGCTTCGTGCCACTGCTGGTGTCGGCGGCGCTGATCCATATCGTCATCGCCCTACCGCATGATCCGGGCATGTATCCGCCCGCCGTCGATGCCTTCCCGATCGTCGTGGGCCAGGGATCGCGGATGATGCTGGCCGGCCTGATCTCCTATGGTACGTCGCAGACGCTCAACGTCTTCATCTTCTCGCGGTTGGCTGGCGGCGAGGGCCGTCTGGTCTGGCTGCGCGGCATGGTCGCCAGCGTCGTATCGCAGATCGTCGATACGCTGCTGTTCATCACCATCTCCTTCTATGGCGAGCGGCCGATCATGGACCTGATGGTCGGGCAGATGATTACCAAGGTGCTGCTGTCGATCATCCTGGTGCCGCCACTGATCTCCGCAGCGGTCGCATTGGGCCGTCGCCTCGATCGATAACTTGCCGTAGCGCGCATATGGTCTTATGCGCGCGCGCATGACCAGCAACTACGCCCCCGATCCCGCGCTCCTCGCGAAGGCCGAAACCCTTGTCGAGGCGCTGCCCTATATGCAGCGCTATGCGGGCAAGACCTTCGTCGTGAAATATGGCGGCCACGCCATGGGCGATCCGGAGGCGGCACGCGATTTCGCCGAGGATGTCGTGCTGATGAAGGCGGTCGGCATCAATGTCGTCGTCGTCCATGGCGGCGGGCCGCAGATCGGCGCGATGCTCAAGAAGCTGGGCGTCGAATCGCATTTCGTGAACGGCCTGCGCGTCACCGACAAGGAAACCGCGCAGATCGCCGAAATGGTGCTGGCGGGGTCGATCAACAAGGAAATCGTCGGCTGGATCAGCGGCGCAGGCGGCCGGGCGGTCGGCATTTCGGGCAAGGACGGCGGGCTGGTGCTGTGCGAGAAGGTTGGCCACAGCCGCGCGCCGGATCCCAATTCGGGCATCGAGCGCCATGTCGACCTGGGCTTCGTCGGCGATCCGGTCTCGGTCGACCGGCGCATCCTCGACACGCTGACGCAGGACGGCATCATCCCGGTGGTCGCGCCCGTCGGCATCGGCGCCGATGGGCATACCTATAATGTCAATGCCGACACCATGGCCGGCGCGATCGCGGCCGAGCTTCAGGCGTCGCGTTTCTTCCTGCTGACCGACGTGCCGGGTGTGCTCAACAAGGACAAGGAATTGCTGACCGACCTTGATCCCGCTGCGATCCATGCGCTGCAGGTCGATGGTACGATCACCGGCGGCATGATTCCGAAGCTGGAAACCTGCGTGAAGGCGGTCGAAAGCGGCGTCGATGCGGCCGTCATCCTCGACGGCCGGGTGCCACACGCGATGCTGCTGGAAATCTTCACCGATCGCGGTGCGGGCACGCTGATCCGCAAATAAGCACGAATTTACCGGAGCAGGATCGCCGGATCAGCCCAATATATGCGCTTTTCCGGCAGGGTCCGGCCGTCCGGGCCGGGCTTGTCCCAATCCTCGACCTCGACCCCGCCGCGCGCAGCATAGAAGCCGCGTGCGGCCTGGTTGTCGCTGTAGCACCAGAGGAACAGGCCGGTCTGTGGCCAGCCGTCGATCGCCCATTGCGCGCCGCGTGCCAGCAGGGCGGTGCCAAGCCCCGTGCCGCGTGCTGCTGGCAGGGCGTGGAGATTGTCGACCAGCGTGCCCCAGCGTTCGTCGGCGCCGCCGATGATGCAGGTGAAGCCCATCGGTCGCCCGTCCTGCTCGGCAATGATGATGCGCTGACCGGGTGTCGGATGGTCAAGCCGCTGCGTCCAGGTGGCGAGCCGCTCGGCCTCGATTCCGCCCGCCAGATAGGCCGGGTCCATGATATGGGCATAGGCGATGCGCCAGCTTTCCACATGGATCGCGGCAATCAGCGGAGCATCGGCGGGGATGGCATCACGAAAATTCATGGTCCCGCTATAGCGCCGCAAACCATGCCCGCCACCCCTTCCCGCCGAAGCCTGTCGGTCTTTGGTGGAATAAGCGGCGGTCGCGGCTTGTGGCCGGCCCCTCGCCTCGGCTAGAGCGGCGCCAAGCTTGAACGGAGATCCCATGGCCTACGCCCTCTATCAGATCATCGTCATCCTGCTCGACGTGCTGTGGTGGATCATCATCATCCAGGCCGTCATGAGCTGGCTGATCGCCTTCAATGTCGTCAACACAGGCAGCGATTTCGTGCGCACCGTGATGGTCGCGCTCGATCGGATGACGGCCCCCATCTATAATCCGATCCGGCGGATCATGCCGGACCTCGGCGCACTCGACCTGTCGCCGATGGTCGTCTTGCTGGGCATCCTCATCATTCGCCAGGCGATCCTGCCGCCGCTCTTTTCCAGCCTGATGTGATCGGCTGGCGCCGGGACGGGGATGACCTCATTCTGGCGGTTCGCCTGACGCCCGGCGCCGCGCGCGAGGATGTCGGTGGATGCTGGACCGACGAGAAGGGCGCGCACTGGCTGTCCGCCCGCGTGCGCGCGGTGCCGGAAAAAGGAAAGGCCAATGCGGCGCTGATCGCGTTGCTGGCCAAGCGGCTCGATTGGCCCAGGGGCGCGATTTTGCTGGAATCGGGCGATACCAACCGGCTAAAGCGGTTACGGATACAGGGCGGGGCGCAGGCGTTGGACCGGCTGGCCGCCATCATCACGAAATGGGTTGAAACGACATGACCATCGGCAAGATCATCGACGGCAAGGCCTTTGCCGCCACGCTCCGCGACAAGGTGGCCGATCGCGTCACCGCCTTCGTGGAACAGACCGGCCGCAAGCCGGGGCTGGCCGTGGTGCTGGTGGGGGAGGACCCGGCGAGCAGCGTCTATGTCCGCAACAAGGGCAAGATGACGGTCGCAGCCGGCATGGAGAGCATGGAGTTCAAGCGCCCCGACAGCATTGGCGAGGATGACCTGCTCGACCTGATCGAGGAACTGAACCATGATGACCGCGTCGACGGCATCCTGGTGCAGTTGCCGTTGCCCAAGCATATCGACGAGGCGGCGGTGATCGCCGCGATCGACCCGGCCAAGGATGTCGACGGCTTCCATGTCGTCAATGCCGGGCGCCTCGCCACCGGGCAGGAGGCGCTGGTGCCCTGTACGCCGCTGGGCTGCATCATGCTGCTGAAGGACGAGCTGGGCGATTTGTCGGGCATGGAAGCGGTTGTGGTCGGTCGTTCCAACATCGTCGGCAAGCCGATGGCGGCGCTGCTGCTGGCGGAAAACTGCACCGTCACCATCGCCCATAGCCGCACCCGCGACATCGCCAGCATCGTCCACCGCGCCGATATCGTCGTCGCCGCCGTCGGCCGCGCCGAAATGGTGAAGGGCGAATGGATCAAGCCAGGCGCGACGGTGATCGACGTCGGCATCAATCGCGTGGTCGATACCGAAGATGGCAAGGGCCGGATCGTCGGCGACGTCGCCACTGCCGAAGCGCTGTCGCATGTCCGTGCCATCACGCCGGTGCCCGGCGGCGTCGGGCCGATGACGATCGCGGTACTGCTGCGCAACACGCTGGTCGCCGCCCATGCCCGCGCGGGCCTGGCAAAGCCGGAGGGGCTGTGAAGGCACGCGCAGCGCTCCTTGCCCTCAGCCTGGTGATGCTGGTCGCGGCCAAGCCGCCGATGCGTTACCAGCCCGATCCCAGTTCGGTGATCGCGGCCGAAATCGCCTTCAACCGGCTTGCCCAGCAAAAGGGGCAATGGACCGCCTTTCGCGAGACCGCGGCGGACGATGCGGTGATGTTCGTGCCGCAACGGGTGGTGGCGAAGGACTGGCTGAAGAAGCAGGCGGACCCGCCGGCCTCGGTCAGTTGGACGCCATCGATCGTCTATGTCGCTTGCGACGGCTTGCTCGCCGCCAGCACCGGCAACTGGAAGCGGCCGGATGGATCGGTCGGCTATTTCACCACTCTGTGGCGGCGCGACAAGAAGGGCCGCTGGCAGTGGATCCTCGATCATGGCGATCGTCTGGCAACCGAGCGGGCAGTGCCGGAATTTCTGACCGGGAAGGTCGCGACCTGCAAGCGCGGTGCGCGGCCCGAAGGTCCGCCGCCGGCGAAGGGGGAGGCGCCACCGGTGCCGCAGGATGACAGCCTGATCTGGTCCGCCGATGTCGCGACCGATGGCAGCCGTCGGGTCACCGTCCGCATGTGGAACGGGACCGGCTATGATGTGGTGATCGACGACAAGGTGGGGGCGCCGTCATGATCGAATTGTTCATATCCGCTTTCGTCACGCTGTTCGTGGTGATCGATCCGCCGGGTTGCGCGCCCATCTATGCCAGCCTGACCACCGGGGCGACGATCGCCCAGCGCCGGTCGATGGCGATCCGCGCGGTCGGCATTGCTGCCGCCATCCTGCTGGTGTTCGCGCTGTGGGGCAAGCAACTGCTGGGCGTGCTCGGCATCGAACTGGACAGTTTCCGCATCGCCGGCGGCATCATGCTGTTCATGATCGCGATGGACATGGTGTTCGAGAAGCGTACCCAGCGGCGCGAGGATCGCGCGCAGAAGATCGCCGAGACGCCGGAGGTGGAGGATGTCTCCGTCTTCCCGATGGCGATGCCGATGATCGCCGGGCCGGGTTCGATCGCGACCGTCATGCTGCTGATGTCGCGTGCCGACGGCATGGTCGACCGGCTGGTCGTGCTGGTGGCGGTGGCGGTGACTTTGGTGCTGATGCTGGGGGCGCTGCTGGCGGCCGGGCCGCTGATGGCCATTCTGGGTGCCAAGATCGAGGCGGTGATTACCCGCCTGCTTGGCGTCTTGCTGGCGGCGCTGGCCGCGCAGTTCGTGATCGACGGGTTGAAGGCGAGCTTCTAGTCGCAGGTCGTCGGGCAGGTCCTGCATTGCGCATGGCCTGCCCGACGCTGATGCGTTTGCCTAGCGGACCGGGGTCCAGGTCTGGGTCTTGCAGAAGAAGGCGATGCAGCCCTGAACCTTGAGCGTGCCATCACCATTGCGGCTGACCTTCGAGGTATAGCTCTTGCCGCTTTCCGGGTCGTAGATCGTGCCCTTCCAGATATCGCCGGCGTCGCTGAAGCCCGACAACAGGGCCAGGCCGACCAGCGGCTTGGAACGCAGCGCCGGATCGGGGTTCTTGATATCGGTCTGAGGGCGACCGGGGGTCGGCTTTACGATCTTTTCGATCTTGCCGCAGATGCTTTTTCCGCAAGGCGCAATCTGGACGAGGGCCTTGCCATCGACCGTGGCCCAACGGCCAGTGATCGGCTGGGCCGCCTGCGCCGGGGTGACGGCCGCCAGCGCGGCCAGGGTTGCAAGAGCGGCGCCTGCCGCGATGCGAATGGTCATGATGCGATCCTCTCCTTTTCAGGTTGAGGGTAAGAATAAGGGGGAAAAGCGCGGGGCGCTAGCGGCTTGCCCGCAGTTTACGGAAACGGAAGGAAGGGACGCTACGGCAGCGCCCCTTCCTTCCCTGTAAATTTTTTAGAAGGCCTTGCTGATCGAGCAAGCGGCCGGACCCAGAATGACGACGAACAGGGTCGGCAGGATGAACAGAATCAACGGCACGGTCATGATCGCGGGCAGGCGTGCGGCCTTTTCTTCCGCGCGCATCATGCGCTCGTGACGGAATTCGGCCGACAGGACGCGCAGCGCCGATGCCAGAGGGGTGCCGTATTTCTCGGTCTGGATCATGGTCGTGACCACGCCCTTGACCGCATCCAGCTTCACGCGCGTCGCGAGATTCTCGAACGCCATGCGCCGCTCGGTGAGGAAGCTGAGTTCGATCGCGGTCAACTGAAACTCGTCGCCCAGTTCGGGATAGGCCTTGCCCAGTTCGCGCGACACGCGACTGAAGGCGGTATCGACGGTGAGGCCGGCCTCGGCGCAGATGACCAGAAGATCGAGCGCATCGGGCAGGCCCTTGCGGATCGCGGCGGAGCGCTTGGAAATCTTGTTGTCGATGAAGATGTCGGGCGCCTTGTAGGCGAGCAGCAGCGCACCGGCGAACGCCATGAAGCGCTTGGCGCCGCCCCATTCGGGATAGATGCCCACGGCATAAAGCAGGATCGCGGCAGTGCCGCCGATCACGATCGGCAGGATCATGCGGCCGAAAATGACCGCGACGGCCCAGTCCTTGGAGCGGATGCCCGCCTGGGCCAGGCGGATCTGCGCGTCCTTGAGCTGGTCGTCCTGCAGCACCTTCAGGCTGGACAGGAAGGACCGCATATTGTCGGTCGTCTGGTTCTTGCGCACCAGCTTGGCACGGCGCTTGGCGGTCGAGGCGGTGATGCCCGCCTTGAGCTGTTCACGCCGTTCGTTAAGCGCCTTGACCCGCTTGGCCATCGGGTCGCGCACGGTCATCACCGCATAGAGCGCGTAGAGGGTGGCGAGCGTCGCCAGTGCGGCCAGCAGCGTACCGAAATCGGTCGCGGTCATGCCGAACAGGGTGCCGGTGGGGGTAGGGGCGTCCATGGTCTATCCGTTCCCCATCAGATTTCAAAGTTGATCATCTGCGCCATGATGAAGGCGCCGATACCCATCCAGCACATGCCGCCGATGCCGATGACCTGCATCGTGCTGAGGCCGAACACGCCGGCTGGATCGGGCGTGAAGAAGGGGCTCATATAGTTGAAGTTGATGTAGCAGATCATGCCGAAGACGAGGAAAGGCAGGACGCCGATGATATAGGCCGACGCCTTGGATTCCGACGACATGGCGCGGATCTTGAGCTTCATCTGGGCGCGCTGGCGCAACACGGTGGCCAGGTTTTGCAGCGTTTCGGCGAGATTGCCACCCGTTTCGCGCTGGATCGCCAGCGTGATGACGAAGAACTGGAATTCAGGCGTACCGAGCCGGTCTGCGGTCTCCTGCAGCGCCTGGTCCATGGTCTTGCCGATCTTGATCCGTTCGGTGATGAGCTTGAACTCCTCGCCCACGGGGCCGGGAATTTCGCTCGATACGATGCCCAGCGTCTCGCCCACCGGCAGGCCCGAACGCAGGCCGCGGGTCAGGAGTTCGAGGGCGTCGGGGAATTTCGCGTTGAACTGGTTGATGCGCTTGGCGATCAGTCGGCCGATCCACCAATGTGGCAAGCCAAGGCCCGCCGCCAGGCCGACCATCACGGCGAGCGGGGCGGGGAAACCGCGCATCATCAGCAGGGCGCTGAGCAGCAGGAAGATGACGGCGCAGGACGTCATATACTGGCTGAGCGTCCATTTCTTGCCGGTCATGCGGATGCGCTTGGTCAGGTTCTCCGGATTGGGAACCAGCGACACCAGCATCTTCATTTCGGTACCGGTCGCGCGATTGGAGATCGCCTTGCGCATCCGGGCTTCCAGGATGGCCTCGGTGGAATCGCTGTGGCGCCCACGGATGAGCGCGATGCGGCGCTTGCGCGCCTTATCGGGCGAGGGGCCGGCGAACGCCACGGCGGCGAGACCCAGAAGGGTCGCGACCAGCACCATAATCAGGAAGAAATTGCCGTCCATTGCTCGCCTGTTCCCAGTGCCTATGTGCATCGCAGATGCCTGCCGCCCTAGCGCGGCAGGCATCCCTGTTCGTCAGCCTTCCAGCGCCGTTGCCTTGTCCTTGCGGCGCGAAGGCATCATATTTTTGAGGTCGCCGATCTTGCCGAGCAGCGAATCCCCCTTCTTGGGCTGCGCCTTGCCGCCATCTGCGGCTGCATCGTCGCCCGCAAGGCCCAGCACCTCTTCCAGCATGGCGGCGCAGGCCGCGCCGACCTTGCTGCCCTTGGCGGTCTCGGCGAGCGTCTTGCCCAGCTTGGCAGCCTGTGCGCCGATGCGCAGGTCGAACGGAATGATGACGTCGACCTTGCGCTCGATCGACTGCTCGAAATCCTTGCGGCTGATCTCGGGCGCGCCGGGGTGAACCCGGTTGGCGACCACCAGCACGCGGGTCTGGGGCGCATTGCTCTTGAGCCAGGACAGGATACGGATCGAATCCCGCGCCGCAGCCAGGGTCAGCTCGGTCACCACGACCGCGACATTCACGTCGCTCATCAGGTGCGGATGCTGGATCAGCATGTTGCGCGGCAGGTCGATGACGCTGCACTCGAAGGCCTGCCGAAATTCCTCCAGCAGTTGGTAGAAGGCGCCACCGTCGGTCATCATCGGCTGGCTGATCGGCGCTTCGGCCGACAGGATGGCCAGCATCTCGCTGGCCCGGACCATGGCGCGTTCGATGAACAGGCCGTCGATGCGGCTGGGGTTCTCGATCGCGTCAGTCAGGCCACGGCCCGGTTCCAGATCCATCGCCAGCGCATTGGTGCCGAAATGAACATCGAGATCGAGCAGCGCGGTCGGGCGCTTCTTCTTCTCGCTGAGCATCCAGGCGAGCGAGGTCGCCATGCTGGAGGCGCCCACGCCGCCGCGCGTGCCGATGATCGCCGCCGTCATGTGCGGGCGATCCGGTCCGGCGTCGCGCGGTGCATGGAATACCGCCTGGGCCTGGGCCAGCGCGTCGCGCAACTGGTCGGCGCCAAAGGGCTTGAGCAGATAATCCTGGATGCCGCTGGCGACCAGGTCGCGGTACAGGCGCACATCATTGACCTGGCCTGCCGCGATGACGACGGTGCCGGGTTCGCAGACTTCGGCCAGGCTGTTGATGTCGTTCAGCGGATCGCCGCTTTCCGACATGTCGACGAACAAGATCTGCGGGCTGGCCGTGATCGACAGGCTCTGCACCGCATTGCGCATGCCGCCCTTGTTCACCTTTTCCGGTGCCCAGCCCATTTCCGATGCGACCGCGCGCAGCAGGTCGAAGCTGTGATCGTCGCAGACGAAGGCGTGGAACGGATCACGCTGGCCGACCGAGCCATGTTTCCAGGGTGCGTTCATCTTACTGGCCTCCTGCCGACATCTGCTTGAGTTCACCCGAACCGGTCGGGGCCTTCTCGCGATATGTGGTGATCGCGCGGTTCGATGTGGCGGTCCGCAATTCGCTATCGGTGGTCTGGCCGCGGACCAGGTCTTCCGGATTGGCGACCATGGCGGCAAGGTTGCTGTTGACGCCGCAGCCGAAGTTCGAGGATGTCGCCAGGTCGAGGCTGCTTTCGGCCTTCATGGACCAATCGGGGCAGCCCGGCACGCTGGCCGTCGCGCGACGCACGACCAGGCGCACGCTGCCTTCCGGTGCAGCGCCAGCGGCGGCGGAACTGTCTTCGCTCATCAGCAGGCCGCGACGTGCAACGACGTTGGCGATATCGTCACCCAGTGACGGACTATAATAGCCCGCGTCGGTCACGATCGCGACCTGATCGCCATAGCCAAGGTTGATCGAGGCAAACCAGTCGTTGAGCCGTCCCGCCTCCGAAGCGGCGAGGCGGCCATTGCCGCCCGCCTGCACGTCGAAGGTGTAGGAGGCATAGCTGACCACCGGCTGGTGGACCGATTCCACGCTGCGATTGGCATCGTCGGTGGAGCAGGCCGCGAGTGGCAGCGCCAGCAGGGCGAGGGTGCCGAGGCGGACGAGGGTCTTGCGGGACTTGGGCGTCATGTCTTTCGTCCTTCCGTCAGAAGCTGAAGCCGGGGGTCGCGCCACCGGACTTGCCGGCGGGCTTGCCCTCGTCGCGAGAGGCCACGGCGGGCAGGGCAGCGGATGCCTGCGGTCCGGGCGTGGGCGGAACGGGTGCCGTCGGCGCGCGGGTCGGCATGTGCGGCTGGGCGCCACTGATGCCGTCATTGCCCTGTTCCAGGAACAGGCCCTGACCGACATTGGCGGCACGGAAGCCGTCGGTCGGCAGATGCACATCCGATGCGTTCATCGGCTTGACCAGATAGGGCGTGACCACAATCACCAGTTCGGTCTCGTTACGCTGGAAGCTGCGCGACTTGAACAGGCTGCCCAGGATCGGCACATTGCCCAGCCCCGGCACCTTGTTGATGTTGTTGCCGGTTTCATTGTTGAGCAGGCCGGCGATCATGAAGGCCTGGCCTGAACCTAGTTCGACCGTGGTTTCCGCCGTCCGGCTCTTGAGTGCGGGCACGCTGGCATCGACCGAGAAGTCGAGGCTGGACACCGTCGGGCGGACGCGCAGCGAGATGCGGCCATCGGCGAGCACCGTCGGCGTGAAGGCCAGTTGCACGCCATATTGCTTGAACTGGATGCTGTTGCCCGACGAAGGGCCGTTGTTGACGGTATAGGGATATTCGCCACCCGCCAGGAAGCTGGCCGTTTCACCCGACAATGCAGTCAGGTTCGGCTGCGCCAAAGTGGTGGCGAGGCCGCTGGATTCCGCAAGGTCGAGCGCCCCGGCAATATCCATGCCCAGCAGATGGGCGACGCCACCCAGGCTATAGGAGCCATCGGTGGGGTTGGTGAATTCCCAGGTGTTGGTGCTCGAATCGAAGGTGGCGAAATCGCGCGTGCCGCCACCGATGCTGCCCAGAACCTTGCCGCCACTGCTGTCGACGCTGGTGAAGCTGGTGCCGATCTTGTGGCCGATATCCTTGGTGACTTCGGCGATCTTGACCTGGAGCATCACCTGCAGCGGCGTCGCCATCAGCAGGCGGCTGACCACGGTGACGTCCTTGCCGACGAAGGCCTGGGTCAGGCGTTCGGCTTCGGCCGCATCTTCGGGCGCCTTGATCGTGCCGGTCAGCAGGACCATGCCGTTCATCTTGTTGACCGCGATGTTCGCGCCCGGCATCGCCAGCTGCAGCATGTCGTCGATGCTGGTCAGGTTGTTGCCGACCCGGACCGTGCCCGAAAACAGCACCTTGCCGTTGGTCGCGGTGACGAAGACGGTGGTTTCACCGGGCTTCTTGGCGATCAGATAGAGCTGGTTCTGCGAACGGACGTGCACGTCCACCACATCGGGATTGGCAATCACTACATCCGACATCTTGGCGGACAAGTTGACCACCTTGCTGCCGCCGACCGACATCAGGATCGCATTGTCCTGTGCCGAGGACGGAGCGGCGTTGAGCGCCGTGGTGGGCGTCGCGACCATCGCCAGCGCCAGGCCGAGCGCGATAGCCGGGGCGGCCAGCGGACGGACCGCCGCGCGCCGAGCGAGCAGGTTGATTGCGTTCATCTCACTTCCCCCCGACCGGAACTTCGGTCACATTGGTACCGCGTGCGATGCGGATGGTCGGCCCCTTGAAGACGGCCGTGCCGACCGGTGCGCCATTGGCCCCCGCGACGGCCATGCCGGCGTCGGGCTTGGCCGGGACGCTGCTGCGCTGGTAGCGCGACACATCGGCACCGGTGGAATAGGTGGAGCCGCGATCGACCGGGCGGGCCGCGATCTTGGCAATGATCGACTTCTCGCTACCCGGGCTGGCGCCGTCGGGCAGGTCGACGTCGGTCCCGGCGATCGCAGCATCCAGATCCGACGCGGTGTCGGCGATCGAGCGCAGCGAGAGCGAGAGCGAGCCGATGGTTTGCGATACGGCGATCTTTTCCGCGATCTTGGGCGTCACTTCGAGCGTGACGTTGGAATAGGTCTGGACGACGGGCTTGCCGTCTGGCCCCAGGGCGTCGGTGCGCTGGTCGGTGGCGAGCACGCGCAGGTTGCGCAGGATCGTTTCCGAGACGCGGAGCGGGGCGCCATCGCCGCCGCCGGCGACCGTCTGGGTCAGCACCAGGTCGATGCGATCACCAGGAAAGACAAATCCGGCGACCGAATTCTGGGCAGAGACGGGCACCGTCACGGCGCGCATGCCCGGACCGAGAGCCGCCGCCAGGAAGCCGCGATCACCGGGGCGGATGATCGCCCCCTGGGTGAGCGGCTGGCCCGCCGTGATCGGATTGCGCACCACGCTGCCCGCCAGCTTGGTCGGATCGGCCTCGCCCTTGAGATAATAGGCGGCCTCGATCAGATCCTTGGGCCAGGGCTGGAAGCGGAAGCTTTCCGGGTCCAGGATCGTGCCGACCGGCAGCGCCTTGGTGGCGACCAGCACATGCGGCTGGTCTGCTTCCGGCATGGCTGCCGCATTGACCTGTGGCGCGCTGGATGAACTCAGCATGCTGCGCGCAAGCAAAGCTGTAGTGACCGCTATGATAAGCGCCCCCACCAGCAGCACGATCTTCTTAGCGTCCATGACGAAATTCGCCTCCCTCAAATGGGTGCACTGCCCCCAGGCCCCACTCATCACGCAAATTGGTTAAGATATCGTTCGCCAAGCAACCACAGAGCCGCCAGCGATATGGCTACACCGTAAGGAATTTCAGGCTGGCCGGGCTTTTTGGCGATGCGATGATGGACGACCGTGGCGATCGTCACGACGCCGCCCAGGACTGCCATCAGTACAATCAGTGTCAGCACGGCCTGCCAGGGAAACCACAGCGCCAGCGCGCCAAGCAGTTTGACGTCGCCACCGCCCATCATGCCCATGGCGAACAGCAGGGCGAACAGCCCGAAGACCAGTCCGCCGACCAGCAGTTGCACCGCCATGCCCGGCCAGAATGGCAGGCCGCAGGCCAGCCACCAGAGCGGCGCCAGTGCGGCGACCGCTAGGTTGAGGCGGTTGGAGATCAGCCGCGCACGCAAGTCGGTGACCGCGGCAGCGATCAGCAGCACGCCCAGGGCGCATAGCAGCGCCAGCCTGAAATATTCCCCCAACATGGGGTACAGGGTCTAGACCGCATGGCTTACCAAACCGTAACCATGCCCCATGGATTCGCCCGTCTTCGCTCCCGCGACCTTCGACCGCCGTGCCTGGCCGACAGGCGGGCAACTGGACTATTGGCATGCCCCCGATGGCTGGCCTGTCCGCCGCTATCGGCTGGGTTCGGGGCGCCGCGGCCGGATGCTCATTCTGGGCGGACGCGGCGACATGATCGAGAAATATCTGGAGGTGATCCATCACTGGGCGATGCGCGGCTGGGCGGTAACCAGTTTCGACTGGCGCGGCCAGGGTGGGTCGGGCCGGCTGACCGATGATCCGCTGTGCGGCCATATCGATGATTTTGGCCGGTGGATCTCAGATTTACAGGATTTTTCAAAAGATTGGCATCGCGAAGGGCAAGGCCCATCGGTCATGCTGGGGCATAGTATGGGCGGCCATATGCTGATCCGCGCCCTGGCCGAAGATGCTGTTTGCCCCGATGCTGCCGTGGCGGTCGCGCCCATGCTGGGCCTGCATACGGCGCCCTTGCCGCGCTGGCTGGCGGTCGCAATCGCCGACGCCATGTGCGCTATCGGCAAGGGCCGAGAACGTGCCTGGACGCAGAAGGAGGAGAGCGAACGGCAGCGCCGGTTGCGGCAGAAACGCCTGACGCATGACCCCGATCGTTATGCCGACGAAATCTGGTGGCGGGATCATGATCGGAGTATCGCGCTGGGGCCGCCGAGCTGGAACTGGGTGCGGCAGGCGCTCGAATCGACTCGGGCGCTCGAGTCGGGAACGGGACCTGAGCGAATCAGCGTACCGATGCTGCTGCTGGCGACGCGGGTCGATCAACTGGTCGCCACGCCGGCCATTCGCCGGATTGCCGCACGCTTGCCCGATGCGCGCTTGCACGTCTATGGGCGCGAGGCCGCGCATGAAATCCTGCGCGAACTTGACCCGGTCCGCCTCGATGCGCTGGCGCGGATCGATGCCTTTCTGGACGAGGTTGCCTGTTGAACGGACCCGATATCGTCATTGTGGGTGGCGGCATGGCCGGCGCCAGCCTGGGCGCGGCGTTGGCCGGGCAGGCGCGCGTGCTGATCCTGGAAATGGAGGAGCGTGCCGGTTATCACGCCACCGGCCGCTCCGTCGCTTTCTGGGAAGAGACCTATGGCGGGCCTTTGGTCCAGCCGCTGACGACGGCGTCGGGGCCATTGTTGGCGACGCCGGATGGCGAGTTCAGCGATCGACCTTTCCTGTCACCGCGTCGCACGCTGCATATCGGCCGGGCCGAGGATCGGACGTTGCACGATGCGCTGTTGGCGGATTTCGCTGGCAGGGTCGATTTGCAGCCGGTTGATCCGGCGGCGCTGGTGCCTGGGTTGCGGCCCGACTGGACATTGGGGATATTGGAACCGAGTTGCCGCGACATTGATGTGGCAGCGCTGCACCAGGCCTTTCTGCGCCGGTTCCGGAACCTGGGTGGCACGATCAGGCTGGGCACGCGGCTGGAGCGGGCAAGGGCGACCGACGGCGGCTGGCGGATCGAGACGCAGGATGGCGCGATAGACTGCGCCATCCTGGTCAATGCGGCGGGCGCCTGGGCCGATGATGTGGCGCGCGCCTGCGGCGTGACGCCGATCGGCATCACCCCCTATCGCCGTACGGTCGCCCAGCTGCGCGTACCGGCCATGCCCGGGGGCGAATTGCCGCTGGTCATGGACTTGCAGGGTCGCTTTTATTTCAAGCCCGACGGTCCCGACCGGATATGGCTGACCCCGCATGACGAGGTGGCGTCGCCACCCTGCGACGCGGCCCCCGAGGAATTGGCGGTCGCGCAGGCCATTGCGCGTTTCGAGGCAGCGGTCGACTGGCCGATTGCGGCGGTCGAGCGCCGATGGGCCGGGCTGCGCAGCTTCGCACCTGACCGCGCCCCTGTTTATGGATTTGATCCAGGGCATGACGGCTTTTTCTGGTTCGCCGGGCAGGGCGGCTTTGGCATTCAGACGGCGCCGGCGGCGGCCCTGCTGGGCGCGAGCCTGCTGACGGGTAATGCACGGCCGGAAGCGGTTGCCAGCATAGATGCCACTACCTATGCTGCCGATCGGTTTCGGTAACGCAGCAGGCCAGGAGATAGAACGTGGCGCACAAGTTCGTGATCGAGAAGAACAAGGCAGGCGAGTTCGTCGCCAAGTTCAAATATAACAGCGAAGTTATTTTCTGGACCGAAGGCTACAGTTCCAAGGCTGGTGCCAAGAACGCGATCGAATCCGTTCTGAAAAACGGGCCTGGCGCACCAGTCGAAGAAGCGGACTGAGATCGCCGCCTTTCTTCAGTCAGGTACCCAATTGTCGATGCCGCACCCGGCTGTGCGCTGGGTGAAATGCGTGTCGGTGTCTTCTATGCAGATGCGGGCTGTACCCGCATTTCGCGAGATGTCGGATCCATTATAAAAGAAATCGGACGAGCCGACAGGTAGTACGGCGTCGTTGAGGAACAGCATCAGTTCGCCATCCATCGGCGCGGTAAATTCGCCCGCGTAGAAGGGGGCGGGGACGTTCTTGGCCGGAACCAGCGAGGCCATGCGTTCGATCGTGATGCGTGCGCGTGCATCCTCGCCCTTCTTGGCCTGTGGCATCATGCGGACTTCCACCAACGGTTCGAGCCAGCGCGCCGGATAGACCCGGCGGAAGGGCGTGCCTGCGACCATTAACGGCTGGATCTGGAGCGGGAAATCGAAACTGGACTGGCCCTGCAGGGGGACCGGATGGCTTCCATCCTGCCAGCCGGGACCATTTCTGCCCAGGGGCTTGATGGTGACGCGGTAGCGATGATCGCGGGTCACGCTGATCCCGGACGGCCAGCATTTTTGGTCGGCGGACACCTGCTGGATATAATGTGCGCCCTGCAGTGGTGCGGGGAGGGTGCTGGTGCTGGCGCATAGCTGGTCGCTACGCTCGCGGAAGCTGAGCGAGACCTGGGACCAGATGATGGCGGGGATATAGAGGAAGAGTGCCAATATGCCGACACCGAACAGGAAGGGCATGATCTGCCATTTCAGGCATTGCAGGGCGCGTTGATAGATGCGGCTGTTGCGGATTGACCGCAATCTGGTGGGCTGTGGCGTGCCGCCCTGCCCCTGAAAGGCTTCCCACCAGGCGATCCTGAGCCGATCCGACAATTTGTGCGATTGCGCGGTCATGAAGAACTGGATCAGCAGGATCAGCAGGCCCACCACGAGAAACAGCGGATAGAGTTCGCGAAAGGCGCCATACCAGGGACTGGCGAAGCCGGGCACGAAATTGCCGATCCAGGCGAAGAGGGTATCCACCACCCAGCGCGCATCGGTGTCCGGTTTGATCGCGAAGCGGTGCATATAGAGCGGCGCGGCGATGAGCAGCATGCTGAGCCCCAGTACCGCGAAATAGCCGGCCCGGCGGCGCCAGACATCGTCCCAGGCATTTTCCTGCCGTTCGGCCCGGGCCTGCGCCACGCCGGGCGACCGTAGATTGGCGATGGCCTGGTCGAGCGAGATGGCAGGGGCACCACTCTGGGCTTCGACCGGGCCGGTGGGACCGGCTGCACGCACAACGTCGAAATCGCGCGGCAGCACGATCGGTGCATAATTATCGGTGCCATTGCCGATCCGTTCAAGAACGCTTTCATGGACCTTGCAGGACAGCAAAAGGCCCTGAGGGCGGTGTCGCTTCTCGCCAATGGTCGGGTCGCGCAAAATGCTGGTGTTGGCAAATTGCAGCACATCGTCGACGCTGCGGTGCAGCAGCGCGGATATCTTGCGCGGCTGATAGCGATAATAGACGCCCAGTCCCTGCCGCGAATCGTGCATCGGGCCGAACGGATTGGCGAATTGGCGAATGCGGCGGGCTTCGTCCGCAACAAAGCGCAACCGGTCGCCAATCTCGTCCATCATCCAGACCAGCGAGACATAGCTCAGGCTTTCGTCAGGATAGCCGCCGCCGACATCAGAATGCATGCCGCTGAACCAGACCTGCTTGAGGCGGGTTCGGAAATGCAGCCGCATCGCATCGTCGGCGTCGGGGGCATTGGCTCGCCGGTCCTCATTGACCTCGTCCCAGAGCAGCGGCCAGAAGGAGTCGCGCTCGTCGTCCAGGGCCAGCGCGTGGCGCGCCGTGCGGACCTTGGGGTTAAGTTCATAATCGGTCATCGTCAGCGGCCAGACATATTTGTCGATGCCACGCGTGATTTCGCTGATCGGCCCCCCATAGGCGGCGACCGTGTCCCACACGCCCAGAAACTCGATTCCCGGGCGCGCCGTGCTGGGCACGTTCATCGGTCGACGGACCAGCATCCGCCATCCTTTTCGGACCAGCAGGCGGAGGCCGCGACATAATTGCCACCAGCCGGTGAAGATGTCCGGCCTGTTCTTGTCCAGAAAGCGGTAGAGCGCGTCGGCGCTGTTATAGTTGAGTTCCCGCTCATCTTCATATGGCACGATGCCCTGTTCGCAGACGAGGCTGGCGAGCAGGCGCACGGTGAAGGCGCCGCGACTGAAGCCGAAGGCGTAAATCTTGTCGCCGTCATTATAGTTGCGGCAGATGAAACGGTAGAGATGGAGCAGATTCCGGCGCAGGCCAAAGCCGAATATCCCGCCCAATATAGCGATCAGCTTGACCGACGAGGTGCCGACACCATTGTCATAATAAGCGATCTGCGTCCGTTGGCCGGCAGGATCGAGGCCAAGGTCGAGCGCCTGATAGAGGCGGAAGACATTGGTCTTGAACAGCTTGCCGCTGCTATTACCGGTACCGTCGGAAAAGACGATAATGGCCTTGCCGGACGTGTGAAACGGGGCCGGGGCGTCGGCCCGCAATTCGGGCGCGGCGGCGGCCTCGTCCATGTCGGTCTTGTTCTGGCGTCGGCTGAACTCCATGGCGTGGCTCCCCAATCCATCGACGAACCGCCCTGTTGCCTTCGCGCGGGGCGGCACCCGGTCGCATGAGCCATTGCGAGATGGCGCATGTCTGGCCGTTCGATCTGTCTTGGCGCCCCTGAAAGGACATGCTCGCGCTAGATGCGATGCTATCGTCCACCGACCATTCTAGCATCTGTGCCGGGTCGAGCCGAGAGAAAATGATAGGGGTGCATTTAAAGCGAAGGGATTGTTCATAAAGGCGAATTTGAAATTGTTAGAAATGCGACTTTATGGGGGGCATGAAGATTTGCACCGATTGCGCGACAAGCTGATTCGGGATTTCGCATTACATGGAAAGGCCGGGTTGCTATTTCCTAGATGCCGCGCCGAAAGCTTTCGGCTGCCGCGCAGGCCAGTTGGTCGGCGCGTTCATTTTCGGGATGGCCGGCATGGCCCTTGACCCATTGCCAGCTCATGTCGTGGCGGGCCGCGGCTTGCACCAGCGCCTGCCAGATCTCGACATTCTTGACCGGCTTGTTGTCGGCAGTCTTCCAGCCGCGCTTCTGCCAGCCGAATATCCATTTGGTGATGCCGTCCATCACATATTTGCTGTCGGTATAGACGGTCACCTTGCACGGCTTCTTGAGTGTGTTGAGCGCCTCGACCGCCGCCATCATTTCCATGCGGTTGTTGGTGGTCTGGGCCTCGCCGCCAGAGATTTCCTTCTCTCTGTCGCCAAAGCGCAGCACAGCGCCCCAGCCGCCCGGGCCGGGATTGCCCTTGCACGCGCCGTCGGTGAAGATCTGGACTTGCGGCAGATCGCTCATGCGCCGAGCAACTCCGCCGGATCAGCCTTCGCATAGAAATCCAGCCGCCGCAGATAGGCAAGCGGATCCTTGCGCGTCACCAGCGCATCCGCCGGGGTGTTGATCCAGTCATAGGCACGGGTCAGCATGAAGCGCAGTGCAGCGCCACGACACAGGATGGGGAAGGCCGCCCTTTCCGCATCGGTAAGGCCGTGTGCCTGGGCATAGCCTGCGCCGAGGGCGGCGGCACGGTCGCCGAACCATCGACTGCCATCATTGCTGAAGCACCAGGCGCTGTGGGTGACGGCCAGATCATAGGCACGGATGTCGGTGCAGCTGAAATAGAAGTCGATCAGGCCCGTGACCCGATCTCCCAGCATCAGCACATTGTCGGGGAACAGGTCGGCATGGATCACCGAACGGGGAAGGTCAGCGGGCCAGTGGGCGTCGAGAAAGGCCAGTTCCTCTGCCACGCGGGTGCCCAGACCCGGTGCGATCTGGTCGAAATCATCGCCGCATTTGGCCGCCAGCCCGTGCCAGCCATCCTTGTCGAGCGCATTGCGCCGTTCGCCGGCAAAGCCCTGTGCCGCCATGTGCAATTCGCCCAGCGCCATGCCGCAGGCGCGCGCCTGGGCCGGGGTCGGCTCGGTCACGGAAATGCCGGTCAGGAACTCGATCAGGCAGGCAGGGCGGCCGCCCAGTTGTTGCAGGCGCGTGCCGTTCTGGTCGGCGATGAAGCGCGGGACGAGGCAGCCGCGTGCGCCCAGATGGTCGAGCAGATCCATGAAGAAGGGCAGGTCCGCCTCATCCACCCGCTTTTCATAGAGGGTTAGGATATAGCGATGGCCGTTTCCGTCATGGCCAGTGGTTTCCAGCAGGTAATTGCTGTTTTCCACCCCTTCGGCGATGCCCTTGGCGGACACCAGTCGGCCGGCGTCATAGCGGGTGAGGAAGATGTCGATCTCTTCGGCGGGAACATGGGTATAGACGGCCATGACGCTTATGCCGCCTCCAGCCCGCGCGGCAGCTTGAAGGAGATGGTCTCCTGCGCCGTTTCCACCTGTTCCTCGGTCACCGCAAAGCGTTCGGCAATCCGGTCGACAACTTCGCGCACCAGCACTTCAGGGGCGGAAGCGCCAGCGGTGAGGCCGAGCGTCGTCACGCCCTCCAGCCAGGCGAAGTCGATCTCGTCGGCGCGCTGGATCAGGCGGGCGGGGGTGCCTTCGCGCTCGGCGACTTCGACCAGGCGCAGCGAATTGGAACTGTTGGGCGCGCCGATCACATAGACGGCGTCGCACCGGGTGGCGATCGCCTTGACCGCAGTCTGACGGTTCGACGTCGCGTAGCAGATATCCTCGCCCTTGGGCGCGATGATCGACGGGAAGCGGCGCTCCAGCGTGGCGACAATCGCGGCGGTATCGTCGACCGACAGGGTGGTCTGGGTCAGGAAGGCCAGATTGTCGGCGTCGGCGGGCGCCAGCGCCTCGGCATCCTCGACCGTCTCGATCAGCGTCATCGTGCCGTCGGGCACCTGGCCGAAGGTGCCGATCACCTCGGGATGGCCCTTGTGGCCGATGAACAGGATATGGCGGCCGGCCGTCACCATGCGTTCGGCCTGGCGATGCACCTTGCTGACCAGCGGGCAGGTGGCGTCGAGATAGTCGAGGCCGCGCTCCTCCGCCTTGGCCGGCACCGCCTTGGGCACGCCGTGCGCGGAAAAGACCACCGGCACGCCATCGGGTACCTGGTCCAGTTCCTCGACGAAGATCGCGCCCTTCGCCTTCAAGGTGTCGACCACGAACTTGTTGTGGACGATTTCATGACGGACATAGACCGGCGCGCCATATTTCTCGATCGCGCGCTCGACGATGATGATGGCGCGGTCGACACCGGCACAAAAGCCGCGCGGCGCGGCGATCAGAAGCTTCAGCGGCGGGCGAGGGGCGGGGGGCTGCGTCATGGGCGCGGCTTAGGCGAATGTCGCGCGCGAAGGAAGAGCCAACGGAAATCCGCCTGCTTTGTGTTGCGCGGGCGGCGGGTGATGGATAAGGAAGCCGGACGCCTGTGGCCAGGGCGTCATGCTGAGGAATTGCTGCCTGTGACATTGTCCCGAATTGCGTTGACCGGAATGCTTGCCCTTGCCCTCGCCGGCTGTTCGCGGCGCGGGGAAATCGACCCGACCGGCGGTATCGTGACCGTGCGTTCGGCCTGTCCGGTGGCGGCGATCCCGACCTATACGGGCGATGTGACGCTGTTCAGCCCGGCGCAGAGCCGCGATGCGTCGGCGATCGACGTGGTGGCGAACATCACCGACCTGCGGTCGACCTGCAGTGATGGCGCACAGCTTTATACCCAGGCAACCTTCGTCGTGAACGCGCGCCGCATCGATGCGAGCACGGCGCGCCAGGTGACATTGCCTTATTTCTCCGCGATCGTGCGTGGGGGCAGCGCCGTGGTCGCCAAGCGCATCGGTCAGGTCACGCTGAATTTCGCGGCGGGCGAGACCCGCGCCAGCGCGACGGCGACGGCCGGTTCCTATGTCGACAAGGCATCGGCTACGTTGCCACCCGAAATCCAGCAGAAGATCACGCAGAAGCGCAAGGCCGGCGATGCGGATGCGGCGATCGATCCCTTCGCCCAGCCCGATGTCAAGGCGGCATTGCAGCGAACCAGCTTCGAGTTGCTCGTGGGGTTCAACCTGACCCAGGACCAGCTCAAATATAATGCGACCCGTTAAGGTCGTTTCCGCTTAGATTTTTCTCCGTTCGTGCTGAGTAGGGACTGAGCGAAGTCGAAGGCCCATATCGAAGCATCTTGTGTCACATACATCCTTCGATACGCCATTTCGACTGCGCTCAATGCTTGTCCTGAGCGCCTGCCTTGGCAGGCAGTCGAAGGGGCTACTCAGGACGAACGGATTTTGTGACGCAGGATAGTTTGATGTCCCTTTACACCCGTTTCACCGCCCATCTCGATGCCGTGCTTGACGCGCTGGAGGCCGAAGGCACGTTGCCCGCCGGCCTCAACCGCAAGCCGGTGACGGTGGAGCCGCCGCGCGACCCCAGCCATGGTGACCTTGCCACCAACGCCGCGATGGTGCTGGCCAAGCCCGCCGGTACCAATCCGCGCACGCTGGCCGAAGCGATCGTGGCCAAGCTGCAGGCGCTGGGCGAGGTCGAAAGCGCCAGCATCGCCGGCCCGGGCTTCATCAACCTGGCCCTGACCGACGCGACATGGCGTGCGGAACTGGCGGCGCTGCATGTCGAGGCGGACGATTATGGCCGGTCCGACATCGGCGCGGGCGTGACCGTGAACGTCGAATATGTCTCGGCCAATCCCACCGGCCCGATGCATATGGGCCATTGCCGCGGCGCGGTGGTCGGCGACGCGCTCGCCACGCTGCTGGAATATGCCGGGCACAAGGTGATCCGCGAATATTATATCAATGATGCCGGCGGCCAGGTCGACGTGCTCGCCCGCTCGGCGCATCTGCGCTACCGCGAGGTGCTGGGCGAAGATGTCGGCGCGATCCCCGAGGGGCTGTATCCGGGCGATTATCTGGTGCCGGTGGGGCAGGCGCTGGCCGCCGAATATGGCGACAAGTTCGTCGGCGCGCCCGAAGGCGAATGGCTGGTGCTGTTCCGCACCTTTGCCGTGGCGAAGATGATGGACATGATCCGCAGCGATCTGGCGCTGCTGGGTATCCACCACGACATCTTCTCGTCGGAGGCCGAATTGCAGGCCGCAGGCAAGCCGGCCGAGGCCGAAGCCTGGCTGCGCGCGCATGACCTGGTCTATGACGGCGTGCTGGAAGCGCCCAAGGGCGAACTGCCCGACGATTGGGAGCCGGTGGAACTGCCGCTGTTCCGTTCGACCAGGTTCGGTGACGACCAGGACCGGCCGATCAAGAAGTCGAACGGCAGCTGGACCTATTTCGGCGCCGACATGGCCTATCATTTCCAGAAGGCACAGACCGCCGACCAGTTGATCGACATCTGGGGCGCCGACCATGCCGGCACGGTGAAGCGCATCCAGGCCGCCGTCGCCGCCCTGACCGAGGGCAAGGCGCGGTTCGACGTGAAGCTCATCCAGATGGTCCGCCTGCTGCGCGATGGCGAGCCGGTGAAGATGTCGAAGCGCGCCGGCAATTTCGTCACCCTGGCCGATGTCGTGCGCGAAGTGGGCAAGGATGTCGTCCGCTTCACCATGCTGACGCGCAAGGCCGATGCCCAGATGGACTTCGATTTCGCCAAGGTGGTGGAAGCGTCCAAGGACAATCCGGTCTTCTATGTGCAATATGCCCATGCACGGATTTCCTCGCTCGGCCGGCGGGCGGAGGAGGCCGGGATAGACCTGCCTGTGCCCGACCTGTCCCTGCTTGGGACGGCCGAACTGAACCTGGTCAAGCTTGCTGCGCAGTTCCCACGTGTGGTGGAAGGGGCCGCCCTGACCCGAGAGCCGCACCGTGTCGCCTTTTATCTCAATGACTTGGCATCCGCATTCCATGGCTGGTGGAATATGGGCAATGACGATCCGCGCGCGCGCGTCATCCTGGCGGACGATCCTGCCATCACATCGGCCCGGCTTTTCTTGAGCCGCGGAATCGGGCAGATCATCCGTAACGGCCTTGCCCTGATGGGCGTGGCCGCGCTGACCGAGATGCAGTGAGCCGGACGGAGTTCGACAATGGGTGATTATGCACGCGGGCGCCTGGCCCTCGACGATGAGGATCGGCTGCCCTGGCTGGAACCCGCGATCGACGAGGATGACGAGGAGCGGATATCGCCGCTGCGCCTGCTGGGTCTGATCCTGGTTGGGCTGCTGCTGATCGGCGCCGTGGTTGCCGGCGTATGGTGGCTGCAGAACCGTAATGGCGGCGGCGCGGGGGAGGGCAAGCTGATCGCCGCGCCGGTCGGCGACTACAAGATTGCGGCCAAGGAGGCGGACGCCAAGAAGTTTGAGGGTGAAGGCGACGCCAGTTTCGCCGCCAGCGAGGGCGTCGTGCGCGACGGGCAGATCGATCCCAGCCGCGTGCCGGAAGCGCCGATCACTGCCAGCGCGCCAGCCCCCACGGGCACGAAACCGGCAGTGGCGGTGAAGCCTGCCCAGAGCGTAACCGCCAAGGTCGAGGACGAGACGAAGGCGGCGCCGCAAGCGGCAGCGCCAAAGGCAGCGGCCGGCGGCATGATCCAACTGGGTGCCTATGGCAGCGCGGGTGGCGCGAAGGATGCCTGGAGCCGCCTGTCGAAGCGCTTTGCCTATCTTGCGCCACTTGCCATGTCGGTCGAGCCGGCCGAGGTTGGCGGCGGTACCGTCTATCGTCTGCGCGCCAGCGCGGGTGCCCAGGCCGGCACCGTCTGCGGCAAGCTGAAGGTCGCCGGCGAAAGCTGCATGGTCGTCAACTGATCTTCGTCCGGTACGGGCGTCGACAGCCCGTTCCTGACGCACTAGCATTGGCGTTATGAAACCCGTCATCTTCGGCCTATCCGGCGAAACCCTGACCGCCGACGAGCGCGCCTTCTTCGCCGAGGCGCAGCCGGCCGGCTATATCCTCTTCAAGCGCAATATTGCCGATCGCGGGCAATTGCGGGCGCTGACCGATGACCTGCGCGCGCTGCATGGACGCGACGATCTGCTGATCATGATCGATCAGGAAGGCGGACGGGTGGCGCGGATGCAGGCGCCGGTCTGGCCGAGCTTTCCGTCCGGCACCCAGTTCGACCGGCTCTATGACATCGCCCCGTCGAGCGCGATTGCGGCGGCACGGGCCAATGCGCGGGCGCTGGCGGTGATGCTGGCGGAGGTCGGCATCACGGTCGATGCGCTGCCATTGCTGGACGTGCGGCAGGAAGGAGCGAGCGACATCATGGGCGATCGCACCCTGGGCGCGGAGCCGATGCGGGTCGCGGCGCTGGGTCGCGCGGTGATCGAGGGGCTGGCCGACGGCAATGTCGTGGGCATCGTCAAGCATATGCCGGGTCATGGGCGCGCACTGGTCGACAGCCATCTGGAACTGCCCGTCGTGCAGGCTTGTGCGGAGGAACTGGAACTCGATCTGGCGCCGTTCCGCGCGCTCAAGGATGCGCCCATGGGGATGACGGCCCATGTCGTCTACACCGCCTGGGATGCCGAACGGCCGGCCAGCCTGTCGCCCGTGGTGATCGAGGATGTCATTCGTCAACGCATTGGCTTCGACGGTTTGCTGATGTCGGACGATCTCGACATGAAGGCGCTCAAGGGCTCCATTCCCGAATTGGCGGCCGGGGTGGTCGCTGCCGGATGCGACCTGGCGCTCAATTGCTGGGGCCGGATGGACGACATGACAGGCATCGCCGAACTGTTGCCGGATATCAGCCCGGAGGCGCGCGCGCGGCTCGATCGGGCTATGGCATCCGCCCATGCGGCCGACCTGCCGTCGCTTGAGGATCTGATGGCGACCCGGGACGCGCTGCTGGCGCTGGTTCCTGCCTGATCGCGGCGCGGGGGCGATGGACGATCTCTTCACCGCCCCGGTCGCGTCCCCCGCGGAGGTGCTGACGGTCAGCTTTGAAGGCTGGGAAGGGCCGCTCGACCTGCTGCTGGCGCTGGCGCGGACCCAAAAGGTGGATTTGCGCGAAATTTCCATCCTGGCGCTGGTCGGGCAATATCTGGCCTATGTCGAAGGGGCACGGCAGCTGAAGCTGGAACTGGCCGCCGACTATCTGGTGATGGCGGCGTGGCTCGCCTATCTCAAGTCGGCGATGCTGCTGCCCAAGGAAGCGCAGCCCGAACCCAGCCCCGAGGAACTGGCGTTGCGCCTGCAATTGCGGCTGCAACGGCTGCATGCCATGCGCGAGGCGGGGGCGCGGCTGATGGCCGGCGATCGAATCGGGCGCGACGTATTCGTCCGCCCCCGCCCCGAAGGGCTGCATATGGTGCGGCGGGCGAAATGGAGCGCCAGCCTCTATGACCTGATCCAGGCCTATGGCCAGATTCGCGCGCGCAACCAGCCGGTCGTGCATATGGTCGCGGTGCGGCCGGTCATGACCCTGGACGAGGCGATCCAGCGTGTCAGTGCGCTGGTGGGCTCGGCGCTGGACTGGACCACGCTGGAATCCTTCCTGCCCGATGATCGTGACGGACCGATGGCCAAATCGGCGCTGGCCAGCAGCTTCGTGGCGATGCTGGAACTGGCCAAGCAGGGGCGGGTGGACATAAGGCAGGATGGGATATTCGAGCCGATCTACCTGCGAGCAGCGCTGTCGGGCGATCAATGGGAGCAGTTGCTGTGATCCGGGAGATGGACGATTTCGCGCGCGCGGTGGAGGCGGCGTTGTTCGCAGCGGAAGAGCCGCTGACACCTGCCGAGCTGCGTCCCCATGTCGGCGACGGTGGCGACCTGCCTGCGACTCTGGCCCAATTGGCGCAGGATTATGCCGGGCGCGGCGTCAATCTGGTCGAGCGGGGTGGGCGCTGGCATTTCCAGACGGCGGCCGATCTGGCCCATATCCTGCGCCGGGAACGCGACGAAACGCGCAAATTGTCGCGCGCGGCGATGGAGACGCTGGCGATCATCGCCTATCATGAGCCGGTCAGCCGCGCGGAGATTGAAGCGATTCGCGGCGTACAGGTCGCCAAGGGCACGCTGGACGTGCTGATGGAGGCTGGCTGGGTCCGCCCGGTTGGCCGGCGTGAAGTTCCCGGCCGTCCGCTTATCTATGCGACCAGCGTAGAGTTTCTGTCACATTTTGGCCTTAGCAGCCGCCGGGACCTGCCGGGTCTGGACGATTTGCGCGCCGCAGGGTTGCTCGATCCGATCGATTTGGCGCTGGAGGGTCTGGGCGGCCAATCCGTTGTGGAAAAGGATGAGGAAGAGGCCTAGATAGGCCTCCTTTCGGGAGTATGTGAAATGGGTTCTTTCTCGCTGATGCACTGGGTGATCGTGCTCCTGGTCGTCATGCTGCTGTTTGGTGGCGGTCGGATTTCCGGCCTGATGGGTGACGTGGCCAAGGGCATCAAGAGCTTCAAGAAGGGTATGGCCGACGACGAGGACGACGCGACGCCGGCAAAGCCCGCGACCCGGATCGAGGGTCATCGCGTGCCCGAACAGGACGCGCCGAGTGCGACCGAAGAAAAGACCAAGGCCTGATCTCTAACGCAGGCTGGTAGTCGCGCATGTTTGGCATCGATTCGACTGAATTCCTCGTGATCGTGATCATTGCGGTGATCGTGATCGGCCCCAAGGATCTTCCGCGCGCGCTCTACAAAGTGGGGCAGATTGTCGGCAAGGCCCAGGGCATGGCGCGCCATTTCCGCACCGGCATCGACGCCATGGTGCGCGAAGTCGAGCTGGAGGAGCTGGAAAAGAAATGGGCCGAGCAGAATAAGCGCATCATGGCCGAGCATCCGCCCGAGACCCCGGTTATCGAGCATGCACCGGCCAGCGATACGCCCTCTGCCGTCCAGGAAGACAAGCCGCCTTATGTGACGGAGGCGCCTGTGGCTGCTGTCGATGCGCCGCCCTATGTGGCGGAGGCCGCGCCGCCGCCGGTGGCGGACAAGCCGCCCTATGTTGCCGAGGAGCCGGTCGCGCCCAAGCAGGGGGATGCGACGGCATGATCGGCGATATCGACGACAGCAAGGCACCCTTGCTCGACCATCTGATCGAGTTGCGGAGCCGCTTGCTCAAATGCGTCTATGCGCTTTTCGTCACCGGCGCGATCTGCTTCTATTTTTCAGAGCAGCTCTTCGCCATCCTGGTGCATCCGCTCAAGGAAGCGTTCGGGGATGGCGGCGGCAAGCTGGTCTATACCAAGCTGTACGAAGCCTTTTTCGTGCAGATCAAGATCGCGCTGTTCGGCGCATTCTGCCTGTCCTTCCCGATCATCGCCAACCAGCTCTGGGCGTTCGTCGCGCCGGGCCTTTATGCGAAGGAAAAGAAGGCGCTGTTGCCCTTCATCATCGCAACCCCCTTCCTGTTCGCGCTGGGCGCGAGCCTTGCCTATTTCGTGGTGATGCCGACCGCCTTCCATTTCTTCCTGGGCTATCAGGGTAATGGCAGCGGCTTGCAGGTCGAAGCCTTGCCGAGCGCGGACAGCTATCTGGGCCTGGTGATGCAGTTCATCCTGGCGTTCGGCATCTGTTTCCTGTTGCCGGTGCTGCTGATGCTGCTCAATCGGGCGGGCTTCGTCTCGCGCGAGCAATTGAAGGGGATGCGCCGCTACATGATCGTCGGCGCCTTCATCCTGGCGGCCGTTCTGACCCCGCCCGATGTTGTGTCGCAGTTGATGCTCGCGATCCCGCTTTTGCTGCTTTACGAGATTACCTTGGTCGCCATCTGGTTTACCGATCGCAGCCAGGCGAAGCGGGCGGCTGCGGAAGCGGCGGCCGAAGAGGTTTCCGCGTAAAAAAGAAGGCCCGCCCCGAATGGGGCGAGCCTGAAATTTCGGTGCGGCGCTTAGTTGGCTGAGTTTTCCACGGCCTTGCCTGCGCTCTGGACGTCCTTGCCGGCGCCTTCGACCGTATTGCAGGCGGCGACCATCAGCGATCCGGTGAGCAGCAGAGCGGTCAAAATCTTCTTCGTCATCAGGTCTCTCCTTTTGAAAGATGGCGACCATGCGAGCGGCGCCATATCCGCGACCGTTCTAAAACCCATTGCGGCAAAAAGCGTTCCGCCTGGCATGTTGCGATGTCAGAGAGGAGATGGCCCCAAAAAGTCTGGACCCGGAACGCGTCGGGGGGGGGGGGAGCGTTCCGGGTCCATGTTTTTTGGATAGCAAGAGCGGGGGGCAAAAGATTTGCTATCCGAAAAGCAGAACCCACAGGAGCGGCAATGGGTTCCCGAATTCATGCAGCCTCGAAGATTTTTAAATTTCCGAATTTTCAAGGGCTTCGATGATTGCTGGAAAATTAACCGTAAATAATTGCCGGTGACGAGCGAAAAAAGACGGTGCGGTTCAGGTCAGCGGCCGACCGCTGTTGCGATATTCGGGGCGAATGGTGGATTCCGGCAAGGCCTCGCGCGGGTCTGGAACGGCAAGCGGGGCATTGCCTGTCGGGGGCGCCGGGCGTGCCGGGTCAGCATAGGGCCTGGCGGGCACGGCGGCGAGCATTTCCACCGGCGCGATCGGCTGGACGGGCCAGGCGCGTCGTGCCGGGCCGGAAATCGTTTCCCGGCCGGGATAAGGCATGGTGAAGCCGGCCAAAGTGCCGTTGGTGCCCAGGCTCCGATAGAAGATATGCGCGCCGATCACGGCGACCGGTTGCAGCTTGTCGGCCCAGGTCGGTCGTACCGCGAGCGTATGGTAATGGGTGGCGAGGCCGACGGGGGCGTAGACCTGGCCGGCCAGCGCCCGTTGCGCCACGCCCCGTGCGCGCATCCATGCCGTCGCATTGGGGACGCGGGCCATGGCGCCGTCGCAACTGAAGGTGAACTGGCAATGGAAGTCGGTGCGCTCCGATCCCTGATACACGACGCCACAGACGCTTTGTGGCCATAGCGGGCTGCGTACCCGGTTGAGGACGACCTGCGCCACCGCGCGCTGCCCATCGTCCGGTTCATTGCCTGCCTCATAATAGATGGCCGAGGTCAGGCAGTTGAGCGCGCGAAAGCCATCGAGCGCGGTGATGCCGCGAAACAGGCCGGCGGGCGCTGCCGTTACTTCCGCCAAGCCCATGACATGGGGGCTCTGGATCGTGAGCGCGCCCGGTACCGGGTCGAAAGCCCCCTGCGCGAAAAAGAAGGCGGAGCCGGGGAAGTTCGCGCCGGGCAGTTCGGCCGGGTCGGGCCGGTGGGTATCGGTATCCAGCAGGTCCAGCGGGGCAGCGGTGATGAAATGGGGCACGACCAGCGCCGCAAGCGCCAATGCGCCCACGACTGCCTGTCGCATCCATTTCGTCTTCTGTTCCAGCCGCAGCATCGTCCATCCCGCTCGCACGTCACGCCGCAGGGGCGCTTGCGGCCCCCCTTAGCGGATTTTTCCTTCGACTTCCTGTATCGATTCCTCCCCGTCCCACGCCGGGACGCCGCGCGTGGCAGAGATTAATGGGGGAGGCGGTAAAAACGGGGTCTTTTCCGCAGGCATCATTCCCTTGCTTGGCAAGGACGCATGCGCTCCGCTATGCGGGGGGCATGCTGCTCCAGAATGATAGCCTCGCCCTGATCGGCAACACCCCGATGGTGCGCCTTGCCGGACCGTCGGCCGCAACCGGATGCGATATTTACGCCAAATGCGAATTCGCCAATCCCGGCGCGTCGGTCAAGGACCGGGCCGCGCTGTTCATTGTCAATGATGCCGAGGAAAGGGGGCTGCTCAAGCCCGGCGGCACGATCGTGGAGGGGACGGCCGGTAATACCGGTATCGGTCTGGCGCTGGTTGCCAATGCCAAGGGTTATAAGTCGATCATCGTCATGCCCGAGACCCAGAGCCGCGAGAAGATGGATACGCTGCGCGCGCTGGGTGCGGAACTGGTGACGGTGCCCGCCGCGCCCTATTCCAATCCGGGGCATTTCGTCCACACGTCGCGCCGGCTGGCGGAAGAGACGGACGGGGCGATCTGGGCCAATCAGTTTGACAATATCGCCAACCGCAAGGCGCACATCGTCGGGACCGCCGAGGAAATCTGGGTTCAGATGGAGGGGCGGGTCGACGGATTTATCTGTGCGGCCGGCACTGGTGGGACGATCGCGGGCGTAGGGCTGGGGCTCAAGGCGCACGACGAGGGGGTCGTGATCGGCCTGGCTGACCCGCATGGCGCCGCGCTCTACAATTATTACGCCCATGGCGAACTGAAGGCCGAAGGCAGTTCGGTGGCCGAGGGTATCGGCCAGGGACGCATCACCGCAAATTTGGAAGGGGCGCCGATCGATGCCCAGTTCCGCATTTCCGACGAGGAGGGGCTGGAATGGGTTCGTCGCCTGTTGGCCGAGGAAGGGCTGTGCCTGGGCCTTTCGTCAGGCATTAATGTCGCGGGTGCCGTCGCGCTGGCAAAGCAGCTCGGACCGGGCAAGCGGATCGTCACGATCCTGTGCGACACCGGCTTCCGTTACCTGTCCACCCTCTATAACCGTCAGTGGCTCGAATCGAAAGGCTTGACGGTGTTCCCCTGGCTCGCGCACAATTGACTGCAGCCGACACGGGTCGCGGCGACGATAAAAAGAGCATGTTCATGGCTGATCATTCCCGCCGTCAGGAGGGGTTGCAGCGCGTCCAGATAGGTCTGACCGGACTGGCGGGGGTTATCCTGCTGGTGGGGTTGGCCAATATCGTCATCGACAAGGCGAGGGTGGATGATATCGCCGCCGCGCCATCGGCCGTGCCGACGATCGATGTCAATGCCGCTGTCGCTGCCACCGCGCCCAAGGAGCCGCTTGCAGAACTGGGGGTGCAGCCTGCGCCCGAACAGGCGCCGATCGTGCCCGATCTGCAGCCTGATCCCAATCTCAAGAAGCCGATGGATCGGGAACCTGCGCCACAGACGCCCTGAGAGTCTGTTTGAGAATGCGCCATCCGGTGCATCCCGGCATCAGGCATCGCTCTTTCGCGATTTCTCAAACGATCTCTGAGGCGTTGTCGTGATGCGTTGGCGACGGCCTGTCCAACTGTTTCTGGCTCTGTGGTTGCCTGGGCTGATCGCGTTGACCGTCGGGCTGGTCCGCGCCTGGCATACGGGACAGGTCGATCCGTGGGACTGGGCGATCGCTGCCGGCTTGATGCTGATACCGGCCGGCGCCGCGCTGGCGCGCTGGGGGTGGCTGGCAATCCTCTGGGTGATGCTGGGGGTGGCCGGGACAGTTCTGGTCTTTTGCTGGATTGCTGCGGCACGCGCACCGGACCCGCTTGCGGCAGCGGGCTTGGGGCTGATTGCCTTGATGGCTGCCGTCGCCGGCAAGCTGCTTCGTGCCCGGGGCTGGAAGATGAAGGGCGCTGGCCTGGCATTGCTGGGGGGCACGGCGCTGATCCTGTGGCGCGGCCCGGCTCAGCCCATTTTGTCCCAGCCGCATCGTCCCGCTCTTGCGGTCATCTCCGCGTTGCCGCTCTTCTGGGCGGAGGGCGGTCTCCGCGAGCGAAGGGATGCGCCGATCGTCACGGTGCTGCGGACGCGCTTCGAGTTGCAGCCGCTTGATGATCCCGGTGCATTGGTTGCTTCCGGCGCGCAGCTGGCTCTGGTCGCGCAACCGCGCGCATTGACGCCGCAGGCGCTGGTCGCGCTTGATCGCTGGGTGCGGGGCGGGGGGCGGCTGGTGCTGCTCGACGATCCGCAACTGCGCTGGCCGTCCCGCTATGGCTTTGGCGACCGGCGTCGTGCGCCGTCCAGCGGAGCGCTGGGGCTGTTGCTGGCCCATTGGAATGTCGAAGCTCGGCCGGTGGTCGAGGCGGAAATCCGCCATTTTCTGCCTGATGGTCGGCTTGTCACCTTGTCGGGCATGGCGCCGATGCGGGATCGTGCTCGGTTGACTGACGGGGGGATGGCCTTGCCGCTGCGCCTGAGGATTGGCCGGGGTGAAGCGATCTTTCTGGGGGATGCGGACCTGATCGACGACCGGCTGTGGCTGGCCGATCCGATCCGGCCACTGGAACCGCGGGCATGGAGCGCGGACACGCCCGCACTGCTGGTGGAATGGTTGGGCGGAGAGCTGCCAGGGGGGCGGCGCTGGATGCGTGACGTCGGCGATGTCCGTCTTGGGCTGCGATCCGCGCTGCTGGTCGGGATGGGCTGGGCGATCCTGGGTTTCATGCTCCTTTCGCGCAAATCCGGGCGGAAGGTGGGTGGAACAAAAAGTGAAAATAAGCTGGCGGAGGGTCTGTTAAACGGTTAATCCCATTTCCAAACAGGATTTCCCATTCTGACCCTAAATTTCCCTTTGCAGAAAGCCCCATGCTTGGTACGTAATCAGCATTGGGGTTAGTCAGGCTTTGGTTCGAGTCCTGCGCTGGCATCGCCTTCTTGCGGTTTCGGCGGGGGAGACCTGCGCCCCGCAAACAAGGGGCGATTTTCCAGCGTGTCGGACGTTATTCTCTATTCGGGCAACGCGTTCAGCGTCGCGGACGGCAAGGGCCGTTTCGTGCTGCCCCTGGAGATGCGCCGGCAGGTCAAGCTGGCCAGCGGTGGCGAAAATCGCCTGTGCCTTTCGGTGCATATGGACAATGGCTGCGCTACAGGCTTCGGCCTGTCGCACAAGCTGTTCCTGTTCGAGGAGGTCGAGGAGCTGGAGCGGCTGGCGCGCGTGGCTGACCGGCCCTTCAACGGTGATCTGGAGCGCGAGAACCGACTCGGCACGATCGAGGATGTGAATTTCGACGAAGGTGGCCGCTTTTTCCTGCACCCCGATATCAAGGAAGAGGCGGGCATCACCGATGCCGTATTTTTTTACGGCGTGGGCCGCTATTTCCAGATCTGGAAGCCTGAAGCATTGGTTGAAAGTCCTGATCGTCCGGCATTGATCCGCAACAAGGTGCGGCGCTGGCTGGACCAGCGTGCAGCGGAGGGGGGCAAGTGACCCGTGCTGCCGACCCTGCGCTCGCATCCGACCGCCATCTGCCTGTCCTGCTCGCCGAAGTGCTCGATGCCCTCGCCATTGCCCCGGGCGAAATTCATGTCGACGGCACCTTTGGCGCAGGCGGCTATTCCAGCGCGATGGCGCGGGCAGGCGCACGCGTCTTCGCCTTTGATCGTGATCCCGACGCGATCCGCGAAGGACAGGCGGTGGCCGAGGCGAATGGCATCATTCTCATTCCCGGTGAATTTTCTGCCATGGAAGCGTTGCTGGCGGATCGTGGCGTCGCGGTGGTGTCGGGCGTCACGCTCGACATCGGGGTGTCATCGATGCAGCTCGACCGGCCCGAACGGGGCTTTTCCTTCCAGGCGGACGGGCCGCTCGACATGACGATGAGCCAGGGCGGGATGAATGCGGCCGATTTCCTCAACACCGCCCCGGAAGAGGAAATTGCCAACATCATCTATCGTTATGGCGAGGAGCCGCGTTCGCGCCGGGTTGCGCGCGCGATCGTCGAGGCCCGCCCGCTTGAGCGGACGGGGCAGCTGGCCGCCGTCGTGCGGCGGGCGCTGGGGCATAAGCCGCATGACAAGAAGGATCCGGCAACCCGGACCTTCCAGGCGATCCGCATTCATGTGAATCGGGAGCTGGAAGAGTTGGAGCGTGGGCTGGAAGCGGCCGAAGCGCTGCTGGAGCCCGGCGGGCGGCTGGCGGTCGTCACCTTCCACAGCCTGGAGGACCGCATCGTCAAGCAATTCCTGCGCAAGCGCAGTGGCGGCGAAGGCGGCGGGTCGCGTCATATGCCCGAACGCAAATCCGCCGATGCGCCGACGTTCGAGAAGCCTGGAAAGGCGGTTCGCGCGGGCGAGCATGAGTTGGCGCGAAACCCGCGCGCCCGTTCTGCCACCCTGCGCAGCGCAGTTCGTACGGATGCGCCTCCTTCTTCCGGCAGTACCCATCGGAGTGACCGGCCATGATCGCGGTCAAGAGGTTGCAGAGCCTGATCTGGGTGTTGCTGGTCGCTCTCGGTGCACTGGGGGCCTATCTGGTTTCGCTCAAGGTTGCGACCGAACGCAATGATGTGATGCGGGTGCGGGCGCAGATCGCGCGGGCGCGCGGCGATATCCGTTATCTGGAGACCGAATTCAGCGCGCGTGCGAGCATGCGTCAGCTGGAGCGGTGGAACCAGGATGATTTCATGTATTCGACGCCGACCGCCGGTCAGTATCTGGCCGGCGAACGGGCGCTGGCGCATCTCGATGGGGTGCAGCCCAATGGGCCGGATTATGTGGCGCCACCGGTGATGGTCGCGATGGTTGAGACTCCGGCGGACCTGCCTTCGGCACCGCAGGCCGCGCCGGCAAGCCCGGCGGCGAGCCAGATTCGCAGCGATATTGCCGTCATCCGCGAGGCGCATGCTGCTGATAATGTCGAAAAGCTGGCCAAGCCGACGTCTGGCGCCACCGAACAGCGGGCCAAGGCGGATGCCGATGTGTCGCGGCCCAACCCGGTTGCCCGGCGGGCGGAGCGGATGGCGATGCTCGATGCGAAATTGCTGGACGACAATACGCTGGGTGACTTGAGTGCCCGGGCGGCGCGCGAACGCAGGAAGGAACGCTGATGGCCACGATCATCGTCCAGCCCGGTGGTGCGCGCGCAGGACGGCAGCGGGTCAATCTGACGGCCATCGCGCATAATCGCCTGATGTTGCTGTTGATCCTCTTTCTCGTGGTCACCGGTGTACTGATTCTTCGCCTGACCTGGGTCGGCATTTTCGCCAACGGGGCGCATGGTGATGACGCCTTGTCCGCCTTTTTGCCGGCGCGTGCGGACATCGTGGATCGCAACGGCGTGCCGCTGGCCCGCACGATGGATGCCTATTCGATCGCGGTACGCCCGTCCAAGCTGATCGGCGATCCGTCCGAGTTGGCGCGCAAGCTGCACGAAATCTTTCCCGACGAATCCGAAGCGGTCTTTCGCAAGAAGCTGGCGGGCCGGGGCTGGGCCTATCTGCGTCGCCGGGCATTGCCCGAAGAAGTGGCGGCGGTGAACGCGCTGGGCGAAATCGGTATCGAATTTCCGCGGGAGAAGGAGCGCCTCTATCCCCAGCGCACCTTGGCCGCGCATATATTGGGCTTTGCCCCCAATGCGGAAGGGGTCGGCGGCATGGGGGTGGAGGCCGCGTTCAACGACCGGCTGATCGATCCCGCGCGGCGTGGCAGTCCCTTTGCCATGTCGATCGACAGCCGCGTCCAGGGCGCGCTGGAGAGCGAACTCTATGCCCAGTTGGTGCAGACCCGGGCCAAGGGGGCGGGTGGCATCATCCTGGACGCCAATACCGGCGAGGTGATCGCCATGGCCTCGATCCCGGTGTTCGACCCCAATAAGCTGCAGAATTACGCCGGAAAGCGCTGTAGCGAGTCGCCCTTGTGCAATCATATGGTGCAGGCCCGTTACGAACTGGGATCGGCGTTCAAGCCCCTGTCGATCGCGGCGGCCATGGATGCCGGCGTCGTGACCTCGATGAGCAAGCGCTATGATGCGACCGCACCGCTGGCCGTTGCGGGCTTCCGCATCAAGGACGATCATCCGCTTGGCCGCTGGATCAACGTGCCGGAAATTCTGGTCCACAGTTCCAACATCGGTACCGCGCGGATTGCGGATGAAATGGGCGCCGAACCGCTGCAGAAGCTATTCCGGAACCTGGATTTCGACCAGCGGGCGCCGATCGAATTCAACGAGCGCGCCAAGGGCATCTGGCCGTCAAGCTGGGGGCGCATCACCAGCATGACCACGTCCTATGGCCATGGCATCGCGGTCACGCCGCTGCATCTGGCCACGGCCTATGCCGCGCTGGTCAATGGCGGCATGTGGCGCCCCGCGACCATTCGCAAGTTGAAGCCCGATGAGGTGCCCGAGGGCCGCCGCGTCTTTACGGCGGCGACCAGCGCGCGGATGCGCCAGCTGTTGCGGATGATCGTGTCGGCGGGTACAGGGCGTAGCGCCGACGCCAAGGGATTCCGGGTGGGCGGCAAGACGGGTTCCGCTGAAAAGCCCCAGGAAGGGCGCTACAACAAGACTTCGCTGGTGACGACTTTCGCTTCCGCTTTCCCGATGGACAATCCGCGCTACGTGGTCGTTGCGATCATGGACGAGGCGACGGGCCAATATGGCCTGCGCACCGCGGCCTGGACAGCGGCACCGGTGGTCAAGCGTGTGATCGAGCGCACCGGACCGATGCTTGGCGTGATGCCGGACGAACGGCGGGACGTGGATATTTCGGATTTGATGCCGCTGCTACACGGCGACAAGGAGAATGAGTGATGCGCCTCGGGTCGCTAATCGAGGAGCTGGATGTCGAGGTCGGCAGCGATGCCGGCCTCGATTCGTCCGTGACGGGTTTTGCCATCGACAATCGCAAGGTCGCACCGGGTACGGTGTTCGGCGCCTTCCAGGGGATGCGCGTCAATGGCGAGGATTATATCGCCGATGCCATCAAGGCCGGTGCGGTTGCCGTGGTCGCGCGGCCGGAAGCGAAGGTTGATGGCGCGGTGCATATCGCCCATGCCAATCCCCGGCGCCTGTTTGCGCAGCTGGCCGCCCGCTTCTTCGCACCATTTCCCGATGTGACCGTCGCTGTGACCGGCACCAACGGCAAGACCAGCACGGTCGAGCTGGCGCGCCAGCTTTGGCGCATGCTGGGGCACAAGTCGGCTTCGATCGGTACGCTGGGGGTGACCACTGCGGTCGATCAGGTATCGACCGGGCTCACCACGCCGGATATCGTCACCTTCCTGTCCAACATGGCGGGCCTCAAGCGCGAGGGCATCACCCACGCCGCGTTCGAGGCATCCAGCCATGGCCTGGACCAGTATCGCACGGAAGGCCTGCCGGTCGCGGCCGGCGCCTTCACCAACCTGTCGCGCGATCATCTCGATTATCATGGCGACATGGACAACTATTTCGACGCCAAGATGCGCTTGTTCGACGAGGTCGTGGGCGATGGCGGCGCGGCCGTCATCTGGGCGGATGATGAATGGTCGGACAAGGCGATCGAGCGGGCTACGAAGCGGGGGCTTCGTGTGCTGAGCGTCGGGGTGCAGGGGCAGGCATTGCGTCTTGCCAACCGCACCCCGACCCAGTTGGGCCAGACGCTGGAGATCGAGGCGGGTGGCAAGCTCTACAAGATCAACCTGCCGCTGATCGGTGCCTATCAGGCGGCCAATGTGCTGACCGCCGCAGGGCTGGTGATCGCCACCGGCGGTGATGTCGCCAGGGTATTGGAACTGGTGGGCCGGTTGCAGCCCGTGCGCGGCCGGCTGGAACGGGCGGTCATCGCCCGGGCCGGAGCCCCGGTCTATGTCGATTATGCCCATACACCCGAAGGCCTGCGCGCCGCGATCGAGGCGCTGCGTCCGCACACGCGCGGCAAGCTGATCACGCTGTTCGGCGCGGGCGGGGATCGCGATGCGGGCAAGCGGCCGCAGATGGGCAAGGTTGCCGCCGATCTGTCCGATTATGTGATCGTCACCGATGATAATCCCCGTTCGGAAGACCCCTCGGCGATCCGTGCCGCCGTGATGGCGGGCGCGCCCGGCGCGCAGGAAATTGGCGGGCGCCGAGCGGCAATTGCCGCTGCCATCGCCATGGCCGGGCCGGACGATATCGTCCTGCTGGCGGGCAAGGGGCATGAGCAGGGGCAGATAATCGGCGACCGGGTGCTGCCATTTGATGATGTCACCGTGGCACGGGAGTGCGCGGGTTGAGCGATCTATGGACGTCTGCCGAGATCGCTGAGGCCACGGGCGGCGCCGCGTCGGCGCCGTTCGCCGTTTCTGGTGTCGCCTTCGACAGTCGCGAGGTAGGCGCCGGCGATCTGTTCGTGGCGATGAAGGGGGAAACCACCGATGGCCACAAGTTTGTCGGCAAGGCCTTCGCCCAGGGGGCAGCCGGTGCCATCGTCAGCGAACCGGTCGATCATCCCCATGTGCTGGTGAACGACAGTGCCGCAGCGCTGGAAGCGCTGGCACGCGCGTCGCGGGCGCGCAGCGCGGCCAAAATCATCGGCGTCACCGGTTCGGTCGGCAAGACCGGAACCAAGGAGGCTCTGTTCCAGGCGCTCGATCGTGCCTGTCCCGATCGCGTCCATCGCTCGGTCAAGAGCTACAACAACCATGTCGGCGTGCCGCTCAGCCTCGCGCGCATGCCCCGTGACAGTGCCTATGGCGTGTTCGAGATGGGCATGAACCATGTAGGCGAACTGGCGACCCTGACGCGTCAGGTGCGGCCAGATGTCGCGATCGTTACCGCCATAGCGCCGGCGCATATCGAATTTTTTGGCACCGAGGAGAAGATCGCGGAGGCCAAGGCCGAGATTTTCGAGGGGCTGGAACCGGGGGGCACTGCGATCATCCCCTATGACAGCCCGCATGTCGCGATCCTCTATGGCAAGGCGGAACGGCACGCCGCGCGCATCCTGACCTTTGGTTTCAGCCCTGACGCCGATGTTTGCGTTCGCGAGACCGTGCCGGCGCCGGCCGGCGGCACGCTGGTCACCGCCAGCCTGCCAGGGGCCGAACTCTGCTTCACCGTCGCGGCGCCAGGCGAGCATTGGGTGTCCAATGCGTTGGCGGTACTGGCAGCGGTTGAGGCATTGGGCGGTGATCTGGCGGCGGCGGGCCTTGCGCTGGCGGAAATGCCGGGGCTGCCGGGGCGTGGCGCGCGACGGACCCTGCCAATTGCGGGTGGCGAAGCATTGTTGATCGACGAGAGCTACAACGCCAATCCGCTGAGTATGGCGGCCACGCTCAAGCAGTTGGGGCGCGAGCAAGCGGATCGCCGGATCGCGGTTCTGGGCGCTATGCGTGAACTGGGCGAGCGCAGCCAGGAACTGCACGCCGCGCTGACGCACCCACTGAGCGAAAATGGCGTCGACTATGCCATTTTGGTCGGCGAGGAGATGGCGCCATTGGCCGATGCGCTGACCGGCATCGTCGCCTTTGACCATGTACCGGACGCCGCGTCGGCCACCGATCTGATCAACAAGGAAATGCGCGCGGGTGACGCGATCCTGGTCAAGGGATCCAATGGCATCGGGCTGTCCCGCCTGGTCGCCGCCCTTGGCGATGCCGCCCGCGACGGAGATAAAGACTGATGCTCTACTGGCTTGCCCAGACTCTGGATTTCGCGGGGGCTTTCAACCTCATTCGCTATCTGTCCTTCCGCGCCGGCGCAGCGATTGCGACCGCGCTGATCATCGGCCTGGTGATCGGCCCCAAGTTCATCGGCTGGCTGCGCGTCCGACAGGGCAAGGGGCAACCGATCCGCAGCGACGGGCCACAGACCCATCTGGCCAAGCGCGGCACGCCGACCATGGGCGGGCTCATGATCCTGACCTCCATGGTCGCATCGGTGCTGCTGTGGATGGACTTGTCGTCCACCTATGTCTGGGCCTGCCTGTTCGTGACGCTGGGTTTCGGCGCGATCGGCTTCCTCGACGATTATGACAAGGTGACCAAGGCCAGCCACAAGGGGCTTTCGGCCAAGATGCGCCTGCTGTTCGAGTTCCTGATCGCCGGCTTTGCCGCCTGGATGATCGTCAACCAGCACGGCAATACCGCGCTCTACGTGCCCTTCTACAATGGCCCGGCGATCGAGCTGGGGCCGTTCTACTTCCTGTTCGCTGCCTTCGTCATCGTGGCCTTTGGCAATGCGGTGAACCTGACCGACGGGCTCGATGGCCTCGCCACCATGCCCGTCATCATCGCCTGCATGGCTTTCATGGCGATCGTCTATCTGGTCGGCCGCGCCGATTTTGCCACCTATCTTGGTATTCCCCATGTGCCCGGCGCGGGCAACCTCACCATATTGTGCGGCGCGATCATCGGGGCGGGGCTGGCCTTCCTGTGGTTCAACGCGCCCCCGGCCGCCGTCTTCATGGGCGACACCGGCAGCCTGGCGCTGGGCGGTACGATCGGCGTGATCGCGGTCACGGCGCATCACGAAATCGTGCTGGGTATCATCGGCGGCCTGTTCGTGGTTGAGGCGATGAGCGTCATCATCCAGGTTTTCTTCTACAAGCGGACCGGCAAGCGGGTGTTCAAGATGGCGCCGATCCACCATCATTTCGAGCAGTTGGGCTGGGCCGAGCCGACCGTGGTGATCCGTTTCTGGATCATCGCCTTCGTGCTGGCACTGGCCGGCCTCGCCACGCTGAAGCTGCGGTAAGCCATGATCGTTTCGCAGGCCTTTGCGGGGAAGACCTACGCCGTACTGGGACTGGCGCGATCTGGCCTGGCGACGGTCGAGACGCTGGTTGCCAGCGGCGCGCGCGTCATTGCCTGGGACAGTCAGGAAAAGGCGCGCGAAGCGGCGGCTGATGCTGTGCAGGCGCTGTCGAACGAGATCGATGGCGATGTCCAATTGGAAATCGGCGATCCGATGGAGATCGACCTGGCCGGGTTCGACGGCATCGTCGTGTCGCCGGGCGTGCCGCTCAACAAGCATCCGATCGCGATGCGCGCGAAGATCGCCGGCGTGCCGATCATCGGCGATATCGAACTGTTCGCGCTGGCCCGGCCGACGCTGCCGCCGCACAAGGTCGTCGGCATCACCGGCACCAACGGCAAGTCGACCACCACGGCGCTGATCCACCATATCATCGAGCAGGCAGGTTATCCCACGGTGATGGGCGGCAATATCGGCCTGCCTATCCTCAGCCAGCCGCCGCTGGAGCCGAACCTGCATGGCATGGGCGTTTATGTGCTGGAACTGTCGAGCTACCAGATCGACCTGACCCACAGCCTCGACTGCGACGTCGCCGTGCTGCTCAACATCACGCCCGACCATCTCGATCGCTACAATGGCTTTGAAGGCTATGTCGCATCCAAGGCGCGGCTGTTCGCCATGCAGTCGGCGGGCCATGTGGCGGTGATCGCGACCGAGGATGAGCCGAGCCGCAGCATCGCCGCGTCGGTCCCCGCGCAACTCAGCGCGGCGAAAGCCGCCGACATAGATGCCGACGCCCAGCTTGGCTGGCCGGCGCTGCAGGGGCCGCACAATGCCCAGAATGCGGCTGTTGCGATCGCCGTGGCGCAGGCGCTGGACATCGACGATGCGACGATCATGGCGGCGCTCGCCAGCTATGCCTCGCTCCCGCACCGGATGCAGGCGGTGAAGACGCTGAACGGCGTCCTCTATGTCAATGACAGCAAGGCGACCAATGCCGCCTCGACCGCGCCGGCGCTGGGCGCCTGGCCGGCCAAGGATAGCAAGCCCCGCATCCACTGGATTTTGGGCGGCGTCGCTAAGAGCGACAATCTGGACGAATGCGTGCCCTATTATGGCAACGTCGCCCAAGCCTATACTATCGGCGAAGCGGGCCACATGTTCGCCGATCTGCTGCGCCCGCATATGGCTGTGGATGATAGCGAGATGCTATCGGCCGCCGTGCGGCGTGCGGCGCGCAACGCCCAGCCGGGCGATGTCGTGCTGTTGTCGCCGGCCTGTGCCAGTTTTGACCAGTTTCGCGATTTCGAGGCGCGCGGCGATGCGTTCGCCGCCGCCGTGAGCGCGCTGGAATAGAGCGGGATCGGGGGCAGCGGCATGGATAGGGAAGGGACCAAAGGGATGTTCAGGCCGGGCGAGCTGGTGAAGGGGTTCAAGACCCGCACCGTGCCGCGTGAGCGCACCGCGCTGGCGATCTGGTTCTGGGAAATCGACCGCGTATTGCTGTCGCTGATCGTCGCATTGATGGCGATCGGGCTGGTCGCGGTCGCCGCCGCGTCGCCGGTGGCCGCGATCGACCGATCGACCACCACTATTGCGGTCAATCCGCTGATCTATTTCTATCGTCAGCTGATCTGGGTTTTCATCGGCTTGCCGATCATGTTGATGATTTCCATGCTGCCCCGGCCGCAGGCTCGACGGCTGGCCATTTTCCTGGCCGTTTTCTTCTTTCTGATGCTGTTGTTCGTCCCCTTGCTCGGCAGCACGGTCAATGGTGCCAAACGCTGGATCGACCTGCCTGGCTTCCGGTTCCAGCCCTCGGAATTTTTGAAGCCCGTCTATGTCGTGACCCTTGCCTGGCTGCTGTCGCTGCGGAGCAAGGACCAGAATTTGCCGGTTATGCCGTTGACCGGGGCCATGACGCTGCTGATCGCGGCGATCCTGATGAAGCAGCCGGACTTTGGCCAGACCGTCATCTTCCTGGCCTGCTGGGGCTGCCTGCTGATGCTGTCGGGGCTGGAGATGCGCTGGATCGCCATGCTGGGCGGGGTTGGTCTCGCCGGGCTGGTCGCGGTCTATATGTTCTATGAAAATGGCCGCCAGCGCATCAACGACTTCCTCGGCATCGGCGTCCAGGTGGACACCGGCCCGGATCAGACGGATCTGGCGTTCCGCACCATTACCCATGGCGGCTTTACCGGCGTCGGGCCGGGTGGGGGGCAGAACAAGTTCCGCCTGCCCGAAGCCCATACCGACTATATATTCTCGGTGATCGGCGAGGAGTTCGGCCTGCTTGCCTGCATCGCCATTGCCTGTGTCTATCTCGCCATCGTCGTGCGCGTGCTGCTGCGGCTGTTGGACGAGGAGGATAATTTCACGATCCTCGCCGCCGCCGGCCTCACTACCCAGTTCGGGTTGCAGGCGATTATCAACATGGGCGTCAATGCGCAGATTTTTCCGTCGAAGGGCATGACGCTGCCCTTTATCAGCTACGGTGGCTCCTCTATGCTGGCGCTTTGTATCGGCGTCGGCCTGTTGCTCGCATTCACGCGGCGCAATCCCTTCATGGGTCGGCATACGGTCGTCAAATGGAGTGGTCGATGAGCATTTCCCGTCACTTCGTCCTCGCCGCCGGCGGGACGGGTGGTCATATGATTCCGGCGCATGCCGTCGCCGAGGAACTGATGGCGCGCGGCCATCATGTCGCCCTGGTGACCGATGAACGCGGTGCCAAGATACCGGGCATTTTCGACAAGGCGCAGGTTCATGTCCTGCCCGCCGGGCGGATGACCAGGAATCCCGCCTCCTGGCCTGGCGCGATCAAGGCGATCCTGGCCGGGCGGGCGATGGCCCGGCGGCTGAATGCCACGTTCAAGCCGACGGCGGTCGTGGGCTTTGGCGGCTATCCCGCCATGCCTGCGCTGCTGGGCGCACTGGCTGACGGCATCCCGACCGCGATCCATGAGCAGAACGCCGTGCTGGGCCGGGTCAACCGCCTGCTGGCCGGCCGGGTCGACGCGATCGCCACCGCCTATCCCATCGTGGAGCGGCTCAAGGACAAATATGCCGGCAAGGTCCATCTGGTCGGCAATCCGGTGCGCGAGGAAGTGAAGGCGCTGCGCGACGAGGAATTCCCGCCGCTGACCGACGAGAGCGTGTTTCGCGTGCTGGTGATCGGCGGCAGCCAGGGGGCGAGCATCCTGTCGAGCGTCGTGCCCGAGGGGCTGTCGATGCTGCCGGTCGCGCTGCGCCGCCGCCTGCAGGTGACGCAGCAGTGCCGCGCCGAGGATATCGAGCGCGTCCGCGCCACCTATGCCGAGATGGAGATCCCGGCCGATCTCGCCACCTATTTCAACGACGTGCCCGAAAAGCTGGGCTGGTCGCACCTGATGATCGCGCGGGCAGGGGCATCGACCCTGGCCGAGCTGACCTGCGCTGGCCGCCCCGCCATACTGGTGCCGCTGCCCAGCGCCATGGACGATCATCAGACCGCCAATGCGCGCGAGATGACCGAGGCTGGCGGTGCCCGCACCATTCCCCAGTCGCGCTTCACCGCCGTGGAACTGGCCAAGCAGATGCAGAAGATGGCGCTGGAACCCGGCGCCCTGCAAAATGCCGCCAAGCGCGCCCGTGCCTGTGGCCGCCCGGATGCGGCGCGCGATATGGCAGACCTGCTCGAAAGCATCGGCCCCGCGCCGATCATGAATGACCCGCTTCGCGTCGGCCCGACGCCGACCACGCTCAATCTCCAGGGAGTTCCCGCATGAAGGGTGTCGGCACCGACATCGGCACGATCCATTTCATCGGCATTGGCGGCATCGGCATGTCCGGTATCGCCGAAGTCATGCATAATCTGGGTTACAAGGTTCAAGGGTCCGACGTAGCCGAAGGCTATGTCGTCGAAGGGCTGCGCGCCAAGGGCATCAAGGTGATGATCGGCCACAAGGCCGAAAATCTGGGCGATGCCGCCGTGGTCGTCACCTCGACCGCGATCAAGCGGGGCAATCCGGAAGTCGAGCTGGCGCTGGAAAATCGCGTGCCGGTGATCCGCCGCGCCGAAATGCTGGCCGAACTGATGCGCTTGAAGTCCACGGTCGCCATCGCCGGCACCCATGGCAAGACCACAACCACCTCGATGGTCGCGGCGCTGCTGGACGCGGGCGGGGTCGACCCGACCGTCATCAACGGCGGCATCATCAACAGCTATGGCTCCAACGCGCGGCTGGGCAACAGCGACTGGATGGTCGTGGAAGCCGATGAGAGCGACGGCAGCTTCCTGCGCCTTGACGGCACGATCGCGGTCGTGACCAATATCGATCCCGAGCATCTCGACCATTATGGCAGCTTCGACGCGGTGAAGGACGCCTTCGTCGAGTTCGTCGAGAATGTGCCCTTCTATGGCGCGGCGATGCTCTGCCTCGACCATCCCGAGGTGCAGGCCATTTTGCCGCGCGTGCAGGATCGCCGCATCGTCACCTATGGCTTTTCCGCCCAGGCCGATATTCGCGGCGAGAATGTCCAGCCGGTGCCCGGCGGCAATCGTTTCGATGTCCAGATCCGCGAGCGCGACGGCGCGACCCGCCGGATCGAGGGGATCGAACTGCCGATGCCCGGCCGCCACAATGTGCTCAATGCCATGGCGGCGATCGGCGTGGCGTTGCAGATGGGCATCGATGACGCAACCATCCAGACCGGCTTTGCCAAGTTTGGCGGGGTGAAGCGCCGCTTCACCAAGGTCGGCGAAATCCCGGCTGGCGCAGGTGTCGCCACCGTCATCGACGATTATGGCCACCATCCGGTCGAGATCAAGGCGGTGCTCGCCGCTGCGCGTGAAGGCGCCAAGGGCCGGGTGATCGCCGTGGTCCAGCCGCATCGCTTCACCCGCCTGCGCGACCTGATGGATGATTTCCAGCAGGCCTTCAACGATGCCGACATCGTCTATGCCGCCCCGGTCTACACCGCCGGCGAGCAGCCGATCGAGGATGTCGACAGCGCGGCGCTGGTCGCCGGGCTCAAGCGTCGCGGCCATCGCAATGCCGCCACCGTCGCCGATGCGGACGATCTTGCCCGCGTCATTGCTGCTGATGTCCAGGCTGACGACATGATCATCTGCCTGGGTGCCGGCGACATCACCAAATGGGCGGCGGGCCTGTCCGCTGCGGTCACCGCCAAGGTCAAGGAAACCGCCTGATGTTCGAGCTCTTCAATGTCGGCCTGGAAATGCAGAAGCGCATGATCGACATGCAGATGCAGGGCGTGGAAGTCGCGCGCGACATGGTCGAGGCGGCGCAGAAGCAGGTGCAGACCGGCATGGCTGCGCATCAGGCCGGCGAGGCGGGCATGAAGGCGATGAAGAGCTGGATGAATCTCTGGGGCGTGCGCGGTTGACGGTGATGGTTTCTCTCCCGGCCGTTCGCGGCGCGCTCAAGGCCGATGCGCCGCTGGCACCGCTCGTCTGGTTCAAGGCGGGCGGGGCGGCGCAATGGCTGTTCGAGCCCAAGGACGCCGACGACCTGTCCGATTTCCTGCGCGATCTAGATCCGGCAGTGCCGGTGATGGCGCTTGGCCTTGGCTCCAACCTGATCGTCCGCGATGGTGGCGTGCCGGGCGTGGTCGTGCGCTTGGGCAAGCCCTTTGCCAAGGTGGAGGCGCTGGACGCCACCACCCTGGTCTGCGGCGGTGGTGCGTCGGGCATCCTCGTCTCCTCGACCGCGCGGGATGCCGGCATTGCCGGTCTCGAATTTCTCCGCTCCATCCCCGGGACTGTCGGTGGATTCGTGCGGATGAACGGCGGCGCCTATGGCCGCGAAACGTGCGACATATTGGTCGAGTGCGATGTCGTGCTGCGCTCCGGCGAGCGGATCACCCTGTCCAACGCCGATTTGGGCTATACCTATCGTCATTCGACCCTGCCCGATGGCGCGGTCGTGGTCAGCGCAACTTTCCGGGGCCATCCCGGCGAACCCGCCGCGATCCAGGCGGAAATGGACCGCATCGCCACCGCGCGCGAGGAAAGCCAGCCGCTGCGCAGCAAGACCGGCGGATCGACCTTCAAGAACCCGGACGGGCACAAGGCCTGGGCGCTGGTCGATGAAGCGGGCTGTCGCGGCCTCGCGCTGGGCGGCGCGCAGGTGAGCGAGAAGCACACCAACTTCCTGCTCAACACCGGCGACGCCACCAGCGCCGACATCGAAGCGCTGGGCGAGGAAGTCCGCCGCCGCGTCAAGGCAAAGAGCGGCGTCGAGCTGGAATGGGAAATCCAGCGCGTGGGGTTGGCGAAGTGATTTGTGCTTCCAATCCGTCATCCCAGCGAAGGCTGGGATCCCTCTTTTCTTCCTTCGCTGCGTTCAAAGGCAGTGAGATGCCAGCCTTCGCTGGCATGACGATGTATCTGGAGTGTTACGCATGAGCCGTGGTCCCTGGCATGTCGCCGTTCTGATGGGCGGCTGGTCGGCGGAGCGGCCGGTGTCGCTGTCGAGCGGCGAGGGCGTGGCCAAGGCACTGGAATCGCGCGGGCATCGGGTCACGCGGATCGACATGGATCGCGACGTCGCCGCGCGCCTGGCCGAGACCAAGGCGGATGTGGTGTTCAACGCGCTGCATGGCGTGCCGGGCGAGGATGGCACGGTGCAGGGCATGATGGACCTGATGGGGCTCACCTACACCCATAGCGGCCTTGCCACATCGGTCATCGCGATCGACAAGCAGCTGACCAAGCAGGCGCTGGTGCCGCACGGCATCCCCATGCCCGGCGGCCATATCGTGACGAGCGAGAGCCTGTATGCCGGCGATCCGCTGCCGCGCCCCTATGTTCTGAAGCCCGTCAATGAGGGCAGCTCGGTCGGCGTGGCGATCGTCACGGCCGAGGGCAATTATGGCAATCCCATCGCGCGCGACAGCGTCGGCCCATGGCAGGAATTTCCCGAGCTTCTGGCCGAACCCTATATTCGCGGGCGCGAGCTGACCACCGCCGTGCTGGGCGATGAGGCGCTGCTCGTCACCGAGCTGCGCCCCAAGAGCGGCTTCTATGATTTCGACGCCAAATATACCGACGGCATGACCGAACATGTCTGCCCGGCGGAGATACCGGACGAGATCACGCAGGCATGCAAGGCGATCGCGCTCCAGGCGCACCAGCTGCTCGGCTGCAAGGGCGCGTCGCGCTCCGACTTCCGCTGGGACGACAGCCAGGGTATCGAGGGTCTGTTCCTGCTGGAGGTCAATACCCAGCCGGGCATGACCCCCTTGAGCCTGGTGCCGGAACAGGCGAAAAAGCTGGGCATCGATTATGCCGAATTGGTGGAGCGCATCGTCGAGGATGCGTTGAAGGGGGCAAATGATGGCTGAGGCACGGATCCGACGCGGCGGCACGGCGCGGTTGAGTACCGCGCGGGGCAAGGTGCGCGCCAAAAACGGGGCGGGCCGGGGGCGTCAGCTCAAGCGCCAATCCTGGTTCGATCGACTGCTTGAAATGCTGCCGGTCAGCGATGCGACGCTGCAGAAGATGGCGACATGGGCGATCTTCGCGATCTTCGGCGGCATATTGATCGCGATCGCCATCTTTCTGGGCCTGCCGCAAATGGCCCGCCAGCAGGCGGCGAACCTGGCCGCGCGGGCCGGCTTCGAGGTCGAGAAGGTCGAGGTGCGCGGCGTCGAGCGCATGGACGAGATGCCGGTCTATAATATCGCGCTCGGCCAGGTCGACCGTTCGATGCTCTCGCTTGATCTGCCCAAGGTCCGCCAGGAAATGCTGAAGCTGGGGTGGGTCAAGGATGCGCGTATCTCGCGTCGTTTGCCCGACACGCTGGTGGTCGATATCGTCGAGCGCGATCCCGTCGCCGTTTGGCAGCATGAGGGGCAGTTGCACCTGATCGATGTGCAGGGGGTCGTGCTGCAGGCGGTGTCCGCCGGCGCCATGCCCGATTTGCCGCTCGTCGTTGGCCCCAGCGCCAATCTGCAGACGGCGGGCCTCAACAAGTTGATGGAAAATGCGCCGGCGCTCAAGCCCATGTTGGCCGGCGCGACCTGGGTCGGGAACCGGCGCTGGGATTTGCGCTTTCAGTCGGGGGAGACGCTGTCGCTGCCCGAAGGCGAGCAAAGCTCGGCGGCGGCGCTGGTGAACTTCGCGCGGATGGACGGCGTCAATCGTCTGCTCGGCCGTGGCATCGTCAAGTTCGACATGCGCGATCCTGATCGTTTCGTACTGCGCCTGCCACAAGGGCAGGCCAGCGACAAGCCGGCCGGCGCGGACGCCACGGCCGCAAAGACCGCGAGTGCACCCGCCGAAGGTGAGGAAGGCTAAGTCATGGCACAGCCCAAGGTCGAAAAGCTCATCACCGCGATCGATATCGGGTCGTGGAAAGTGTCCGCGTTGATCGCGGGACGCACCGATACGGGTGAGCTGGCGATCCTGGGTACCGGCCAGCGCGAGAGCCGGGGCGTGCGCCGCGGCTTCATCGCCGACATGGAGCGCACCGAACTGGCCGTGCGCGAGACGGTGGAACAGGCCGAGCGCGTTGCCGGCACCAATATCGAGGATGTCTGGGTCAGCTTCTCGGGCGGTAGCCTGGTCAGCGACGTCGTCACCGTCGAGCGCGACATGGGCGGCTATCGTGTCGAGCAGGCCGATATCGACGATCTCCTTACCACCGGTCAGCAGGGAATTGATCCGGACGGCCGCATCGTGCTCCATGCCCAGCCGACCTGTTTCACCATCAACGGCAAGGTACCGGTGAAGAAGCCGCTGGGCATGCATGCCGATCTGCTGGGCGTCGACATCCATGTCGTGCTGGCGGATGGGGCGCCGCTCGCCAATCTCGATCTTTGCGTGCGCGGTGCCTATCTCAACGTCAATTCGATCGTCGCCTCGCCGATTGCAACCGGTCTCGCCTGCCTGTCTGAAGAGGAACGTGACCTGGGCGTCGCGCTGGTTGAGCTGGGCGCTGGCGTGACCAATGTCTCGCTCTATGCCGGCGGCATGTTGGTAGGGCTGCATTCGATCCCGATCGGCGCGTCGGACATTACCGACGACATCGCGTCGGCCTTTGGCATTCGTCGTAGCCAGGCCGAACGGATCAAATGCTTCTATGGTTCGGCGATGCAGAACCGCCGCGACTTTCGCGAGATGATCGAGATTGCGACGCCGCATGGCGACGTCGCCATTCCCGGACAGAGCGCAGGCCCTAACGCGGAAGGGGGCAAGATCACGCGCGCGGCGCTGGTCGGCGTCATCTGCGAGCGGCTCAACCAGATCATGACCGAAGTGAATGCGGCGCTGGCCGGCATGGGCTTTAATTCACCCACCGGGCGGCAGGTGGTGCTGACCGGTGGCGGGGCGGAAATGAAGGGGATTGCCGACTATGCCCAGGGCGCGCTGGGGCGTGCCGTGCGCATCGGCCGGCCGCGCGGCTTGTCAGCGATGCCCGAAGCGCATAGTGGGCCGGCCTTCGCGACGCTGGCGGGATTGGCGCTTTACGGCGCTTCAAACCCGGTTGATCTAAGGGCGATGGCGCCCGCACCGCAAACCGTGCATCGTCTGGGGGCACCGCAATGGTGGCAGCGCATGATGCGAGCGATGCGGACCAATTACTGAGTGAATTTGAACGATAACGAAAATAGCTGGTGAAATACTCTATTTTCTGGTGTTAACATTTGATGACGGTTGTCACTTCCTGACGAGGAAGCTGAGGGAGCAAAGTATATGAGCATCGAGATCAGCCCGCCGCATGTGGATGAATTGAAGCCACGCATTGCGGTAATCGGCGTGGGCGGTGCGGGCGGCAACGCCATTGCGAACATGATCGCGGCCAGCGTCGAGGGCGTCGACTTCATCGTCGCCAACACCGATGCGCAGGCGCTCAATGCCTCGCCGGCCGAACGCCGCATCCAGCTTGGCCCGCAGATCACCGAGGGGCTGGGCGCCGGTTCGCGCCCCGAAATCGGTCGCGCGGCTGCCGAAGAAACGATCATCACCGTCGAGCAGGCGCTGGAAGGCGCCCATATGTGCTTCATCACCGCCGGCATGGGCGGCGGTACCGGCACCGGCGCTGCGCCGGTGATCGCCAAGGCGGCCCGCGAAAAGGGCATCCTGACCGTCGGCGTCGTGACCAAGCCTTTCACCTTCGAGGGCAATCGCCGCATGAAGTCGGCGGAAAGCGGCATCGACGAGCTGCAGAAGCATGTCGACACGCTGATCGTCATCCCGAACCAGAATCTGTTCCTGATCGCCAACCCGAACACGACCTTCAAGGAAGCGTTCCAGATGGCGGACGAGGTGCTGCAGCAGGGCGTGCGCTCGATCACCGATCTGATGATCATGCCTGGCCTCATCAACCTCGACTTCGCCGACGTCCGTTCGGTGATGGGCGAGATGGGCAAGGCGATGATGGGCACGGGCGAAGCCGAAGGCGACGGCCGTGCGCTCCAGGCCGCCGAAAAGGCGATCGCCAACCCGCTGCTCGACGGCGTGTCGATGCGCGGCGCCAAGGGCGTGATCGTGTCGATCGTCGGTGGCGAGGACATGCGCCTGATGGAAGTCGACGAGGCGGCCAACCATATCCGCGAACTGGTCGATCCGGACGCGAACATCATCTGGGGTTCGGCCTTCAACGACCAGCTCAACGGCAAGATCCGCGTGTCCGTGGTCGCGACCGGCATCGACAATGATGTCGGCAGCCAGGCCGCGCCGCTGACCCAGCCGTTCAGCTTTGCCAGTCGTCCGGCGGTTTCGGTGCCGCAGGCCGCGCAGCGTTCTGCGCCCGTGGCCGCACCGGCACCTGTCGCGCCGCCGGCACCGGCGCCGGCCTCTGAACCCGAGGCGCTGGAACTGGACGTGCCTGAAGCGCCTGCACCGGCGCCGCTTGCGGCGCCTGCGGCTGCGCCTGCCTCTGTCGCAGCGCCCTTCGCTCCGGCGCGGCCGGCTGCTGTCTTCTCCGACGAGGATCCGTCGCAGGACGAACTGCTGCTGGGGGCCGAAGCTGCTGAACCGACGGTGGCTGAACCCGCCCCGGCCCAGCCCGCGCCGCGCGTCGCCACGGGGGGAACCTTGTTCGAGCGCATGGCCGGTCTGACCCGCGGCAGCGAAAAGGCACCGGGCACCGACGAAGGTACGCCCGGGGTCGATATCCCGCGCTTCCTCAACCGCCAGAGTAACCAGTAACGGCGCTTGTGCCTGGGCCTTGGCCCAGGCAAATTGCCGATGCCGTCTGCAGAAAGGCGCGCTGTCGGTCGCTTCGGGCGACCCGGCGCGCTTTTTCGTTTCAGCAATTTCCCATTCCTGCCGCGATCCGCTAAGGGACGGATGTGAAACGCTCTCATCTATGGATTCTCGGCGGTCTGCTGTTCGCGACGACCGCACAGGCGCAATCTGACCAGGGCCAACTGGCCCGCCCCACGGGCGCCGCGGACCTCAACAGCAACTTGTCCCGATTGGCCTCCAATCCGCGCGATATCAATGCTTTGATCGGCGCCGGCGAAGCGGCGCTGTCGCTGGATGACGCGCGCGCAGCGGCCGGTTTCTTCGCCCGTGCGGATGCGGTCCAGCCCAATAATGGCCGGGTCAAGGCGGGTCTGGGCCGGGTCATGCTGAAGATGCAGAATCCGGCCGAGGCGGTCCGACTGTTTGACCAGGCAACGCGGTTCGGCTTTCCGGAGGCGAGCATCCTTGACGATCGCGGCCTGGCGCGTGACATGACAGGTGACCAGGCCGGGGCGCAGCGCGACTATCAGGCCGCGCTCAAGGCGGCGCCCGACGATGCCGAATTGACTCGTCGCTATGCTGCTTCGCTCGGTATTTCCGGACAGGTGGAGGCCGCCGACAAGATATTGCAGCCGCTGCTCTACAAGAGCGACCGCGCGGCGTGGCGCTATAATGCCTTCATCCTGGCGATGAACAATCGCCAGGCCGAGGCGAAGAAGGTCGTTGACCAGACGATGCCGACCCAGTTGGCCAGCGCGATCACGCCCTATATGCAGAAAATGCCTTATCTGACCCCGGCGCAGAAGGCGGCGGCGGTGCATTTCGGGCATTTCCCGACGGTGGTTGCGAGCAGCATCACGCCGATCGTGCCGACGCCACCGGCCCCGGGCATCCAGTTGGCGTCGCGGGAGGCCGCGCCGGCCGTGGTCGCGGCCGCACCGAGCAAGCCGGATCGCCGGGCACGCCGGTCCGATACCCGGCCCAGCCGGGCGACATTGGCCCGCGCACCGATCGCGTCTCCGGCCGAGCGGCAGGCTGCTGCCGCGCAAAATGGTGCGCCGCAGCCGAGCACCGGCACGGCGCAGCCACGCGCGACCATGGAGCAGCCGCTTCCGGCCCCGGCCGAGGCGCGGACCGCCCAATCGACGCCGGCTCCTGCTCCGGTGCCGGCAAGGTCGACCGAGACGGTGCAGCGGCTGCCGCAAGGGTCGGTCGACGCTCGCCCGCCCGCGGTTCCGGTGCGCAGTGCATCGGCGGGCGATGTTCAGGGGCCGCCAGCGCCTGGCCTCGACGCATTGGATGACGGCGCGCCAGCACCCCGTTCGACGGCACCCGCCCCGACCACCGGCCAGCCCGGCACAGCATCGCAGCTCAATGCCAGCGCACTGGCCCAGGCTTCGGGCGTGACGCCGCCCGCTGCCCCGGTTGCTTCGCCCGCGGCCACGTCGCCGCAGCAGCCCCCGGTCGCGACGGCATTTACCCCGCAGGCCGCCGACAGCGCGCCGCAGCCTAACGCCGAGGCGACCCGCAGCCTGGCCGACATCATCCACGCCATCGATGTGCCCGACAGCGAGCGCCAGTCGAGCGTCGTCGCGGTCGATCTGGCCGAGGTCGAGAAGTTGCAGGCGGCGCGCCGCGCCGCACGCCAGGCGGAGGCTGACAAGGCGAAGAAGGCGGCGGTCGCCAAGGCCAAGGCGGAAGCCGATGCCAAGGCCAAGGCCGAAGCGGAAGAAAAGAAGCGGCTTGCCGCCAATCCCGCGCGCAACTGGGTGCAGATCGGCACCGGCCAGAAGAGCGCGCTGGGTTTCACCTTCAAGCGCTTGCAGGGCAAATATGACGCGGTCGCGCCACAGGATGGCTGGAGCGCCAGCTGGGGCCAGACGTCCCGCCTGCTGATCGGCCCGTTTGCCAGCTTCACCCGTGCCAAGGCAGTGGAGGCGGATCTCAAGAAGGCCGGCGCCGATGCCTTTGCCTGGCAGAGCGACGCGGGCGAGGTGGTCGAGCGGCTGGGCAGCAAGTAAAGGGTTCGCATGACGATGCCTGCTTCCTATGCCGCGCAACCCGACCAGAGCCGGGGCCGGCTCCATGCCGAGCCGGGCGGCGAGATGCGTGGCCCGCGCGACGTATTTCAGCGCGATCGCGACCGGATCATCCACTCCATCTCCTTCCGCCGGTTGCGGCACAAGACGCAGGTGTTCGTGTCGCCCGACGGCGATCATTATCGTGTGCGCATGACCCACAGCCTGGAGGTGGCGCAGATCGGCCGCGCCATTGCCCGTACGCTCGCCCTCAACGAGGATCTGACCGAGGCGCTGTGCCTGGCCCATGATATCGGCCATCCGCCCTTCGGCCATGCCGGCGAGGATGCGCTGGAAGCGGCGCTGGAGGATCATGGCGGCTTCGATCATAATGCGCACACGCTGCGCACGCTGATGCTGCTGGATTCGCCTTATCCGCGCTTTCGTGGCCTGAACCTCAGCTGGGAAATGCTGGAGGGGCTGGCCAAGCATAATGGCCCCGTGACGAAGCCCGGATGGGCGATGCGCGAGCTGGACGCGATGTTCCCGCTCGACCTTGCCAGCCACGCCTCGCTGGAGGCGCAGCTGGCGGCGCTGTCCGACGATATCGCCTATGACAATCATGATATCGACGATGGCCTGCGCGCCGGGCTGCTGAGCCTGGAGCAACTGCTGACCGTGCCGCTGGTGCGCCATTGCTGGGATCGGGTGACGGCGCGATACCCCGATGTGCCGCACGACCGGCTGCTGCGCGAACTGGTGCGCGAACAGATTGGCGTGATGGCCAATGACCTGCTCACCACCACCCGCGCCAATATCGCGGCCGCCGGGGTGGAGACGGTCGCCGATGTCCGCGCGCTTGGCCAGACTCTGGTCGCCTTCTCGCCGGAGCTGGCGGCGCAGGAGCGGGACTTGAAGCGCTTCATGTATGCGACCCTCTACCATCACCCCTCGCAACTCGCCGCGGCCGACCGGGCACGGGTGATCGTGATGGACCTGTTCCGCGCCTATCTGGCCGATCCCGCCCTGATGCCGCCCGAATGGCGCGACGAATGCGCGCTGGAGGAACCGACCCGCAGCCGCCACATCGCCGACTTCATCGCCGGCATGACCGACCGCTATGCCGAAAAGCGCCACGCCGAGATTTGCGGGGCACTGGTCTAGGCGCGAGCGGCCGTCTTCGACGCGACAGTTGAAAGTTCACAGTGTCGTTGCACGCGCATTCTGGCGTGTTTGCGCGGCCCACGCGCCTGCGACGCGCCACCTGGGTCATGTCGACGCGAGGATGACGCCTCTCCCGCGCGACACCGACGCGACAATGAGGCGACAGCCAGGCGACAGCGAAGCGACGCCGATGGAGCTTTGCGGGCGATAAGGAGAAAGGGGCAGGGGCCTGGTCCATCGCGCAGGATAGATCAGAGACAGCCGGAGTAGGAAAGGGCACGGGCGATCAGGGCTCTGGCCGCTGACGACCATTCACGGACGCTACGCGTCGCGGTAGCGAAGCCCATTAGCTGCCATAAAGCCCTTGGCGTCAAAGCTGCTCCACACCTCGCCCCAAGGCATCTGCCCCGCATGGATATTCATGTCCCGAACCAATGTCTCGTGAACGAACGACAACTCGCAATCGATGGCTTCCCGCGTCGGCCAGCCACCTTCCATTGGCGCATCTGGTAGCCGGACACTCCATGATGCTTCCTCAAGGCGACCGTCATGGAAACATATTGAAAGCCCCGCAGGCAGCCCGCCGAACGTCAGGTCGCGAAGATAAAGCCACTCAAAACCATTGCCATAATCTCGCGAGCCTTCGAGCAAATCGGCTACCAGTGGCTCTATCGAACCTTTCATCTGATTGGGTTGCAATAACGCAAGATCACCGATGCGAATCTCGCCCGTGCTTCCATCGATCCAGAATTCAGCAGTCATGGAGCAAACATCCACAATCTGATGTTCATGGCAATGGCAGCTTTACGCATCAGCGTTTTAAAAGCTGACAGCCCGCTTCCCACCCATATCCGTCATCCCAGCGTAGGCTGGGATCTCTTTTTCTTTGAGAGTTAGGGGGCAAGAAATAGTGGGATGCCAGCCTTCGCTGGCATGACGGAATAAGAAGGGGACCAATCCATCTGAAACCACCCCGACGGAAACGCTGCGTTGGCATTCGGCCGGCTGGTCCGGTCGTCGCGCGGGCTTTATCTCTCTGCCCATGACACTGCATCCCCAGATCGCGGCCTTTGCCGCCCAGCTTGATGATCTTTCCCGCCTGTTGCGGGCACAGGGCGCGCGGCCCTGGGCGGATCGGATCGACCTCATCCAGCGCGCCGTCGCGGACTCCAACTATGCCGGCGTCACCCGCTTCCTGGAGATGGTCGAGGGAGAGGCGGGCTTTGCCGAGCTGACCCTATCGGACGAAGCGGCCGATGCGGCGCTATCGGAATGCCGGGCGGCGACGTTGGCGATGGCGCAGCGGCGTGCGCGCGAGGAAGGTTGATCCGGCCATAACCTGCGTCCCTGCGACATTTGCCCGATTGACGCCGCCCGCGCTTTGCGCAAATGCGTGGGGCGTCTCCGGTGCCGAGGATTCGGCAGCGGGCACGATGCGGGAGAGCATGGGCGCCTTTCAGGCTTGAGCCCGTCGCCGAAGGAGCAACCGCCCCGGAATCTCTCAGGCCAAAGGACCGCATCGCGCGTAGATACTCTGGAAAGCGGATGGCCCCGTGCCGTCCCACCGAAGGGGTAAGCCAGCCGGCCCCAAGCCGCTGGTCAAAGCTCTCAGGTTCCGTGACAGAGGGGGTGGCATGCCGGAAGCGCCGATTCGTCGGCCGCGCTGGCCTGTCGCCGCATCCCTCCTACGGAAAGGTCTTGCCATGACCGCCATTGACGACGTCGCCGCCCTCGAAGCGGAACTGCCCCTCGAAGCCCTGCCGCTCGACGCCTGGCACCGTGCCAAGGGCGCGCGCATGGTCGGCTTTGCCGGCTATCACATGCCGATCCAGTATGAAGGCATCATGGCCGAACATAGCTGGACCCGCGAACATGCCGGCCTGTTCGACGTCAGCCATATGGGCCAGCTCACTTTCTCCGACGAGACCGGTGGTGCCAGCGTCGATGCGGCGCTCGAAACCCTGCTGCCCAGCGACATCAAGGGGCTGAAGCCCTTCCGCCAGCGCTATTCGATGCTGCTGGACGCGGAAGGCGGCATCCTCGACGACCTGATGGTCTCGCGCCCCGGCGACGGTGCGTTCGAAGGCGCGGCGATCTACATGGTCGTCAATGGCGCGACCAAATATGACGATATCGGCTGGATGATCGAACATCTGCCCGACGACGTCACCATGAACCATATGGCCGACCAGGCACTGCTGGCGCTGCAGGGTCCGGAAGCGGGCGAGGCGATGGCCGCGCTCATTCCGGAAGCCGCCGACCTCATCTTCATGCAGTCCGGCCCCTTCACTTGGCGCGGCGTGCCGCTGTGGATCAGTCGTTCGGGCTATACCGGCGAAGATGGCTTTGAAATCAGCGTGCCGGGCGATTCCGTCGCGCTGCTGGCCGATGCGCTGTGCGCACTGCCGCAGGTCAAGCCGATCGGCCTTGGCGCACGCGACTCCCTGCGCCTGGAAGCCGGCCTGCCGCTCTATGGCCATGACCTGTCGCCCGCCGTCAGCACGATCGGCGCGGACCTGGGCTTTGCCATCCAGAAGCGCCGCCGCGAGGAAGGCGGCTTCATCGGCCATGGTCGCGTGATGAAGGAACTGGCCGAAGGCCCCGGTTCCAAGCGCGTTGGCCTGAAGATCGAAGGCCGCCTGCCGGCCCGCGAAGGCGCGCAAATCTATGCCGGCGACGTGCTGGTGGGCGAAGTCACCTCGGGCGGCTTCGCGCCGAGCGTGGGCGCGCCGATCGCCATGGGCTGGGTCAGCCTGCCTTATTCCGCGCTGGACAGCGCGCTGGAGATCGAAGTGCGCGGCAAGCGGATTGCAGCGGCGGTTGCGCCGATGCCGTTCGTTCCCCATCGTTATCGCCGCAAGGCCTGAATTACCGCTTTTCGAGGAGAGCAAGCATGAGCCGCTATTTCACCGACGAACATGAATGGATCGACGTCGAGGGCGAAATCGCCACCGTCGGCATCACCGACTATGCGCAGGAGCAACTGGGCGACATCGTGTTCGTCGAACTGCCTGCCGAAGGCACGACCTTCGAAAAGGGCGACGACGCCGCCGTCGTGGAATCGGTCAAGGCCGCGTCCGACGTCTATGCCCCGATCTCGGGCGAAGTCGTCGAAGCCAATGGTGCGCTGGAAGACGAGCCGGCGCTGGTCAACAGCGACGCCGAGGAAGATGGCTGGTTCTTCAAGCTGCGCATCGCCGACACCAGCGAGCTGGAAGGCCTGATGAACGAAGCCGCCTACAAGAAGTTCGTGGCCTCGCTTTAATCTAAGAGTTCCCCTCCCGCATGCGGGAGGGGTTAGGGGAGGGGTGTTCGCGCCATCTCCTTCACAGACCCTCCCCCGGCCCCTCCCGCATGCGGGAGGGGAGGCTTGTGGGAGAGGGGGGAGAAAACCGAATGCGCTACCTACCCCTTACCGACACCGACCGGCAGGAGATGCTGTCGGTCATCGGCGCCGAGACGATCGACGACCTGTTCATCGACGTGCCCGCCGAAGCCCGGCTGACCGGCACCATCGCCGGCCTGCCCGATCATGCCAGTGAACTGGCGGTCGAGCGCCATATGGGCGCCCTCGCGCGCAAGAATCTGTCGGCAGGGGAAGCGCCCTTCTTCCTGGGCGCCGGCGCCTACAAGCATCATGTGCCCGCCAGCGTCGATCATCTGATCCAGCGCGGCGAGTTCCTGACCGCCTACACGCCCTATCAGCCGGAAATCGCGCAGGGCACACTGCAGGTGCTGTTCGAATTCCAGACCCAGGTCGCCCGCTTGCTGGGCGTCGATGTCGCCAACGCCTCCATGTATGACGGCTCGACCGCCTGCTGGGAAGCGATCGGCATGGCCCGCCGCATCACCAAGCGCGGCAAGGCGCTGCTGTCGTCCGGCCTGCACCCGCATTATGTGTCGGTCGCCAACACCATGGCGAAGTTCACCGGCGACGCGCTGGTGCATCAGGCGCCGACCCTGGACGCCGCGACCGACATCGACGCGCTGATCGCATCGATCGACAAGGACACGTCCTGCGTCGTCGTGCAATATCCCGACATTCTGGGCCGCATCGCCGACCTGACCCCGCTGGCCGAAGCCGCGAACGCCGCCGGCGCGCTGCTGGTCGCGGTGGTGACGGAGCCGGTGGCGCTGGGTGCGATCAAGGCGCCGGGCGCTATGGGCGCCGACATCGTCGTGGGCGAAGGCCAGTCGATCGGCGTCGGCCTGCAGTTTGGCGGCCCCTATCTCGGCCTCTTCGGCTGCAAGCAGAAATATGTCCGCCAGATGCCGGGCCGCCTGTGCGGCGAGACGCTGGACGCTGCGGGCAAGCGCGGCTTCGTGCTGACGCTCTCCACCCGCGAGCAGCATATCCGCCGCGAAAAGGCGACGTCGAACATCTGCACCAATTCGGGTCTGTGCGCGCTGGCGTTCAGCATCCACATGACCCTGCTGGGCGAGAAGGGCCTGCGCGAGCTGGCGACCCTGAACCACGGCCTTGCCGTGCAGGCCGCCGATCGTCTGGCCCAGGTGCCCGGCGTGACGCTGCTCAACGACGGCTTCTTCAACGAATTCACGCTGGTCCTGACCAAGGATGCGCGCGACGTCGTCCGCAACCTTGCCGACAAGGGCATATTGGCGGGCGTCTCGCTCGGCCGCCTGTTCCCCGACGCGCCGGCCATCGGCAACGGCCTGGTCATCGCCGTGACCGAGACGGTCACGCCGGAGGATATCGAAACCCTTGCCGCAGCGCTTGAGGAGGAACTGGCATGACCATGTTGAAGGAAGGTCGCCCGACCACCCCGCAGGCCGTCAAGGAAGAGCATATGGCGCCCGCAACCGCCACCGGCAATCGCGCGCTGATGCTGGAGGAAGCGCTGATCTTCGAGATCGGCTCGACCGCCACCACAGGCGTCGATTTCGCCGATGCGCCCAAGGTCGCCAGCCGCCTCGGTTCGCTCGCCCGCACCGACAGCATTGGCCTGCCCGGCCTGTCGGAACAGGAAACGGTGCGCCATTACACCCGCCTGTCGCGCCAGAACTACGCCATCGATCTTGGCCTGTTCCCGCTCGGCAGCTGCACCATGAAGCACAACCCGCGCCTTAACGAAAAGGTCGCGCGGATGCCCGGTTTCGCTGACATCCACCCGCTGCAGCCGCAGTCGACGGTGCAGGGTGCGCTGGCCGTCATCCATGAACTTGCCCGGTGGCTGGTGACGCTGACCGGCATGCACTCGGTCGCGATGTCGCCCAAGGCGGGCGCGCATGGCGAACTGTGCGGCCTGCTGGCAATCCGCGCCGCGCTCGAAGCCCGTGGTGACGCGCGCAGCGTCATCCTGGTGCCCGAAAGCGCCCATGGCACCAACCCGGCAACGGCCGCCTTCTGCGGCTACAAGGTCGAGGATATTCCCGCGACCCCGGATGGCCGCGTGGACCTGGAAGCGCTCAAGGCGCGTCTCGGCCCCGATGTTGCGGCGGTGATGATCACCAACCCCAACACCTGCGGCCTGTTCGAGCGCGACATGAAGACCATCTCCGACGCGGTCCATGCCGCCGGGGCCTTCGTCTATTGCGACGGCGCGAACTTCAACGCCATCGTCGGCCGGGTCCGCCCCGGCGACCTGGGCGTCGACGCGATGCACATCAACCTGCACAAGACCTTCTCGACCCCGCATGGCGGTGGTGGTCCGGGTTCGGGTCCGGTGGTGCTGTCGGAAGCGCTCACGCCCTTCGCGCCGCTCCCCTTCGTCGAAAAGCAGGGCGACAAGTTCGTGCTGGTCGAAGAGGAAACGGCGGAGGATCATCACGCCCAGACCTTCGGCCGCATGGTCGCCTTCCATGGCCAGATGGGCATGTTCACCCGCGCGCTGACCTATATCCTCAGCCACGGTGCGGACGGCCTGCGTCAGGTCGCGAGCGATGCGGTGCTGAACGCCAATTACATTCTGCGCAGCCTCGACGACGTGCTCGACGCGCCCTTCGGCGCCGCCGGCCCGTGCATGCATGAGGCGCTGTTCAGCGACAAGGGTCTGGCCGAAGGCTTCACCACGCTCGACATCGCCAAGGGGCTGATCGACGAGGGCTTCCACCCGATGACCATGTATTTCCCGCTGGTCGTCCATGGTGCGATGCTGGTCGAACCGACCGAGACCGAGAGCAAGGCCGCGCTCGACCAGTTCATCCTGGCGCTGCGCAGCCTGGCGGAACGGGCGAAGAAGGGCGACGAACTGCTCAAGGGCGCGCCCTATCATGCCCCGCGCCGTCGTCTTGACGAGACGCTGGCCGCGCGCAAGCCGGTACTGACCTGGTCCGAACCGGATCTGGCGGTCGCCGCCGAATAAGCCTCTTCAAGAAAGGGCGGTGGATGACCTCCACCGCCCTTTCTTTTATGGACCGGGAAACGGAGGATTTTTGCATGACCATTCACGCCGCCTCGCCCTGGTCCAGCTATGCTCTGACCGCCCTCATCATCGGCGGGGTCATGGCCTGGCGGTTGCGGCAGGTCGGCCGTGCCCGCCGCTTGCGGCTGGAAACCTTGTGGATCATCCCGGCCATCTATGCCTGCGTCGCGGCCGTCATCTTGTGGAATGTGCCGCCCCATGGTCTCGCCTGGCTCTGGTGTGCGCTGGCACTGCTGGCGGGCGGGGCGCTCGGCTGGACGCGCGGGTGGATGATGGCGATCAGCGTCGACCCGCAGACCCATGCGCTCAATCAGACGACATCGCCCGCCGCGATGCTGTTCATCGTTGCGCTTATCGCCCTGCGCGCCGCGTCGCGCTCACTGGCGCTCAGCTATGGCGGGCAGGGGCATGGCATGGTGATGCTGGTCACCGACATCCTGGTCACTTTCGCGCTGGGCGTGCTGACGATGCAGCGGCTGGAAATGTTCCTGCGCGCCCGGCGTTTGCTGATGCAGGCCCGCGCCGTTAGCGCGACCCAGGGTTGAACCGCATGAGCGACGGCCCCTGGACGCCGGAGGGAGCCGGCCCCGACCCGCGCCGCCATGCCCCCGCGACCATGCGCAACCGGGATGCGATCGTTGCGGTCCTGCAGGACGAACTACCCGCGACCGGCCTGGTACTGGAAGTGGCGAGCGGCAGCGGCGAACATGCTGTCCACTTCGCTGTCACTTTCCCTGCGCTCGATTGGCAACCGACCGACCCGGATCCGGCGGCCCTCGCTTCGATTGCGGCACTGCGCAGTGATGCGGCGCTGCCCAACCTGCGCGCGCCGTTGCAACTGGACGCCGCCGGCGCGTGGCCGGTCGATGCAACCGATGCGGTCCTCTGCATCAACATGGTGCATATCAGCCCCTGGGCGGCGACGCTGGGGTTGTTGGCCGGCGCGGCGCGCATCCTGCCGCCGGGCGGCCTGCTCTATCTTTATGGCCCCTATCTGCGTGACGGCGTGGAGACCGCGCCCAGCAATCTGGCGTTCGACGCCTCGCTCAAGGCGCGCGACCCGCGCTGGGGCCTGCGCCGGATGGAGGATGTGATTGCCGCTGCCGATGCGGAAGCGCTGATCTTCGATCGGCAGGTGGAGATGCCGGCAAATAATCTGTCCCTGATCTTCCGTCGGCGCTAAAGCGGCGCCGATGACCAACAGCCTATTCTCGCTCGTGACCGCTGAACTCACCGCGCCAGCCGATCCGCGCGCGGCGGCCATGGCGGGCGCGCTCGCGGCGCAATATCCCGATGCGGCGCGGGCCGTACTCTTCTACGGTTCCTGCCTGCGCGAGGCCAATCTCGACGGGCTGATGCTCGATTTCTACCTGATCGTCTCCGATTATGACGCGGCTTATGGCAAGGGCTGGCTGGCGCGGGCGAACCGGGCGATTCCGCCCAATGTCTTTCCGTTCGAGCATAATGGCCTGATCGCCAAATATGCGGTGCTGTCCGAAGCCGACTTTGCCCGGCTGAACAGCGTGAAGGCGGACAATGTTTCGGTCTGGGCGCGCTTCGCCCAGCCTTCGCGCTTGCTGTGGGTGGCGGACGATTTGGCCCGCCAGCGCGCGCTGGTGGCGGTGGCGCAGGCCGCACCGACCTTGCTCTCGCTCGCCCGGCCGATGGCAGATGGGCAGGGGGATGATCCGGTCACGCTGTGGAAGACCGGTTTTACGCTCACCTATAATGCCGAACTGCGAGCGGAGAAAACCGGCCGCTCGCTCTCGATCGTCGATGCCGATCCGGATCGTTATCGCCGCATCGGTGCGGCGGCGCTGGCCGAAGGGCTGCCGCCTTCGCCCGACAATGCGGCGAAGCTCTGGCGCCAACTCCAGCGACGCGGCAAATATCTGTCGGTGGTGCGGCTGGCCAAGGCCAGTTTCACCTATGCCGGCGGCATCGACTATCTCGCCTGGAAGATCAATCGCCATGCCGGCACCAGCATAGCGATCAAGCCCTGGCAGCGGCGCTGGCCGTTGCTGGGCGCGGTCACTCTGCTGCCGCGGCTGTTCCTGCGCGGTTCGATCCGCTGAGCGCCTGCGACAGTGCCTGGCCCAGCGCCATCAGCGTATAGGGTTTGCGCAGCACTTCATGCCCCTCGAAATCGGCGCTTTCCGTTGCATCGCCGGTATAGCCGGTGACGAACAGCACCGGAAGATGGCGGTGTTGCGCGGGCAGGTCGCGGATCATTTCCGGCCCCGTCATGTCCGGCATCAGCACGTCGCTCATGATGAGGCCAATGTCGAGATTATTGGCGAGCAGCTTCGCTGCCTTGGTCGGATGGTCGCAGGCGATGGGCAGATGGCCCAGTTCCGCCAGCGCCGACATGGTCTGGTTGAGCACGCGCGGGTCATCCTCGACCACCAATATGCGGGTCGGCGGATGCAGCGTGTGGACTGCGCCGGGCTGATGTATCTCGCCGGCTTTCTCTTCCTCGGTCACGATCTTGCGGGGCAGGTAGATATGGACGCTGGTGCCCTTGCTCACCGTGGAATCGATACGGATTTCGCCTTCGCTCTGGCGGACGAAGCCGAATATCTGGCTGAGGCCCAGCCCTGTTCCCTTGCCGACCGGCTTGGTCGTGAAGAACGGCTCGAACACGCGGGCCACCACCTCGGGCGTCATGCCGCAACCATTGTCCGTGACCGACAGGGTCACATATTCGCCGGGCGCGCATTCGCCGATCTCGTTGGCGGCCAGTTCGGCCTGGCCGGTCTCGATCGCCAGCCGGCCGCGGCCTTCCATCGCGTCGCGGGCATTGACGCACAGGTTGAGGATCGCATTTTCCATCTGATGCTGGTCGACGAAGACGTGCCAGCCCTTGGCCTGATGGCCGAACTGCACGATGATCTGATCGCCGATGGTACGATCGACCAGATCCGCCATGCCGCGCAGCAGCGAATCCGGGTCGACCGCGCTGGGCAACAGCGGTTCGGATCGGGCAAAGGCGAGCAGGCGCCGGGTGAGGGCGGCGGCGCGGTTGGCGCCTTCCATGGCATTGTCGAGGTGGCGGCCCGCTTCCTCGGGCTTGAGCCGCAGCTTGCGCTTGGCCAGTTCCAGCCCACCGACCACGACGGCCAGCATATTGTTGAAGTCGTGCGCGATGCCCCCGGTCAACTGGCCGACCGCATCCATTTTGTGCATCTGGCGCAGATTTTCCTCGGCCGCTTCCCGTTCGGCCGATTCCTGCTTGAGCTGCAGATAGGCGTCCGACAATTCGGCCGTACGTGTGGCAACCGCGCTTTCCAGCCGATCGGCGCGTTCGCCTTCCACATCGGCCATGCGACGGGCATTGCGGCGCTCGGTATAGGCGGCGTTGGCCAGCCACAGGGCGAACAGGACGCAGACGAGCAGGACCAGCCCCAGCATGCGAGAGGTCTTGCCGACAAATTCCGTGCGATCACCGGCCAGCGTCACCGCCAGGCTGCGTTCGCGCAACCGGGCATTTTCCGCCTGAATGACGAGATCGATCAGCGCTGTCATGCGCTTGATGTCCTGCGACTGCCCCGCTTTGTGGAATTGGGCGAGGGCACCCATTTTCTGGTCGTAAGTGGTACGCAGGCCGATTTCGCTCAGCGTCTTGCCGCGCTGGGCATAGGCGGCTTGCAGCGCACGGACATTGCCCCGCTGCCAATCCGAACTGCGACTGGCATAGGCCAAGGATTTGAGCTGGCTGCCGGCGGTCCGCCACTGGTCCTGGAACAGGCGGCCGGTATCGGGGTCGAGGCTGATGACGTAACGGGCCAGCGTGATTTCTGCGCGTGCGGTCTTGGCGTCGAATGCCCGAGCGAGAGCGATGATCTCGAAGCTGCGCTGCTGTTCGGCGAGCGCGCGCTGATGATCGCGCGTCGCGTTGCTGGCATTATAGAGCAGGGCGCCGAGCGATCCGATCAGCAATATGACCAGCACCACCGGCATGTAACGCCGCGCCATGGCCCGCCAGCCCAGTTCCTGTTCCTCGATGATATCGCCGTCCGCCATATACCGTTACACTAACCGAACTATGTTAACCGCGCGATTATCGCAGTTAGATGGTTCCGTTGCTGTAGCATATTCCGTCGCAGGAAATACCCGGCCGGTCGTCTGGGCCGACAAAAGCGCGATCAGGCGATCGCGCCCGTCGCCTTGCCGGCCGTCTCGAACATGGCGATGATCTGTTCGACCTGTTCGTCACTATGTTCGGCACAGAGTGAGCAGCGCAGCAGGAAGGTGCCGGCCGGGGTTGCCGGCGGGCGCGCCATGTTGACGTAGAGGCCCAGCTCCAGCAGCGTCTGCCACATCGCCACCGCCTGCATCTGGTCGGTCAGGATGACGGCGATGATCGCCGACTGCGGCGTGGCGCTGCCCAGCTTGAAGCCGAGGTCGGTCAGGCCCTTGTGCAGTCGCTGGCTGTTCTTCCACAGATGGGCGCGCTTTTCGCCGGCGTGCATCAGCTTGCGGATGCTGGTCGCCGCAGTGGCGACGACGCTCGGCGGCAGCGATGCGGTGAAGACATAGGGACGGCAGACCAGGCGCAGGATTTCGAACTTGGGATGGTTCGAGACACAGAAGCCGCCGACGGTGCCGACCGACTTGGAGAAGGTGCCGACCACGAAGTCGATCTCGCCCTCGACGCCCTGTTCCTCATAGGCGCCACGGCCATTGGGGCCGAAAAAGCCCATGCCATGCGCTTCGTCGCACAGGATCATGCAGTTGGGATGCTTGCGGATGGCGGCGACCATCTCGGGCAGCGGGGCGACGTCGCCCAGCATCGAATAGACGCCTTCCAGCACGACCAGCTTCAGCGCGTCGGCGGGCAGGCGACCCAGGCGCTTGTCCAGATCCTCGACGCTGTTGTGACGGAAGCGGACGATCTCCGCATTGCCCATGGCGCAGCCATCATAGATGGACGCGTGGCTGTCGGCGTCGAGCACGACATAGTCGCCCTTGCCCGCCAGGGTGGAGATGATACCCAGATTCGCCTGATAGCCGGTCGAAAAGACCATGGCGCCCGACGTGCCGTAGAACTCCTTGAGCGCGTCCTCGACTTCCTTATGGCCCTGATAGGTGCCGTTGAGGACGCGGCTGCCGGTGGTGCCGGCGCCAAATTCGTCCAGCGCCTTCTTGCCGGCTTCGACGACGTCTGGGTCGAAGGTCATGCCCATATAATTATAGGTGCCGAGCAGGATGGTTTCCTTGCCCTTGATGATCGCACGGGTGGGCGAGAGCACCTGGTCCATGACGATCGCGTAGGGATCGCGCACGCCCGTCGCCAGCAGCGCCTCGCGCTCGTTGATCAGCGGATCGAACTTGGAGAAGAGATCGCGCGCGCCCGGTACTTCGTCCGGGGTGCGGGAATCGTTCGCGGTGGCAAGGGCGTCGGTCATAGTAAAATCCGTTCGGTTCAGAACCTCCGTTCGGGTCGAGCCTGTCGAGAACCGGTACGGGAGGCTTCTCGACTTCGCTCGAAGCGAACGGGACAGGGAGGGCGGCTTAGCCCTTGAGCTTGGCGACCGCGTCGACCAGCTGGCCCACGGTCTCGATCTCGGCCTGCATGTTCATGGTGATGATGATGTCGAACTCGTCCTCGATGGCTGCGACGAAGTCCATCACGGTCAGGCTGTCCCATTCCAGGTCGCCGGCAAAAGTGGTGGCTTCGCTGAGGTCGACGCCCTTCTTGTTGAAGGGGGCGATCTGCGCGGCGACGCTGTCGAAAATCTCGCTGCGATCGGTCATTATCTCGTCAATCTTTCCATGAAAGCACGGCTTTTGCCGCCTCAGCCAGCTCTTTGGCAAGCGAATAAGGCGTCAATCGGGCAGCATCTGGGGCAATATGCCTTGTTCGCGGCGTGCCGTGTCGCGCCGCGCTCTGCTATTCCAGCCCCACAGGGGCGGGAGGATCAGCGGAAATTGTCGGCGTAGGCCTGAATTTTCAGCGTCTTGGGCGGGGTCGCGATGACGGTGTAGGCGATCTTCTCGCGCTCGGCATAGGCGACGGCGGCTTCCTGCGAGGAGAAGCTGAGCTTCAGCTGCTGCTTGGTGTCGCCCGAGCCGGCCCAGCCGGTCAGCGGATCGGCCTTCTTCGCTTCGGCGGGCGCATATTCCAGCACCCACTTGTGAGTCAGCGCCTTGCCGGACTGGAGGGCGTTCTTCTGGATCTGGTAAATGCGCGCGGTCATCGCGATGGAACTCCGTAAAATCGTCATTGTGCGTTGCACCAGCGGTCACGCCCAAGTCAAGAGTTGCGGCGCGCGTCCGCATTTTTGGTGCGCAATGTGGCATTGGCGCTCGCCGGATCGTCGGGCCAAGGGTGGCGGGGATAGCGGCCGCGCATTTCCTTGGCCACGTCGCGCCAGTTGCCGGCCCAGAAGCCCGGCAGGTCGCGCGTCGTCTGGATTGGCCGGCCGGCGGGCGAGGTGAGCGACAGGACCAGCGGAATGCGCTGGTTTCCGACCGTGGGATGCTGCGACAGGCCGAACAGCGCCTGCACCCGCAATTCCACGCGCGGGCCACCTTCCGCCGCATAGTCGATCGCATGGGTGGAGCCGGCAGGCGATCGGAAATCGGGCGGGGCGAGCCGGTCGAGCTGCTGCTTGCCGTCCCAGCCGATCAGCGTTTCGAGCACGCCCGACAGTTGCGAGCGGTCGACGTCGGACAGGCGGCGCTTGCCCGCCAGCAGCGGCGGCAGCCACTCGTCCAGCGTGTCGATCAGGGCGGCGTCGGACAATTCGTCGATCCCGGCAAAATCTGCGCGCATCCGCAGCGATTGCGCCGCCTCCGACCAGGGGAGGAGGGCAAGGCCGCCCTGCCGCACGCCATCGACCAGCGCGGCGACCATGGCATCGGGGTCGGGCCGGTCATCGGAGCCGGAGGACAGGCGGACCGCGCCCAGCCGGCGCTCCCGCAGCGCCTCGATCCCGCCATTGGCGGGGCGGAATTTTACCGTGCGATGCTCGGCGATGCGTTCGCCGAACAAAGCGATCACGTCTGCCTCGCCGATCGGGGCGGCGGACAGGATGCGCGCACCCGCGGCGCTGCCCTGCACCTCGCCCACCGCCAGCCAGGCTTCGCTGGCCAGCGGCGAGAGCGGATCGAGGCGGAAGCCGCGCCCGCCCACGCTCGCCCAGTCGGCACCGTCGGCGGAGCGGCGCTTGGCGACGCGATCGGGAAAGGCAAGGGCAAGGCAGAGGCCGACATCGTGCAGTCCGCCCTCTGCGGGCGACCGGGCATCGACCAGCCTGGCCCAGCGCTTGGCGAGGCCGCGACCTGCTTCGGCTCGCTTGCCGCCCTCGCGGCGCCAGCGCTGGAGCCGCAGGGTGAGGTCGGTATCCTGCCCGCCCAGGCCGCGTTCACCGAGCAGGACTGCGATCTCGGCGGCGGTGCGGGCGAGGCCGCGCTCACCGGCGCGCACCAGCATATGGGCGATGCGCGGCGCCAGCGGCAGGGTAGCGAGCGCCTTGCCATGGGGGGTGATGCGGCCGTCGGTGTCGAGCGCTTCCAGCGCGGTCAGCCGCCGGGAAGCCTCGGCCAAGGCGGCGGCGGGCGGCGCGTCGAGCCAGCGCAGGCTGGCTGGATCGTTCACGCCCCAGAGCGCGCAGTCGAGCAACAGGCTGGAAAGATCGCTTTCCAATATTTCGGGCGGGTCGAAGGGCGGCATGCCCGCCGTCGCGGCGGCTTCCCACAGACGATAGGCGACGCCCGGACGCTGGCGCGCGGCGCGGCCGGCGCGCTGGGTTGCCGACGCCTGGCTGGCGCGCTCGGTGACCAGGCGGGTGACGCCGGCGGCGCGGTCATAGCGTGGGCGACGAGCCAGGCCGCTGTCGACGACGATGCGGACGCCGTCGATGGTCAGGCTGGTCTCGGCGATCGAGGTGGCGAGGATCACCTTGCGCCGCCCTTCGCGCGAGGGGCGGATGGCGGCGCGCTGAGCCGCCGGATCGAGCGAGCCGTGCAACATGTGAATCTCGGCGGTGGTGCCCTCGATCCGTTCGGCGGTGCGCTCGATTTCCCGCACGCCGGGCAGGAAGGCGAGCAGGTCGCCGTCGGCTTCCTCCTCCAACGCGCGGCGAATGGCGGCGGCCATCTCATCCTCGATCCGCTTTTCGGCATGGCGACCGATATTGCGCAGCTCCAAGGGCTGGATCTTGCCCTCGCTTTCGATCACCGGCGCGCCATCCAGCAAGGTGGAAAAGCGCGCGCCATCCAGCGTCGCCGACATCGGCAGAATGCGCAGGTCCGGCCGAAATGCCGCCTGCGCGTCGAGCGCCAGCGCCAGGCCGAAATCGCTGTCCAGGCTGCGCTCATGCACTTCGTCGAACAGCACGGCCGACACGCCCGCCAGTTCGGGATCATCCTGGATGCGGCGGACGAAAATGCCTTCGGTCAGCACCAGCAGCCGTGTCTTGGCCGAAACCTTGCTGTCCATCCGCGTCGCATAGCCGACCGTGCCGCCGGGCTGTTCCCCCAGCATCTCGGCAATGCGCTCGGCCGCGGCCCGCGCGGCAAGACGGCGCGGCGACAGCAGCAGCACTTGCCCCGTGCACCAGGGCTGGTCGAGCAGCGCCGGCGCCACCGCCGTCGTCTTGCCCGCGCCCGGCGGCGCCACCAGCACCGCATTGCTGCCACGCGCCAGCGCGGCGAGCAGGTCGGGCAACACGGCATGGATCGGCAGGGCAGGGGCAGTCATGATCCGCCCCCTCTCGCGCCAATCGGGGCAGAGCGCAAGGCGCAGGACAAGCAAGGGGGAATGGGGTGGGGAGCGGTCAGGCTGGTTTTGGGGAGGTGACGGGCGATAGCTGTAAAGATCGTTCGGCAACAATCGCCCCCTTGCGGTCATTCTGTCGCATGATATCGTCTAACGATGCCCCGTGTTCAGACCCATTACACGCTTATGTGTTATGCTCTTGCGACGCCAATAATCGTTAGTGGATCAGTGCTGCTAACCGTATGGATCAGTGAGGGTAAGCCGCCCGTCGGGCTTGTATTGCTTACATGCGGAATCACCAGTTTGATCGGTTTGCTCGGACCTAAATTGAAAGCACGTTCCATCGAAGAGTAAATGGCCGCTCTTCACCTGATTTCGTCTTTCGGCGTCCAACGGGCCATCTGAATGAGTGGCCGGTTTTAGGAATGAGGATAACCTGGCGGAGTTACCAAGAATGGTCGAAACCGGCCGTCTCTTTCCTATTCGCCTTGCCTCTGATCTACCCTTGGCGATGCATGTTGGACTGCCGCTTCTGCCTTGCGCGCATATCAGGTGCGTTGCCGTCGCTTCGGTGGCGCTTCACTGTCGCGTCGGGCAGGCGTTCATGGCGCGCCGCGCTGACCCGGTCTGCATCGCCCATGATGCGTCACAGGCGCGTGGGCGGCGCGTCATGGGTGCAAAGCAGGCGCAAAAGGCCCGAATAGGCCGTTTACACTGTGAACTTCGGAGCCGATTTTTACTGTCGCGTCGCGGGGCCACCGACTCAGCCGAACAAATAGATGTGGATCGGGTTTTTCGGGTCGAGCAGCATCTTGGCCGTCAGCGCGAGCGACATGACGATCAGCACCGGCTTGATGAGCTTCGAGCCGAAGCGCATGGCAAGATGGGAGCCGATCTGGCCGCCGACGATGGAGCCGACCGCCATGGCGAGGCCGGCGATCCAGAGCACATGGCCGCCCGCGATCATGGTCAGCAGGCCTGCGACGTTGGAAGCGAAATTGGCGGCCTTGGTCTGGGCCGTGGCACGCAGCAGCGACAGGCCGCCGAGCGCCAGATAGACGGTGGTGTAGAAGGCGCCGGCCCCCGGGCCGAAGAAACCATCATAGAAGCCGACCACGCCGATCAGCAGGCTGAGCAGGCCGATGCCGATGCGGCTGTGCCGGTCAAGGTCGCTGGCCTTGGGCGAGAAGGTGAAATAGGCGGCGATCGCGATCAGCAGCGCGGGCATCAACCCGGCCAGGATGGCGGGGCTGACCCGCTGCAGCAGCCAGGCGCCCCCGACCGATCCGACAAAGGCGGCGATGGTAGGCCAGCGATAGGTTCTAAGGTCCATATGCCCCTTGCGGGCATAGGCGATGCAGGCGCCGAACGTGCCGAAGCTGGATTGCAGCTTGTTGGTGGCGACCGCGGGGACCGGGGGGATACCAACGGCCATCAAGGCCGGCAGGGTGATGAGGCCGCCACCGCCCGCCATCGCGTCGATGCAGCCGGCCATCAGCGCGGCGGCCATGAGGAAGGCGATGATTTCGGGAGAGAGGATCAAAATATTTACCCCGTTCGGGCTGAGCGAAGTCGAAGCGCGCGCATGAGCGAGGCGAAGGACCTTCGCCTGTGGCTCGGCCTTGCCCTTCGACTTCGCTCAGGGCGAACGGTTGACGGAAAGGGAGACGAACGAAACCGCCCGCACCCTCAATCTATGGTTTGCCGCATTGACCGAGGCAGCGGACGTGCCGTCCGCTTCGGAAAATGCTTCAATAGGCGCGTGCTATCGCGAATTCGACCGCTTCGGTAAGGGCCGCTTTCGCCTTGCCGGCATCGAACATGCCCAGCGCATCGATCGCGCGCTGGCCATAATGGCGGGCGCGGGCCAGGGTGTCGGCGATAGCGCCAGTCTGGCGCAGCAGCTGCGTGGCGTGAGCGAGATCCTCGTCGCTGATGCGATGGCCCGAGATCGCGGCCTTCCAGAAGGCCTTGTCCTCGTCCGATCCGCGCGCATAGGCCAGGATCACCGGCAGGGTGACCTTGCCGTCGCGGAAATCGTCGCCGGCATCCTTGCCCATGGTCGCGCCGTCCGATTCATAGTCGATCGCGTCGTCGATCAGCTGGAAGGCGATGCCCAGGTTGCGGCCATAGACGTCGAGCGCATGCTCCTCCGCCTCGCTGCGGTCGGCGACCACGGCGGAAATGCGGCAGGCGGCAGAGAAGAGGGCGGCGGTCTTGGCGCCGATGATGTCGAGATATTGTTCTTCGCTGGTGTCGATCTTGCGCTGGGCGGTCAGTTGGTTGACCTCGCCCTCGGCGATGATCGCCGATGCGCCCGACAGGATCTTGAGCACCTTGAGCGACTCGGCCTCGACCATCAGCTCGAACGAGCGGGAGAAGAGGAAGTCGCCGACCAGCACGGAGGCGCTGTTGCCCCAGATGATGTTGGCGGTCTTGCGGCCGCGGCGCAGGCCCGATCCGTCGACGACATCGTCATGCAGCAGGGTGGCGGTGTGGATGAACTCGACCGAAGCGGCGAGCTTGTAATGGCGGGTGCCCGCATAGCCGACCAGATCGGCGCAGGCGAGCGTCAGCATCGGCCGCAACCGCTTGCCACCGCCGGCGATCAGATGGCCGGCCAGTTCCGGGATCAGCGGGATGCGCGACTGCATCCGGTCCAGGATGACGCCGTTCACCTGGTTCATGCCATCGGCGACGAGCGCCATGATGGGAGCGAGCGAAGGGGCGCTGGCGCGACCGATCGGATGGACGTTGCCGGGGGAGGATGCAGTCATGACAAGCGTCCTGTGGCGGGGCAAAAAGCAGATGGCAAGCGGGAATAGCTTGCCTGCGCGACCCAATGGCGCAAAAAGCGCGCCGGACGATGGATTGACGCATCGCAGTAACGGAAATGCCACGCGCTTTTCCGTCGCGATGCCCCAGTGGAGAATGCCAGGTGGACGAGACTTTGAAGCGCTATCGCGAGAGCATCGACAATATCGACGCGGCGCTCGTCTTCATGCTGGCGGAACGCTTCAAGGTCACCCAGGCGGTCGGCGAATATAAGGCGACCCACGACCTGCCGCCGGCCGATCCGGGCCGCGAGGAACGCCAGATCCAGCGGTTGCGCCAGTTGGCGCTCGACGCCAATCTGGACCCGGATTTCACCGAGAAATTCCTGCGCTTCATCATCGATGAGGTGATCCGTCATCATGAACGGCTGCGGGAAGGCTGATTGCGAAAAATGCGCGGAAGAGCGCATTTTTGAGACGGTGCCAGCCCGCTCCCCCACCCGGCCACCCACAGAATACGGCCGTTGGGTGGCCGGGTGGGGAGCGGGCCGGTGCGGCAGAATGTGCGGCAGCACATTCTCCAAACAAGGCTCTAACCCGCTGGATAATTTTCATGGCCCGCATTGGGCCAGTGGAAATGCGTGTAGGTCAGCATGGTCGAGAAGCTTTCCGACCGGACCTGATGCCACCAGCCGATCGGGATGAAGAGCAGGTCGCCGGGCGTCAGGCGCACCTCGTAGCGCAGCAGGTCGCGGGCGCGGGGATATTGGGCGAGCCGCGCCGGATCGGTCAGGTCGCCGACATCGCTGAAGACATGGCGGTTGTGCGCCAGCCGGCTGGTCTGCGACGGTGGCACCAGGATGACCTGCTTGCTGCCGGTGACCTGCGCCAGCAGATTGTTGGTGAGGTCGAAATGGAGCGGGGTGAAGGCGCCCGCGCCGCCGATCCAGAGCATGCCCGGCGTCGGCGCGAGATAGGCGTCGGGATGGCCGAGGTCGGCCTGTAGCGGCGCGAGGGCAGGGCCGTTCGCCGCGCTGTTATAGGCGGTGAGATAAGCATCGTTGCCGCCGTCCCGCACCAGGTCGATGAACTGGCGGAAGGGGGCGCGGCGTTTGTGCCGGTCCTTGGCGAGTTCATAGTCGGCGGCTTGGGCGCGGCCGCCCTGATATTCGATCTGGGCGTCGCCGATCCGCTCGGCGAGATAGTCGGGCGTCCATCGATCGAGCGCCGGCCAGCCGGCCATCGCGCCCTTGATCAGCACCGGGCGGCCGGGCGCATAGAAATTGTGGAGAAATTCCTCGCCTGGCAGATCCTCGGCGGTGAGCAGGCCGGAGGCATAGGGGGACAGGGCGCGCTGCTGCTCCATCACGTTCAGCAGCCAGTCGCGCCGTTTGAGCGCGAGCGCAGTCTCGTCGCGCGGTGCCGGAGCCGGCTTGGGCGGCACATAGGGCGCTGGCGCGGCACCGGGCGATGGCACACCGAAGCCGACCTGGCGCAGGGTCATCTGCATCTGCATGTCCGTCGCCTGCGACAGGATCGAGGGAAGCGGCGGAGTGCGGCTGGATTTGCTCATGCCCCGCCCTAGCGCGCGATGATGACGGCCATGTTGCAGGATGTGACGAACCTGTGACGGCGCGGTTCAGGCCGGCTCCACAACCTCGGTCCGCTTGGGCTGCGACCGGCCGAGCAGCACGCCGATGAGCGCCAGCGCGAAGCCGGCGATCTGCACCGGACCGAGCCGCTCGCCGAACAACAGCCAGGCCTCGATCGCGGCAAGCGGCGGCACCAGCAGCAGCAGCATAGACATGCGCGTCGGCCCCTGGGTCCGCACCAGCCAGACCAGCAGCGACAGGCCGGCCGCCGACAGCCCCAGCACCGACCAGCCAAGGCCAATCCACAGCATCACGCTATTGTCCCAGCGCCATTCGCCCACGATCAAAGTGGCGGCGATGGCGACCAGCGCGCCGCCGGCATTCTGCACCGCGCCCGACACCCAGATCGGATCGCCGCCGATCGTGCCGCGCTGGATCAGCGTGCCGCCGGTCATGCCCAGCACCGCGATGATGCCGGCAATGGCGGGGATCAGGGTGATCGCGCCCGCGCCCGATTTGGCGATCGCGGGCATCAGCACGCAGCCGACGCCCAGGATCGCGATGGCAAGGCCGGTCCAGGCGCGCGCGGGCAGCCGTTCGCCCAGGATCGCGACGCTGGCGACCGCGACCATCAGCGGCTGGGTTGCGCCCAGCAGCGACATGATGCCGGCGGGCATGCCATGGCCGACCGCCCACCAGCTGAGCGTCAGGTAAAAGCCGTGCAGCATCGCCCCCGCCGCCAGATGCAGCCACAGGCGCCTGCCGTGCGGCAGCGGCTGGCGTGCGCGCAGGGCAAGGAGGCCGAGCAGCAGCGCGGTCAGGCACAGACGCGCCGCCAGGATCAGTTCGGGCGCGCCATGGGGCACCATCGCGCGCGCGACGATGAAGCCGGTGGACCAGATCAGGACGAACAATATGGATGCGATGATGCCGAACATGGGGCAGCCCATGGCGGATGCGCACGCCCCTGTCGACCCGGCCAAGGGGCGAAGGGATCAGAAGCCGCCGATCGTCGACCCGATCAGGATGATGGCGACCAGCGCCGCAAGCGAACTGACGATGCCGGCCATGGCGATATCCAGATAGGATTCGCGATGAGTGACGCCGCTCAGCGCCAACAGCGTCACGATCGCGCCATTATGCGGCAATATGTCGAGCGTGCCCGACCCGATCACCGCCACCCGGTGCATGATGGCGGGATCGGTGCCGGTCTGCGCGGCGATGTCCATATAGGTCGGCCCCAGCGCCTCCAGCGCGATGGTGAGCCCGCCCGAGGCCGATCCGGTGAGCGCGGCGAGCAGGTTGGTGGCCACCGCCAGCGACACCAGCGGCCCGCCACCGATGCCCAGCACCCAGTCGCGGATCATGTGGAAGGCGGGCAGCGCCGCGATCACCGCGCCGAAGCCGACCAGGCTGGCGACGCTGATGATCGGCAGCACGGCGGCGTTGGCGCCCGAATCGATGCTGTCGCGCAGGCTGATGAGGCGTGCCTGGTTGCACAGGATGATGGCGAGCGTCGCGATCATCAGCGCGGCCGTCACTGACCATATGCCCGCAACCGCGCCCAGGCTGGTGCTGCCCCACAGCGGCTGCGCCAGGAAGGGTGCGTCCCAGGTCGGGAACACCCAGAGCGAAAGGATGAGGTTGCAACCGATCATTACGCCGATCGGCAGGAAGGCGATGGCGAGCGAAGGGCGGTCGTCGGTTGGCGCGCCCTTGTCCATCTCTGCGGGATCGAAGGTGGAGGCGGTGGTCGTATGTTCGCGCATCCGCGCGCTGTCGACCGGCGCGGCGGGGGACAGGCTGGGGTCATAGCCCTCCTGCCGCGCGGCCGCCGCCGCTTGTGCTCGCAGCAACCAGCCCAGCCCCACCGCCAGCATGATGACCGCGGCGATCAGGCCCAGGCCCGGCGCGGCATAGATGGAGGTGCCGAAAAAGGGCATGGGAATGACATTCTGGATCGCCGGCGTGCCGGGCAGGGCGGTCATGGTGAAGGTCGATGTGCCCAGGATGATGGTCGCGGGCACCAGCCGCCGGGGAATATTGCCGACGCGGAACAGCGCCTGCGCCATCGGCACCAGCACGAAGAAGGCGACGAACAGGCTGACCCCGCCATAGGTCAGGATCGCGCCGGCCAGCACCACCGCCATGATCGCGCGGCTGGGGCCGAGCCAGCCGATCATGGCATCGGCAATGGTGCGCACCGATCCGCTGTCGTTCATCAGCTTGGCGAAGATCGCGCCCAGCAGGAAGAGCGGGAAAAATTGCGCGAGGAAGCCGGCGGCGGCGACCATGAAGATCTGAGTCCAGCTCGCCAGCATCGGATAGCCTGAAAAGCTGGCGGCGATCATCGCCAGCGCCGGGGCGAGGAACAGCACGCTCCAGCCGCGATAGGCCATGGCGATCAGCGCGCCGAGCGCGACCAGTATGCCCAGGAAGCTGAGCGCGTCAGTGAGTGCATCAGACATGGGCGAGCAGCGCGTCGATATCGAGCGTGGATTGCCGGCCGATCGAATGACCATGCTGTCTCAGGAAATCGTCGGCGGCCTTGCGGCCGATGCGTTTCAGCCGCCAGAGGAACGCCCATTCGGCGTTGAGCTTGGACGAATGGCCATAGTCGAGCATCTGTGCGCTGGCGATCCGGTGGATCCGCATCTTGGCCCACTTCTCGCCTTCGCCATGGCCGGGATCGGCGACCTGGCGCAGCAGCGCCATCATCCTGATTTCCTGCAGCAGCACTGCGTTGAAGGAAATTTCGTTGAGCCGGCTGGCGATGTCGCGCGCGGCATAAAGGTCGGTGGCGCGCTCGACCGGGTTCACCTGGATCAGGATGGTGTCGTCCGAATCGCAGTCGCGCACCAGCGGGGTCAGCGTCGGATTGCCGGAGTAGCCGCCATCCCAATAGGCCTCTCCATCGATTTCCACCGCATGGAACATCGTGGGCAGGCAAGCCGAAGCCAGCAGTACGTCGGGCGTGATTTCCGCGTTGCGAAAAACGCGGGCCTGGCCAGTGCGCACGCTGGTCGCGGTGATGAACAGCTTGATCGGGCTATGCGCCAGATGATCGAAGTCGATGCAATCGTTGAGGATGTCGGTCAGTGGGTTGAAGCCCGCGGGATTAAGATCATAGGGCGAGAAGAGCCGCGCCATCAGGTCCATGCCGGTATAAACCGGCGAATAGTCGAGGGTCCAGCGTCCCATCAAGATGTCGAGCGGGCTGCGTCGGAAGGGGCTGAACATCGCTGCTTCCGATACCTTGCGCCAGAAGGCTTCGAGTGCCTTGCGCGCGCCGTGCCTGCCATCCTGCGCATAGCCGTCGACCAGTATGGCGGCATTCATCGCGCCTGCCGAAGTGCCTGAAATGCCGTCAATCTGTAGCCAGCTCTCTTCCAGCAGCCGATCAAGCACGCCCCAGGTGAACGCGCCATGGGCGCCCCCACCCTGCAGGGCCAGGTCGATCAGCCGGGATGGATGCTGCGCTTGGGGGTCTGTCATCGACGGCGCCTCCCTTTCGGCAGGAACCATGTCTCTGCCGAAAATTGTTGCGATGCAGCATCGAACCATCCCGGCGCGCCAATGTCAACGTTTCGGCAAAGACGCTTCGAGCAAAGGGGTGGGATTATTCCCGTCCTGCCCGGATTGCCGCAGCGCCCGCAATGGGGGTGATGACGACCAGCAACAGGGAAGCGGCGCCGAGAAATTTGAATGCCGCGCCACTGCCGTCCCCCAGCGTACCGGCACCGAAGATCAGAAGTGGCACCGCGAGTGGCAGAGCAAGCAGGCCGGCGAGCGCCCCGGACGAGCGCAAGCCGGCGGTCAGGGTGGCGACCAGCAGGCCAAGCGCGGCAAGCGCCGGCGTGCCGATCAGCAGGCCTGCCTCCAGTCTGGCCAGGGTCTCCCCATCGAGCTTGAGGAGCGCGGCGGCAGGCAGGGTGGCGATCATCAAGGGCGGACCAAAACCCAGCCAATGGGCGATCAGCCGGGCGAGGACGAGTATCTCTTCGCCGACGCCACGCAGGGCAATCTGGTCCAATATGCCGTTGTCCTGATCGGGCGTGATCAGCCGGTCGACGGGCAGCAGGCTGGCAAGGAGCGCTGCAATCCAGAGCATCCCGCCGCCGGTCCGGGCGAGCAGCGCGGCGTCGGGACCGATGGCGAAGGGATAGAGGCTGGCGACCAGCAGCAGGAAGGCGACGGGCAGCCACAGCCCGGCCGAGCGCCAGGCCTGGCCGAGGTCGCGCGCCACCAGGAGGCCGATCAGCCGCATATATCCTCCACGACATGGGCCGCCATGTCGATCACCACCGGCATGGTGAGAGGAAGGGGCTGGTGCGATGCAGCGACGAGGATGCCGCCGGACCCGAGATGGGCCTTCACCGCGGCGCCGAGCAACGCGATCGAGGCATCGTCGAGGCCGTTGCCGGGCTCGTCGAGCAGCCAGGTTTCCGCGCCGCTGGCAATCACGCGGGCGAGCATCGCGCGCTTGCGCTGTCCGGTGGAGAGCATCCGCACCGGGACATCGCGCAAGGCCTCCAGCGCCATCGCGTTGAGGGCCTGTTCCAGCGCGGTGTCGCTTGCCCTGTCGAGCCGCGTCCAGAAGCGAAGCGCCCGTGCCAGCGGCAATTCCATATCGAGCGCCAGCCGCTCGTCGGCCAGAGCCACATCGCCCTGTCGGTGGATCGATCCAGCATAGGCCGGCAGCAGACCCGCGCAAATGCGCAGAAGGCTGGACTTGCCGATGCCGTTGGGGCCACGCAGCAGGGCGCTGCCACCCGGACCCAAGGCCAGGTCAACGCCGGAAAAGAGCATCCGGCCGCCGCGCAGGCAGGCAATGCCCGACAAGCGCAGCGTGGCAGGGGTCATGACGCGACCATATCCTCCAGCACATGCATGTCGATGTCGGACAGGCCGAAATGGTGACCGATTTCATGCACCACGACATGGGTGATGAGGGCGTCGAGCGGCACGCCGGTTTCGACCCATTCGTCGAGCAGCGGACGGCGGAAGAGGTGGACGGTCGGCGGCAGGTCGCCGGTCTGGGCTTCGGCACCGACCGGGCGGCCGCTATACAGGCCGGTGAGGCCGAAGGGGTCGTCAATTTCCATCTCGCGCAGGATCACCTTGTCGGCGAACTCCTCGACCAGCAGGACAACGTCGGACAGATGTGAACGGAAGGGTTCGGGCAGGCGGTTGAGCGCTGCCAGAGCCAATATTTCGATATCCTGCGGAGTGGGTGGGAAGCGGAGAGGTTGACCGGTGTCAGGCATCGGGTTCACATAGGCGAAAGAAATAATCCGGGATAGAGAAATGCTTGCTCAGCTGAATGATGCCGAACGCCGGGCCGCGCTGGCGCAATTGCCGCAGTGGACGGCGGTGTCCGGGCCGGACGGCATTGCGCGGCAATTTCGCTTTCCTGATTTCGTCGCCGCCTTCGGTTTTATGACGAAAGTGGCGCTTTTGGCGGAGAAGGCGGACCATCATCCTGAATGGTCGAACGTCTACAACCGGGTCGACATCGTCCTGACGACGCATGATGCGGGCGGAGTGTCGCAACGGGATATCGACCTGGCGATGGCGATCGACGCGCTGTCGCACTGATCCGTCCCGGCTGGGGGCGCCGAACCTAGGGTTGTTCGCCCTCGATGCGGTCGTCATAGCCATGAAGCGCGGCGATCACTTCGGGCACCTTGTCGTAGCGATGCCGCAGCGTGGCCAGCTTCACGTCGGTGCCGGTGCACAGCTCGGCTATGCTTTCCTCGATATAGGCGCGGCGTTCCGCATCATAGGGTTCCTCGCCCCGGAAATGGTCGCAGCTGTCGCGATCGACCATGAAGGCGGTGACCTCGGCCGGGAAGGGCTCGGGCTGGGCCGCATCATCGGACGGCGGCAGGTCGAGCGGGAATTTCGGGGCCGGCTGGGCATGCACGGTGACGATCGGCGCAGGCTTGGACGGCGGCGTTTCGGGCAGCGTTGGCGGCGGATTGTCGAGCGGCGCGGCGCCAAGGGGCTGCTCGGTCATATTGGCCGTCTGGGCGCTGTCTTCGGACGACGCCTTGCAGCCGGTGACAAGCACCAGCGCCAGCATCATCGGAAACAGCTTAGCCCGCCCCTTCACCCGATTTCCTTCCGCAGCCCGGCGATCAGATCCGCAACATGCGGCAAGCGCGACTCTTCCTCGTCGAGGATCGCCAGAAACGCGGCCCGCCTATAGTCGTGCACGGCGCCTTCGGGAAGACGGGCTGGGGCAGGAATTGCGGAAATTACGATATCCAGCAGCCGCTCCACGCCGTGAAGCCTGCCCCACAGATAGTCATTCTCGCGATAGACCCGGCTGAAAAAGGCACCAAAATTATTGAATTCAATGCCTTTGAGCGTGGCGTTGGCACCACCTGTGCGAATTGCGGTGCAGTCTTCGGGGGAGATACGATCGACCTTGATCGGATCATATTCATCGACAGCGTCACCCTGAAGCAACGGTAGCGTGGCGATGTCGGAGAAGGGGAAGCCGAGATAGGCGAGCAACATGGTGCGGCGTCCGGCCTTGGACAGCCCGGCCAGCGCCTCGGCCAGCAGCATGTCGGCCGCCTCGTCGCGGGCACGCAGGCCGCGCACCTGCGCCATCGCGTCCAGCGCTGCGGCGGCATCGGTCGGTACCTGCGCGGCGGCAGCGCGAACATGATCCGCATAGAAATCATTGCCCTCGCATTCGGTGTAGAGGGCCAGCGCGCGATAGATGGCGTCGTGCATCCCCTGTACCGCCGGGCTGCCGCTCTCCGCCTCCAGTTCCAGCGTTTCGGCCAACCGCCGCGCCAGGAAGCGCAGGCGGCGGATGCGGAAGGCCAGGTCATGGGTGCGGAAGAACAGGACTGGCGCAGCGCCCGATCCGGCATCGTCGGTCAGTTGGTCGGCACCGATCTCGCGGACCTGCGCCCAGACCGCCTGACGATAGGCTTCGCGCATCATCGGCGCATCCTCGCCGCTCAGCTGGAACAGCCGCGCGGCCAGATCCTCGACGATGCCGGACAGTTTGAGATGGGCATAGGCGGGAAAGGCGAAGCCGGCCGAGGCGGCGGCGCGCTGCTGTGCCTTGGCGCGCCAGGCGGACAGGCGGGCAGGGGTCGGCCGGTCGAGGAAGAGTATCCGGCCGATCGCGCCCTCCACCTCCGCCTCAATGCCGGGGCGCAGCGCCTGGATGATCCGGCCCATGCGCCGGATGCGGGCGGAATGGCGGTCGATCGCCTCCAGATTGTCGCGGATCGGCTGTTCGCGCGGAATGTCAGACAGCGCGCCGAAGATGGTGCGGAAAAAGCCGGGCAGGGGCGCATTTTCGCCGGTCGGCGCGTCTTCCTCCTCGCCCTCGCGATTGAGGTGGATCGACCGGTGGCCGGGCTTGGGATCGATATAGACGAAACGGCGGTCGACCTCGCGCCGCGACGGCCGGTTCTTGAGCGCGCCGATCGCCTGGGCAAAGGGGGCGTTGGCCAACACCGATCCGTCGATCAGCACCGCGTCCTCCGCCTCGCCCCGTGCCGCCCGGCGCGGCAGCACGCGCGCCAGGAAGGCGTCGCGGCCGGGCCAGGCGCGATGGCGGCGCTTGAGCACCCGGTCCAGCTCGCGCACGGTGAAGGGCGGGAAGGCACCGGGGAAGCTGGCGGTGGCGCGCGCGGCGAAGACCAGCTCGGCTGGATCGGCAAAGCCGCTGGCGCTGCCGCCCCGGCCGCGAAAGCCGATCGACAGACGATGTTCGGTTTCGATCACCTGGGGCGGGCTGTTGAGGCTCAGGCTCTGCACATGGCCGTCGAAATCGGTGACGGTGACGAACAGGTCGAGTGGATGGCCGTCGGGCAGCAGCGACGGTCCGGCCGGGGTGGCGGCCATGGCGTCGAACGCATCGAGCAGCATGGTCGAGAATATCGCCCCGCCAAAGGGCGGCTCGAACCAGCGCGAGCGGATGAAGCGCGACAATTTCATCCGCACTTCTTCGCGCGTGTCGGGCGCGACGGTGCGCTCGACCGCGTCGCCGGGGCGGCGCGCGGCCATCCATACCAGCGGCGTCGCCCAGAATTTGGTCAGCGCGCGGGCAGGGCGGGCATCGGGATCGAGCAGTTCGTCGACATCGGCATTGTCGAGCCACAGCGCAGTGAGCGGCTCCAGCGACTGGCCGGTCTCGATCGCCTGGGCGAGGAAGATGCCGTTGATCCCGCCCGCGCTGGCGCCGGCGATGATGTCGGGCATGATGCGCAGCCGTGTGCCGCTGGCCGCCTCGATATCGGCGAGCAGCCGATGATAGACCGCCTCGCTCGCCCCCTGCGGCGCCACCCCGTCATGAAAGGCCCGGCTCGCCCGGGTGAGGTGCCAGATTTCCTTGGTGATGCCGTGCATGTAGACGGCCAGGCTGATGCCGCCATAACAAACGAGCGCGAGGCGTAATTCCTTCTCCCTCATGGGGATAGGGATCGCAAAGCCAGGGCGCCTTGTCGAGAGGCGGAATGTCCCACCCCTGTCCGAAAGCGGGAAGGGGAACTGGATGGGTTGCTAAGCAACGGCCTGTTTTTTTACTGGGAATGACGAAAATGGGTGGGGGAGCGGACTGTATGCTTACCCTCTCCCGTTTACGGGAGAGGGCGGGACCCGCGCCGCAGGCGTGGGAGGGTGAGGGTTTTCAGAAACAAGCTACCCTCATCCAACTTCGCCTAACCGGCTTTGCCGGCAAGGCTCCGTATCCTTCTCCCGCTAGCGGGAGAAGGAATGTCCACTTCTGGCCGTTTCAGACCCTCAGCCGTCCCCCAAATACGGGCGCGCCTTCACCCCAGCCGGAACTCCGCCCAGATCGGCAGATGGTCCGACGCCTTGCGCGCGGCGGCGCTTTCGTGGACGCCGCTGTCGATCAGGCGGAGGCGGCTGCAATGCATGATCCGGTCGAGCCGGGCGACCGGGCGGCGGGCGTGAAAGCTGCGGCCGCACGGCGCAAAGCTGTAATGGCGGGCAAAGTCGGCCAGGCAGCCGCGCTCGGCGCTCCATTCGTTGAGGTCGCCCATCAGCACCGTCGGCAGCGCATGGCCCTGCGCCGCGGCATGGATCACCGCCGCCGCCTGCTTGCGCCGCCACAGGCCCGACAGGTCGAGATGCATGCCGAACACGCGCAGCGTGGCACCCTTGATCGCGACCTCCGCCATGGTCGCGCCGCGCGGTTCCAGGCAGGGCAGGTGCAGTACGTCATAGGCGGCGACCTCGGCCTCCTTGCGGACGATGATGGCATTGCCGTGCCAGCCCATGCTATCGGTCTGGACATTGAGTGGCACCGGCTTGTAGCCGCTCTGGCTGTCGAGCAGCAGCGGCGGGATCGCGGCATGGCGGATGCCAAAGCGCCGGTCGGCCTCCTGCAACGCGATGATGTCGGCATCCACCTCGTTCAGCACGTCGATCACCCGCTCGGGCGAGCGGCGGCGGTCGGTGCCGATGGCCTTGCGGATATTATAGCTGGCAACGCGGATCGTGGCGGACATCCTCCCTCAATGCGCCAGCCGCGCCGGGGTTTCCAGCCTCTATGCAAGATCGCGTTTGTGTTCCTTTTATGTTCTGTTATGCGTGGGCCATGGCCAAGGCAAAGCGCAAATTCGTCTGTCAGCAATGCGGCACCGTTACCGGCCGGTGGCAGGGGCAGTGCGAGGATTGTGGCGAATGGAACAGCATTGTCGAGGAAGCGGCCGAGACCGTCTTTTCCGCCCGGCATGACCTGCAGGGCGGTGGCCGGGCGATCACCCTGGTCGGGCTCGACAGCAAGGTGGAACTGCCGCCCCGGACCAGCACCGGCATCGCCGAGTTCGACCGGGCGCTGGGTGGTGGCATCGTACCGGGTTCGGCAACGCTGATCGGCGGCGATCCGGGCATCGGCAAGTCGACGCTGCTGCTGCAGGCGGCGGCGCGGGTCGCCGCGCGCGGGCTGACCGTCGCCTATATCAGCGGCGAGGAAGCGTCGGACCAGGTGCGGCTGCGCGCCCAGCGCCTCGGCCTTGGCAACGCCCCGGTGCAACTGGCGAGCGCGACATCGGTGCGCGATATCCTGACGACGCTCAGCGAGGGGGTGCCGCCCGCGCTGCTCATCATCGATTCGATCCAGACCATGCACAGCGACCTGATCGAGGGCGCGCCCGGCACCGTCAGCCAGGTGCGCGCATCGAGCCAGGAACTGATCAAATTCGCCAAGCAGCGCGGCACCGCGCTGATCCTGGTCGGCCATGTCACCAAGGATGGCAGCATCGCCGGCCCGCGCGTGCTGGAACATATGGTCGACACGGTGCTGGCGTTCGAGGGCGAGCGCAGCCACCAGTATCGGATCCTGCGCGCGATCAAGAACCGCTTCGGCGGCACCGACGAGATCGGCGTCTTCTCGATGGTCGCCGAAGGGCTGGAGGAGGTCGCCAATCCGTCCGCCTTGTTCCTCACCAATCGCGACGAGACGGTGACGGGCGCCACCGTCTTCCCCGCGCTGGAAGGGACGCGGCCGGTGCTGGTCGAGATCCAGGCGCTGGTGGTGCGGCTGTCGAGCGGGGCGACACCCCGGCGCGCGGTGGTCGGCTGGGACAGCGGCCGGCTGGCGATGATCCTGGCCGTGCTGGAGGCGCGCTGCGGCCTCAGCTTCTCCACCTGCGAAGTCTATCTCAACGTCGCGGGCGGTTATCGCCTGTCCGACCCGGCCGCCGACCTGGCCGTCGCGGCTGCCCTGATGTCGGCGCTCTCGGAACGGCCGGTGCCGGCCGATGTCGTGCTGTTCGGGGAGGTCGCGCTGTCGAGCGAGATCCGTCCGGTGTCGCATACGCCGCTCAGGCTCCGTGAATCGGCGAAACTCGGCTTCAACCGCGCCTTCGTGCCGGCGTCGGGCGCGGACGGGGTGAAGGGGATTTCGGTCAGCGGCTTCCGTACCCTGTCGCAGCTGGTTGACCAGATGCTCGGGCGCGGATAGCCAGCGCGGCATGAACGCCGTCGATATCCTCGTCCTCCTCCTCATCGGCGGTTGCGCCATATTCGGCCTGCTGCGCGGGTTCGTGACCGAAACCCTGTCGCTGATCGCCTGGGTCGCGGGCATCTTCGCGATCAGCCTGTTCCATGCCTCCGTCACCGAGTTGCTGACCAGCTTCGTCGGCAGCGAGAGCGGGGCGGCGGTGCTGGCCTTCTTCCTGATCTTCGCCGTCACCTTTGGCGCTGGCAAGCTGCTCGCCCGCGCGATCGGCCAGCGCACCCGCCAGTCGGTGCTCGGCCCGATCGACCGGGTGCTGGGCGGCGGCTTCGGCGCGATCAAGGGCCTGATCGGCGCGACCCTGGTCTTCCTCGCCTTCAGCCTCGTCTACGACACATTCTACGGCAGCGGTGCGCGCCGCCCCGACTGGCTGTCCGACGCGCGCACCTATCCGCTGCTCAATGCCAGCGGCAAGGCGATCAGCGAATTTGTCGACGAACAGCGCGCGCAGAAGCCGGCCGAACCCGACCCGGCCGGCTGACCGGGGAGGGTGGAAGAGCGGACGGGGTTTTACAACGTCATCCCAGCGAAAGCTGGGATCTCTTTTTTCTTTCAGGAACATCGCAAAAAGAGGTGAGATGCCAGCCTTCGCTGGCATGACAGGGTTTGGTCGTTAGCGGCCCTATCCAATCCGCCATCCCCGCATCGCGCTGTCCTACACCGGATTTCCCTGTTTTCATCTGCGCCATGATGTTGTCGATCATCCCGTGTCCGCCATCGATGCCACGGGCGCGCTGCGGGTGCGTCGCTGTCGCGTCACAGGCGCGGGGGTGGCGCCTTGCCGGCGCGCGCGGGGCGCATTTGCCGGACCTGCCTAGGCGCGTGACAGGCGCGCGGGTGGTGCATCATAGGCGCAAAGCTGGCGCAAACGCCCCCAATAGGGCGTTTACACTGTGAACTTCGGTCGTGACCCGCGCAGGCTTGCGTCCTCGGGCCGCCTACAGCCAGCCCTTGGCGCGATAGGCGTCGACCGTGGCCTTGAGACCATCCTCGGTCGCGATCTGCGGTGTCCACAGCCGCTTGGGCGGCTGTTTGCGCTTGGCGACGACCCAGTCGGGATGGCAGAAATAGTCGACCCGGTCCGGTGTCAGCTTGGCATTGCGGCCGCGCACCAGCCGGTCGATCCGGGCGGCGGTGGCCAGCAGCCATTGCGGCGTGGCGAAGGTGCGGACATTGCGGCCGACGGCATGGCCGATCGCCCGGCCGAAATCCTGATGGTCCCAGCCGCCCGGCGTGCCGTCATCGACCTCATAGGTGCGGGTCTGGCTCTGTTCCTTTTCGCAGGCGAGGGTCAGCAGCAGCCGGGCAAGGTCGGCGACATGGATCACCGACAGCCGGCCCTCGGGCGGCAACAGCATGATGCCGCGCTTGGCCATGCGGAACAGTTCCAGCATTTCCTGGTCATTGGGACCATAGATCGCAGGCGGACGGACGATGGTCCAGTCGAGGCCACTGGCCTTCACATGGCGTTCGGCCAGTTCCTTGGACCAGCCATAGTCGGACATGTCGGGTTCGCGCGCGGCGAGCGAGGAGACATGGACCAGCCGGCGCACGCCCCGTTTGCGCATGGCATCGACCACCGCCATCGTGCCGCGGGCGTTGCCGGCCTCGAACCCGTCGCGATCGGGCGCGTTGACGACGCCGGCGATGTGGATGACGACGTCGGCATCGCGCACCAGCGTGTCGAGCGCGGCGGCATCGTCGAGCGATCCCGGTACCCATTTGAGATGGGCGCGCGGCGGCTGCGCCCGACGGGTCAGCGCATTGACCTGGAGACCGGCGGCCAGCGCCTGATCGAGCGTTTCGGCGCCGACGAAACCCGTCGCGCCGGTCATGGCAATTCTAAGGGACATAATGGGTCAGACCATCGCCATATGATCGCGATGGACCAGCACGGAACGTGGCATTTCACCCAGCAGGGCGGCAATGTCCTCGCTGCGGCGGCCGGCGATCTTCGCGGCGGCCTCGCTGTCATATTCGGTCAGGCCACGGGCGATCACCCGGCCATCCTGGTTGAGAATGTCGACCACGTCGCCGCGCGCGAACACGCCCTCGACCTGCGCGACGCCGGCCGGCAGCAGGCTGTTGCCCTTGCCCAGCGCCGCTTCGGCACCGGCATCGACGATGATCCGGCCGAGTACGGTGAGGCGGCCGGACAGCCAGCCCTTGCGCGCGCCCTGGCTTTCGGCGGCGAGGAAGATGGAGCCACGACCGCCATCGGCCCAATGGCTGAGCGGCGCGTCGACCTTGCCCGAGATGATGGCGAGATGGGCGCCGGCGCCGGTGGCGATCTGTGCCGCCTGGATCTTCGACACCATGCCGCCCGATCCCATGCCCGAAGCGGAGCCGGTGTCGGCCATGGCGGTAATGCGCGCGTCGATGCGCTCTATCCTCTCGATCAGCATGGCATTCGCATCGGCGTGCGGGTTGGCGGTGTAAAGCCCGTCCACGTCCGACAGCAGTACAACCGCGTCGGCCCGTGCCGCCTGTCCGATGCGCGCAGCCAGACGATCATTGTCTCCAAAGCGGATTTCCTCGGTTGCGACGCTGTCATTCTCGTTCACCACCGGCACGACATCCAGCGCCATCAGCCGCTCCAGCGTGGCGGATGCGTTGAGATAGCGGCGGCGATGCTCCAGATCGTCGAGCGTCACGAGCATCTGCGCGGCGGTGATGCCTTTCTCATGCAGCAGGCTGGCCCAGCATTGCGACAGGGCGATCTGGCCGGTGGCGGCCGCTGCCTGTGCATCCTCCAGGCTGCCGCGCCCGCCCTTGGGCAGTTTCAGCCGGCGCGCGCCCAGCGCGATCGCGCCCGAAGACACGATGATGACCTGCTGCCCGGCGGCCTTGCGCGCGGCAACATCGGCCACCAGCGTGCGCAGCCAGTCGACGCGCACTTCCCCCGCCGGATCGACCAGCAGCGCCGACCCGATCTTGATGACCAGGCGGCGGACCAGGGAAGGGGGGAAGCCGGACAGCGAAATGGACACTAATGGAACATCCGAAAGACGGGGAACTGAAGGAAGGTCAGATTGGCGACCAGGTGGTTTCGCCATCATCCCCTTCATCGGCTTCCTCCTCGGCGCGTGCATCGTCGAGGATCTCCAGCACAGCGTCAAGCAGCGCGGAGACGCCTTCGCCGGTGGCGCCGGAGATGATGAAGACATCTTCCACGCCGGCCTGCTCGCGCAGCTGCTCGGCAATATCTTCCATCAGTTCCTGGCCCAGCAGGTCGCCCTTGTTGAGCACCACGATCTGCGGCTTTTCGTCCAGGCCCCCGCCATAGGCGGCGAGTTCGTCGGTGACGATGCGGAAGGCGTCGACCGGATCGTCGCCGGTCGCGTCGATCAGGTGCAGCAGCACGCGGCAGCGTTCGATATGCCCCAGGAACCGGTCGCCAATGCCCGCGCCCTCGGCCGCGCCCGCGATCAGGCCGGGAATGTCGGCCAGCACGAATTCGCGATCACGGTGCAGCACCACGCCCAACTGCGGCTTGGTGGTGGTGAAGGCATAGGCGCCGACCTTCGCCTTGGTGTTCGTCACCTGGTTGATCAGCGTCGACTTGCCGGCGTTGGGCATGCCGACCAGGCCGACATCGGCGAGCAGCTTCAGGCGCAGCCAGACCCACATTTCCTGGCCCGGCCAGCCGGTGCCATGCTGGCGTGGGGCACGGTTGGTGCTGGTCTTGTAGGACAGGTTGCCACGGCCGCCGTCGCCGCCGCGCAGGAAGCTGACACGCTGCCCGACCTCGGTGAAGTCGGCCAGGATTTCCTGTTCCTCATATTCGGGATAGCCGTCTTCGTCCTCGGTTCCCTCGATAGGCTGGGGATCGGACAGGATCTGGGTGCCGACCGGCACCTTGACGATCAGGTCGTCGCCGCCGGCGCCATAGCGGTTCTTGCCCATGCCGGGCATGCCGCGCTGCGCCTTGAAATGCTGGGTATAGCGAAAGTCGATCAGCGTGTTGAGGCCGGCCACGGCCTCGAAGATGATGTCGCCGCCCTTGCCGCCATTGCCGCCGTCCGGGCCGCCATATTCGACATATTTTTCACGCCGAAAACTGACCGCGCCGGGACCACCCCAGCCGGACTTGATGTAGATTTTTGCTTGATCGAGAAAATGCATGGCGCGCCCATAGCGCCTTCTTGGGCAAAATTAAACCTTAGCCTGCGTCACTTTCGCTGTCGCCGTCAACCGGGCTTCTTCGGTGAGGGCCGAGACCAGGCTGCGGGCCGCCAGTTCGCGTGCCTTTTCACGGTTGAGGCCGAGCGCGGCAGCCATCGGGCCGCCCATCTGCGAATCGCCCAGCGCCAGCAGGACCAGCATCAGCGTATTGTCGCGGATCACCTCGGCCAGTTGCGGACGCAGCGCCGTCGCGGCCAGCTTGTCGACCAGCCGATGGATCGCATCCACCACCGGGTCGAGCGCGTCCTCGTTGCCCGACGCCAGCATCCAACTGGCCAGCGCGCCAGCGCCGCCGGCATCGAATGCGTCGAAGGTCATGTCGACGATCCGCCGGGGCTCGACCTCGCCACGCCGCGCCGCGTTCACCGCGTCGCCGATCGTGGCGGTGATGGCGTCGGCCAGATAGCCTGCCAGCGCCTTCTGCAGGCCGGCGGCCGATCCGAAATGATGGAGCAGATTGGCATGGGTGCGGCCGATGCGATTGCCCACCGCCTTCAGCGTGACGGCCTGCGGCCCCGCTTCCAGCAGCAGATCGCGGGCGGCTTCCAGTGCAATCAGGCGACTTTCGTCGGGGCTGAGGCGCGAGCGCTTGAGGGGGATCGGTTCGGGCAACGTGCCTTGCCCATGACACAGGGGCCGGGGGAAGGCCATAGCCATGTGCGGCGTCGCTTGACCGGTCCCTGCGCGGCCGCCCATAGATTGGCGATGACCGATGCACCCATCCTCACCACCGACCGTCTGATCCTGCGCCCGCATCGGGTGGAGGATTATCCCGCCTGCCAGGCGCTCTGGGCCGATCCTGGCGTGGTGCGCTTCATCGGTGGCGCGGCGCTTGATGCGCAGGCGGTGTGGTTCCGCATCCTGCGCTATGCGGGCATGTGGGCGCTGCTGGGCTATGGCATGTGGGCGATCGAGGATCGCGCCAATGGCGAATTGCTGGGGGAGGCCGGGCTGCTGAGCGCGGCGCGTGGCCTGCCTGCGCTGGAGGGCGTGCCGGAGGCGGGCTGGGTGCTTGGCCCGGCGGCCTGGGGGCGGGGTATCGCGACCGAGGCGATGGCCGCGATCTTCGCATGGACCGATGCGCATCTGGCGACGACGTCGATTCGCTGCATCATTGCGCCGGACAATGCGGGGTCAATCAAGGTCGCAGAGAAACTGGGGTTCATCGCGCTGGGCGATGTCGATTTCCATGGTGCGCCGACCCGTGTCTTCGATCGGCCGCGGCACGGCTAGAGCATCGTGCGCAAAAGTGGGCGAGCCGGAGTGGCGTGCCTCCGGCTCGGGTTTTGCGCATAAAACGATGTGACAACAAAAACTCAGAGCGCGCGGCTTGCGTCGGATTTAGCGCAGCGCGCTCTAGGTGGCGGGCGCCGCGATCGGCACCCGCGCACTTCAGTTAAGCGGCAAGCGCCGGCAGCGCGTCGCCATAAAGGTCCATCGCAAAGTCCACGCTCATGCGCGCGGCTTCGCCCTCGTCGAAGACCAGGCAGTCGGTCTCGGTCTGGCGGGCGGGGCTGTAGCGCCGCTCCACCGTGCCATTGGCACGGAAACCGATCTTGCGCAGGACATGGCCCGACGCGCGGTTGTCGGCGAAGTGGACCGCGCGGACCGCCGGCAAATTATGGGCGCGGGCGATGCTCATGACGGCGCGGGCCGCCTCGGTCGCGAAGCCCAGGCCCCAATAAGGGCGGGCGATCCAATAGCCCAGTTCCGGCGTGCCATCCTCGGCCGCATGGATACCGCAGCCGCCCACCAGGCGCGGTGCGCCCTGGGTGCGGGTGAAGGCCAACAGGCGCGGCATGCGCGGATCCTGCGGCAGCGCCAGAAAGACCTCTGCATCGGCCAGGCCATAGGGGGCGGGCGCGCGGCTCAGATTGCGCAGGACCGCTTCATTGCCGATGGCTTGGGCCAGGGCGGGGGCATCTTCCATCCAGCCGGGCCGCAGCAGCAGGCGGGGGGTACGGGCGAACATTCACGTCTCTCCTCTATCTGCGCGCCATTAGCCGCCAATCATGACGGCTTGACGACGGTCTTCTCTGGCTGATCCCCGCCCGCACGACGCGCGAGAAGGTCAGTGGTTCCAGAGGTTTGAGGGAAATCGGGAGGAGTGCCCGGTGATGTTCGTCAGAACGGAAAAAGGGCGCTCCCAGTGAAGGGGCGCCCTTTTTCCCTCGATCCCGACCGGTGCAGTTGCCTGCATGGCCGATCAGGCGGGGCGTCCCTTTTGCGAAGGACGACCCGTCATCGATCGTCCGTTATTCGGCTGCCGCGGCTACCGCGTCGACCGATACATATTTGCGGCCGAGCTTGCCGTCGTGGAACACGACGCGACCTTCGCCCAGGGCGAAGAGGGTGTGATCCTTGCCCATGCCGACGTTACGGCCGGGATATACGCGGGTGCCGCGCTGGCGAATGATGATGTTGCCGCCGATCACTTCCTGACCGCCGAACTTCTTCACGCCAAGGCGCTTCGACTCAGAATCGCGACCGTTACGCGACGAACCGCCAGCTTTCTTATGTGCCATGACCTAAACTCCTTACTTCAGCTGCGCTCAGGCGATCGACACGATCTTGAGGATCGTGTGATTCTGGCGGTGGCCGTTCTTACGGCGATAGTTGTGACGACGACGCTTCTTGAAGACGATGACCTTCTCGCCCTTCGCCTGCGCAATGATTTCGGCTGCAACGGTCAGCTTGGCTGCGTCCTTCAGGTCGCCGCCTTCGCCGGCCAGCAGGACGTCGTCCAGCGTGACCTTGTCGCCGGCTTCGCCAGCGAGCTTTTCAACGACGATCTTATCTCCGGCGGCGACGCGATACTGCTTGCCGCCCGTGCGCACGATAGCGAACATGGCTTGGTCTCTTCTCGTTCAAATCTGCTTTACGCAGATCGTCGAGGACAAAAAGCCTGTCGGACCCGCGCGGGAATGTGGCCCGTTATTGGAATGACTCGATTCTGTCAACCACCAAGGACAGGGAAAGCGGGCTGGTTTTTGCCCTTTTGCGTCCCTACATCAGCGGGCAAGAGGATATATGGGCATGGCGTCGAGGGCATCAAGGGGAAGTGAAGTGAAGGGCAGGCTGCCCTTTATCGCTGCCCTGTGGACGACGATCCTGGTTGCCCTATTGTGCGCGATTGCCCCCGACGGTCCGCCATCGAGCAAGCTGACCGGATCGGCCTTCAACCCCGCCACTACCGCCGTGCTGCTGAAGGCGCGTTCTCCCTCCACGCCGCAGAGTGTCAGCGCGGTCCGCCCCGATGGCAGGGGCATATTGCCGGCATGGCTTATGCCGGCCACGATTTCGCTTTTGGTCATGGCATGGGCGATGCTTGCCGTCTCGCCCGCCGGGCCTGAACGGCAACGGCATCCTGCGCGTGACCGCGCTGAGCGGCGGCGCGCCCGCGCTCCGCCCGCAGGGCGTTGATCATAGCCTGATCGCCCGCCTGGGCGGGCCTCCGTCCGTCAGAAGGATATTAATCATGCCCCGCAGGAAATGGCGCGGCCGGCGGCGCAGCCCGCCTGGCTGGTTCATGCCCGCCGTCATCGCCGCGCTAGGCGCGGCCGGCGCGCTGTTATCGATGGCGATGCTTGGCATCGTCGAATAAACAGAGGAATAGCCGCCGGCAGCAGGATGGGTGCCTGCGCCGGCGGACAGGGAAGGAAATCCATGCCCCATCATACACCCCTTATCGGGACGATCGTCGCCGGCCTGGTCGTGGCCTTCATCATGGGTTCGATCGCCCATCGCCTCAAACTGTCGCCGCTGGTCGGCTATCTGGTGGCCGGCATCATGGTCGGCCCTTTCACCCCCGGCTATGTCGCGGATAGCGGTCTGGCCAATGAATTGGCCGAAATCGGCGTCATATTGCTGATGTTCGGCGTCGGCCTGCACTTCTCGCTCAAGGATCTTCTGTCGGTGAAGGCCATCGCCGTGCCAGGGGCCGTCGTCCAGATCGCGGTGGCGACGCTGCTGGGGATGGGGCTCGGTTACCTGATGGGCTGGTCGTTGATGGGCGGACTGGTGTTCGGCCTGGCCTTGTCGGTCGCCAGCACGGTCGTGCTGCTGCGCGCGCTGCAGGGGGCGGACCTGGTCGAAACCCGGCGCGGGCGCATTGCGGTCGGCTGGCTGATCGTCGAGGATCTGGTGATGGTCCTTGCCCTGGTGCTGCTGCCGGCACTGGCGGGCGTGATGAACAATGCCGGTGCCGGCGGTGGTGCGGGCGCGCTGATCGCGCCGCTGGTGGGCACGCTGCTGAAGGTCGTCGGCTTCGTCGTACTGATGCTGGTGGTCGGACGCAGGCTCATTCCCTGGGCGCTGCACTGGGTGGTGCATAGCGGATCACGCGAACTGTTTCGCCTGGCGGTGCTGGCCATCGCCCTGGGTGTCGCCTTCGGTGCCGCCTATGCGTTCGATGTGTCCTTTGCGCTTGGTGCCTTCTTCGCCGGCATGATCCTGGGCGAGACGCCGCTCAGTCGCCGCGCGACCGAGGAGACGTTGCCGCTGCGCGATGCGTTCGCGGTGCTGTTCTTCGTATCGGTCGGCATGTTGTTCAATCCATCCGTGGTGATCGAACAGCCGCTGCCGCTGCTGGCGACGGTCCTCATCATCGTCATCGGTAAGTCGATCGCGGCCTATGGCATCGTCCGCGCCTTTGGCCATCCCAATGTCACGGCGCTGACGATCGCCGCGAGCTTGGCGCAGATCGGCGAATTTTCGTTCATCCTCGCATCCCTGGGCAGCGGGCTTGGCGTGTTGCCGCCCGATGCGCGCGACCTGATCCTGGCTGGCGCGATCGTGTCGATCTTCATCAACCCGATCCTCTTCTCGCTGATCGTGCGGGAGCATAAGAAGGATGAGGATGAAGCCCCGGTCGATCCCAGCGTGGAGCATCCGCGCCTGGGGCATGTGATCCTGGTCGGTTATGGCCGGGTCGGCAAGCTGATCGCCAAGCGCCTGGCCGAGCGTCATATCCAGTTCGTGGTGATCGAGGACGACGTCGAGCGGGTGGAGGAGGCTGAGGAAGCCGGCCTGCCAGTGGTACGTGGCAATGCGCTGGAGGATCGGCATCTGCTGGCCGCGGGCATATGCGAGGCACGCTATCTGCTGATCGCCGTGCCCGAAGGGTTTGAAGGCGGAGCGATCCATGAACATGCCCGCAGCCTCAACCCCAATTTGCAGGTCATCGCGCGCGCCCATTCCGACGCGGAGGTGGCCTATCTGGAAGGGCTGGGGGTGCCCAATGTCGTCATGGGTGAGCGCGTACTGGCGTCGCGCATGCTGCAACTCTGCGGAGCGGGTTGAACCAAAATAGAAAAGGGCGGCGAACGATGATGGATCGCTCGCCGCCCTTTTGTTCGGGACAGAATTTAGCCGCGCGGCTTGCGCGGGCCGCCGGGGCGCTTGGGGCCGCCCTTGAACGGGCGGGGGGCGTAGCCGGCCGGGCGCGGGCCACGGTCGTTCGGGCGATTGCCCTGGCGGCGATTGTCGCGGGCCTGTTCGCGCGGAGCGCCATCGACCATCTCGAATGCCACGTCGGCGCCCTCATCATTCGCTTCGGCCGAGCGCTTGACGGCAGACAGGAAGCGGCTGGCGATCGCCTTGGGGATTTCAAACATGGTTTCATTCGTGGTGATGCGGATCGCGCCGATGTCACCGCGCGACACATGGCCACGGCGGCAGATCAGCGGCAGGATCCAGCGCGGATCGGCATTCTGACGACGGCCAATGTCCATGCGGAACCATTGGGTGTCCTCAAAGCCCGGGCGCGGCCCGTCCTGGCGCGGCGGCGCTTCGCTGCGGTCCAGCAGTTCCTCGGGCGCGGGCAGCGAGGCGCGGGCGCTCTTCACCAGCATCGCGGCGATTTCCTTGGCCGATTTTTCCGCCAGCAGTTCGGCGCCCAGCGCCCAGTCGGCCTCGTCCAGCTCGGCCTTTTCCATCAGGGTCGAGCGCAGGCGGGCATTGTCCTGTTCCAGGATCGCTTCCTTGCTGGGCGGGGTGCCCCATTCGACCGGAATCTTGGCGCCGCGCAGCATCGATTCGACGCGGCGACGACGCGGATAGGGGACGATCAGGACGGCGGTGCCCTTCTTGCCGGCGCGACCGGTGCGGCCCGAACGGTGCTGCATCGTTTCGGCGTCGCGCGGCAGTTCGACATGGACCACCAGCGTCAGGCTGGGCAGGTCGATGCCGCGTGCGGCAACGTCGGTGGCGACGCAGACGCGGGCGCGCTTGTCGCGCAGCGCCTGGAGGGCGTGGTTGCGCTCATTCTGGCTATGCTCGCCCGACAGCGCCACGGCAGCGAAGCCACGCTCGGTCAGGCTGGAGTGCAGATGGCGGACATTGTCGCGGGTGGCGCAGAACAGAATCGCCGTCTCGGCTTCATGATAGCGCAGCAGGTTGACCACCGCATTCTCGATGTCGGACGGGGCGACGGTGATCGCCTGGTAGCTGATGTCGCCATGGCCGCGTTCTTCGCCCACGGTCGAGATGCGCAGCGCGTCGGACTGATAGCGCTTGGCCATCGCAACGATCGGCTTGGGCATGGTGGCGGAGAAGAGCAGAGTGCGGCGGCCTTCGGGGGCGCTGTCGAGAATGCCCTCCAAATCCTCGCGGAAGCCCATGTCGAGCATCTCGTCGGCCTCGTCGAGGACGACGGTGCGCAGTGCCGACAGGTCGAGTGCGCCGCGCTCCAGATGGTCGCGCAGGCGGCCCGGCGTGCCAACGACGATATGGACGCCATGGCTGAGGGCGCGGCGTTCCTTGGCGGCGTCCATGCCGCCGACGCATGTTGCGATGCGGGCGCGGGCGGCGCCATAGAGCCATTCCAGTTCGCGGCTGACCTGCAGCGCCAGTTCGCGCGTCGGCGCGATGACCAGCGCCAGCGGCAGGCCGGCGACCGGCAGGCGTTCCTCGGCGCCCAGCAACTCGCCGGCCATGGCGAGGCCGAAGGCCACTGTCTTGCCCGAGCCGGTCTGGGCCGACACCAACAGGTCGCGGCCATGCGCTTCTTCCTGCGTCACTTCGGTCTGCACCGGAGTCAGGCTCTCATAGCCTTTGGTGGAGAGGGCCTGCGACAGCAGGGCGGGAAGGTGTTCAAAAGACATGTTCTTGTATTCCATCGGTAAAAGCGACCCGCCATTCCCGACGGATACGAAAGACCTGCCATGCTCCCGATGCGGGAGCCCAGGGATAGGTCGCGTCCCTGGTTCCAAAATCCTCTCCATCAGGAGAGGGGACCACCGGCAATGCCGGCGGTGGAGGGGTGTCCCCCTGTGGCCGAAAGCTTTCGCTTTCTGCCTGGCCCATGGCCCTCAAGCCGCCTCTTGATGGGCGGACGATCCTATAAAATAAGAAGGCCGCCTTCCCCCGCAAGGAGGGAAGGCGGCCCCTTTATCATTTATCCGCGCGGGATTAGATCGAAGCGACTTCCGCCACATCGACCTTCACGCCCGGACCCATCGACGACGACAGGGCGATCTTGCGGACATATTTGCCCTTCGAGCCCGAGGGCTTCGCCTTGACGATCGCGTCGACGAAGGCGTCGAAATTCTTGCGCAGGTCTTCGGCCGAGAAGCTCGACTTGCCGAGGCCCGCGTGGATGATGCCGGCCTTTTCGACGCGGAATTCGATCTGACCACCCTTGGCGGCCTTCACGGCTTCGGCGACGTTCGGCGTGACGGTGCCCAGCTTCGGGTTCGGCATCAGGCCCTTGGGACCCAGAACCTTACCCAGGCGACCCACCAGACCCATCATGTCGGGGGTGGCGATGACGCGCTGGAAGTCGATGTTGCCGGCCTGGATCGATTCGAGCAGGTCTTCGGCGCCCACGATGTCGGCACCGGCGTCGAGCGCCTGCTGGGCCTTGTCGTTGCGGGCGAACACGGCGACGCGAACGTCCTTGCCGGTGCCGGCGGGCAGGGTGACGACGCCACGGACCATCTGGTCGGCGTGACGCGGGTCAACGCCCAGGTTGATCGCGATTTCGACGCTTTCGTCGAACTTGGCGGTGGCGTGGGTCTTGATCAGGCCCAGGGCCTCGTCAACGCCGTGCAGCTTTTCGCGGTCGATTGCGGTCGCGAGAGCCTTCGCCTTCTTGGTCAGCTTTGCCATGGTCTTAGCCCTCCACCACTTCGAGGCCCATCGCGCGAGCGGAGCCTTCGATGATCTTCGTCGCAGCGTCGATGTCGTTCGCGTTCAGGTCAACCATCTTGGCCTGGGCGATTTCGGCGAGCTGGGCGCGCGTGATCTTGCCAGCGACGACCTTGCCCGGTTCCTTGGAACCCGACTTCAGGTTGACGGCCTTCTTGATCAGATAGGTTGCCGGCGGCTGCTTCGTGACGAAGCTGAACGAACGGTCCGCATAGACGGTGATGATGGTCGGCAGCGGAGTGCCCTTTTCCATCTTTTCCGTCGAGGCGTTGAACGCCTTGCAGAATTCCATGATGTTCACGCCGCGCTGACCCAGGGCAGGGCCGATCGGCGGCGAGGGGTTGGCGGCTCCAGCGGGCACCTGGAGCTTGATATAGCCCGTAATCTTCTTGGCCATGTTCACTCACTCTGTTGCTGGCAGACCTGCAGGCAGGTCCACCGGTTCAAGTTTAGCGGTCTAGCGGCGTCCGCAGGGGGCGCCTCCCGCACATGTCCAGCCACCCGTGGGGCGGCATGGAAGCGCGGCCCTATAGCGACCTTCTTGTCCAAAGGGAAGGGGGAGTTCGTCTTTCGGTAAATTCGGCCGAACGATGGTTTCCCTCAAACAAAAAAGGCCGCCGGCTGATATGCTGGCGACCTTTTTGAAAAGCCTTGCGGCGATGCGTTACTTCGACAGTTCGACCTGCTCGAAATCCAGTTCGACCGGGGTGGCGCGACCGAAGATCGAGACCGACACCTTGACGCGGTTCTTTTCGAAATCCAGTTCCTCGACCACGCCGTTGAAGCTGGCGAAGGGGCCGTCGAGCACCTTGACGCTGTCGCCGATCTCGTAATCGACATTGACCTTGTGCTTGGGCGCGGCCTCGGCTTCCTTGCGGGCGCCGAAATAGCGGGCGGCTTCGCTCTCGCTGATCGCCTGCGGCTTGCCGCTCGATCCCAAGAAGCCGGTCACCTTCGGCGTATTCTTCACCAGGTGATAGACGTCGTCGTTCATCGCCAGTTTGGCGAGCACATAGCCCGGCATGAACTTGCGTTCCACCTGGACCTTCTTGCCGCGCTTTACCTCGGTCACGGTCTCGGTGGGAACTTCCACCTGCTCGACCAGCTGGGAGAGGCCCATGCGCTCGGCTTCGGTCAGGATCGATTCCTTGACCTTGTTCTCGAAGCCCGAATAGGCGTGGATGATGTACCAGCGCGCCATGTTACCGTTTCAAACTCCCTGTAGAACGCCTTGCGTTCAACGACCTGCGGCGAAGGCCAGCAGCCACTGGACGATCGCACCGAAGAAGGTGTCGATACCGAAGAAGAAGATGCCCAGCAACGACGTCATGATAACGACCATGATAGCGGTCATCACCGTCTCACGGCCGGTCGGCCATACGATCTTCGACGCTTCGGTCTTGACCTGATTGACGAACTCACCCGGAGAAGTCTTGGCCATCGCGCTGCCTGTTCACCTTCAAAACCAATACCAAAGCGCGAAGCAACAGTCCGCCCTCCCGATCTCACCATATTCGGTGTCCGGGGGTGCGGCCGCGCTCCGCGACCCGTTCTTCGTCTGCGCATCTAGCCGCGAACCCTTGGATTTTCAAGGTTTCGCGGCATGACGCTTGGCAGGAGTGGAGGGACTCGAACCCCCGGCATTCGGTTTTGGAGACCGACGCTCTACCAGCTGAGCTACACTCCTGTGCCGGCGAAGGAGGGCGCTTTAGCGTGGCCAAACGGGGAGGGCAAGCGACATTATGCAACTTCCGCAACATGGGTGTCGACGCTGGTCTGGCGTTCGGCCTCTGCGTTGATCTGCGCGCCCAGCAGGACGATATAGGCCGATACGAACAGCCAGAGCTGCAATACCACCACCGCGCCCAGCGATCCGTAGGTCTTGTTATAATTGCCAAAGGTCGAGACGTAGAAGGAAACGCCCAGAGTGGCGACCAGCCAGAACAGCGTGGCGGCGATCGATCCGACGGTCAGCCATTGCCACTGCACCCGGCGGCGATGAGGGCCAAAGCGATAGATCATGCCGAAGATGGTGCTTGCCAGCAGGCCCGCGCATATCCAGGTCGACGCCTTGATCGCGAACAGGACGCCTGTTCCCCAGCTGGTCAGAAAATCCTGCAGCAGGCCGATGATGGTCGCCGTGAAAACACCCGCGACGACCACCAGGACGGCGGAAAAGGTGATTCCCATCGACACACGGTAGAAGGCGAAAATATTGCGGCCTTCCTTCTGATCGTAGACGATGTTGAGTGCTTCCATGATCGCGGATGCGGCTCGGGTCGCGCCATATACCGCCAGTCCGAGCGCCAGGAACAGGCCGAAGCCGATAGCGGGCTTGCGGGTGCTCACCACGCCCAGGAGCTGGTCGTTGATCAGCGATGCTGCGTCGGCGGGCACGACGGTGATGATCGCCTGCATGTGACGTGCCACGAGCTGGGGATCGCCGACCAGCCCATAGGTCAGCACCACCGCTGCCAAGAGCGGGGCAATGGACAGGAATGCGTAATAGGCGACGCCCGCAGAGAGCAGGCCGATATGGTTGGCAGACAGGGCGCCGTAGACCCGCTTCAATATCTCCCACCAGGCCCGTGGTGGAATTTTCCACGGTGCATCAACATGAACCTGCTGGGCGACGGTCTCGGTCATCGGCTTCCCCTGTTGGCCTTGAACGTACAGCCAAGCGCGCGAAGGGGAAGGGCGGTTCCGCGCCGGTCGGCCTGATTACAGGAAAGTACCGCCCTTCATGATCCGTCTGGCACGGCCCTGCACCGGCACCTTGTCGAACGGCGTGTTGCCAGCCGAGGCCGCCATCTTCGCGGAATCCACGATCCAGGGGGCGTCGGGGTCGACGAAGATCAGGTCGGCGGCGCTGCCGGGCGCGAAGCTTCCGGCTTTGACGGCCAATATCTTGGCGGGATTGGCGCTGAGCAGGGTCATTAACCGGTTGAGGCTGACATGGCCATCGCGCACCAGGTTGAGCGACAGGGCCAGCAGCGTTTCGGCACCGGCCATGCCAGGGGCGGCGTCGGCGAAGGGCAGGCGCTTGTCCTCTGGCCCGCGCGGGTCATGGCCCGATGTGATGACGTCGACGGTGCCGTCGGCGACGGCGGCGATCGATGCCTGGCGGTCGTTTTCCGAACGGAGCGGTGGCGACAGGCGGGCAAAGGTGCGGAAGGCTGTCACCGCCTGATCGTTCAGGAACAGATAGGCCGGGCTGATGCCGCAGCTGACCTTCAGTCCTTCCGCCTTGGCGGCGCGGATCAGGTCGAAGCCGGCCCTGGTCGTGACCAGGCGGAAATGGATGGCGGCACCGGTTTCGCGGGCCAGCATGATGTCGCGCGCGATCGCCATTGCCTCGGCGCAGGCCGGGGCATGGGCGAGACCCAGGCGGGTCGCGGTTTCGCCGCTGGTCGCCACCGCCTTGGCGGACAGGCCGCCATCCTCGGCATGGGCGATGACGGTAAGGCCAAGACCCGAGGCGTAGGAGAGGATGCGCAGCATCACGCCCGAATCGGCGATCCACTGGCGACCAGTGCCGACCGCCTTGGCGCCCGCGATCTGCATCAGGCCCATTTCGGCCATTTCCGTGCCCTTGAGGCCGCGGGTCGCGGCGGCGATCGGGTGGACCCAGAAGTCGGGCTTGCCCGCGCGGGTCGCTTCCCGGATCAGGCCGACCTCGTCCAGCGGCGCGCGCTGGTCGGGCATCAGCGCGGCGCGGGTGATGCCGCCGAAATGGAAGGCCGGCTTGTCGGTGGCGAAGACGCCCAGGTCGATCAGGCCCGGCGCGACCACCAGCCCGCCGGCGTCGACCTGCTGCGTGTCGGCGGGAATGTCGACGGCCCCGGTGGCCAGGATGCGGTCGCCCTCGATCAGGACGGTACCAGGGGTAAGGGCGTCGCCGGCCGGATCGGCCAGCTTGCCATTGACGATTGCGATCCTGCTCACGCCCAACCCTCCACGCCGCGCGCCTGGCGCGTCAACACATCCAGGCACGCCATGCGCACCGCCACGCCCATCGCAACCTGTTCGGTGATCGCCGACCGGTCGGGATCGTCCGCTACCGTGCTGGTGATCTCGACGCCGCGGTTCATCGGGCCGGGGTGCATGACCAGCGCATCGGGCTTGGCGATCGCCAGCCGCTCGGGCGTCAAGCCGTAGAGCGCATGATATTCGCGCGCCGACGGGATGAAGGCGCCGTCCATCCGTTCATTCTGCAGGCGCAGCATCATGACGACATCGGCGCCATCCAGTCCGTCTTCCATCCGGCTATAGGGGGTGGCGCCCAGCATCTCGACCTCGGGCGGCAACAGGGTGGGCGGCGCGACCGCGCGCACCTGTGCGCCCAGCGCGGCTAGGCAGAGCATGTTGGATCGGGCGACGCGGCTGTGCAGCACATCGCCGCAGATGGCGACCACCAGCCCCGCGAACCCGCCCTTGCGACGGCGGATGGTCAGCGCGTCGAGCAGCGCTTGCGTGGGATGCTGGTGCCAGCCATCGCCCGCGTTCAGCACCGGGCAGTCGACCTTGTCGGCGATCAGCGCGACCGCGCCGGAACTCGCATGGCGGATGACGATGACGTCGGCGGCCATGGCGTTGAGCGTCATCGCCGTGTCGATCAGCGTTTCGCCTTTCTTCACGCTGGACTGGCCGGCGTGCATGTTGACGACGTCGGCGCCCAGCCGCTTGCCGGCGATCTCGAACGACAGCAAAGTACGGGTGCTGTTCTCGAAAAAGGCGTTGATCTGGGTCATGCCCGCCAGCCGGTCGTCATGCTTGCGCGCCTGGCCCTTGTTGGTGCGCGCCCAATGTTCGGCCTCGTCCAGCAGGAAACGGATTTCCCAGGGCTTGAGGTCGGCGATCGACAGCAGGTGCCGGTGCGGGAACAGCGCCCGGCCGGTCAGCTCGGGCGTTGCATCAGGAATGAAGATGTCGGGCATGAGCCGGGTCTTTAGGCCAGGCTTTCGGTTGGGGCAAGGCGGGGAAAGACCCGATCAGGCCCGGCCGCGCCATTTCCCCCACAGGGCGCGATCCTTCAGCACCGCGCGCGCGGCATTATGGCCCGGCGCACCAGTGACGCCGCCGCCCGGATGGGTGCCCGCGCCGCACATATAGAGGCCCTTCAGCGGCCCGCGATAGGCGCCATGGCCCAGCACAGGGCGCGCCGCCCACATCTGGTCCAGCGTCAGATTGCCATGCATGATGTCGCCGCCGACCAGGCCGAACTTGCGCTCCAGGTCGAGTGGCGAATGGATCTGGCGGGCGATCACGCTCTTTGCAAAGCCGGGCGCATGGGCCTCGACCGTGGCGATGATATGGTCGGCCGCGGCCTCGCGCTCATCGTCCCAACTGCGTCCGTCGGGCAGTTCGGGCGCGAATTGCTGACAGAAGAGGCTGGCGACATGGCATCCCTCGGGCGCCAGACTGTCGTCGATGGTGGACGGGATCAGCATCTCGACGATCGGCTGCTTCGACCAGCCATCGCGCTTCGCATCCAGATAGGCGCGGTCCATATAGTCGAGCGTGGGCGCGATGATGATGCCCGACTGGTGATGCTCGCCAATGCCGGGCAGGCAGGAGAAGTCGGGCAGGGCGGACAGTGCTACATTCATGCGGAAGGTGCCCGATCCGGCCTTGAACGCGCGGATACGTTTCAGGAAGCCCGTGGGCAGGTCGGCCGGCTGCATCATCCGCTCATAGAGCAGCTTGGGGCCGACATTGGCGATGATGCTAGTGCCCATCACTTCCTCGCCGCTGGCCAGCTTCACGCCGACGGCGCGGTCGCCATCGACCAGTATATGGTCGACCGGCGCCTCCAGGCTGATCTCGACGCCCATCGCCTGCACGACCTTCGCCATGGCCTGGGTGATCGTGCCCATGCCGCCGACGCTATGGCCCCAGGCGCCCTTCTTGCCGTTCACTTCGCCGAACACATGGTGCAGCAGGACATAGGCGCTGCCCGGCGTGTCGGGGGAGGCGAAATTGCCGACGACCGCGTCGAAGCCGAAGGCGGCCTTGATCGCCTCGCTCTCGAACCAGCTGTCGAGAAAGCTGCGGGCCGATTTGGTGAACAGGTCGAGCACGTCGCGCTGTTGCTCGATACCGAGCCCGGCGACGCGGCGGCCCTGCTTCAGCGCCTCGACCACCATGGTCAGGCCATCGCCGACATTGGGCGGACTTTTGAGAACCAGGTCGCGCAACACGTCTGCGACCACTTCCAGCGCATCATAATAAGCCGGCAGGGTGGCGGCGTCGCGCGCGCTGAAGCGGGCAAACTCGGCCTGGGTCCGCTCCAGCCCGCCGCCCAGTTTCAGATAGCCGCCATCGGGCTGGGGCAGGAAATTGCTGATCGGCCGCTCGATCACGCGATAGCCATGGTCGACCAGCTTCATGTCGCGGATGACCTTGGGATTGAGCAGGCTGACCGTGTAGCTGGCCGTCGAGTTGCGGAAGCCGGGGTGAAACTCCTCGGTCACCGCCGCGCCGCCGACGATATCGCGGCGCTCCACCATGCGCACCTTGTAGCCGGCACGGGCGAGGTAGAAGGCGCAGACGAGGCCATTATGGCCCGCGCCGATGATGACGGCGTCATAGGCTTTGGTCATGCGATGTGGCTCCAGCCGGGGGCAGGGGCGCGATGCTGGCGCGCCTGCGGAATGATGGCGCGCATGCGCACGCAGAAATGGCGCAGCGCGACTTCCTGGTCGCTCAAGGGGCCGACGGTGAAACTGTCCGACGCCATGCCGGCCTGCACGCGGGCGACAAGGTCCGTGTCCTCGGCATTGACCTGGCGGTTGATGCGCCAGTTGAGATAGCGTGCCGCCCGCATCTCTCGGCGGTCTTCGGGCAGGGCATAGCTGATCTCGCGGATCAGCGTCTGGGTCGGCGACACCGGCAGCCACTGCATGAAATCCACCTGGTCGGGATAGATGTCGAAGGCGAAATTGGGCCAGAGCTTGAAATAGGTCCATAGCCGCTGCCGTTCGGGCGGCAGATGCGGGACGGCCGGCAGGAAATGCTGATAGGCGCGTTCGGACAGGTTGGCGGACGGACGATCGAGGATCGGCCCCCACATCTTGTCGACATGCGCGCTGGATTCGACGCCATAGCCATCGCCCATCAGCCGCTTGAGGCCCGGATGGGCGACCGCGATATGCAGGCCATCGGAATAATTGTCGCCGATATTCTTCCAGTTGACCGCGCGCGGGCGCAGCGTGACGCGGCCGAGCGCGCGCAGTTCGGAAAAGCGATAGGGGGCGATCTCGTGGGCATAGGGCGCCATCATCTGCGCGACCGATGGTCCGCCATCATCCTCCAGCCGAACGAACAGGAAGCCGTGGAAATTTTCGACGTCGACGGGGGAAAGTCCATGCCTGGACCGGTCGAGGTTGCCATAGCTGCCTGCCATCGGCAGTCCAGTCAGGCATCCGTCCAGACCATAGGTCCAGGCATGGTAGGGACAGACCAGCTTTCTGGTGCGACCCGAAGGCCCGTCCACTAGACGCGCGCCGCGATGGCGGCACACGTTCGTAAAGGCGCGAACTTTGCCGTCATCCCCCGGATGACGATGATGCTCTCGCCAAGATAATCGAGCGTATGAAAATCGCCCGGTGTCGGCACATCGCTTTCATGGGCGACGATCTGCCAGCTCGGGCGAAATATACGGCGGGTCTCGACGGCAAAGAATTCCGGATCCCCATAGGTCCATGCCGGCAGGCTAAAACCCGCGTCTGGATCCGGTGCGCGCCCGCTCTCTTCCATCTGTCCCGCAAGCCCCCTTTGCAGTTTTACAGATGTATAACGGATGAATGGGCAAAGCCCATTATATTTTTTTGACAGACTGTTCTCAGCTGGTCCGTTCCGGCACTTCGCCCCAGTCGGACAGGATCGATGCGCGGCTGGCGACCGCTTCCCAGGGGAAGACGAACCAGTCCTTGGTGACGATGCGGTCGATCGTGGTCGCGCGATATTCGACCTTCGCGGCCGAGCTGACATTGTCGATCAGCACGGCAAAGCGCAGATGATCGGCCGGCGCGCCGGCCAGGGCTGCGCGCAGCTGGTTGATGGTGCGGCCGCTGTCGTTGATGTCGTCGACGAACAGCAGGCGCGATCCTTCGAGTGCCATCGCCACCAGCTTGTCGAGCAGTTCGTCGCAAAAGCCCGCGACCTGGGCCGACAGGTCGACCGACAGCATTGGCTGGCTGATGGCGTGGGACAGATAGGTGGCCGGCACTAGCCCGCCGCGCCCGACGCCGACAATATAGTCGGGCCGCCAGTCCGATCGGGCGATCGCGCCGGCCACGGCGTCGATATGGGAGAGGAAGCTCTCCATCGGAATGTCGGTCAGGATCGGTTGGGTCATGATTGAGTTGCCATCTGCGAATCGGCCCTATCGGCCGCCTGCGCCCCATAGCGTCGTGCCAGCAGGGCACAAGCCATCAGCTGAATCTGGTGAAACAGCATGACCGGCAGGATGATCGGCCCGACGGCGGCCGCGGGGAAGAGGACACCGGCGATCGGCACACCCGAGGCGAGGCTCTTCTTCGAGCCACAGAATTGCAGGACGATCGCATCCTCGCGCGAGAAGCCGAGCAGCCGGCCAAGCCCCCAGGTGAAGAGCAGCACGATCACCAGCATGGCGATGCAGAGCAGGGCGAGCAGCACCAGTTCCGCGCGCGAGACGCGGTGCCACAGCCCTTCGACCACGGCCGCGCTGAAGGCGGAATAGACCACCAGCAGGATCGATGTGCGATCGACCCGGCCGACCAACGTCTTGTGCCGTGACACGAAGCCGCCGATCCAGGGGCGGGCGAGATGGCCCAGGACGAAGGGCAGCAGCAGTTGCAACATGATCCCCTCGACCGAGGAGAGGGAGATGAGGTTGCTGCCGCCGCGCTGCATCAATAGCGCGACCAGCAATGGCGTCAGGACAATGCCGAGCAGGTTGGAGAAGGACGCGCTGACCACGGCGGCGGCGACATTGCCGCGCGCGATGGCGGTGAAAGCGATTGAGCTTTGCACCGTCGAAGGCAGCAGCGCCAGGAACAGCAGACCCGCCCGCATATTCTCCGGGATCGCGCCGATCTGTTGCAGCAGGATGCCGACCAGCGGGAAGAAGAGGAAGGTCGTGCCCAGAGTCGCAAGGTGCAACTGCCAAGCCTTGGCGCCGCCCCAGATCGCCTCGCGCGACAATTTTGCTCCGTGCAGGAAAAAAAGCAGCACGATACCGGCATCCGCGACGATCGACGCGACATGGGCGCCCTGGCCGCGTGCGGGCAGGACCGACGCTAGGGCAACGGTGCAGAGCAGCAGGACCAGGAAGGGGTCGAGGATCAGGCGCAGGCGAGTCATCATGGTTCCGGGCATAGGGAAGGGGCTTGGAAAAGGATAGACGCCGCCCCATCCTTTGGGCCAACAGCCTCGGCACACAGCTCTGGGAGAGACTTTGCGTGAGCGACCATATCGCGATGATCGAGACGAACGGCGTCCTCGAAATCCATATCGACCGGCCCGACAAGAAGAATGCGCTGACCGGGCCAATGTACCGGACGATGACGGCGGCGCTGGCCGATGCGTCGGCGCGACCGGAGATTGGCGTGGTGCTGTTCGCGGGGCGGGGTGACGCCTTTTGCGCTGGCAATGATCTCAAGGACTTCATGGCCGGGCCGGAGGGCGGGGCCGCCGCCTTCGACTTCATCAGCGCCATCGCCGCCTTCGACAAGCCGATCGTCGCGGCGGTGCAGGGGCTTGCCGTGGGCGTCGGCACGACCATGCTGTTCCATTGCGACCTGGTCTATGCCGCGCCCGACGCGCGCTTCGTCATGCCCTTCGTCAATCTGGGCATCGTGCCGGAGGCCGGGTCCAGCCTGCTCGCGCCGGCGCTCATGGGCCATGCCAAGGCGGCGGCGATGCTGATGCTGGGCGAGCCGATGGATGCGGAAGCGGCCGATCGCGCCGGTTTCGTGACAGCGATCGTGACAGGGGAAGGGCTGCTTGACCATGCCCGCAGCAAGGCGGCGGCGCTGATGGCCAAGCCGCCCCAGGCGCTGATGGCGACGCGTCGGCTGATGAAGGGCAATCCCGCCGCCTTGCAGGCCCGGATTGCGGAAGAGGCGCGGCTGTTCCGCGAGAGCCTGGCCTCGCCCGAGGCGCAGGAAGCCTTCATGGCCTTCTTTGAAAAGCGTGCCCCGGTGTTCAAACGAGGCTGACGAAGCGGGAACGGGGCTAGGTTTAATCCTTGCCCCGCCGCTCGAACTTCAATTCGCTGACGATGACGGCAGCGACGATCAGCAGGCCGCCGACCAGCGCCGTCGGCGGCAGGCGGTCGCCGGCGATCCGACCGATGATCCCGGCCCAGACCGGCTCGCCAGCATAGATCAGGGTGGCGCGGGTCGGTGACACGGTGCGCTGCGCCCAGTTCATCACGAACTGGATCAGCGCCGTCATCGCGCCCAGGCCGCAGGCCGACAGGATCACTGTCCAGGAAAAGGGCGGGATCGCCTCGCCGACCGGGGCCATCAGAGCAAAGGCCAGCAGCGCCGTGGTCGCCAGTTGCACCAGCGTGACGCGCGCGACATCGACCTTACCGGCCCACAGGCTGATGAAGATGATTTCCAGCGCGATCGCCACCGTGCTGATGAGCGTCAGCGCCTCGCCCTTGCCGAGCGACAGCCCGTCGCGCGGGGCGGCGACCAGCAGCAGGCCGGCAAAGGCCAGTACCACGCCGATCCAGCTCATCAGGCGCGGCCGGCGGCGCAGGATCACCCACTGCATGATCGGCACCAGCGGCACATAGGCGGCGGTGATGAAGGCGGAGCTGCTGCTGGATATGGTCTGCAATCCCCAGGTCTGCAGCGTATAGCCGGTGAAGATGCCCACGCCGATCAGCCCGCCGGCCATCAGTTCGCGCAGGGTCAGGCCACGCAGCACCGGCAGCGCCAGCGGCAATGCCAGCAGCGACGCGGTGCCGAAGCGCAGGCCGACGAAGAAGAGCGGTCCGGACAGGCTCATCGCATGATGCACGATCAGGAAGGTCGCCCCCCACAGCACGGTCACGCCGATCAGGGCGAGTTCGGGGCGGCCGATCATCAGCCGGGGCGCAGGGCTCTTGTCGAGGACGGGATTGTGCAACATAATGCACAGTGCGTTATGAGCAATATATTGCACAGTCAAGTCGAAGCCCCACGTCCCGACGTCCTTGCCCATGTCGCCGGCAATATCCGTTGCCTGCGCGCCGCCAAGGGATTGAGCCAGGATGCGCTGGCCAGCGCGGCCGGGGTCAGCCGGCGCATGCTGGTCGGGATCGAGAGCGGGGAAGCCAATGTCAGCCTGTCGACGCTCGATCGGCTGGCGCAGGCGCTGGACGTCAGCTTCTCGCACGTCGTGCGCGCCCCCGACATGCCCGACAATAGCCGGATCGATACCCTGGCCTGGCAGGGCGAGGGTCCGCATAGCCGCGCGACCCTGCTCGGCACGGTGCCGGCCGCGCGCGAGGCGGAGCTATGGTCCTGGTCGCTGGCGCCGGGTGATCGCTATCCGGCCGAGGCGGATGCCGCCAACTGGCACGAGATGCTCTATGTGGTGGAAGGGGTGCTGACGGTCGAGATGAATGTCGGCACGCGCACGATTGCGGCGGGCGACTTCCTCATCTTCAGCAGCGACCGCCCCTATGTCTTCGTCAATCGCGGGGCGGACCTGCTGCGCTTCGTGCGCAACGTGGTCTTCTAGGAACGGGCCTCCGCAACGAGAGGCCCGTCGCCCTATCAGTGGTTATCGTTGCGCAGGTCTGCACCGGCCTTTTCGAGCGAAGCGCCAACATCCTCCCTGGCTTCCCTGCCTTCGCGCTTCGCATCGTCGGCCGCCCTGTCGGTGGCGGTGCCGATTCGGTCGGCACCCTTGTCGATCGCAGCACCAGCGCGATCGAGGCCGTTGTCGATGCTGTTGCCCGCGTCGTCGACGGCGTTGCTCACGTCATTGCCGATCGCCGAGCCTGCATTGTCCAGATTGTCCGACGCCTTTTCCGAACAGGCGGACAGGCCAAGGGCCGAAAGCACGGCAAGGCCGGCCAGAAGGGGTGGGCGCATGATGTCTCCTCATTGCGTTGACCAGGCCGGTACAAGCGCGGCAGCGGCAATAAGGTTGCGTCTTTTTTCGATCATCCGCCGCTCAGGCCGAACACTATCGACCGGTCGGCGTCGGGGATGAGCCCTTCCATCACCCGCCAGAATCCGGTGACGGACCCCTGGCCAGCCTGGGCATAGGCGGCCGCCATCTTTTCGCGCAGGGCGCGGAACAGTTCAGCCTCCAGCGCGCGGCCAGCGGGGCTGAGGCGCAGCAATTTCTGCCGTCGGTCGCTGCTGCCCGGCCGGGTCTCGATATAGCCGCGCTCGATCAGGTCGTTGAGCACCCGGCCGAGCGACTGTTTGGTGATCGCCAGCAGGCGGAGCAGTTCCTTCACCGTCAGGTCGGGCTGGCGCGAGATGAAATAGAGGGCGCGATGATGGGCGCGGCCCAGGCCCTGCGATGCCAGGCCTTCGTCGATCGAGCGGGTGAGCGCGGAATAGCCGAAATAGAGCATCTCGATGCCGCGTCGGATTTCGTCCTCGCGCAGGAACAGCGGCGATGCCGGTGCGATCTGGCTGGGAGCGGGCGAGGGGGCATGGGCGATCATGGTGATGGGGTTCCGGCTAGAAAAGGCGCATGTTGGCCTGATCACTAAGGCGCTCGGCGATCGAAGGGAAGCGAAACACGGCCGTCGGGGGCGGCCCTGCAGATCGATTGCGCTCTGGGCTTTTCTTTCGCGCATCAGGCGCTATATGGCGATCCCGCACCGGGTCTGCCGGTGCCATGCTGGGGCGTCGCCAAGCGGTAAGGCAGCGGCTTTTGATGCCGCCATGCGCAGGTTCGAATCCTGCCGCCCCAGCCAAATATTTGATTTATTTTAATAATTTAAACATCCCCTTGATATTGGGGATGCCTGCTGACGGCCATGACAACAGGCTGATTTGATTTCAGTTCATCATATCAGGCCATGGCGCTGATCGTTCGGCGGAAGCGGGTGAGCGCGATCAGGAAAAAGGCGAGGCCGATGGCGGCGGTGGCGGCGAATTGCGGCCAGACGACGCTGATGCCGGCGCCCCGGAACAGGATCGCCTGCCCCAGTTCGACGAAATGGGTGGTCGGCGCGAACAGCATCACGTCCTGCACCAGCTTGGGCATGGATTCGCGCGGAGTGGAGCCCCCGACAACATTAGCAGCGGTAGCAGAACGAGGATCATCAACCTGCCGAACTGCGGCATGTTGCGGGCCAGTGTCGCCAGAAAGATGCCCATTGCGGTGGTCGAGAAGAGTAGCAGCGCCGCCCCCGCGAAGAACAGCGCCAGCGATCCGGCGATAGGCACATGCTAAACCCTTGGACCACCAGATTGATTGACAGGGACGAGGCGGGCAGGCCCATGCCCGTCGCGGTGACACAATAAATAGAGGCAGCGAGCAGTAAGGTCGGGAAGCTGCCCTTCACCGGCACGCCGAAGAGGAAGATTGCCACCAGCACCATCAGCAGGAAGTTGATGAGCGCCAGCGCGACATAGGGGAGTTGCTTGCCGAGCAGGAACTCGCTGCGGCTGACGGGCGTCATATAGAGGTTGATGATCGATCCGATCTCCTTTTCGCACACCACGGCCAGCGCAGCGAGCATCGCCGGCTGTTTGAATATTGGGCGCATGAGGCTTCGCTGTTGCCATTCGCATTGCAGCCGCTGTTGCGCTGGCGGATGGCGAGTGCCGATCGCGGCGAAACCGGATGGACCGGGATGCGTCTCTTCGCCACCGAACGCCGGAGCGAAGCCATGGCCCTGTTGGCGCGGATCCGGGCGGAAGGTCCGATGGCTGCATCGGATTTCGAGGCGCACAAGGGGCAGTCGGGCTGGTGGGAATGGAGTGATACCAAGCGCGCATTGGAATGACTTTTCTGGGCCGGTCACATCACGACGGCGACGCGGCGGCGCGGGCTCATGGCATCGCGACCGAAAAGGAATTGCGCGACCATTTCCGCCAGTCGCCCGCACAGGCGCGCGCCGCGATAGAAGAACTGGCACAGGAGGGTGTCCTCATCCCGGTCGCTGTAGAGGGATGGCGACATGCCTGGCTGCACCATGAGGCAAAACAGCCTCGCCGCGTCGATGCGCGGGCGCTGCTGGTACCGTTCGATCCGCTTATCTGGGAACGCGAACGGACCGAGCGACTGTTCGGGTTTCGCTATCGCATCGAAATATATGTGCCTGCCGATAAACGGACGCATGGTTATTATCTGTTGCCGTTTCTGCTGGGGGATCGCCTGGTCGTGCGGGTCGATCTGAAGGCTGACCGCGCCGCATCCGTGCTGCTCGCGCGTTCTGTGCATCTGGAACCGGATGCACCTGCTGACACGCATGGCGCACTGCTTGCCGAACTGAACGACATGGCGGGCTGGCTGGGTCTTTCCGCCATCCGTTTACGCTAGCCATGGATAGACGAGCAACCCGCACCGCCTAGTCCCACTTGCATTCCCGGCAAGGTCAAGGCACCCCCGCCCGAATGCGCACAGAGAATGATCTGGAAACCACTCTGCTAGGCCCGGTCCTGTCCGACCGGACGTGTGGTGACTGCACAATCTGTTGCACCATCCTCACCGTGGATACGCCTGATTTCAAGAAGTCGGCCGGAACCCCTTGTGCGCACCTGACCGGTCATGGATGCGGCATCCATGCCGTGCGTCCGCACATTTGCCGGACCTGGTTTTGCGCCTGGCGCAGGGTCGCGGGCATAGCCGAAGAGGCGCGTCCAGACCGTTCGGGCATTCTGGTGTCGCTCGATTTTGTCCGTGAGCCACGCAATTGCTTCGAGGGCGTATCGATCATGGTGCGCTTGCTTCCCGGCAGCGAGGCGATCGAAAATGGCATGGCCGGCGCCATCCTCGACAGCATCTGCGATCAGTTGGTGCCCGTTTGGTTCACCGACGGATCAAAGAAGATGCTGATGCACCCCGACAGCAGCGTCGCGAGCCTCGTCCTGTCGGGAGACACCGCGCCGGCACATTTGAGCGCCGAAGTGTCCGCTTGGCGAGAGCGCTACGCTGCGTTCACAACCAAGGCATAGCCGAGGGCGTCCGATTTTCGGACTGTCCGCGAACGGATGGAGCAGGATCAAGGCCAGGCGCCTTCGCGTTGGAGCGTCAACTGCCGGTGCCGCTCATGTCGCGCGAAACAGGTTGATTGGCAGCGCAGAAGAGCCGATGGACTTCAGCATGCGTCTATTGCTGGTGGAAGACAATGAGCGACTGGCCGGGCTTCTGATCGCTGGCCTTGCCCGGCGCGGCTTCAGCACCGATCACGCCTTGAACCTGATCATGGCAACGGAGGCGATCGCGGCGCAGGTTCATGATGTGCTGATCGTCGATCGCGGCCTGCCCGATGGTGATGGTGTGACGTGGCTGGGGGAGATGCGCCGAGCAGGGTTTATGCAGCCAGCCCTGATATTGACGGCACGCGACGCGCTGGAGGATCGGGTGCAGGGGCTGGATGCCGGGGCCGATGACTATGTTGTAAAGCCGGCCGAAGTGGACGAGATCGCCGCACGCATTCGTGCTTTGCTGCGGCGGCCAGGACCGCGCGCGCAGACGCAATTATGCTTGGGGCCGCTGCTACTGGATTCCGGCAGTCGTGCGGCACAGTATCGCGAACATCCGCTTGACCTGTCGAGGCGTGAGATGGACCTGCTGGAATTGCTGCTCCGGCAAGCCGGAATGGTTGTACGACGCGATGCCTTGGAAAATGCGCTTTATGCTTTCAACGAGCCGGTGACACCAAATGCGGTGGAGGCGATCGTCTCCCGCCTGCGCCGAAAGCTCGAGGAAGCAGGCGGCGAAGATATGCTGCAAACGGTGCGGGGCGTAGGCTATATGTTGCGCGAACCTGTCCATTGAAGGCGCGCCACTCCATCGCTCTGCGTCTATTCATCGGCCTGTCTGCTGTAGGCCTGGTTGGAGGGTCGCTGCTGCTACTGTTCATCATCCGCGAACATGAACAGAGCTTCCGTGCGCTCAATGACCCGGTGGCGGCTAGCCGAGCCTTTCGTGAATTGTTTGAACATGTCCTTGTGCCGATCCTGGTACTGATCCTGCCTATGGGGATAGCCAATCTGATCGTGATCCGACGCGGGCTCGAACCGCTCGGGCGGGCGGTCGAGCAGTTGAAAGTGGTCGGCAGGCACGAGCGTGGCGTGATGATCGATCATGCTACCTTTCCGACTGAAGTGCTTCCTTTTGCCGAGGCGGTGAACGATCTGCTGGCGCAACTTGATCGGGCGGTGAGGGATCATGAGGCCTTTGCGGCAGATGTTGCCCATGAATTGCGCACGCCACTGGCAGTGATCGCGCTGGAGCTGGACGCGCTGGACCATCCCGATGCGCCGCGCCTGCGCGCCGAACTGCTGGCGATGCGCCGATTGATAGACCAGCTGATGCTGCTGGCGCGTGTCGATGCCCAGAATTTCGCTCACAGCATCCGTGATACATTGCGGCTAGAGGAGGTCGGTGCCGATATCGTCAGCCTGTTGGCACCCGCCGCGATCGGCGCGAACAAGAGCCTGTCGCTGACCTGCATCGGCGAAGCGCCGGTCATCACCGGCCAACGGGAAATGGTGGCGGCGGCACTTCGCAATCTGGTGGAAAATGCCTTGCGTGTAACCCCGGTTGATGGCGCGGTGACCGTGCTGGTCGGCCCCGGTCCCCGGATGCGGGTGAAGGATGGAGGCGCCGGCCTGACCTCCGTCCGGCTGCAGGAACTAGCGCAACGCCATCGGCGCGCCGATCATGCCAGTCGCGAAGGGGCGGGACTGGGGTTGGCCATCGTGGCACGGATCATGGCCGCGCATGGTGGCCAACTGCACAGTGTGCCCGAGGCGCGGGAAGTGATTCTGGATTTTTCGCCCAAACCCCGAATGGCAATCCCCATCTGACCTGATCGTCAGGCTCTCGTCAGTTTTGCGCCATAGACGATGGGCCATGCTCCACTCGATCCGTATCGCGCCCGCAACGCTACCTGTCATCCTTGTCCTGCTGTCCATGACAGCCTGTTCCGGCGAGGCACCTGCGCCTGACAATGGAGCGGCCGTCATGTCGGCAGAACCAGGTACTATTCCCCTGAATGCCGACAATATCACGCGGCTGGGGTTGAAGTTTGCGCCAGCGGCTGAAGCAAGGCTGGCACCGATCGCCACTATGCCTGCCATCATCGCGCCGCCGCCCAATGCGCGCGTTGCCGTGGCGGCGACCTTTCCCGGCGTGGTGACCCGCATCCTTGTGGTCGAGGGGCAGGATGTGCAGCGTGGTGACGCGCTGGCCATCGTGTCGAGCCGCGATGTGCTCAGCATAGGCGCGGATCTCAGCCGCGCCAATGCTCGATTGGAGGTCGCCCGCTCCAGCGCCAACCGCCTGTCACAGCTGGAGCGCGAAGGGGTGATTGCGGGGGCGCGCGCCGACGAAGCCCGCGCCGCATTGGGCGAGGCGCGCGCCGACGTATCGGAAAAGAGTCGCATCCTTGCGATGGTAAACGGATCGGGCGTCAGCGGCAGCTACACGCTGACCGCGCCGATCGCGGGCAAGGTCACGTCCGCGGCCATCCATGCCGGCAGCGTGGTGGACGGCACAACTGCCCCCTATGTGATCGACGCCACCGGACAATATGAGGCGCAGGCCCAATTGCCCGAACGACTGGCTGGACAGGTGAAGCCCGGTATGACGGTCGCGTTGAACGAGGCTGGTGGCGATACGCTGCACGGCACCGTGACCTCTGTCGGATCGACCATCGATCCTATGACCCGGTCCGTGACGCTCAAGGCAAAGCTGCCCGCCGGTCCCGGTGCGCTGGCCGGACGTGCCACTAGCCTGTCGCTGTTCGGACCCGCATCTGCGGGTGCCGTGACCGTACCGCAGAGCGCGGTCACGACCGTGCCGGAAGGGGAGGTGGTGTTCGTGCGCGCCGCAAAGGGTGTGATGGTGCGTAAGGTGAAGATCGGTGGCAAGGATGGCGACCGCATCCTGATCCTGTCCGGGGTCAGGCCCGGTGAACAGATCGTCGTAGTCGGCGCCAGTGCACTTAAGCCGCTGGCCGTGGGCGAGTAAGCGCGTCATGCTCCGATCGCTTGTTGCATGGGCGCTGTCCTATCGCTTGCTCATAATCGCGCTGTCGCTGATCACGGCAGGCGTTGGTGCATGGGCCTTCGTCAACCTACCCGTCGACGCATATCCCAATATCGCGCAGACTCAGGTCAAGGTGATCCTGAAGGCGCCCGGCATGACCCCTGAAGAAGTGGAAAGCCGTGTCATCACGCCGATCGAAATGGAGATGCTGGGCATACCGGGACAGGCGATCCTGCGGTCCTCGGCCAAATATGCCATTGCCGATATTACCATCGATTTCATCGACGGCACCGATATCTACTGGGCGCGTCAGCAGGTGGCCGAACGCCTGTCGGGCGTAATGGGCGACCTGCCCGAAGGTATCGACGGTGGCATGGCGCCGATTTCCACGCCGTTGTCCGATGTGTTCATGTTCACAATCGAAGGGCCACTCAGCCTGGAAGAAAAGCGAACCCTGTTGGACTGGACGATCCGACCGGCTCTGCGCACTGTGCCGGGCGTGGCGGACGTTAATGCGCTGGGGGGCTATGTTCGCGCGTTTGAAGTGCGGCCCGATCCGATCGCGCTGGCAAGCGCGGGGCTGAGCGTCGCGGACCTGTCCGAAGCGATTGAGCGTGGCAATCGCAATGACGGTGCAGGCCGTCTGTCGCAGGGCGAGGAGTCGCTCATCGTGCGCGCTGTCGGGGCGATCCAGTCGGAAGCGGATCTGGAATCGCTGGTTATCGCGACCCGCAACGGCCGCATCGTGCGGATGGGCGACGTCGCCACCATCGGCGTCGGTAGCCTGACCCGCTATGGTGCGGTGACGGCCAACGGCAAGGGCGAAGCAGTTCAGGGGCTGGTCATCGCGTTGCGCGGGGCCGATGCCCGTGCCGTAGTGGATGGCATCAAGGCGCGCATTGCCGAACTGGAAAAGACCTTGCCGCAAGGCACAAATATCGACGTCTTCTACGACCGGTCGGACCTGATCGGTCGCGCCGTCGGCACGGTGGAAAAGGCACTGATCGAAGCGACCGTGCTGGTGATCATCCTGCTGATCGTGTTTCTGGGCGACTGGCGCGCCGCTGCGATCGTGGCAGCGACCCTGCCCATGGCGGCACTCGTCACCTTCCTGATGATGCGAGGCATGGGTCTGTCGGCCAACCTGATGAGCCTTGGCGGCCTGGCCATCGCGATCGGGATGCTGGTCGACGGCGCGGTCGTGGTGGTCGAGAATATCGTTGATCGTCTGAACCATGCAAAGGAAGGCGATGGAGCGCCCCGGCTCAACACGGTCTTCCGCGCGACCAGCGAAGTGATCGTTCCGGTTTCGGCCGGCATCCTCATCATCGCCCTCGTCTTTCTGCCCCTGCTCTCGCTCGAGGGCCTGGAGGGCAAATTGTTCGCGCCGGTGGCGCTGACCATCATCTTCGCGCTGGCGGGGTCGCTGCTGATCGCTCTGACATTGGTGCCGGTGCTATCCTCGCTCGGTCTCAAGTCCGGTCACCATGGCGAACCATGGATCATGCGCAAGCTGACGCCGCGCTATCAGGATGTGCTGAACGGTGCCTTCGCGCGCAAGCGGCTGATTTATGCCGCTGCTGCATCAGGATTAATATTGGCCGGCCTCGCTTATGGAGCGGTTGGCAAGACCTTCATGCCATCAATGGATGAAGGGTCAGTGATCGTCCAGACCGCCAAGCTGCCGACCATCAACCTGGACCAGTCGGTCCTGGGCGATGTTGCCGTGCAGCAATCGCTGATGAAGGACGTACCGGAAATCAAGCAGATCATTGCGCGCGTCGGTACAGACGAGATTGGTCTCGATCCGATGAGTCCCAACGAGACGGACAGCTTCGTCGTCCTGAAACCGCAGAAGGAATGGCGTGGCTCGAAAGATTTCGTCGTCGACGAAATCCGTAAGTCGATTGCTCGCCTGCCCGGCATCGAACCGACCTTCACCCAGCCAATCGAGATGCGCGTGTCGGAAATGCTGACCGGTTCGCGCGGCGATCTGGCGGTTAAAATTTTCGGCCCGGACCTCGACACATTGTCCGACCTTGCCGGGCAGGTGCAGAAAATCCTGTCGCAGACGCGCGGCGCATCCGAAGTGATGACCGTCGCCAATGACCATGTCGACTATCTGCAACTCGATATCGATCGCACCGCCGCCGGTCGCTTCGGTATGCCGATCGACCAGATGCAGGACACGCTGCGTGCCCAGATCGAGGGGGTCCATGCCGGCATAGTCGCCGATGGACAGAAGCGCGTGCCCATTCTGGTCAAGGGTGATGACACAATCCGCAGGGACGCGACGCGCTTTGCCGACCTGCCGCTGCGGACGCCCGATGGCACGGTGGCCCGCGTCAGCGACATGGCGCGGGTCGAAAGGACGCAAGGGCCGGTGAAGCTCGATCATGAAAATGGTTCTCGCTACGCCCTCGTACAGGCTTTCGTGTCCGGCCGAGACCTTGTCGGCTATGTCGACGACGCCAAAGCCACCGTGGATCGCGAAATCACGCTACCCGCCGGGTATCGCATGGTGTGGGGCGGCCAGTTCGAAAATCAGCAGCGTGCCTCGGCCGGTTGATGTTGGTGATCCCGGCGGCGCTGCTGCTGATCCTGCTGGTGCTGCTGTTGACATTGCGTTCGCTGCGCGCGTCGCTGCTCATCCTTGCCAATATCCCTTTTGCCATGGTTGGCGGGATCGTGTCGCTGTGGGTGTCTGGCGAATATCTGTCGGTTCCCGCCTCCGTCGGGTTCATCGCGCTACTCGGCATTGCGGTGCTGAACGGCCTGGTTCTGGTCGCCTATTTCCGTCAGTTGCGCGCAGAGGGACTGAGCATGGCACAGGCTGTGCGGTTAGGGGCGGAACGCCGGCTGCGGCCGGTGCTGATGACTGCCAGCATCACGGCCTTCGGCCTTGTACCTTTGCTTTTCGCGACCGGGCCGGGGTCCGAGATCCAAAAGCCGCTCGCCATAGTGGTGATCGGCGGACTTGTCAGTTCGACCCTGCTCACCCTCATCCTGTTGCCCATATTGTTCGAGCGCTTTGGTGAGAGCGTGCGTGGACGAACGATGCAGACCGCCGGTTCGGAACCCGATCATGACTGACATGCTGCTGACTTTCTATTGTGCCGCCATTGACCGCGATGTTGTTGCCGATGCGCTTCGCAGGCAAACCAGTGCGCCGCTTCACCTGCGTGACGAGCAGGTGCTGGGCCGCGATTTTGGTGATGCGCTGACAGGCGAAAAGGTACGCGGCGCATTGCGTCGGGCCGCGATTGACCTGATCGTGGAGGCGGAAGCGGTCAGCATATTGGTCGGAACGGTCGCCGACGCGCGTCGGGGCCACCCCGTTCGCTGGCACAGCATGGCGGTGTCGGCCCGGGGGCGCATCGCATGATCCGCCATCTGCTGTTGACTGGCATTGCCGTCCTCGCGACACCCGCCGTCGCCCAGCGCACGGACCTGCCGCCCGAACCATTGGTGATCGAGGCACTGGATACCCATCCTGCGGTCGCCGCCGCATATGCACGGGTTCGTTCGGCACAGGCCGGCGCGGACATGTTGCGCAAGGGCAGTCATGAATTCACCTTCCAGGGCACGGTGTCGCGCCGTTCGGCCGAAGGGGAAGGCGATTATGCCGAATATGACGTCAACCTGACCCGACCCTTGCGTTTGCCCGGCAAGGCCGCGCTGGACCGCAAGGCAGGCGTTCTGGGCATAGAGGTGGCGCATAATCAGATGGAAGATGTGCGGCATCAGACGGCGCTCGCCTTTTCCGACCTCTGGCATGACTGGCTGGTTGCCAGCGCCCAGCATCACACCGACCTCGATTCAGTCGCCAGCCTGAAGGACGATCTGAATGCGGTCCGACGCCGTGCGGCATTGCGTGATGCGTCGCTGCTGGATGTCGATCAGGCAGAGGCCGCGTTGGCACAGGCACAGGCACAGGCTGCCATGTCCCTTGCCGCGCAGGACGAGACGCGTGTCAAGCTGGCGGTCGGTTTCTCCGGACTGCCCCTGCCCGAAGAGGCGCCGATGCTATCGACGCCAGCCTTACCTTTGGATCGGCTGGCCAATCTGCGCGACCTTGTGGTGGAGCGCAGTCACGAGATCCACGCGGCTGAACGGGAAGCGCAGCGTCTATCAGTCCTGGCACGCCGCGCGTCGGCGGACCGGATGGCTGATCCCTCGCTGGGCATTCGCCTATTCAGCGAACGAGGTGGGCTGGAGAAGGGCGTCGGGCTGGTCGGCTCCATTCCGATTGGCGGCGGCTATCGTCGAGCCGCCCATGATCAGGCAACGGCGGAAGCGGGTGTGGCGGAACAAGATGTCGCCCGCGTCCGTCGCGAGGTCGAGGCGACTGCTGCAGCCGACCTCAGCAATGTCAAGGCGCGTCATAGGATATGGCAGAGCATGCAAATCGCGGCAGACAGCGCAGAGGGCGCGGCGGCGCGGACGAAACGCGGCTATGAACTGGGGCAGATCGGCCTGTCCGAGGCTTTACTGGCGCGACGTCAGGCCAACGAGATGCGCCGACAGGAAATCGATGCACGCGCCGCGATTCTACGAGCCATTCTTAAGCTGCAGATTGATGCACATGATGTGTGGACTTCACAGGACGTGCATCAGGATTGAAAACGACTTCCAGGATGAAAGCGGACTGTGCGCACCCTGGAAGGGAAAGGCCGGCGGTAAGACAAGTTTCTTTCTCAAGCTATGATGCCGAAGATTTATCCGTAGGGCTGTCTCAACCCGTTTCGGTCACGCCATCGGCTTGGACGGTAGCAGGTTCGAGGCGGTGACCAAGCGGGACCGTACCGACCCTGCGCATAATGCGGCAGCCCTCATTCCGTGGTTCGCGGCTGCAGGCCATCCTTTCATTCATATATCCTCTGCGGATGTGCTTCACGGATAGCCGTATCTTGAGGGCTCATGAGAATGGTCAGCAAACCAACGCCCGATGCAGCCGCGCCGGCAATCGCGACAAAGGGCAAGTCCAATCCGGCGGCAATCACCCCACCGCCGAGCGCCGCTCCTATGGCGTTGCCCAGGTTGAAGGCGCCGATATTCATGGAGGATGCGAGGTTCGGCGCATCGGCCGCCGCGCTCATCACCCGCACCTGCAGCGGCGGCACCAGCGCGAAGCTGGCAATGCCCCAGAGGAAGATCAGCACCGCCGTCGGCCCGGCAAAGGGCATGGCAAAGGCGAAGGCGATGAGGATCGCGGTCAGCGCGGCGAGCGTCACGATCAGCGTCCGGTCGACCGACCGGTCGGCAAAGCGCCCACCCAGCCAGTTGCCGATGGTGAGGCCCACGCCATAGAGCACCAGCATCGCGGTCACGAAAGTGATCGAACCATGGGTCTGATCGCGCAGGATCGGCGTGATATAGGTGAAAACGGTGAACATCGCGCTCGCACCGACCACGGTGAGTCCCAGCGCCGCCAGCACCGGCCCGCGCATCAGCACCCGCAGTTCGGAGCGCGCATCGCCCTCGGTCGGGGCCGGCATGTCGGGCAGAGTGAGGCGCAGCGCCACGATGGTAAGGACGCCCAGCGCTGCGATGCCCCAGAAGGCCGCGCCCCATCCTATGACGTCGCCTGCCCAGGTGGCCAGCGGCACGCCGACGACATTGGCGATGGTCAGCCCCATGAACATGGCGGCGACCGCGCCGGCCTGCCGCTGGGGCGGGACCAGGCTGGCGGCGACGATCGATCCGACGCCGAAGAAGGCGCCATGGTTGAGCGAGGTGATGATCCGCGCGAACAGCAGCATGGCATAGCTGCTGGAGAGCGCTGCGATCAGATTGCCGACCGTGAAGATGGCGGCGAGGCCGATCAGCAGGGTGCGACGCGGCAAGCGGCCGGTGGTCAGTGTCATCAGCGGCGCGCCCAGCATCACGCCGATCGCATAGGCGCTGATGAGCAGGCCGGCGGCGGGGATGGAGACGCCCAGGTCGGTGGCGATGACGGGCAACAGGCCCATCGGCGCAAATTCGGTGACGCCGATGCCAAAGGCACCGGCCGCCAGCGCGAGCAGCGGTGGATTGATCTTCATGATGCTCCTCCCGTCAGACAAGCGGCGGGTTCAGCCGGGCGAAGCCGGCCTGTTGATGATAGGGGGCGTGGGGATAGGCCGGCATCTGGTAGCTGGCCCGGTCGAGCCGGGCGACCTGATCGGCGGTCAGCGACCAACCGACCGCGCCCAGATTCTGGCGCAACTGTTCCTCGTTGCGGGCACCGATGATGACCGACGACACGGTCGGCCGCTGCAACAGCCAGTTGAGCGCGACCTGCGGCACCGTCCTGCCGGTTTCCGCCGCGATCTCGTCCAGCGCATCGACCACGCGGTAGAGATGCTCGTCCTCCACCGGCGGCGCGAAGGCGGCGGTCTGGTGCAGGCGGCTGCCCTCGGGGATCGGACTGCTGCGCCTTATCTTGCCGGTGAGGCGGCCCCAACCGAGCGGGCTCCATACCAGCGCGCCCACGCCCTGGTCGGCGGCGAGCGGCATCAGCTCTGCCTCATAGGCGCGGCCGATCAGCGAATAATAGACCTGGTGCGCGACGAAGCGCGGCCAGCCCTGGCGATCCGCCACGCTTAGTGCCTTCATCAGCTGCCAGCCGGGATAGTTGGACACGCCGACATGGCGCAGCTTGCCGGCGCGGACCAACTGGTCGAGCGTCGCCAGCAGTTCCTCGACCGGTGTCGAAGCATCGAAGGCATGCAGTTGCAGCAGGTCGATATAGTCCGTGCCAAGGCGCCGGAGCGCGGCTTCCACGCCGCCGATCAGCCGATCGCGCGACACGCCCCAGTCATTGGGGCCGTCACCGGTCGGCAGGCCCAGCTTGGTCGAGATCAATAGCTGATCGCGCCGCCCCTTGATCGCCGCGCCCAGCACCTCTTCGGACGCGCCGTTGGAATAGACGTCGGCAGTGTCGAACAGGGTGATGCCGGCGTCGAGGCAGATGTCGAGCAAGCGGCGTGCCTCCTGCGCGTCGCTCGTGCCCCAGGCGCCGAACAAAGGCCCCGAGCCGCCGAAGGTGCCGGTGCCGAAACTGAGCGCCGGCACGCGCAGCCCCGATGCCCCCAATTGCCGATATTCCATCATCATCCCTTTCCATTCCGTGATGGACGCATAAATGGAAGGCCGGACTCCCCGCGTTTAGAGGGCTGCAAGGCGAAGGATCTTTGCAATGGATGAAAAGATACCCTTTCATGCCGATCGGGCACGAGCGTTGGAAACCTTCGCGGCCATAGTCGCCGAAGGCAGTTTTTCGGCCGCCGGACGATTGCTGGGCCTTACACCGTCGGCGGTCAGCCGCGCGGTCGACCGGATCGAGGATCGGCTGGGGGTCCGGCTGCTGCTACGCTCCACCCGCGCGCTGACGCTGACGGCGGAGGGCCAGGCCTATTTGAGCAGTGCGCGCCGCATTCTGGCCGATCTGGACGAGGCCGAACAGGCAATTGCCGATCGTGGTGCACCGCGCGGGCGGCTGCGGGTGAGCGCAGCCCATTCCCATGGCCGGCTGTGCATCGTGCCGCTGCTCGGCGAATTCGCGCAACTCTATCCGCATATCTTGATCGACATCAGCCTCAGCGATCGGCTGGTCGACATCGCTGGCGGACAAGCTGATGTGGCGATCCGCTTCGGGCCGCTGGCCGACAGTCCGTTGACAGCCCGCAAGCTCGGCGAAAATGGCCGCGTCATCGTCGCTTCGCCCGTTTATCTCGCCCGCCACGGCACACCCGAAATACCGGAAGATTTGCACGGCCATAACTGCCTGAACTTCAATTTCCGCCGGGCAGAGCCGGTTTGGCCATTCCGAAAAGATGGAGGCGATTATGCGCTGAGCGTCCGGGGTACGATCGAGGCGAATAATGGCGAGACGCTGGGCCAACTCGCGGCCGACGGCGTCGGCATCACGCGGGTGGGTCGGTTCAGTGTGCAGCCCGAACTGGCGTCCGGCCAGTTGGTGCCGCTATTGGAGGATTATAATCCTGGCGATATCGAGACGATCCATGCCGTTTTTCTGGGCGGTGCCAATGTGCCGGCCCGTCTTCGAGTGTTCGTGGATTTTCTCGTGCAAAGATTGGCATGACCAAGCCCGGCTGACTAAAATAGCAGATTCTCCAGCGGTCTGAATTGAAAGCCTGGATGGCTGGTCACCGGGATGGATGGTCCTCAGCCATGATAACGCAGGGTCTCGACCAACAGCGCGAAGGCCAGCGAGGCTTGGCGTCGGCTGGGATAATAGAGATGATAGCCGGGGAAAGGCTCGCACCAGTCCTCCAGCACGCGTACCAGCCGGCCATCCGCGATATGGGACAGAACCTGATCCTCCGGAAGATAGGCCAGGCCCAGGCCATCCAGCGCAGAACTGAGCCGCAGGCCGATATTGTTGAAGACCAGTTGCCCTTCGACCCGAACATTGACCTCATGTCCGTCCCGGTCGAGATCCCAGGGGAAGATGCCGCCATAGGTGGGTAGGCGGATGCCGATGCAATTATGGCCGGTCAGGTCGTGCGGTGCATGCGGGATCGGATGGCGGGCGAAATAGTCGGGTGAACCGACGACCGCCATGCGCAGGTCGGGGCCGATCCGGACCGCAATCATGTCCTTGGCGACCTGGTCGCCCAGACGCACGCCCGCATCATAGCCCTCCGCGACGATATCGGTCAGGCCATAGTCGACGATGATCTCAACCCGGATGTCGGGATTGCCTGGTAGCAGCGTGCGCAAGGCCGGCTGCAGGATCGAGACGGCCGGATGCTCGCCGCTGTTGATCCGGATCGTGCCCGATGGCTTGTCGCGCAATTCGCTGAGCGCGGCCAGTTCCTGCGCAATCTCCTCGAAACGCGGCGCCAGGGTGCGGAACAGTCGATGGCCTGCCTCGGTAGGCGATACGCTGCGGGTGGTGCGGGCAAGCAGGCGCAGGCCCAGCCGTTCCTCAAGCCCTCGGATGGTCTGGCTGAGCGCCGATTGTGAGACGCCAAGCTTGGCCGCAGCACGGGTGAAGCTGCGTTCGCGCGCGACCATCACGAAGGCTGCAAGCTCGTTATAATTCTCGCCCGCCATTGATTAGGTCACCTTATAGCGACATGCCGATTATGGCGTCTAATCGCATTTCGCTTCTCAGGCTATATCCTGCACATCAATTTCCTGCGCGGCCTGAACGGAGATTTTCCAATGACACAGATTGTCCCGCAAGTGATGCTGAACAACGGCGTCGAAATGCCAAGCCTCGGTTTCGGCGTCTTCCAGGTTCCCGATCCGGCCGAGTGCGAGCGCAGTGTGCGCGATGCCATCGATGTGGGCTATCGCCTGCTCGATACGGCGACATCCTATGGCAATGAGGAAGCTGTCGGACAGGCCATTCGCGCGCATGGTATCGACCGTGCCCAATTATTCGTTACCACCAAGCTGTGGATCGAGGATGCCAGCTATGAGGGCGCGAAGGCAGCCTTTGAGCGTTCGCTCAACAAGCTGCAGCTCGACTATCTCGATCTCTGGCTGATTCACCAGCCCTATGGCGACGTCTATGGTGCCTGGCGCGCCATGCAGGAACTTCATCGGGCAGGCCGGATCCGGGCCATCGGGGTCAGCAATTTCTATCCCGACCGGCTGCTCGATTTCGTGCTGCATAATGAAATCGTCCCTGCGGTCAACCAGATAGAGATTCATCCTTTTCATCAGCAGCATGACGCCCAGGCGCTACTGGCGGAATATGGCGTTCAGGCCGAAGCATGGGGACCTTTTGCCGAGGGCAAAAATGGGCTGTTCAGCAACGAACTACTGGCGTCGATCGGTCGGAAACACGGCAAGAGCATCGCGCAGGTGGTGCTGCGCTGGCTGAACCAGCGCGGCATCGTCGCGATCCCCAAGTCGGTTCGCAGGGAACGCATGGCCGAAAATTTCGCGATCTTCGACTTTGCCCTGAATGATGACGATATCGCCGCCATCGCCGCACTAGACCAGAAGGCCAGCAGTTTCTTCGACCATCGCGATCCGGCGATGGTGAAATGGCTCGGCACGCGCAAGCTCTGATTAGGGAAATAGGCATGACAGACCAACGCGGATCAGGCCATGTGAGCCGGCGTAGCCTGCTGGGCGTGGTGGGCATGGGAATGGCGACCATAGCGGTAGGGGCTCCGGCGATCGGACCGTCAAATGGCGCTGCAGGAACGTCGGGCACCGGAACATCTCTCGGCGCGCGCCGGAAATTGGGCGCGCTCGAGGTGTCCGCTATCGGTCTTGGTGTCCAGAACATGCACCGGACCTATCAGACCACCATCCCCGATCGGGCTGAGATGCACCGTATCATCAGTGCCGCCCATGATCATGGCGTCACTCTCTTCGATACGGCCGAGGCCTATGGGCCGCATGAAGACGAGCGCATCCTGGGCGAGGCGACCCAATCCTTCCGCAACGGCATCGTCATTGCCTCCAAGTTCGGCTGGAATATCGATCTTGAAACTGGCGAGCGCCGGCCCGGTCTCAACAGCCGCCCCGCCCATATCAAGCTTGCCGTCGAAGGTTCGCTCCGGCGGCTGCGGACCGACCGCATCGACCTTCTCTACCAGCATCGCGTCGACCCGGCGGTGCCGATCGAGGATGTCGCCGGCGCGATCAAGGATCTGATGGACGAAGGCAAGATATTGCACTGGGGGCTCAGCGAAATGGGGCTGGATACGCTGCGCCGTGCCCATGCCGCACTGCCGCTGACGGCGGTGCAGAGCGAATATTCGATGCTCTGGCGCGGACCGGAAGCCGAGGTTCTGCCGCTTTGCGAAGAATTGGGCATCGGCTTCGTGCCGTGGAGCCCGCTGGGCGTTGGTTTCCTGACCGGCGCGATCGATGCGCAGACGGCCTATGCCGACGGCGACATCCGCAAATATGAAACCCGCTTTGCCAAGGAGAATGTCGCGTCGAACATGGCCTTGGTGAACTTGCTGAAAAATTGGGCCGCGCGGAAACAGGCGACGCCGGGGCAGATCGCATTGGGCTGGTTGTTGATCCAGCGGCCATGGATCGTACCGATCCCGGGTACGACCCAGATGGCGCATATGATGCAGAATATCGATGCGGCCAATCTCCGCTTCACGCCCGCCGAAGCCGCCGAGCTGACCGCCGCCCTTTCTGCGATTATTGTAAAGGGCGATCGTCTTCCGCCCGCCGTACAGGCCTTTTCGGGCGTCGAGGCGCCGTTGAAGCCATGATCGGCGACCGATCGGACCTGTCGCGGCGCATGCTGCTTGGTGCGCCTGCCGTGCTGGCATTTGCCGGTGCGGCGGCCTGCGCCCAAGATGGCCGCACTGCACGCATCAAGGGCAGCAAGACCCTTGTCGCCTATCTCACCCGCTCGGGAAACACCCGGGTCATCGCCGAAACCCTGCATCGCACCCTGTCCGCCGATCTGTTTGAAATCAGACCAGCGCGCCCTTATCCTGCCGATTATGAAGAGCATGTCGCGCAGGCTGCACACGAACATAGCAGTGGTTACGAGCCGCCACTGGCCGCGCTGGTCACCGACATCATATCCTATGATGAGATATTCCTGGGTTTCCCGATCTGGGGCCAGGCTGTGCCGCCGCCGATCATTTCCTTCCTGAAAGGACATGACTTGCGCGGGAAAATATTGCGGCCCTTCATGACCCATGGCGGCTACGGTGTCGGCTCCGCACCCGATGCCCTGGCAAGTCATGCCGCATCAGCGCTCCTCCAGCCTCCCTTTGTGATGGAGGCGGATCAGGAGCGGCGCACGCTCAATCAGGTCAAGACGTGGCTTGGCCGGATAGAAGGGGAATGATGGATCGCTAGAATGCGAGGCCGGCATTGCAGCAGCATGGCGAGCCAAAACGTCCCGGTATGAAATGGGAGTGCCATCGGGGCTGCGGATGAAATCCACAGCCCGACTGCTTCACCCCCTATCGAACTTGGTCGCACCGACCGTCAGCGAAAACTGCCTGAGCGTGCGGGCCTCCGCCTTGGGCGCATAGATGGTCGACATGGCGATATAGTCACCCGTCGCCTTTTCCGCTGTCAGCGTCAGCAGGATATAGCCCTTGGCGCGCTGGTCGCAAAAGGCGACCTCCGGGCTTGCCTGCTGCAGCAGATTACCCAGCGGCACCTGCGGCAGCGTGTCGCCGACCGACGGACTGCTGATCGAGGAGGTGCCGAATTCGACGCCGATCGCGTTGCCGTCCCGGTCGGCCAGCTGGTTGGCCCAGAAGGCATGACTGTCGCCCGCCAGCACCAGCGGATGGGCACCGGTCCGGCGGATGCTCTGGTAGAGCCGCTCACGCGCGGCAGGATAGCCGTCCCACGCGTCGAGGTTGAAGGGCAGGCCGGCGCGATAGCCCGCCTGTGCCAGTTCCACCTGAGCGCGGATCGACGGTTGCAGCGTGGCGACCATGGCGGCCGCCTTGTCTGCGCCGAACAGCTTGGCGAGGTCCGGGCCGTTGACCCGCGCCATCACCACCTGATTGCCCAATATCTGCCAGGGCGTGCCGGCCTTGACCGACGCGGCCAGTTCCTGCTCCAGCCAGGCGCGCTGCGGTTCGCCTAGCATCTCGCGGTCCGGTCGGTTGCGTTCGGCCAGCACCGCCGCGACTTCGGACCGTCCCGGCGTCTCGCCCTTGAACCCGGCCTGTTCGCTGCGCGCGAGCAGGCGCGTCTCGACCATCAGCAGGGTGGCAAGGTCGCCAAAGTCGAAACGGCGGTTGATGCCTTCCCAGGGATCATTGCCTTGCGGATCGCGGATCGGCATCCATTCGAAATAGGCCTGCATCGCTGCCGCCTTGCGCTTGGCCCAGTCGCCCTCTGTCGCAGGCTGATGATTTTCCGCGCCGCCGATCCAGCTGTCATTGGCGGTTTCATGATCGTCCCACACGCAGATGAAGGCGGCGCGGGCATGGGCCGCCTGCAGGCTCCTGTCGCCCTTGTAATGGGCATGGCGGGTACGATAGTCGGCCAGCGTCACGATCTCATGCGCCGGTTCCAGCCCGCGCCCGATCTTCTGGCCGATCTCCGCGCCATAGCCGTCGGCACCATATTCATAGATATAGTCGCCCAGGTGCACGACCGCATCGATCCGGTCGAGCGCGGCGATCGAATCATAGGCGGTAAAGAAGCCGCCGGGGTAGAGCTGGCACGATACTACGGCCAGCACAGCGTCGGCCACAGCGCCCTTGGCCAGGGTGCGGAAGCGGCCGACCGGCGATTTCGTGCCGTCCGTCAGCTCGAACCAGTAATGATAATCCTGTCCGGCCTTGAGTTTGCGCGGTTCGACCTTGACGGTGAAGTCGCGGGCGGCGCGCGCCTCGGCGATGCCGCTTTCGACCGGTTTGCCGTCGGCGTTTTCTGCGACATGCCAGCGCAGGGCGATGGCGGCCTGCTGCGCCGGATCGGCCGGGGTGACGCGGGTCCACAGAATGGCACCGCGCTGGGTCGGATCGCCGCTCGCCACGCCATGGGCGAAGCCGGCGGCAGTTGGTGTCGCAGCCATGCCGATGCCGGGGAGGGCGGCGCCCGAGCCGATCAGGCCCAACGCCGCGCGACGATCAAGCTTCATGCTGTCCTCGCTCATTGCGCACCACCAAAGCGGAAGCTGGCCGATACGCCATAGAAGCGCGGCGCACCGCCGATGAAGGTCGGCATGCCCAGGCTGTCGCCGGTATTGCCCGCGTCCATGATATATTTCTTGTCGAAGGCATTTTCGATGAAGCCCTCGATCCGCCAGGCGCCACCCGGCGCCTCATAGCCAAGCCGCGCATTGACCAGCGCATAGCTGCCTTGCCACTCGTCCTGGATATTGTCGGCGACCAGCGCGGCTGGCGGCTGCTGCAGGTCGGGGCGGTCATTGTCATCGTCGAAGAAGACCTTCGACTGCCAGGTCACGCTGGGCGTGAAGATGATGCGGCCGGGGCCGGCGGGCAGGGACGCTTCGGCGCCGAAGGAGGCGCTATGGTCGGGCGACAGGCGGAAACGGTTGCCGTCGCGTACGCCGGTCTTGAAGCGGCTATGGTTATAGGCATAGGTTGCGAACAGGGTCAGCCCATCGCTCGGCACCCAGCGCAACTGGCCCTCGAAGCCATAGCTTTCCGCCTTGCCGGCATTGGTCAGGACGAACTGGGTGCCCTGCTGCACCGTGGTCTGGAAATTATCATATTGATAGAAGAAGGCCGCGCCATCGAGGAACAGGGTGCGGTTCATCAACGCCGTCTTCGCGCCCAGCTCGAAACTGTCGACGGTCTCGGAATCCAGCACGGAGAAGCGGGTGGCGCCCATTGGCGCGGACGGCGCGCTGGCGGCCAGCACTTCGGGGCGACGGCCACGCGCATAGGTGGCATAGAGGCTGGTGTCGTCGCTCGGCTTGTAGCGGGCCGTCAGGCGCCAGGAAAAGCCGCCATTGCTGAGCGTATCGCTATCCTCGCCGCCATTGCCGGCGGTCGGCTGCGCGCCAAGGCCGAACATCGGCACCGGATAGGCGGCCGAGGTCGGGATGGTCGCCGCGCCGGGCACGGCGAGCGCTTGGAGCAACGCAGTGCGCACGGCTGTCGGCTGGCTCAGCGCGCCGATGAAGCCGCCCAGGATCGACCGGCCATTTTCGACCGATGACATAAAGGTGCTGCGCTTGTCGTCATGGGTGTAGCGCAGGCCGCCGCCAATCTCGAACTGATCGGACAGCCGCACGGTCACGTCGCCGAACAGGTCGAACGCATTGGTGCGCGCGCCATTGGTGGTGCTTTCCAGATGGTTGGGCTTGAGGTTGGCGGCGATTGCCTGGGCCTGCGCACTCGACAGGCCGACGCCATAGGCGCTGGCCACGCCCTGAAGCAGCGCCCCGGTAAAGGCCGGGCTCGCCAGCACCGCCATCGGCACCGGATCGGTCGTCGGGCGGCCGGGGATCGCGCCGCCGCCGTTGAGCGCATTGGCCAGTCGGGCCAGCGTTGCGCGTTCGTCAAACTGGGTGGGGACGCGCTGTGTGCCATTTTCCCAGAAATAGCTGGCACCCAGGAAGGCCGTAATCGGGCCTTCGTCATAGGTCAGGCGGAATTCCTGGCTGAACTGGCGGCCGCGCGCATCCTCCGCCGCCGTCAGCATCGGCAGCGAAATACCGTCTGCGTCGAAGATTTCCAGTGCGTCGAAACGCCGAAACGCGGTGGTGGAGATCAGGTTGAACTGGTCGTTGAGCTTCAGCCTGGCGATGCCGGTGACACCCCAGACCTGGCGGTTGAGGCCCAGATCCTTGCCATCCTCGAAACCGGTGCCCGCCGCCAGCGCTGCGCCACTGTTGCGGCCACGATCACCGATTACGGCACCCGTGGTCGGGTCGGTCGGGTTATAGGCGATCGACTTGAAGCCGGTGCCGTTGGGCGTATCCTTCTGATAATTGCCGATCAGGTCGAAGCTGAGGTCGCCTTTTTCGCCATGGAAGCTGCCGCGTACGGCCTTCGTGTCGGCGGAGTTGAAATCCGCGCCGCCCAGCAGGTTGTCGGTATAGCCGTCGCGTTTGCGGATGCGGCCGGCCAGGCGGATCGCCATGCCTTCGCCGATCGGAGCATTGACCATCGCTTCGCCCAGCCAGCTATTATAATTGCCATAGGAAACCCGGCCTGCCGCTTCAAAGCTGTCGAGCTGCGCCTTGTTCTGGATGATGTTGACCGCGCCGATCAGCGCGCCGCGACCATAGAGGGTGGACTGCGGCCCCTTGGCGATCTCGACCCGCTCAATGTCGAACAGTTCGACATAGGAACCGCGCGATTTGGAGATGGATACGCCATCCTGATAGACCGACACGCGCGGTTCGTTGCTGGCAGTGCCGCTGTCCGATGTGATGCCGCGCATCACGAAACCCGGATTGTTGGGCGACTGATTCTGCACATCGAAGCCAGGCACGAAGCGCGACAGCGCGTCGAACTCATAAAGGCCCATACGATCCATCTGATCCTGGCCGATGACGCTGAGCGCCATGGGAACGTCGATGGCGTCCTGCTCGCGCAACTGCGCGGTAACGATGATCGAATCGGCCGGTGCGGCATCGGGTGTTTCAGCATGCGCGGTTGCCGTAGCGAAAACGGGCAGGCTGATGGCGGCAAGAGCTAGAGAACGGAAGTGCATGATATTTCTCCCCTTTCGGCGACCCGTTAGGGGGAGAGTATGAAGCCGGCATGACAGTCCGGCCCTGCCGTTCAGGGACCGGGCGAAGAGGCTTGTTGGGGGATGCGCTATTGCGCCGCATGATCGGGGATGGTTGGCGCCGATGCGCAGCCATCCTCCAACGACTTCATCCAGAAAATCGCTTGGGCGCCCGCTGTCGGGGCATGGTCAGGGGCAGGGGTCGGGCAAGTCTCTGTGAACGGCTTCAATCGCAGCCAGCGCATCGCTGTCCAACCGAATGTCGATGCTGGCGATATCGCTCTTCAGTTGCTCCAAGGAAGTCGCACCGATGATCGTCGATGTCACGAATGGTCGACTGTTCACATAGGCGAGGGCAAGCTGGGCGGGATCGATGCCATGGGCGCGGGCGATGGCGACATAGCGTGCGCTGGCAGGCGCCTGGCCGGGCAGGTCATAGCGCACGAACTGGGCTGCGACCGCGCGGCGGGTGCCGGGCGCGATGACTCCGCCCAGATATTTGCCGGTCAGATTGCCTCCGGCGAGCGGCGAATAGGCGAGCAGCCCCACATTTTCGCGCAATGCGAATTCGGACAGGCCGATCTCGAACGTGCGGTTGAGCAGATTATAGGCGTTCTGGATGGAGGCGATGCGCGGTAATCCCTGCTCGCGCGACAGCCTCAGATATTCGGCGACCCCCCAGGGCGTTTCGTTCGATACGCCGATGTGGCGCACTTTTCCTGCTTTCACCAGGTCCGCCAGGATGTCCAGCGTCTCCTCGATCGGAACGGTATCAGGCCGATCGGACAGGCTGGCAAGGCCCCGGACACCAAAGGACGGGACCGGGCGATCGGGCCAATGGACCTGATAAAGGTCGATATAATCCGTGCGCAGCCGTCGCAGGCTGTCATCGATGGCTTGCTCGATATTGGGGCGATCCAGGCGGTCCAGCGTCCGGATGCCGCGAGAGGGATCGCGTGCGGGGCCGGCGACCTTGGTCGCCAGGATGACGTCGTCACGCCGCTTGCGGCCTGCTATCCAGCTACCGATGAATTCTTCGGTCCTGCCTTGCGTCTCGCGACTGACCGGCGTCACCGGATACATTTCTGCGGTGTCGATGAAATTCACACCCTGGCCCAGGGCATAGTCTAATTGGGCGTGAGCCTCCGCCTCGCTGTTCTGGGATCCCCAGGTCATCGTGCCCAGGCATATCAGGCTGACTTGGAGATCGGTGCGGCCGAGCGTGCGATAGTCCATTCATCATGCCCCTTTTTGCAGTTGGCTTTTCCTTTAGCCGGAAAAGGGAGGCTGCAAAGCGGGCGGTGCGCCAATTAAGAAAGTTTCATCTTTCCATGAGTGTCATTGGTGCTTGTGAGGTGCGCGGTTTTTTCAAATCCGCTCGAACCCGCATAAGGCGCTCAGCACCTGCCGATTTTGACGATCAGCCTCAAAATGGGCGAGTGCGGGATCCCGGCCGGCGATGGCATCGATGATGCGCAATCGCCCACGACGCCAGACTGCCAGGTCGAACGTGCTTGATAGGATGCCATCGCGCTCGACATCCCGTGCGCTGCCTAGCGCCACTCGGGTGAGCAGTTCGAACAGGGGCTGGCTGACCATCTGGAACAGAATATCCTGTAGCCGGCCTTCCAACAGGCCAAGCTTCTGCATGCTGTCGCATCCGTCGATCTGCGCACGCACCTCCTGCAACGCGCCATGTAGGTGCATGTCCTCGCATCGCGCGGCAGCAGCGCAGAGCCGATTGAACAACAGGGAGGTGATGTCGAGTATCTCGCGCCAGGAACCAGGCTCTCCGCAGAGATAGGCGCTCAGCATCCGTTCCAGATCCGCCATTTCCGGTCGTCGACCATAATAGCCGCCGCCCGGGCCGCGTCGGACCTCCAATATGCCTTCATGCTCCAATATGCGTGCGGCCTGTTGGATCGTGACGATACCCACCGCGAGTTCGCGCGCGAGCGTCGGTAGCGAGCCGATCTGTTCTCCCGGCGGGCTGGCGAGAATGCGGCGGCGTAACGAATCGGCGGCATTGCGCACGACCTGGCGCTTGCCGACCGTCCGCATCGCATCATCTTTTTCGTGAACCATATTAAACATGCCTATAAATGGGCATGTTTAATAAAAATCCGCAAGGGCGATGTCGCGTATATCGCCCTTGCGAGTCAAATAATGTGCGTATTATTGTTTTCAAACAGGAGCGCTGCCGAACATTCGAGCGGTGCCGCGCAGGGATGCCCTGCCACAATAGGAGAGTGCCATGGCGTTCAGGGATCCCGTAATCGACGCATTGCCGCGGCATCCCGTCATCATTGGCGGACGGCGTGAGATGCCGTCGGGTGCGGCACGTCATGCCCATGTCTATCCGGGGACCGGCACTGTTACGCGTGAACTGCTGCTGGCCGATGCCGATGATGTCGATCATGCGGTCACCGCCGCGCGCAAGGCCTTCCCGGCCTGGCGCGCCATGCCCGGCGACAAGCGCCGCGACCTGATGTTTCGCCTTGCCGCCCTGCTGGAGGCAAAATCCGCAGCGTTCGCGCCCAGCCTGATTGCGGAAAACGGATCTGTGGCCATGGTCGCCCCCTATATGGGCTATGATGCAGCCCAGAAATTCCGCTATTTCGGTGGCTGGTGCGACAAGCTGCACGGGCGGACCATTCCGATGTGGGGGGCACCCGCTCATGATTATGTCAGCTATGATCCTTATGGCGTGATCGGTATCATCGTGCCGTGGAATGGCCCGCTGTTCGCCGCGACGATGGTATTGGCGCCGGTGCTGGCAGCGGGCAATTGCGTCGTGATCAAGGCCCCCGAACTTGCCCCCTACAGCGTCATGCAGCTGGTCGAGTTGCTGCATGAGGCCGGGCTGCCCGACGGGGTGGTCAATCTGGTGACCGGGGGCGCCGATGTCGGCGCAGCAATGGTTGCCCATCCCGGTATAGACAAGATCGAGTTTATCGGATCGGGCACCACCGCGCGCCAGGTGCTGGTCAATGCGGCGCAGTCGCTCAAGCCGGTCGGGCTGGAACTGGGCGGCAAGTCTGCGGTGGTGGTGTTCGACGATGCCGATCTGATGCTGGCGGCCAAGAAAGGGTTGACCGGCGCGATCTCCTCCAATGGTCAGGGCTGCGTCAACGGCACAAGGCTGCTGGTTCAGCGCGGCGTATATGACCGCTATCTGGACCTGATCGGCACGATGGCCGGCCATGTTCAGTCGGGTGACCCGTTCGATCCCACGACGGTGCTGGGGCCGGTGATCAGCCAGAATGCGCTCGACCGGATCAGCGGCATGATCGATCGCGGCATTGCCGACGGCGGCCGCCTCATTGCCGGCGGCAAGCGGCTTGGTGGCGATTTTGCCGAGGGCTTTTTCCTGCCGGTGACGATCCTGGCCGATGTGTCGGACGATAGCGAGATTGCCCGGAATGAGGTGTTCGGCCCGGTGCTGGTCGTAACCCCGTTCGACGAAGAGGAAGACGCAATCGCACTGGCCAATGGCACCGACTATGGTCTGGGCGCCTATGTCCACACGCAGAATCTGCGCCGTGCTCATCATATGGCGCGCGAGCTTCAGGCCGGCATGATCCATGTCAATGGTGCGGGCGAGGCGATGCAGCCAAATTGCCCGTTCGGCGGCTTCAAGAAGAGCGGTCATGGCCGGCTGGGTGGCATTGAGGGCCTGCATGAATTTCTGCAGCCCAAAAATGTCTGGATGAGCATGGCGCCGCCGGAGGGCGGGCAATGACCCTGCTCGATCCTGCGGCACGCCATGCGCTGGGCCGTGCCCTTCAGGCCGAACTGACGGGCCGGGACGCGCCAGAGCCAGGATCGCCGCTGGCGGAAAGCTGGCGCGACTTCATCTACGCCGAAATCTGGTCGCGACCGGGGCTCGATCGACGCGCGCGCTTTCTGATCGCGCTGGCGTCGGCCGCCGGTGCCAATGCGCCTGCAGATCGGCTGGACGGCTATGTGCGCGGCGCGCTGGCGACCGGCGCGCTGACCCAGGCCGAATTGCGCGAGGCTGCTCTGCATGTCGCGGTCTATTCCGGCTGGGATAGGGGGGGCGCAATTGACGCCGCCATTGATCGGATCGATGCGGAACAGGGGCTGGAGCCGGTTGCCTCGGCGCCGATCCGTTCCGAACCCTGGGATGCGCAGCGGCGGATGGAGGAGGGCTTTGCCGCGTTTCACGCCGTCATGACGTTCGACGGCCCACGCGTCGGCAATGGCCTGCCCTATCTGCAGGACGGCATCCTGAACTTCGTGTTTGGCGAGATGTGGTGTCGGCCGGGCCTCGACCAGCGGTCACGCCGATTCCTGACGCTTGTCGGCGTGGCGGATTCCGCCGCGACCGTGCCGATCGCCAGCCATTTCCATGCCGCCATGGCAAGCGGCAACTGCACCGCCGCCGAACTGCATGAGTTCGTCCTGCATTATGCGGTCCATGCCGGTTGGCCCAAGGCTTCGGTGATCCAGGGCGTGGTGCTGGAAATGGCCGCCAAGGTCGCGAAAGGCCTGGCCTGGAACCAGAAGGAGGAAGGGCGATGAGCATCGCGATCGACATGGCCGGGAAAGTTGCGCTGGTGACCGGCGCTGCATCGGGACTGGGCCGTGCGACGGCGTTCAAGCTGGCGCAGGCCGGCGCCCGGTTGTGGCTGGTCGACCTCGATGCCGAAGGATTGGCGGAAACCCGGAGCCTGCTTGCGCAGGGCGAGCATCAGGTGCGGGTCGCGGATCTCGCCGATCCGGAGGCGTGCGACGCGGCGGTCGCGGCCGCGATCGCCCATTTCGGACGGCTTGATGCGCTGTGCAATGTGGCGGGGCTTATCTATCTCGCCAATACGCCCGAAATGCCCCGGCCGCTTTGGGACAGGACGCTGGCGGTCAACCTGACCGCGCCTTTCCTGCTGTCGCAGGCGGCCATTCCGCATCTGCTGAAGACCAATGGCGCGATCGTGAATGTCGTCTCCTCGGCCGCTTTCATCGGCGAGGCCTATGCCGCTGCCTATTGCGCGTCGAAGGCGGGGCTCCTCAACCTTACCAAGGCGATGGCGATGGAGTATCAGAAGCAGCCGATCCGCATCAACGCCGTCGCGCCCGGTGGCATGATCACCAATATCGCCACCAATTTCCGGCCGCCCGAGGGCTGTGATTTTGAGCTGCTCAAGCGTTTTTCGGGTATGCGCGGTACCGTCGAGGTCGATGACGTGGCGGACATGGTGGCATTGCTCGCATCACCGGCGGGGCGTGGCTATCATGGCAACTGCATCTCGATCGATGCCGGGATCACGGCAGGATGAGCGGGCTGGAACGGGTCGGCTTCATCGGCCTGGGTAGCCAGGGCGGTCCCATGGCGCGGCGTATAGCGGCGGCAGGCTATCCTCTCACCCTGTGGGCCAGGCGGCCGGAGGCGCTGGAACCCTTTCTCGCGTTCGGTGCGACCGCCGTACCCGATGTGGCGACGTTGGGCGCGACGTGCGATCATGTCGGCATTTGCGTGGTCGACGATGCCGGCGTCTCCGCGATCATCGATCAACTGTTGCCGGCGATGCGGCCGGGCAGCCGTGTCGTCATTCATTCGACCATCCTGCCGGACAGTTGCACGCGCCTGGCGGAACGCTGTGCGGAACGGGGCATCGCCTTCCTTGACGCGCCGGTCAGCGGTGGCGGGCCGGGCGCGGCTGCAGGCACGCTGACGGTCATGTGCGGTGGTCTGGTCGAAACCTATGAAGCGGCCCGGCCGGTGCTGGAAAGCTTTGGCGGCCTGATCGTGCGCATGGGCGATGTCGGCGCGGGACAACGGGCCAAGATCGTCAACAATGCGCTGATGGCGGCCAATATGGGTCTGGCCCATGCGGCGATGCAGGCGGCAGCGGCGCTCGATCTCGACGGCGCTGCGCTGCGCGCGCTTATCGCGGCGAGCAGCGGCCGCAGCTTCGGTTTCGAGGTTTATGCCCGCTTGCCGACTCCCCACGCCTTTGCCCATGGCGCGCCGCTGCTGCGCAAGGATGTCGGCCTGTTGATGTCCAGCCTTCCTGACGATGCGGGCGCCCAAGCCCTGTCCCAAGCCGCCACCCCTTTCCTGTCCGCCGCGTGCGGCGATTGATTCACGGAGACCTGTGCCATGTCCTTCAACCTCGACCAGTTTCGCCTGGATGGCAAAGTCGCGATCATCACCGGCGCCGGCGGGCGTGGCAATTCCATCGGCCGCGCCTATGCGCTGGGCCTTGCTGCGGCGGGTGCGGCCATCGTCGTCGCCGACCTTAATGGCGATGGCGCGCAGGCCGTGGCGGATGAGATCGTGGAGGCCGGCGGACAAGCCATCGCCGTCCAGGTCGATGTCGCCGACGAGGCGTCGACCCTGGCGATGGGGGCGGCGGCCGTGGATGCCTTTGGCGGCGTGGACGTCCTTATCAACAATGCCGCGCTGATGGTCGACATCAGCTATGACAATGTTGAATCGGTTAGCATGGAGGCCTGGAATCGGGCCTTTTCGGTTAATCTCAATGGTGCTCTGCTTTGTGCTCGTGCCGTCATTCCCTCGATGCGGGCACGGGGCGGCGGGCGTATCGTCAACCAGACATCGGGCGGCGCCTTTCCCGCGACCGGCCTCTACGGCATCTCCAAGCTGGCATTGGTCGGCCTGACCACCACGCTCGCCAAGCAGTTCGGCAAGGATGGCATTACCTGCAACGCGATCGCGCCGGGCAATGTTATGTCGGATGCGGGGAAGATGCTGGTGCCCGACGATTCCCCCTTCATCCAGTTCCTGCAGATGAGCTGCGCGCTGCGTCCGCGTGGCGAGCCGGACGAACTGGTCGGCACCGCGTTGCTCCTCTGTTCGGAGGCCGGGCGCTGGATCACCGGCCAGACCATCCATGTCGATGGCGGCTGGGTGCTGCGTCCTTGAACCCGCGCTGGCCTTGATCGCTTCCAATCCTGTCGGCTGACATATCAATCCGGCCCTGTCATACGCCGAACAGGGCCGGATTTTTGAACCCTTTCGCCAGATGATCGATCCAGGCGCGCACAAGCGGGGGAAGGCCGGTGCGCGTCGTGAAGACGAGGTGCACGATCCCGTCCTCGCTCGTCCATTCGGGCAGGATACGGACCAGAGTCCCGTCGCGCAGTTCACTGGCGCATATATGGTCGGGCAGCATGGCAACGCCGAGGCCCGCCATCGCCGCGACCCGGATGGCACCGAAATCGCCACAGCTCAGTCGGGGAAGATGTCGGATGTTGCGGATTTCACCACCTGGCCCTTCCAGCCGCCATATGACCTCGCCATCCTCGCCAGACGAACTCAAGGTGGGAGCGGCCTCGAGCGCATCTATTCCCTGTCCTGCAAGACGGTTGGCGAGTGCCGGACTGGCGATCAGGATACGGCGGCTATGCGCAAGCGTGCGCATCGTCAGCGCCGCATCGCTGTCGAGCCTGGTTCGGACGCGCAGCGCGACGTCTATGCGTTCGGCAATGACGTCGACCGGGCTGTCGCGTGCGACGATTTGAACATGGCCTTTGGGATATAGCGTCAGGAAGTCGGGCAGCATGTCCGCCACGATCGCGACAAGACCGGTGGGGCAGGCCATGCGTACCGTGCCCTGGGGTTCGCTCAGGCTCGCCTCGACGAGAGCTTGGGCGCGATCGGCGGCTGCCACCGCCAACTGGCATTGGGCATGGAACGCAAGGCCGATCTCGGTAACGCGAAAGCGCCGTGAAGATCGCTCTATCAGCCGCGCTCCAAGCCGTTCCTCCAGGGCGGCGATGCGACGGCTGAGTTTGGACTTCGGGATGCGCAGCGCGCGCCCGGCCGGCGCGAAGCCCCCATGGTCAACCACGGCATCGAAATAGCGCATGTCATTGAGGTCTTGCATATCATCGTTCCATTTATGGGATGATAAGTGTCAATATTGCCAACTACAGACATTATCGTTGCATATCTATCTCATTCTCATCGGTCGAGCGAAGTTCGTCGGCCCATCTAAGGAGAATGAATATGACCTATGATCTCACCAACAAAGTTGCCGTCGTGACCGGAGGCAACAGCGGTATTGGCCTTGGCATTGCACAGGAACTGGCCGAGCAAGGGGCCAAGCTGTTCGTGACCGGCCGTCGTCAGGCGGAACTGGACGCTGCCGTCAGGACGATCGGTCATGGCGCTGTCGGCGTGCAGGGCGACGTCACCAGCCTGGCCGATCTCGACCGCCTTTATGACGTTGTGCAGCAGCATGGCGCGCCGATCGACATCCTTGTCGCCAACGCGGGCGGCGGGACGTTCCAGCCGCTGGGCGCCATCACCGAAGAGGAATTCGACCGCACGTTCGATCTGAATGTGAAGGCGACGCTGTTCACCGTTCAGAAGGCATTGCCGCTGCTGCGCGACGGGGCATCGATCATCCTCACGGGATCGACCAGCGCGGTGAAGGCGCTGCCGGCGTTCAGCGTTTACGGCGCAACCAAAGCGGCCATCCGGAATTTCGCGCGGCACTGGATACTCGATCTCAAGGACCGCAAGATCCGTGTCAACGTCATTGCCCCCGGGGCAACACGGACGCCCGGCCTGCAGGGGCTGACATCGAGCGAGGAGGAATGGCAGGGCTTCGAGAATGGTCTCGCCGCCGGCATCCCGCTGGGCCGCCTTGCTGATCCGCGCGAAATTGGCAAGGTCGCGCTATTTCTCGCCTCGGATGCGTCGAGCTACGTCAACGGGGCCGAAATCTTCGTCGATGGCGGCTTTGCCCAGATCTGACGAATTGTCGGCAGTTCAGGTCCCGTCGTTCAACCGAACGGCGGGACTGTTCACATTCAGCAAGTCGATGGAGGGGAGGGACGCTTAATAGACGTCACGACGATAGCGGCCCTCTTCGGCGAGATTTTCGAGGGTCGCTTCGCCCAGACTATTCACCAGTACGTCATGGACGCCCTGGGCCATGCCTTCCAGGCTACCGCAAACCAGGATGGTTGCGCCGCGATCGATCCAGTCGGACAGCATATCCCCTTGGTTCGACAGCAGATCCTGGACATAGCGGCCACAGTCGTCATCGCGCGAAAAGGCGCGATCGAGACGGCTGAGGGTTCCATCCTGCATCCAGGCAGACAATTCGTCGTCGAAGAAGCTTTCATGCCTGCGGGATCGCTCGCCAAATAGCAGCCAATGCCCTTTATGTCCGGCATGGGCTTGCGCGCGAAGATGCGCACGCAAGCCGGCGATGCCCGTGCCATTGCCAATCAGAATCAGGGGGCAGGCGGCATGCCCGGCATCGATACGGAACCCCGGATTGGGACGGACGCGCAGCCGGGTGGTCGAACCGACGGGCAAATATGCTGTCAGCCAGCCAGAGCCTATGCCCAGCCGTTCGTCTTCGCCATGGACTTGCCGGACGACCAGGTCCAGTGTCCCGTCCGCTGTGATCGATGCCGCCGAATATTCGCGTACCGGCAATGGACGCAGGGCGCGCAACGCTTCGGTCGAGATCGGTGTGCCCGGTTCGGGCAGGATCGCGCTCGCGAGATGATCGCGCAGCGATGCGGCTAGGTCGATCAATTCGCCATCCTGTGCCCGGGCCTGCGCTGCCAGCAGGGCATCGACCCGTGCCGGGGCATTGCAGGGCTGCACCTCCACAATGTCGCCGGCCTCCCAGTCGCCGCCAGCATCCGTGGTCGCTTCAAACTGAAGATGAAAGGCCGGAAGGGATGTGCTTGCCGGGTTGAGCGTCCGCCGGGCCACGAGGGTCCAATTGGTGAAGGGGATTGCGGTCTGTCCCCGCTTTGCGTCCGCTGCGCCGAGGTCGTGCAAGGCGGCATGCCACAGCAGGTCGGCCGCCTGATCGCCATGATCCATGGCAATCAGGGGAAAGGATGCGGTCGCGCCGGCCGTGCGCAGCCATTGGTCCAGCCGGTATCCAAAAGCGCAAAAATCCACATATTCGCGGTCGCCGAGAGCCAATATACCATAATGGAGATGGGTCAGATCCAACGTCTCGCCACCCAGAATGCGGCTGGCGAAACCACGTGCCATGTCTGGCGGTTCGCCTTCGCCATAGGTGCTGGCGACCAGCAACAGGCGCTGGGTCGTGGCGAGCAGCGCCGGCGTCAATTTCGCTATAGACAGGACCTGTGTCCGCACTCCGCCTTGCGCCAGCGCCAGTGCCGCATTGCGGGCCAGGATTTCTGCCGTGCCGGTCTGGCTGGCATAGGCGATCAGGATCTCGCTCGCGCCCGTCGGCATGGGGATGCTGGCCTCCAATGCCTTTGCCTCCCGCTTGCGGCGGCGGCGCGACAGATAGAGTAGGTAGCCCGTGATCGTGAACAGCGGCATGGTCAGGCTGGTGAGCAACATCACGATCCGACCCGGCAGGCCGAAAAACGCACCGCGATGCAGTTCGTACATGCTCTGGGTGATGATGACGCCAAGCGGTCGGCGATCGTAGAGATCCCGCTTCTTCAGTACGCTTGTTTCGGGATCATAGCTGTATCTGTCGGTTTGGCGCAGGTGGCGGGCCTCGGCCGGACGGGCCTCGAAAGTGATGGCCTTGACCTGCTGCGATGGCGCGGGTTGGGTGATGCGAACCCAGCCATAGCGATCGCCGGTCAGTTGCTGGAACTGCGTCCAGGACGGATCGATCGCGGGGCGCTGAGGAGCAGGACCATCCTTCTTCTTCTCGCGCGGTCTCTCCTCGCCGGCAGGCTTGCCCGTCATCGCATAGGTGACACCCTGGCGATACCAGTCGTAACTCCACCACAAACCCGTCAGCGCGCTCAACAGGTAGAAGAGCAGAACCCAGGTACCGATCACCACATGCAAGGCGCGCCACAGATTGCGGCCGGTCTTGCGCAGGTCCAGCACCAGCCATGCGCGCCAGTCCAATGCCTGGCGAGGCCAGCGCAGATAGAGGCCGGACAAGGCAAAGAAGATAAGCGAGATGGCACTGAACGCCGTGATCTGGCGTCCGATCCCGTTGCCGCCGCCCGGCAGTGCAAGCCAGCGATGCAGTTCGTCCATCAGATGGAAAAAGCCAGCGCCTGCCGGTTCGCCCAGCCAGCGCCCGGTCGTTCGGTCGACTTGTCCCTGCAGCCGATCGCGCCCTTTCACGGCGACCAGGCGAACGCTGTGTGTGCGTTCGGGGGCCGCTTCCCAGTCGAGCCGACTGACATAATAGCCCGGATGATCGGCTTGCACCCTGGCGATGATCCGGTCGGGGGAGAGGTCGGGGCTGGCGGACCGGCCCGGCGCATAGAGGCGTGGCGACAGGGCTTCGTTGATCTCGTCCTCGAAGCTCATGGATGCACCGGTAATGCCCATCAGCGCCAGGACGAGGCCTGCGCTGATCCCAAGGAACCAGTGGATCTGGAAGAATATCGTTTTGGTCACCCGAAACCCCGTGCCGGCAACCCGGTGTCGGGCGGCCCATGCCTATGTTGCGGGTGCAGCATAAATAGAATTTGCAATCGACTTGCAATAGCTGTGCGATCGCGGGGAATTCTCCCCTGGGCCGATCGTCTAGCTGGCGATGGCGATCTGGTCGCTGGCGTTGAAATTGTCCAGCCACGCGGAAACGGCTTTGGCGGGCATGGCGCGGGCATAGAGGAAGCCCTGTCCGACGTCGCACCGCATTTCCCGCAGATAGGCCTCCTGTGCGGGTGTCTCTATGCCTTCGGCGACGATCTCCAGGCCCAGGCAATGGCCCAAATTCACGACCGTTGAGGTGATGGCTTCGGCGTCGGCGCTGATGCCGATGTTCTGGATGAAGGATCGATCGATTTTCAGGAGGTTGACGGGAAATTGCGTCAAATGGGACAGGGATGCGTATCCGGTCCCAAAATCGTCGAGGGCGATCCGGATGCCGTAATCACTCAACATGCGCAGCTCACGCTCGACATCGCTGGCGCCGTGGCCAAGGAACACATTCTCGGTCACCTCGATCTGGATACAGTTTGCTGGCAGTTTGCGTGCCGCCAGATTGCCGATCACCTTGCCGGCGAAGCCGCCATGCCTGAAGTCCGCACCCGCGACGTTGATCGCGACATGGCCGAACGGCACGCCGGTCCGCGACCAATGCTGAATATCGTCCAATACCTTTTGCAGCATGCGTTCGCTCAACAGGGAACCCAGCGCGGGATCGTCAAAGGCGGCGCTCAGCATATCGGGCGTCCGCAATTGGCCGTCATGGTCCTTCCAGCGCAGTAAAGCCTCGAAGCCGACGACCTCCGATCTGCGGAGATCGATCTTGGGCTGGTAATGCGGAATGATGGCGTCATGGATCAGCGCCTGGCGGGCCAGGGCGATCATGGTCTGATGTCGCTCGACCTCGATCATCATGCCCGGTTCAAAGATCCTGAGCTGAGCGCGGCCCCCGGTCTTCGCGGCATAGAGGGCGATGTCGGCCGCCTTCATAATTTCCGAACGGGTTGTGCCATCACGCGGGATAAGGCTGGCACCAATGCTGGCGCCGCATTCCAGCAGGCGGCCGCCATGGTCGATGGGGACGCGCAACTGGTCGAAAATATTCTGGGCGATACGTTCCACCGCCTTTTCCGACCGCGCGCCGATCACCAGCGCAAATTCGTCACCGCCGGTCCGTGCGACCAGATCGCCCTCGGCGACAGCCGCCCGCAGCCGTTCGGCAAAGGCGCAAAGCAGCGCATCGCCGCCATCATGGCCGACCGTATCATTGATCGCCTTGAAATTGTCGACATCGACGATCAGCATCGCGGCTGCCATGTCCCGCCCGACATCGGCCAATGTCTCGTCGAGATGCTGCTGCAACAGCGTGCGGTTGGGCAGGCCGGTCAGGGCGTCATGCTGGGCCATCCAGATCGCCTTTTCCTCCGACTTCTTCTGGTGGGTGATGTCCCGCGCGACGACGATCAACCGACCCGAAGCGTCCGACGTCTGATTGATCGCAATGTCGAACCAGAGCCGTTTGCCCGGATCGGTGGCAAGGCCGAGCGAAAGGACGGCCGACTGGCCCGCTTTGGCGCTTTCCAGCGCGGCTTGGGCCGTCCCGCGATCCTCCTCGGCGATTCCGGCCAGCCAGTTTTTGCCCACCAGCCCGCCTTCCTCCGATCCATCCCGCTGCCGATTGTAGAAAATGACATGATAATCCTTGTCCAGGATCAGCATATGGTCGGGGCTTGATCGCAGGATGGTTTCGGTGAGCGATTCACTGCGTTCCAGATCGGTCAATGCGATCATCCAGGACACCAGCATCTTGTGCAACGCAAAGGATGCCGAAAATATGGTGAGCATGAAGATCGGCAATTGGACGCTGATGATCGGCAGGATGGGTTCGCGGGTGAGCATCCCGGAGATCGCGCATGGCCCCAGTGCCAGCAAGACCATGGTGGTGGCCAGCCGGGGCGTGCCGAAATTGCGCATGCAGATGCCGGACACCATCGCGGCGGCGGACAGGCATGCAATCGTCGCCAATATCCAGTCGCCTGACAGGATGCACAAGGACGTACCCAGTCCCACAGACAAGGCCCACATGCACGACAGCAGGGCCGAAACGGCCCTGGGCGGCAATTGCCCCGCAGCCAGGCGCTTCTTTCCCTGGATCAGGACCGCCATCCGCACCAGGCCCAGAATGATCTCGAACAGCAGCCAGCCGATAAATGCTGCGGTGGGATGCCGCCAGGCGGCGATCGCGGCCACGGCCGTTGCATTGAGGACGCCGCCCAGGAATATCGGCAGGGACGAGAAAAGGCCATTTTTCAGCTGATCGGCGATGCCGAATGGCACCTTGGTCTTCGTTTCAAGCAGCCAGTCGATCGGCCTGGTGGAGGAAAACGGCAGCACGTGCATACTCACTTGGCGGTCGATCATCCTGCACTTCAATCGCAGGATGACCGATGATTATCGTGCCTGGCGACGGCGGGCCGCATCGTCGGGCAGGCACGGATGTAGAAGATATTGGTTTTCAATAACCTAACTGCGTCGCTTTCGCGCGTTCGGCTGACAGGGGCCATGTCCTGAAGGAACCGGGGCTTCGGATGCACCTCACTGCCGCGTCTGGGGCATCGAAGTTGCGGGGCAGATGGTGGGAAAATGGCCTGTTTCCGCCTGCTTCGTCCTGTTTCAGCCCCGTTTTGCAGGCCCTTTGACATTTCGTCCGTTGCTCATCCCGGACGATGGCCCCATAAGATGATATGACAGCTCAACCGAAAAATACGTCGTCGCTCGATCGCATCCAGGAAAATTGGCTAGCCGCCAGGGAGCGTAGACTGCTCAACTGGATTTGCAGTCGCATGCCGCCCTGGGTTACCCCGGACCGCCTGACCTCGCTCGGCATGGTCGGCGCCTTCATGATTTTCACTGGCTATGTTGCCAGTAATTTCGGCGCGTCCTGGCTCCTGCTCGCCATCGCCGGCTATTTCGTCCAGTGGTTCGGGGACTCGATGGACGGCAGCATCGCGCGCTATCGTCAGATCGAGCGACCATCCTATGGCTATTTCATCGACCATAGCTGCGACGGCCTGGCCACCCTGCTGATCCTGGCCGGCATCGGCCTCAGCCCGTTCGTGACCATGGACGTCGCGCTGGTGGCGCTGGCAGGCTATTTGCTGCTGTCGATCCATGCCTATCTTGCCGCCCGCGTACTGGGCGAGTTCAAGCTCTCCTATCTTGCGGCCGGGCCTACCGAATTGCGGCTGATGCTGATCGTCCTCACCCTGATGATGATGGTGCTGGGCGCCGGTCCCGGCCTCTTTGGTGCGCTGTCGGGCTTCGATGTTTTTGTCGGCGCGGTGGGACTGATCTTGATCCTGCTGTTCGTCATCCAGACGCTGGTGACCGGAAAACGGCTTGCACGGGCCGAACTGCATGACAGCTGAGGTGCCTGGGCAGCTGATTGCCCGGGCTTCGATATATCGCATGCAATAATGCTTCCCACGCCGCGTCCGAACGCCTAGAGCGCCCACTCCCCGGGGGGCCGCTCACGCGCGGCTGAGAGGTGGTCAGCAGACCACGACCCGCTGAACCTGATCCGGCTGATACCGGCGTAGGGAGGGCGACGGTTGGCCGTTTTCCCTCCAATGGAGTGGATGCGAGACGATGGCCGCTGCTTATATTTTCCCCCGACTGTCGGCGATCACGCTGCCGATCATGCTGCTTGTGCCCGCCGTTGCGGCGGCGAACGAGGATAATGATCCCACGACCATCCAGGTTCTGGGCCATCCCGACCCCGAAGCTCTGCTGCCCGATCAAACCGCGCCCAAGGCGGTCAGCGCGATCTCGACCGACTTCATCATCAAGCAGGCGCCAACGTTGAACGCCTTTCAGCTGGTCAACCTCCTGCCGGGCGCGAATGTTTCGTCGAGCGATCCCTACGGCCTGTCGGCCAGCTCCGGAATTACCCTGCGCGGCCTGGGCCAGGACCAGATCGGCGTGCTGATGGAAGGCGCGCCGCAAAACGATATCGGCTATTATTATGCCTATCCCGCCCAGTTCGCCGATGCGGAAAATGTTCGGCAGATCAGTCTTGCCCAGGGGGCCGCGGATATCGATGCCCCGGTGGTCGCGGCCGCCGGCGGCACTTTGTCCCTGTCGCTCGACGATCCCAAAACGGAGGCTGGCGGACTCGTCAATCTGTCGCTGGGTTCCTATGACGAACGGCGTATCTTTGCGCGGATCGACACGGGCACGATCGGCACCAGCGGGCTGAAGGCTTTCGTCTCTTACTCCAACAATCGCGCCGACAATTGGCGCGGCGCCGGCTATGACCAGCGCCAGCATATCGATGCGAAGCTGCTTGGCGAATGGGGCGAAGGCAATCGTGCCAGCATCGCGCTGTCGTTCAACGATGCCAAGACATCGACCTATCCCGGCCCGACCCGCGCAGACTGGCAGGCCTATGGCCGGGACTATAATTTCAGTGAAAGTTACAGCGAAGGTGACACCAGTTACTGGCGTCTCTATCGCGCGCCGTTCCGCAATCTCTATGTCGCGGCACCGCTGCATCTCCGGCTCAACGACAGGCTGGATATCGACAACACCGCCTATCTCCAGTTCGGTCACGGCAATTCGCCCTATGGCACGCAGCTGAGCACCACCGGCAATTATCTGGGGACCGAGGAACTGACCCAGCCGATTGCGCTGCCTGGTGCGGTGGACGGGGTCGCGACCGTGCTTGGCAACTGGACCGGCAAGCAGTTTCGCGCCGGCGATGTGGTCAAGCTGACCTATCGCGCCGGCATCCACCAGATATCCGCTGGCCTGTGGTTCGACTATGGCACCGACCGGGTGACCCAGTCCTACACATCCGTCGGACCGGATGGGCGACCGGTGGACCAATGGGGCTATCAGGACAAGGCGATCCAGACCGCCGACGGCCGGCTGCTCGCCTATGAAAACCAGCGCACCGAAACCGTGACGAAGGGCTTTTTCCTGGCCGACAGCATCGCGGTCACGCCGAAGCTGGGCGTCGACATCGGCTTCAAGGGCGTCAGCCTGCTGCGCAACGGCCGCAACTATCTGCCTGGCCCGCAAACCACGGTGCATGTCGACAGCTTTGCCGCCTTGCCGCGCGCGGCCGTGCATTATCAGCTGGACGACCGGCAGCAGCTGTTCGCCAACATCACGACCAATTTCCGCACGCCCAACGAATTTGCGCTCTACAACAGCTATTATGGCGGCGAACTGGTGGCGCAGGGCACGAACGCGCTCAAGAATGAATATTCGCTCTCTCAAGAGCTTGGCTATCGCTATATCGGCCCAAGCCTGTCATTTTCGCTGACAGCTTTCCATTATCATTTCCGCAACCGACAGGTGGCGACGGTGGTGAATAACGGCGGCGCGCTGGTCAATTCGACCATCAATGCGGGCAGCCAGACGAGCTACGGGCTGGATGGCGAGATCGACTATCGCCCGGCCAAGGGCTTCAGCATCTATGTCTCGGGCGAATATCTGCATGCGCGGCTGGACGATGACCTGTCGGTCGGCGGCGATTATCTGCCGACCCGGGGCAAGCATGCCGTGGCCGCGCCGACCTTCCAGTTCGGTATCGGCACGACCTATGATGATGGCCGGCTGTTCGGCAGCACCGCCCTCAAATATGTGGGCCGCCAATATGCGACCTTCATGAACGACGAGAGCATCAAGGGCTATGCGACGCTCGATCTGTCGGTGGGCGTGCATCTGGCGGGGGTGATCGACGCCCAGCGCACCGACCTGCGCCTCAATGCCATCAACCTGACCAATCCGCATGTGCTGTCCGGCGTGCAGGCGATCAGCAGCAATGCGCAGGATGTGACGGGGCGCAACGGCACCGTCATTTCCGGCGCGGCGCCCACCTATTATGTGGGCAGCGGCCGGGCGGTGGTGGCGACGCTGTCCCGCGCCTTCTGATCATGGCCGAAACGGACATCAACGGCGCGCCGGCGCATCTGGTCCATGGCATGGGGACCACGCTGGAGGCGCCGACATGGCCGGCCATAACCCAGAGCGAGGCCGAGAATATCCTGGCCCGCTTTCCCGCTGCCGGCCGGCCGATCGCCCTGCGCTGGCACTCGCCACGGCCTTTTTCGGCGGCCGCGCTGGTGGAGGCCGGGCAGGGGGAATTTCTGCTCAAGCGGCATCACCGGTCGGTGCGCACGCCGGAGGGGTTGGCGGAGGAGCATCGCTTCATGGCCCATCTGTCCAAGGCAGGGCTGGCGGTGCCGGAGGTGATGGCGGCAATTGATGGCGCGAGTGCCATTGGCGAGGGCGAATGGAGTTATGAACTGCACCGCAAGGCGCCGGGTATCGACCTGTACCGTGATCGCCTGTCCTGGACGCCCTTCCTGTCGTCGGTCCATGCGCATGAAGCCGGCAAGGCGCTGGCACGACTGCATCGCGCGGCGCACGGCTTTGATGCGCCCGCCCGCGGTCCTCATCCGCTCGTTTCGAGCTTTACCATTCTTCCCGCGCGCGATCCGCTGGCCGCGGCGGCGGCCTATGTGGCTGCGCGCCCGGGACTGGACCATTTTCTGGCCGGCAAGCCCTGGCGGGAAGAATTGGCGCGGCTGTTCGCGGCGCTGGGCGCGGGGTTGCCGGATCGGCTGGAAGGGCAGCCATTGCTGTGGACGCATAATGACTGGCACCCTTCCAACCTCCTCTGGTCGGCCGATGATCGGGTAAGTGCGGTGTTCGATTTCGGGCTGGCGACCCGAAGCTGCGCGTTGCACGATCTGGCCACCGCGATCGAGCGGACGGCGATAAGCTGGCTGGAACTGGGCGATGCCGGGTCGATGCCGGCGGACCCGGACACCGCGCTGGCGCTGATTGCCGGCTATCACGCGGTGCTGCCATTGTCGCGCGACGATATCGACACGTTGCTGGCGCTGCTGCCGCTGGTTCATATCGAATTTGCCCTGTCGGAAATGCACTATTTCGCGGGCATCCTGGCCGATCCCGATCAGGCAATGATGGCGTGGCAGGATTTTCTGCTCGCCCATGCCCAATGGTTCCTGTCGGTGCCGGGCCAGCACTTCCTGGGGCAAATCGGGCAAGGGGCACGGGCATGAGCATGCTGGAGATTGTCGCTGTCATCATCAGCTTTCTGGGTATCTGGCTGACCGCGAAGCGCCGGCTGCTGTGCTGGCCGGTCAACCTGCTGGCCTGCGCCCTCTATTTCAAGCTGTTCCTCGATGTGCGGCTATATGCCGACATGGTGCTGCAGGCCCTGTTCGGCATTGCCATCCTCTACGGCTGGATCGTCTGGGCACGGGGCAAGCAGGCTAGCGGCGAGGTGGTCGTGCAGCCGTTGCATCCGGGGCGGGCGGCTGCGGGCCTGGCCAGCGGTGCGATCGGTGCGGCCGCCATTGGCTGGTTCACCAGCCATTATACCGATGCCGCGCTGCCCTGGATGGATGCGACGCTGAGCAGTTTCAGCCTGGTCGCCCAATATTGGACGGCGCGGCGTCACGCGGCCAGCTGGTTGTTATGGATCGTGGTCGACATGCTCTATGTCGGCATGTTCGCTTTCAAGCAATTATGGCTGACCGCCGGCCTTTATGGCGCGATGGTCGCCCTTGCCGCGCTGGGCTATCGCCAATGGCGCCAGACGCGACAGGGCGTTGCACGCGCGATCTGAGGGATCAGGGCGCCTTGGCCATTTCCGCCCGGGCCAGGGCCAGTTGTGCCTGATATGTCGGGTCCGATTGTAGCCGCGCATAGGCGGCCGAAGCGATGACGCGCCCCGCGGTCGTGTCGCTCAGCCAATGCGCCCGGCAGACCACCCGGCTCTGGCCAAAGGCATAGCCGCGCTGCAGCAGGGCGTCGGTCTTGTCCGGCGCCAGGTCGGTCAGGGTCAACGCCAATATCCAGCCGATTGCGGTATGGCCGGACGGATAGGAACCGTCGGTCCGGAGCATGGCCTCGTCCTGCGGGCGGCAGGTGTCGCTCTTGTTCTCGACGAAGGGGCGGACACGCTGATAGTGATTTTTCGCGCGATAGGTTGCCAGCGCGGCATCCGTCATCGACCGCCGCAGCAGCATTTCCGTGTGCGGCTTCGATCCGTCGGATAGTGAAACGCCGACAATCTGCTCGAAACTCGACACGACATGCGGCCAGCCGAGATCCGCATCGGACGCCGCCAGCGCCTGGCGATCGGCCGGTGCGGCCTTGCCGTCACGGAAGGCTTCCTGATCCGCCGCCTTGGCCGCCGTTCCTTCGGCCGGTGGCGGAGGCAGCAGGGCGAGGCTGTCCGGCAATGATTTGGGATCAAGATAGCCCTTGGGAAGGGGAAAAGTTTTGCTCAGCAGGCCGACGGCCTCGATCGAGGTCGGCGGAACCGGCGTGGTGGACAGGCTCGTGGGGGCGGGCGCCGTGGCGCACCCCGTCAACAGCAGCACGCTACTCAGCATCGCCAGCCGGGCGGATCCTTGTCTCCGAGTCATGCGCATATCAGAATGTTCCCCATTTTCCGGGCGTTCGCTGCCGATATTCAGCATGATCGCATGGGACCGATTGCCTATTGGGATTAATACCGATCCAGCACGGAAAAAATGGCCGGGCTATCGGGATATCTCGATAGCCCGGCGAATATTGTCGGGTTGGCTGATCAGGGCGTCTTGGTCGCCGTTTCCGGCGTGGCGATCGGCCCGCCCGTCACCGCAGGCGCGCCCTTCAGATAATGGGCCAGCCAGCCCTGCACCTCGCGATAGAATTGGCGGCTGTCCTCCGGCTTGGTGATCCAGTGCCAGGCGTCGGGGAAGATCAGCAGGCGGCTGGGCACCTGCATGCGCTGCAGGGTCGACCAGGTTTCCAGCGTGTTCGCCATCGGCACGCGGAAGTCGCGCTCGCCCGCGGTCAGCAGCATCGGCGTCTTCCAGTCCTTGCCATAGGTGATCGGGCTCTGGTCGCGCCACACCGGGCTGTCGCCCCAGGGCGGACCGCCGCTCGCCACTTCGCGGCCATAGTTGAAGTCGCTGGTGCCCCACTGGGTCAGCAGGTCGACTTCACCGGCATGGCTGACGATGCACTTGTAGCGGGTGGTGGTCGCCTCCATCCAGTTGGCGAGATGGCCGCCATAGCTGGCGCCGCCGATGCAGGCATTGGCCGTGTCGATGAAGCCATAGCGCTTGCCGGCCTCATCCACCGCCTGGTTGATCTCGTTCGCGGGTCCCCGCAGCGGATCGAGCTTGATCGCCCGCGAGAAGGCCTCGCCATAGCCGGTCGAGCCGGTATAGTCGGTCATCAGCACGACATAGCCGGCGCTGGCGAGCAGGTGATAATTCCAGCGCAGGCCGATCTGGTCCATGTTGGACGAGGCCGGGCCGCCGTGCATCAGCACCATCAGCGGATATTTCTTCGCCGGGTCGAACGCCGGGGGCGTGACGACCATGTTGTGGATGCGCCGGCCCTTGTCGGTGGTGAACCAGAAATGCTGCGGACTGGTCCAGTCGATCGTCGCGGCGAGCGCGGTGTTGACGTTGGTCAGATTCTCATGCCGCTTGGCCGCCGGGTCGATCCGTACGATTTCCGCCGGGTTCACCGCACTGCCATAGCTGGCGATGATCTGGGTCGACTTGGCATCCGACGGGATGTCGATGCCGGCATAGCCGCCGACCTTGGGCGCGATCACCAGTTCGGGCGTGCCGCCGTTCACCGGCACGCGATAGAGATTTTCCATGCCCGCGTCGGGCACGGTCAGATAGAGGGTGCGGCTGTCGGGCGTCACGGCATAGCCGTCCACCTCCCGATCGAACGCTCCGGTCAGCGGCGTCGCCGCGCCACCCGCCGGCCAGGCGACACGGTGCAACCGGGCCAGGTCATACACCTCCTCACCCTGCGTATTGAACTTGAAGATCAGGTTCTTGCCGTCCGGCGTGAACTTCATGTCGCCATATTCGCCCGGTGTCGGCGTCACCAGCACCGGCTCGCCCCCTTCGGCGGTCATGCGATAGAGGCCGAAATTGACGCGGGCATGGGCCGCGTTCCAGCGCTCGGTGGTGGCGGTGAAGATGATTTCCTTGCCATCCGGGCTCCAGACCGGCGCCAGCGTGGTGCCACCGTCACTCTGGGCATTGCCGCCAAAACCCTCGGCCTGCGCCAGCTTGGTGGCGGAGAGTATGTCGCGTGCCGCCGCGCCCTCGGCCAGCGGCTGGAGCCACAGGCTCGGCCGCTTGTCGTCCAGCCAGTCATTCCAGTAGCGGATCGGGAAATGCTCATAGACACGCATATTATATTTGCGCGCCTTGCGTTCCTCGGCCGCCTTCTTGTTGGCGGCGGCGTCCATCGCGCCGGGATAGACCGCGCTTTCAAACAGGATCGCCTGGCCATCGGGCCGCCAGATCGGCTTGCCTGCGCCAGTCGGGACGCTGGTCACCCGCTTCGCTTCGCCACCGGCGAGATCCAGCACATAGATTTGGGCGACATCGTCGCCTTCGCGCTTGGCGGAAAAGGCGATGCGGCGGCTGTCGGACGCCCAGGCCGGATCGCCTTCGCCCGCCTTGGTCGCGGTCAGGCGACGGGGTGCGGCCGATCCGTCGGCCGGCACGATCCACAGGTCGCTGACTGCGCCGTCCTTCTCATAGGAGGGTTCGCTGAGGGAGTAGACCACCCATTTGCCGTCCGGACTGGTCACGGGCGCGCCGACACGCTTCATCATCCAGAGCGTTTCATGGGTCAGCACCTGCTTGGGCTGGGCCAGCACTGGTGCGCTGACAGTGCCGCAGACCATCGCTGCCGACACCAAGAAACGTGCAATCATCTTCATCGCGGACCCCCTGTATTGCGGATTGCGAGGGACGCTAGTCAGCCTGGCCCTGCTTGTCAGCCCGGACAGCGGAAAATTTCGGGCTGGAGCAGGAAGGGGCGCGGGAAGGGGGCGAGTTACTCGCTGATCGCTTCAAGCGCGGTGAAGCGTTGGGACCAGAGCGCACCATAGATCGCCATCCACTGCACCACCGGGGCCAGGCCTTTCGTGCGGGCGCTGTACCAGGTCTCTCGCCCGGCCCGGCGCGCCGTGACCAGCCCCGCCTGCTTGAGCTTGCCCAGATGGCGCGACACCATCGGTTGCGAGACGCCAGCCACTGCCGTGAGCGCGTGAACGCATTGCTCGCCTTCGCGGACGAGATATTCGAGCAGGGCGCGGCGGGTGGCATCGGAAAGAGCCTTGAAGAGTGAATCGCTGGTGGAGTCCAGGGCGGCCTTGAATCGTGCGTCGGTCATGAATTTCCCATAACCATTCGATTATGAATGGGTCAAGGATGGGGGATTGAGGCGCGTCGCGATCGCGTTAACAAAAAAAAATGCGGATCGCCGATGCGCTGAGTCTTTTGAGTCACACCACCCCATATTGAGTCTCGCTCGAGTCGCGCGACTCAATATGTCGTGGCTACCCGCTTCGTTCCGCCTCTTGTTAACCATTCTATGAGGCTCAAATGCTAAGCTGCTGATCTTGACGGCCGACTCCCGAGGACTCAGTGCTGGGCCTCGAAACGAATGGGGGTTGCACATAATGGGTGTCATGGAACGCGTCGCACCGCGGCGTAAGAAGGCGGTTGCACTTGCGCCGGTACCGGCGATCGAGGCCAATCGTCTGCTGCGCGGTGATTGCATCGCGGAGATGGCCAAGCTGCCCGATGGCTGTGTCGACATGATTTTCGCCGATCCGCCTTATAATCTGCAGTTGGGCGGCGATCTGTTCCGGCCCGAAGGCGGCCGGGTGGACGCAGTCGATAATGACTGGGACAAGTTTGATACGCTGGCGGCCTATGACCGCTTTACCCAGGCCTGGCTGGCGGAAGCCCGCCGGATTCTGAAGCCGAACGGCACGATCTGGGTAATTGGAAGCTATCACAATATCTTCCGCGTCGGTGCTGCCTTGCAGGATGAGGGGTTCTGGATCCTCAACGACATCATCTGGCGCAAGGCGAACCCGATGCCCAATTTCAAGGGCACGCGCTTCACCAACGCCCATGAGACGCTGATCTGGGCGAGCCAGGGCGAGGACGCCAAGTATACCTTCAACTACAAGGCGATGAAGACGCTCAACGACGAACTGCAGATGCGTTCGGACTGGGTCCTGCCGATCTGTGGCGGCCAGGAGCGTCTGAAGCGCAACGGGACCAAGGCGCATCCGACCCAGAAGCCCGAAGCGCTTCTCTATCGTGTGATGCTGGCCTGCACCAAGCCGGGCGACATCGTGCTCGATCCCTTCTTTGGTACTGGCACCACCGGGGCGGTCGCCAAGCGCCTGGGCCGTCAGTGGATCGGCATCGAGCGCGAGCCGGACTATATCGAAGTGGCCGAGCAGCGCATTGCCGACGCCCTGCCGCTGGACGAATCCGCGCTGACGATCATGCAGACCGCGCGCCAGCAGCCCAAGGTCGCGTTCGGCACGCTGGTCGAGACCGGCTATCTGGATCCGGGTGCGGTGCTGATGGACAGCAAGCGCCGCTGGAGCGCCACGGTGCGGGCGGACGGATCGCTGGCGGTTGCAGGCGAAAGCGGCTCGATCCACAAGATGGGTGCGACGCTGCAGGGCGCGCCAAGCTGCAATGGCTGGACTTTCTGGCATATCGAAAAGGCGGGCAAGCTCCACCCGATCGATACGCTGCGGCAGACCTATCTGCTCGCCAACGAACCCTGATCGGGCGGTGTTCCGGTTCGCGCCAGACCTGTCGAAATGCTGTTCTTCGCTTGCAATTAAGGGCATCGTTTCGACAGGGTCGGCCCGGACGGAGATATAATGCTGCTGCCACAGATACCCGCTGACGCCCGGCTGTACCTTAAGCCGACCTGGTTCGTGCCAAGCCCGATCGGCCTGCCGGACGGGACAGTGGCCCGAATGGGCAATGGACTGATCTGGTTCCAGGCCTATGAATTGACCGCGCGCGGGGATGGGCAGCGCCTGGTGCGTATGACGGTACCGGTGGCCGATTTCGATGCCGTGGTTGCGCGCTTGCCCGATGCTCTGGCTGCGCGCGCGCGGCAACTGGCGACCAATATATCGGGCACACGGGCACCGCTCAATCTGGGCGGTCGGACAATCCGGTTTGACGCCCCCCAGCTAATGGCGATCCTCAATATCACGCCAGACAGCTTTTCCGATGGCGGCAAGCATATGGAAGACGCACAGGCGGCGGCCGATGCCGGCTTTGCCATGGCTGCGGCGGGGGCTGCGCTGATCGATGTCGGCGGTGAATCCACCCGGCCCAAGGCGCCGCGCCTGTGGGAAGGAGACGAGATCGCCCGCATCGTGCCGGTCATCGAGAAGCTGTCGGCTTCGGGCGTCGCGATATCGGTCGATACGCGCAAGGCTGCTGTGATGGAGGCGGCGCTGGCTGCCGGTGCGCATGTCATCAACGACGTGAGTGCGCTGGAACATGATCCGCGCAGCCTGGAAGTTGCTGTCCGGGCCGGCTGTCCGGTCATTCTGATGCACGCGCCTTCGACCGGGGATGATCCGCATGACAATCCGGGCGGCTATGGCGATGTGGTGGCCGATGTCTTCGACTATCTTGATGCGCGGATCGCAGCCTGCCTCGACGCGGGCATCGCGCGCGAGAAGATCATGGTCGATCCCGGATTGGGCTTCGGCAAGAGCCTGGCCGACAATCTGGCGTTGGTGAACGGTCTCGCGACGTTCCAGGGGCTGGGTGTACCGCTGCTGTTCGCTGGCAGCCGCAAGCGGCTGATCGGCGCCTTGTCGAACGAAGCGCCAGCCGCCGATCGACTGGGCGGTTCGGTGGCGCTGGCTTTTCGGGCTGCGCAGTTGGGCGCGCAGATGGTGCGGGTGCATGACGTGAAGGAAAGCGTGCAGGCCCTGCATCTGTGGCGCGGGCTCGCTGATGCGGGCCTGAGCATGGTGTGAGCCGACGGTTGCACTAAATTGCCGGCAAAGCGATGCGATGGCATGGCCGGTAATCGGGGGTGGTATCACCGCCCGGGCGGCGCGGTGGATGCCCTTATGGTCAATGAAAGAGCCTGCGACATCGTCGGTTTGAACGGGCGCCCTTCGATGATGTCGATCAGGCATGTCGTGGCCCAGGCGGCCATGTCGATCATCGGTCGATTCACCGTGGTGATCGGTGGGGTGAGCATGCGTGCCAGGATGCTGTCGTCAAAGCCGACAATCGACACATCCCGTGGAACGGACAGGCCCAATTCTGTCGCTGCCTGAAGGGCGCCGGCCGCCATGATATCGTTGCTGACGAAAATTGCGGTGGGCGGTACGGCAGATGTGAGCAGGCGCCGGGTTTGGGCGACGCCGCTTTCAAAACCATAGTCGCCTTCCGCTTCGCCGGCCAGGTCGATGCCGCCGGCCGCCAGCGCTTCGATCAGCCCGGCGCGACGTTCCTGCGCGGAATGAGCGCTATGCGGACCGGAAACGAGGCCGACATGCCGATGCCCCAACGCCATGAGGTGCAGCCCGACGTCTCGGGCTGCGGCGCGCTCTTCCGACACCAATATCGCGGCATATCCGTGAAGCGGCACCGCCGATAGGGCCACGGCCGATACGCCCGCGCCGGCCAGGCTTTGGGGTAGTCCGGGCGCGCCGGAATCGGGCGGCATGACGATGACGCCATCCACTTTCGAGCGTGACACAAATTGGGAAATATCGGCAATGGCGTTGTCGTCGCTGTCTGGTGTGGGATGAACGACGAGTTCATAGCCATGTTTGGCAGCCACCCTTGCGATCCCGCGCTGCACTGCCCCTAGTACCAGCGCATTGCGATCATTATGCAGCAGTCCAATCAGATAGGATCGCCCCGTACGCAGCCCGCGCGCGCGCGCGCTGGGATGAAAATGGAGCTGCGCGATGATCTGTTCGACCTTTTTGCGCGTATCCGCATTCACCAGGGAAGACCGGTTGATGACGCGCGATACCGTGCGGATGGATACGCCGGCCCGGCGCGCGACGTCGGCAATGGTCCAGCCGCCATCGGCATCATGCTTGTCGGGTTTATCCATTCTGCATGCTGTAGCCGTGTCTTCCCCCCGCCTCCACGCCTTTCCATCGCGCTTGCCGCCAGCGGATAGGGTTTTTCTGCCCGGCTATGTGGTGATCCGTTCTTTTCCAAACGGCTTGTGCCAACGTTGGCATAAATGATATTGGGCGGTGATGGATGTCATTGCATTTGAGGAAAAGGCCGCCGCTGCGACAGTGCCGGATGCGGTGCGCATTGCCCCTGTCGATCAGGTTGCGGTGGCGTTGCGCGAACTGGCCGCAGGGGAACGGTTGAAGGTCGCAGGGCTGGATATCATCGTGCGCGAAGGGATCGGCAGAGGCCATAAGATCGCCCTGCACCCGATCGCATCGGGCGATCTGGTTCATCGTTATGGCTGGCCGATCGGGACGGCGACCCGGCCGATCGCTGCTGGCAATCATGTCCATAGCCATAATCTGGCGACGAATCTGAAGGCGGAGGAGCCCTATGGCTTTGCGCCCGCATCGCCGGTCGCGCTGCCATCGACGCCGGGGCGATGGCAGTTTGATGGTTATCTGCGCGATGACGGCAGCGTTGGCACCCGCAATGAAATCTGGATCATCCCGACCGTGGGATGCGTTGCGCGGACCGCCGAGCGTATCGCGCGCCAGGCGGCTGATCGGCATGCCGGACGGATCGATGATGTCGTGGCCTTTCCCCATCCTCTGGGCTGTTCGCAACTGGGCGACGATCTTGATGGCACCGCCCGGTTGCTGGCGGCATTGGCCTGCAATCCCAACGCCGGGGGTGTGCTGTTGATCGGCCTGGGCTGCGAGGAAAATCAACTGGCCGCGCTGATCGAGCGGATCCCGGTCGAGCGGCGCGCGCGGGTGCGCAGCGTCGGCGCGCAGATGAGTGCGGATGAATATCAGGATGCGACGGATTCGATCGACGCTCTGGTGGCGCTGGCATCGCAGGACCGGCGCGAACCGGTCGATATCGGTGCGCTTCGGCTGGGGCTGAAATGCGGCGGATCGGACGGCCTGAGCGGCCTGACCGCCAACCCGCTGATCGGGCAGATCGCCGATGTCGTGACCGGGGCAGGGGGGCAGGCGATCCTGACCGAAATACCCGAGATATTTGGCGCGGAGCGGCTGTTGATGCAGCGCGCCACAAACCGGGCGGTGTTTGACGCTCTGGTGGGGCTGGTAAACCGCTTCAAACGCTATTTTATCGACCATGGAGAGCCGATTTCGGAAAACCCCAGTCCCGGCAATGTCGCAGGCGGCATCACGACATTGGAGGAAAAGTCGCTGGGCGCCGTCCAGAAGGGTGGGCATGCCGCATTGACGGATGTGCTGGCCTATGGCGAGCGCGTGCGTCGACCTGGCCTGGCGTTGCTGGAGGCACCCGGGAATGATGCGGTGTCGACGACAGCGCTGGCGGCCGCCGGTGCGACCATGACGTTATTTTCGACGGGGCGCGGTACGCCGCTGGGTAGTCCGGTGCCAACGTTGAAACTGGCGACCAATCATGATCTGGCCCAGCGGAAACCGGGCTGGATCGACTTTGATGCAGCCATGGTGCTGGATGTCGGATTGGACGCGGCGACGGATGCCTTGATGGCACATATCTGCGCCATTGCGTCGGGTGGCCGGGCGCGCAACGAGGTCAATGGCGAGCGCGACATTGCGATCTGGAAGCGTGGCGTAACCCTCTGAGTGCCTGAGGCCGGCACGGGCCGTCGCAACGGCGTTGACAGCTGAGAGGGATGGCCGACAGCTTCGCTGTTCGTCAATCGAGGAGCATGGGCGATGACGTGCGCGCACTATGAAGCCGGCGAGCATTGGGATCGCGTTGCCGTGAATCGTGTAGAAGCTCTGCAGCAGGCGGTGATGGGCGCGGGGTTGGATGCGGTGCAGCTCTCCTGCGGTGCAATGGGGGGAAGCCTGGCCTTCTCGACCCATGACGACATCGTGTATAGCAGTGGATATGTCGAGGGATGCGTCGCTCTCACCGGGGCGCTTTCTGACAGCATGATATCGCTGGGCGTCGGCATCCAGATGGCACCGGGATCATGCCAGTGGCTGGGCGAAGTCGATACGGGCGCCATTGGTGTTTTCCAGCCAGGCGACCTGCATGAGGGGATATATGCGCCTGGCTCCGTCTATCTCTGCGCATCCCTGAGCGGCGATCGCCTTGAGCAGCTTGCCGCCGACATGGACCTGGTGCTGGACCACAGGCAACTGGGCGGCACGGGCGTCAGCCCTCGGTCCTTTTCTGCGAAGGCGATTGCGCCTGTGCGGCATGCTTTTGGCCGGTTGCATGCCGGGCATGGGCCAGCGGCGATGTCGGGCAGCCGTTTGGGCCGGGGGACGCTGGAAAGGGCCATCGCCATTCTGGCGCGAAGCCCGCAGCCTGTCCTGGGCCGGCGCGACCTCAGCCGATACAGCCTTATCGTCCGGCGCGCGCAGGATTTCATCGCGGCGAATCTGGAACAGCCCCTGTCGATCGGTATGATCGCACGGGCTGCGGTCACCTCGCAAAGTACATTGTATCGGGCGTTCCATCATGTGTTCGGCGAGGCGCCCCAATCCTTCGTCCGCAAGCTCAGGCTCAATCGGATCCGGCACGATCTGGCAACGGATCAGGAAAGGCTGTGCACGGTGACGATCGTCGCCAACCGATGGGGCATCAGCGAACTGGGGCGATTGGCGGGGTGGTATCGGGATCTTTTCGGGGAGTTGCCCTCTGCCACTCGCGCAAGGCGGATCGAAGCCCTGCACGAAATGTCACGGATGAACGAATTGAGAAGATCCGCATAGCGATGGCGTCTGTGAAGCATAGGCTTCCCGGGTCGGCCCCCTGCGGGCTGGCGCTCATCTGGCGCTTAGGATGATGAAAACGTTCCGGATCGGGCACGGTGTCATCGGCCAGGAGCCAAGGGATAAGGTGATGTCGTGGCCGGACGCCTGGATCGGATATTGATTGCCGATGACCATGAACTGGTCCGAAAGGGGATTGGCGGCCTGTTGCAAGGGAGGGCGTCTTGGCGGATCGTCGCCGAGGCCTCAAACGGTAGGGACGCCCTGGCGGCGGCGCGGGACACACGGCCGCATATCGCTATTCTCGACTATTCGCTGCCTTTGATAAACGGGTTGGAACTCACCCGGCTGCTCAAGCAGGAATTGCCGGACATCGAGATACTGATCTTCACCATGCATGATCGCGAACAGCTTGTGACGGATCTGCTTCGCGCCGGTGTGCGGGGCTATGTCCTCAAGTCGGATGGCGGCGTCGAATTACGTGCGGCGGTGGAAGCACTTTCTCTGCGCAAGGCGTATTTTTCGGCAGCGATTGCCGAGATGTTGATCGACCAATTCGTCGCGAGCAGCGGAAATATGGGCCGCACCACGATATTGACACCGCGCGAGCGCGAGGTCGTTCAGCTTATTGCGGAGGGAAAGATCAACAAGCAGATCGCCTATTTATTGGGTGTCAGCACAAAGACGGTGGAAACGCATCGGGCCGCAGCGATGCACAAGCTGGCGTTCAGCACGACCGCAGAGTTGGTGCGCTATGCGGTGCGGAACAACATCGTGCAGGCCTGAGCCTGTCCGGGACTAAGGCGGAAGCCTAGCGCCAGAATGGTTTGAGATCGACCAGATCGGCCCGGGCATGATCGGCGCGCTTGATCGCCTTTCTGGTCGGTGTATCGCCCAGCAGGCTGACGAGATCATCCCGTTTCGATGGAAACAGCCGATCGATCAATTCCCGTGCTGTGCTGTGGTCGTTCAAGATTCCCAGTTGATCCTGCACATCTTCCAACGCCTCGATAAATTGGCCGTAGCGCCGTTGCTGGCGAACCGTGCCAAACAAAGTGGTGAAGAATTCCGATGCGTAGCGGAGCTTCTTGGCATCCTTGCGCACCCGGTGTCGCTCTTCGTCGCTGCCCGTTTTGAGCATCTTGCCATGTTTCTTGAAGCGTTTGCGTTGGCGGTCGAGCACGGCACCGGCAAAATCGGCTGCCATGGTGTCGCGCAGATGCGTTCGGGGGGACAGCTTTAGCCAATCACCGTCCATCAGCCATTCCAGCAGATCCAGCATCAAGCGGCGGCCGGCATCCGACATCAGTTCGTCTTTTACATGGGCATAGGCCTGGGATCTCGCCGCCATGATCTCGTCGCGCAAATTGTGGGTCGGGCAATGATCGAGCAGGACATCAATGTTCCTGGCCTCTCCCAGGATCGCAAAGCGCCCACGCAATGCCCTGCTGAAATGGTCTGCCCGAACAGGGTCCAGTATCGGCTTAAAAATTGTGAAACTCGCACGCAGGCGGCGGAGCGAGACCCGCATTTGGTGCAAGGCGGCTGGCCGCCATGTGTCCAGCAACAGCGCTTCGTTCAGGCGGTAATGCCGGATGCAGGCGAGCGCGATCTGGCGGAAGGCGGCGGCGGTCGTGATCATGCGGTCCAGCGTGACGGGGTCGGCCTTGTGCGCCTCGACCGCGGCCCCCAATAGCCGGTAACCGCGTTCTGCCTTGCTTAATACACCCAAGCGGACCGGAGCTATCTGGTCCAACCTGCGCGCGAGCGCGAAGAGATCGACGATGTCGCCGGATTTGAGCTCCAATTCCATTTCGTTGATCGAGGCAGAGCGTCCGGCGACCTTGGCCATGCCACGATCCATGACCAGTTCGATGCTTGATCCGCGCAGCTTGAGCAACCAGGCGCGCCGTTCCACCGAAACCTCGAACGCCGGCGCCAGCAGATGGATTTGGTCGCCCAGCAGGTCAATCAGCGGACTATCCGGCTGATGGACCAGTTGGTTGGCCTTGACCGGCATGTCGGTTTCGGAGCGGGCGAAGAGGCCGGCGGCCGGACCATCGGCGATCTTGAGCGTCTGGGTTCGCTTGCGCCCTTCCTGGCGAATGCGCAGCGACATGCCTTCGGCCTGCAGCCGTTGGCCGGGCGTGTCGAAATAAATGGCATGCTGTTTGGCGGTATAGGGCGGGCCACTGAGCAAGTCGGACGCTTCCAGGAAGGCTGCAGCCTCCGGGTCCAGCTCCAGCTTGAGTTCGGTCTCCTTGGCCATTCGCCATTCTCCTCGCTCGACTTGCGGCCTTCAATAGCCGAGGCAGGAAGGAAAGGCCAATGCGCCGGACTGGCGGCTGTTCAGACCGCCTCCTCGGGCCAGTAGAGGCGCATCGGATTGTCGATCAGCAATTTGCGCTGCAATGCCTCGGTCGGGGCGATGCGCGGGATCATGTCCAACAGATGGCCATCATCGGGGATCGCATCCTGCATGTTCGGGTGCGGCCAGTCGGTGCCCCACAGCACGCGGTCCTGATAGTCGGCGACCAGCGGCGCTACCGCATCGGCAAAGGCGTTCCACGGATCACCGGTCGGGTCCAGTCGGTCTGGGCAGGTCGCCTTGAACCAGATGTCGTCGCGGCTGTCGAGGAAGGCGCGGAACGCCTTCATGTCGGCTCCATCCGGCCCCTGGGTCACGTCCGGGCGGCCCATATGGTCGATCACCAGCGGCACGGGAATCGCGTCCATGAAGGGGTGCAGTTCCTCCAATATGTCGGCCTCGAAATAGATGACGACATGCCAGCCCTTGGGCAGGCGCTTGGCCACTTCCAGGAACTTGTCCCTGGGTGCGTCATCGACCAGGCGCTTGAGGAAATTGAAGCGGATGCCGCGCATCCCGCCCTCATGCAGGGCGGCGAGATCGGCCTCCGAAATGGCCGGATCGACCACCGCGACGCCACGAGCCTTGCCGTTCGACTTGGCGATGGCGTCCAGCGTCGCGGCATTGTCGGTGCCGTGGCAGCTGGCCTGGACGATGACGTTGCGGGCGAAACCCAGATGGTCGCGCAGCGCGAACAACATGTCCGGGCCGGCATCCTCGGGCAAATATTTCGCCTTCGCGCTGAAGGGAAATTGCGCCATCGGACCGAACACATGACAATGGGCGTCGATCGCGCCGGCCGGAGGCGTGTAGCGCGGTTTGGACGGATTGCCGTGCCAGCTGATGATGCGGCCAAGTTCGGGGGCGGTCATGCGAAAATCTCTCCATCCATCAGCTTGCGTGCGGTGCGCAGCATGGCGGCGCTGGTGACCGCGCCACTCTCGTCCAGGTCCATGATGCAGCTCGTCTCGCCGGTGGGATGCTCGACCGACAGCGTCTTGCGATGGCCTTGGGGGATCGATGCCACCTCGGCCGCAGGCGAGCCGTCGATCAGGCAGGCAGTGGCGACGCTGACGGCCCCCAGCACGCCGATCGAGGCATGGGCGCGATGCGGGATGAAGCTGCGCACCGTGACCGCGCCGCCGTCGCGCGGCGGAGCGACCAGCATCATCTTGGGCACCGACTTTTCCTTGACGTCGCCCAGGTTCATCCGTTCGCCGACGGCAAGGCGGATCGTCTCGATCCGGGCTTTGAGCGCCACGTCCTTGTCCAGCGTGTCGCGGTCCTCATAGCCGGTGATGCCGACATCCTGCGCCTTCATGACGACGCACGGCATGCCATTGTCGATCAGGGTGACGCGGACGCCCTCCACCTCGTCAAAGGCGTTGCCGGTCGGCAGCAGCGCGCCGCAGGAGGAGCCGGCGGTGTCACGAAACTCCAGCGGGATCGGCGCGGCGCTGCCCGGCACGCCGTCGATCCTGGCCTCGCCGTCATAGCGGACCGTGCCGCCCGGCGTCTGCACCGTGGCGATCGCGATCTGTCCGGTATTTTCCATGAAGATGGCGACGCGGGTCTCGCCGTCCTGCGCGGCGACGAGGCCACGCTCGATCGCGAAGGGACCGATGCCGGCGAGGATATTGCCGCAATTCTGCGCGTCGCTGACGATCGCCTGATCGACGAAGACCTGGAGGAAGAGATAGTCGACATCGATGCCTTCCCGATCGGATTTCCTGACGACCGCGACCTTGCTGGTCAGCGGATCGGCGCCGCCCATGCCATCGATCTGGCGCGGATCGGGCGATCCCATGATCCGCAGCAGGAAGGCGTCGCGCACGGCGCTGTCGGCGGGCAGGTCTTCGGCCAGAAAATAGCCCCCCTTGGACGTGCCGCCGCGCATCCACATCACGCGGGCGCTGGGCTGGCCGTCAGACATATTTCAGGCCCATTTCCTGGAGGCGCGGGCGCATATTGTAGATGTCGAGGCCCAGTTCCCCGGCGGCTAGGCGGACGCGCTTGGCTTCCTCGGCAGCTTCGCGGGCCTGCGCCTTTTCCAGCACGGCGGCGGCGTCGGCGCGCGGCACGATGCACACGCCATCATCGTCGGCGATGATCACGTCGCCCGGATTGACCAGCGCATTGGCGCACACGACCGGGATATTGACCGATCCCAGCGTGCCCTTGATCGTGCCCTGGGCATGGACCGCCTTGGACCAGACCGGGAAGTTCATCTGCTTGAGGTCGCGCACGTCGCGGACGCCCGCGTCGATGATGAGGCCCCGGCAGCCGCGTGCCTGGGCGGAGGTGGCGAGCAGATCGCCGAAATAGCCGTCGGTGCAGGGGCTGGTCGGGGCGAGCAGCAATATGTCGCCTTCCTTCAACTGTTCGATCGCGACATGGACCATCCAGTTGTCGCCCGGCGGGGCGGAGATCGTCACCGCGCTGCCGGCGATGCGGGCGCCCGGATAGATGGGGCGCATATAGGAGGCGAGCAGGCCCTTGCGGCCCTGGGCTTCATGGACGGTGGCGACGCCCGCCTTGGCGAGGCCATCGATGACGGCGAGGTCCGCCCGTTCGATATTCTGGACGACAATGCCGGACATCAAGCCTTCTCCTCGCGCATAAGTTGACAGCGATGTGGACAGGTGCAGCGCGATGCTCAAATCCGAACTGGAACCAGTGCATAAATTTTTGCTAAGTGTTGGACATGAACCCCGATCAGTTCAATATCCGTCATCTTGCCGCGATGGCGGCCGTGGTGGAGCTTGGCAGCGTCAGCCTGGCGGCGCGCGCGGTCAACCTGACCCAGCCGGCGGTGACCCAGGGGATCGCCAAGCTGGAGGCGCAACTGGGCCTGCCGCTGTTCGCGCGCCAGCCCGGCGGCATGGTCGCGCTGGAACCGGCGGAGCGGCTGAAGCCCCGGATCGACGCGGCGCTGCGGCTGATCGGCAGCAACCGGGTGACGGCGGCGCAGGTGCGCGCCTTCGTCGCCCTGGCACGTGGCGGCAGCTATGCGGCGGCGGCGGTGGCGACCGGCGTGGCCGAACCCTCGCTGCATCGGGCGGTCGGTGATCTGGGGCTGGCCCTGGGGCAAAGGCTGGTCGACCGGCGCGGGCGCGGCGTTATGCTGACCAGGGCCGGGACGGTGCTGGCGCAGCGATTGCGGCTGGCGCTGGCGGAATTGCGGCAGGGGCTGGAGGATCTGGCCGACCTGCGCGGGCAGGAGGGCGGGCGCATTCTGGTCGGCGCCATGCCGCTGTCTCGCGCGCGCCTGATCCCCGATGCGATCGCCCGGTTCCGCGCCGATTTCCCGCTGGTGAATATCAGCGTCCATGAAGGATCGCATGCCGAACTGGTCGGCCCGCTGCGCGATGGCGAAATCGACCTGATGGTCGGCGCGCTGCGCGATCCGGCCATGGCGCTGGACCTGGCGCAACGGCCCTTGTTCGAGGATCGACCGACCATATTGGCGCGGCGCGGCCATGCGCTGGCGGCGGGCTGGGACGCCGATGCGCTGCGCCGCTATCCCTGGATATTGCCGCCGGAAGGCACGCCGCTGCGACAATTGTGGCAGGCGATGTTCGCGGCGCTGGGCGGCGATCTGCCGGCGGTGCCGATCGAATGCGGATCGGTGATGACGATCCGGCAATTGCTGGTCGGCGGCGAGTATCTGACCTTGCTGTCGCACGATCAATTGGCGCTGGAGCTGGAGGCGGGGCTGCTGATCGATATCGGCCCGGCACCCGGCGCGATCAGCCGGACCATCGGCCTCACGACGCGGGCCGACTGGCGCCCGACCCGGTTGCAGCAGCAGTTCATGGCCGCGATCGATCAGGCTGCGGCACATATGAATTCGTAAAATCTTATACTGGTCCAGCGGATTCGATTGGCGGCATCAGACATGATCCGTCATCCAACCCGACATGGAGCAGGAAATCGGTCTGATCGGATTTGGCGAGGCGGGGTCCACCTTTGCGATGGCGGGGGACTGGATCGACGCGGCCCGCGTCTATGATATCCAGACCGATGCCGGCGCCACCCGCGATGCGATGCTGGCGCGCTGTGCCAGGGCCGGCGTCCGGGCCGTGCCGACGCTGGCCGATGCCGTCGCGCCCGTCCCCTTCATCCTGTCGCTCGTCACCGCCGACCAGGCGCTCGCGGTGGCGCAGGCCGCCGCCGCCCATATCGCCCCCGGCGCCCTCTATTGCGATCTCAACAGCGTCGCGCCGCAGACCAAGCAGGCGGCAGCCCGCGCGATCGAGGCGGCCGGCGGCCATTATGTCGATGTCGCCGTGATGGCGCCGGTCGATCCGGCCCGGCTGAACGTGCCGCTGCTGGTCAGCGGTGCCCATGCCGATGCGGCGCGGGCGGGGCTGGCGCGGCTGGGCTTCACCAATATCCGCGTCGTCGGCGAGGCCGTCGGCCGGGCGTCTTCGATCAAGATGATCCGATCGGTCATGGTCAAGGGGCTGGAGGCGCTGACCGCCGAATGTATGCTGGCGGCCGATGCGGCGGGCGTGCTGGACGAGGTGATCGGATCGCTCGACGCCAGCGAGAAGCCGCGTCCCTGGGATATCCGCGCCGACTATAATCTCGACCGCATGATGGTCCACGGGCTGCGCCGGGCGGCCGAGATGGAGGAGGTGGTCAAGACGCTCGACGGCCTTGGCACCGGTTCCGCGATGACGCGCTGCACGGTCGAGCGCCAGCAGGCGATCGGCACGCTGGGCCTCAAGACGCCGCCCGAGGGGCTGGGCGCCAAGATCGACATCATCACGCAGGTTCAGGCAGGAAAGGCCGACGCGGCATGACCATGATTATCGACTGTCACGGCCATTATACGGTGCTGCCCAAGGGGCATGACGCCTGGCGCGAGGCGCAGAAGGCGGCGTTCAAGGCGGGCGTGCCGGCCCCCGCCTATCCCGACATCAGCGACGCCGAAATCCGCGAGACGATCGAGGCGAACCAGCTGCGCCTGATCAAGGAACGCGGCGCCGACCTCACCATCTTCTCGCCGCGCGCGTCGGCCATGGCCCCCCATGTCGGCGACGCGGCGGTGGCGAAGGAATGGGCGATGCGCTGCAACGACCTGATCGCGCGCGTCGTCGGCCTGTTCCCCGAAACCTTCGTCGGCGTGTGCATGCTGCCCCAGTCGCCCAAGGCGGACATGGCGAACAGCATTGCCGAGCTGGAACGCTGCGTCGAGATGGGTTTCATCGGCTGCAACCTCAATCCCGATCCGGGCGGCGGTCATTTCCAGCATCCGCCGCTGACGGACACATATTGGTATCCCTTCTACGAGAAGATGGTCGAGCTGGACGTGCCGGCGATGATCCATGTGTCGGGCAGCTGCAATCCGGCGATGCACGCGACCGGCGGCTATTATATCGCGGCCGACACCATCGCCTTCATGCAGTTGCTGGAAGGCGACCTGTTCAGGGATTTCCCGACCCTCAAGTTCATCATCCCGCATGGCGGCGGCGCGGTGCCCTATCATTGGGGGCGCTACCGCGGTCTGGCCGACATGTTGAAGAAGCCCGACCTGTCGACCCATCTGATGAACAACATCTTTTTCGACACCTGCGTCTATCATCAGCCGGGCGTCGACCTGCTGGCCGATGTGATCGACAACAAGAATATCCTGTTCGGGTCGGAAATGGTCGGCGCGGTGCGCGGCATCGATCCCACCACGGGCCATTATTTCGACGATACCAAGCGCTATGTCGACGCGCTGGACATCAGCGAGGGCGAGCGTGCCGCGATCTTTGCGGGCAATGCCCGCCGGGTCTTCCCCCGGCTCGACGCGCAATTGAAGGCGCGCGGCCTATAACCCTATCCCCGCGGAGGGGCGCGTTCATCCCCCGGTCCTTTGTTGGAAGGAAGGGCCGGGGGATGGATGCCAAGAGAGGATGAGATGAGCATCGATATCCACGAATATCTCGCCGAGTTCGACGATATCCCGGGCACCCGCGTCTATACGGCGGCGCGGGCGCGTCAGGGCTATTGGATGAACCAGTTCGCGATGAGCCTGATGAAGGCGGAAAACCGCGTCCGCTGGCTGGCCGGCGAGCGCGCCTATATCGACGAATGGCCGATGACCGAGGCGCAGAAACAGGCGATCCTGGACCGCGATTATAATCGCTGCCTGGACCTGGGCGGGAACATCTATTTCCTCGCCAAGGTCTTTTCGACCGACGGCCTCAGCTTCCTGCAGGCGGTCGGCACCATGACCGGGATGAGCCCGGAAGAGTATCAGGCGATGATGATCGCCGGCGGCCGCTCGCCTCAGGGTGTCCGCTCCATCAAGGAGAAACGCTGATGGCCCGCATCACTGCCGGCGTCGCCACCAGCCATGTGCCCGCCATCGGCGCTGCCATGGATCTGGGCAAGACCGCCGAACCCTATTGGCAGCCTTTGTTCGCCGGCTATGACTGGTCGCGGCAATGGATCGCGCAGGAAAAGCCCGATGTCGTGATCCTGGTCTATAATGACCATGCCTCCGCCTTCGACATGAAGATCATCCCGACCTTCGCGATCGGCTGTGGCGAACGCTACAAGCCAGCCGACGAGGGCTGGGGGCCGCGCCCGGTGCCCGACGTGATCGGCGAGCCGGACCTGGCCTGGCACATCGCCCAGAGCCTGATCCTCGACGAATTCGACATGACCATCATCAATGAGATGGATGTCGACCATGGCCTGACCGTGCCGTTGAGCCTGATGTTCGGCCAGCCCGACGCCTGGCCGTGCCGGGTGATTCCGGTGGCGGTCAATGTCGTCACCTATCCGCCGCCGTCGGGCAATCGCTGCTGGCGGCTGGGCGAGGCGATCGCCCGCGCGGTCGAGAGCTTCCCCGAGGATCTCAACGTCCAGATCTGGGGCACGGGGGGCATGAGCCACCAGCTTCAAGGCCCGCGCGCCGGTCTCATCAATGCCGAGTGGGATAATCGCTTCCTCGACCTGATGAGCCAGAGTGACGATGGCGAGGCGCTGCGCGCGATCGAGCATATCGAATATCTGCGCGAGACCGGGTCCGAAGGGATCGAGATGGTCATGTGGCTGATCATGCGCGGGGCGCTGGGCGACAAGGTCCGGCCGCTGCACCGCCATTATCATGTTCCCGCTTCCAACACCGCGGTCGGGCACCTGGTGCTCGAACCCGCCCGCTAACCTGTCCCAGGAGAAAATTCCATGCGTATTGCCCTCGCCGGTGCCGGCGCCTTTGGCGAAAAGCATCTTGATGGCCTCAAATATGTCGACGGCGTCACGGTCACCTCGATCATCGGCCGCGAACTGGAGGCGACGAAGAAGGTCGCCGAGAAATATGGCATCGGCCATGTGACCACCGATCTCAACGAGACGCTGGCGCGTGACGATGTCGATGCGGTGATCCTGTGTACGCCGACCCAGATGCACGCGGAACAGGCGATCGCCTGCATGAATGCGGGCAAGCATGTCGAGGTGGAAATCCCGCTTGCCGACAGCTGGGCCGATGCGCAGGCGGTGCTCGCCAAGCAGCAGGAAACCGGCCTTGTCTGCATGGTCGGCCATACCCGCCGCTTCAACCCGTCGCACCAGTTCGTCCACAACCGCATCCAGGCGGGCGCATTCAACGTCCAGCAGATGGACGTGCAGACCTATTTCTTCCGCCGCAAGAATATCAATGCCAAGGGCGAGCCGCGCAGCTGGACCGACCATCTTCTGTGGCATCATGCCGCGCATACGGTCGACCTGTTCGCCTATCAGGCGGGCAGGATCGTGGCGGCGCACGCGATGCAGGGGCCGATCCATCCGGAATTGGGCATCGCCATGGACATGTCGATCCAGCTCAAGAGCGAGACCGGCGCCATCTGCACCCTGTCGCTGAGCTTCAACAATGATGGGCCGCTCGGCACCTTCTTCCGCTATATCGGTGACACCGACACCTATATCGCGCGCTACGACGATCTGGTGAACGGCAAGGAAGAGCCGATCGACCTGGCCGGCGTTGCCATCTCCAACAATGGCATTGAATTGCAGGACCGCGAGTTCATCACCGCGATCCGCGAGGGCCGCGAGCCCAACAGCTCGGTTGGCAAGGTGTTCGACTGCTATCGCGTATTGGGCGAACTGGAAACGCAGCTCGCCGGCTGACGGCTTCCCTCTGGGGTCGCAAGGGGGCGTGGATGGCGACAGGCCATCCGCGCCCCTTTTTTTCAGCGGTCGATCAGCGGATGGCGCAGGTGCAGGTCGTCGAGCAGCGTCTCGATCACCGATATCTCACCGGCCGTGCCGCTGGGCGTGAAGGCCCAGTTGCAATGGGGGTGGGTGGCGCGGCTGTAGAGGCGGACCGGGCCGATTACCTTGCGCCAATGATGCTTGCTCTTGCCATGGGCGATCACCAGCCGCGCGATCATCATGTCGATCAGCCGGTCAGAGGTCATCGTCCAGCCCTTCTATCCCGTCCGCATCGCGATTGCCCGACCAGCTGACCGGGCTGTCCAGATAGGCTTCCAGCTCGCGCCAGTGCCGGTCCCAGCCGGGGCCGCGCCGCGCTTCGGGCACCTGGCGCTCGACCAGCCAGCGGGCGCGGGCCACGGGATTGCCGGCGGGCGCGCGCAGGCGGTCCAATATTGCCCGGATGCTGGGTTGCTCTTCGTCCATGGCGGCTGCTCTAGGGGGACGATGGCGGTCGTTCAAGCGGCGGTTGTCGGCGCGCCATTTTCACGCGCGGCGCGAAAGGCGCGGGCGCTCATGCCGACATGGCGCGCGAAGAAGCGGGAGAAATAGGCCGGATCCTCGAACCCCACGGCAAAGGCGATTTGGGTGATGCTCATCTGCGAATAGAGGAGCAGGCGGCGCGCCTCCAGCAGGGCGCGCTCGTCCAGCATGGCCGCCGGCGATGTAGAGGCGATCCGGGCGCAGGCCTGGCGCAGCGCGCTTTCGCTGACGCCCAGCGCCCGCGCATGGACGGCGACCGGATCGCGCTGGCGAAAACGCTGTTCGATCCGCTCGCGCAGGCGCGCGACGATGACGGCCTGGCGACTGCTGGCAATGGGCGGTCGGGTGCCGATCGCGGCGTGGCGCAAGCCACGCACCATCAACGCTAGCAACAGCGATTCGATCGCAGCGCGTTGGCCGGGACCGGCCCAGCCCAGTTCCTGGGCCAGCAGATCGATCCGCGCTTCAACCAGCGGCCCTTCCACCACCGGCAGGGTGATGGCGCGGGGCGATTGGAACAGGCTGGCGAGGTCGTGGTCGCGTTCGAGGAGCTGATGAAGATAGGCGTCGGCGATGGTCACGATATGGCCGCGCGATTCCCGGTGCCAGTCAAACCCATGGATGACGCCGGCCGGGATGAGCAGCAGGCAGGGCGCCTCGAACGCCACCAGTGCGCCCTCCGCCTGCATCGACCCGCCCCCGTCGGCGATCAGGATGATATGGTTCAGGTCGCGATGGAGATGCGGTCGGATCGTCCATTCGCTCGGGCGTGACCGATCGTCCAGGCTTTCGACATGGACGAAGCCATCAATCACATGCCGTTGCGGCTCACCGTAAAGGTAGAAGGCCGGGACGGCCTGGGTTGACGAGGGGGCGGCGGGATCAGGCATGGGCGAAAACACTGCTGTTGAATTGTCCAATTATTAGGCTGGTCCACCCATGTCCGGCAAGCCCGATCGGCGCGATCATCCGGGTCAGCCAAATAAATGGAGAGGATCAGGATGAAGACGCAGGTCGCCATTGTCGGCGCAGGCCCGGCCGGGTTGTTGCTGGGCCATTTGTTGCGGGCCGAAGGACTGGACGTGGTGCTGGTCGAGCGGGCGTCGCCCGATTATGTGCTGGGCCGCATCCGCGCCGGCGTGCTGGAGCGCACCACCACCGATCTGATGGACCGGCTGGGCCTTGGCGCACGCATGCATGCCGAAGGATTGCCGCATGACGGCTTTCACCTGGCCGATGGCGAGCGATTGATCCGCATCGACATTGCGGCGCTGACCGGCCGTCAGGTCATGGTCTATGGCCAGACCGAACTGACCCGCGACCTGATGGCGGCGGCGCCGGAGCGGGGGCTGGAGATCCTCTATGACGCGGCCGATGTGGCTTTGCACGATGTGGAGGGCGATGCGCCCTATCTGACCTATCGCAAGGATGGCAGCGATCGTCGGATCGATTGCGACTTCATCTGCGGCTGCGACGGCTATCATGGCCCGTCGCGTCAGGCGATCCCGCCCTCGGTTGGGACCGCATTCGAGAAAGTCTATCCCTTTGGCTGGCTTGGCATTCTGGCCGATGTTGCGCCGTGCAATCATGAGCTGATCTATGCCAATCATGCCCGTGGCTTCGCGCTGGCATCGATGCGCTCCGAAACCCGCAGCCGCTATTATATTCAGGTGCCGCTGGACGAGAAGGTCGAGGATTGGCCGGACGAGCGCTTGTGGGACGAACTGGCGGTGCGGCTGGGGCCGGAGGCGGCGGCCCATATGGCACGCGGTCCGGCACTGGAAAAGTCGATCGCGCCGCTGCGCTCCTTCGTGTTCGAGCCGATGCGCCATGGGCGCCTGCTGCTCGCCGGCGACAGCGCCCATATCGTGCCGCCGACCGGGGCCAAGGGGCTGAACCTCGCCGCATCCGATGTCGCTTATCTGTCGGAAGCGCTGGTCGCATATTATCGGCGCAACGACAGGGATGCGGTGGCCGGCTATTCCAGCCGGGCGCTGGCGCGGGTGTGGAAGGCGGAGCGCTTTTCCTGGCAGCTGACCCGGCTGATGCATCGTTTCCCGGACAATGATGCCTTCGACCGGAGGATGCAGTTGGCCGATCTCGATTATATCGCGTCTTCGACCGCCGCGCAGACGAGCATCGCGGAAAATTATGTCGGCTTGCCGCTCTGAACCATAGGACCGGGCGGCGCGGGATGCTCCGCCCGGTCAACGGTCAACGGCCCGGCTGCTCCGCCAACAGGATGACCGGGCCGATCAGACCCGATGACCGCAGCGGCGCATCCGGGCGATAGGTGGGGGCGGCGGTGAAGCTGATCTTGTCCGCGCCGGGCTGCTGGTCGCCGATCAGGCGATTGACCCACAGGTTCGCGACCTTCACTTCGATCGCGTTGCGGCCCGGCTTCACCAGTCTGCCGACGTCCAGCCGATAGGGGGCGAACCAGCTGGTGCCCGCGACCTGGCCATTGACCCGCACCTCTGCGACATCGCCGACACTGCCGAGATCAAGCCAGAGCGGCGCGCCGGGCCTGGCGCCCTTGGGCAGCATGAAGCTGCTGGCATAGGTCGCCTCGCCCGAGAAATAGCGCACGCCCGGATCGCTGCTCTTGTCGAGCGCCGTCAGCGTCGGCATCGCGATCTCGGCCGGCGCGCCGCGACCCGGCTGGAAGCGCACGGTCCAGGGCTGCGACAGGGTGGCGACCGGCTTCACCGCCACCGGCGCGATCGTCCGGCTCGTGGCCTGCGCCGGCTTGCGGAACAGGATGAAGACGGCATCCTCCGGCCCGACATCGAGCGGGACGATCGTGTCGCTGCCCTCGGTCCGGTAGGATAGCGGCGCGGCGCTGCCGTCGATCGCGCGCCAGATTTCCGGCTGGCGGCCGGTGACGCGGAAGCGGGCCTCGACATGCTCGGCCTGAGCCTTGCCATTGGTCACATAATAGAGGTCGCCATCGGGCAAAGCGCGGTGAAGGAAGCGATAGGCATCGGCGTCGCCGCTGCCGGTCACGCGGAAATCGGCGCCGATGCCCGTGCCGGCCAGCGCGGCGTCGACATCGGCGCTGGCGATCACCTTGCCCTTGCCGACCGGCTGGCCGCTCCACAGCTTCGCCACCAGCGCGCGAAAGGCGGCGGGATCATCCTGCAGGCCGGGCGCGCGTTCGGGCGCGGTGCCGATCAGGGTGGCGCCCCCCTCCACCAGCGCGGCGATGCGCTGCAGGGTGACGAGCGTCATCACCTTGCTCGATCCGCCCAGATACAGCGCCTTGTAACGGGCCTTGCCGGCAATCAGGTCGCCATCCTGCACCGACGCCTTGCTCGCCAAAATCTCGGCATTGACGAAGTCATAGGCATAATCCTTGGGCAGGTCGGCCGGCACGCCATGTTCGAACAGCGCGGTGATCGGCGCATCCTCGCCATAGAAATAGGCGATGTCGGCATGGTCGCGGCCCTGCTGCAGCAGGAAACCGGTGCGCGCCATATAATCGACCCAGGGCTTGGCCATATTGGCCCAGCTTTCGTGGCGGTTGAAATATTGGCCGAAGATCATGAGGCTGAGGCCCGGCACCTTGTCATCCACCGGCTGGTGGACGGAGGTGTGGACGATCGGCCGGTTGACGCCGGACACGAATTCCAGGTCGATCACGCGCTTGAGGTCCGCCGGGGCGAAGGCCCACGGCGCGAAGGCCGACGTCATGCTTTCGGCCGACACGATATTCTGGCCATAGATATGGGCGACCGACGCCGCGCCCTTCATGTCGCCGATCAGCGTCGGGCGCGGCGCGCCGCCGCGATTGAAGGTCCACATCGCGGCCATCGGCACATCGGTATGCGAGCGCATGGCAAGGTCGTCGCCCAGCACCGGCCGGCCATTTTCCAGCGCCTCGCCATAGACGGTGAGGCCATTTTCATGCGCGACCTTGGCCACCGTGCCATAATGGGCGTCGGCCAGCAGGTCGGCCAGGGTCTGGCGATAATCATGCAGGAAGGCGTCGCTGCGCGCGGCCGATCCCACCACCGCGCCGGTCAGGGTCGGCAGGAAGGGGAGGGGGTCATAGCCGCGCCGCGCCTTGAACTCCTCGACCATGCGCGGCGTCCAGTTGGACGCGCCCACCTCGATACTGTCGGTCAGCAGCGCGCTGATGCCCTTCTTGCCGATCCAATCGGCGCCGACCGTATCGCGATACATGGCGAGATAGGTTTCGAGATAGCGACGCACCGCCGCCGCGTCATATTTGTCGACCTCCAGCCCGGTGGCTTCGGGCGTGGCGGGGTGGTTGGTCTTGCCGGTCAGCGACCAGCCCATGCGGACGATGCGCCAGCGCGTACCCTTGGGCGCGGTCCAGTCGAGCGTGCCGTCGGGGCGCAGCCGGTCGGTCAGGTCGATGACCCTGGCCGGGTCGATCGCCGGCGCATCGGCCGGACCCATGTTCAGACGGTTATAATCGGATGCGATGGCATAGCCTGCCTTCGCCTCGAACTGATCGATCCGTGCCTCTGCCGACAGGCGCAGGTCGCCAATGCCCAGGGTCGGGCTGGCCGGGCGGCCGAACACGTCGATCATCACCGCGCCGGGCGCGCCATCGCCCAAGCCCGGCGACTTGGCGGCGTCATTGGGCGACAGGACCAGCCGGAAGCGCTGCGCCGTGACGGGCGCGAAGCTGGTGGTGGAGGCGACTTCGGTCAGCGAGAAGCGGCCGAGCGGCTGCCAGCCCTGCGCCGTCTCCGCCTCGATCGTCGGGCGATAGGCGGGATCGCCGAAGGGCGGGCGGGCATGGGGAACGAACAGGCTGGCCGATCGCACCGTGACCGGCTTGCCATAGTCCAGGATCAGCGTACCGGGGTGCGTCGCATCGCCCTTGGCCATCTGTGCCACGGTTTCGAGATCGCCATCGCCCAGGGCGGTCGCACCCGCGAGCGGCTGGCCATCGGCATCCAGGATGCGGGGCGCGGGTAGGGCAGTGTCGGCGATCGGATAGGCCAGCACCCGCGCCTCGCCATAGAAGTGCGGCTGGTCGGCTATCTCGGCGCCACCGGCCAAAGGATCGCTGAACTTCGCGCTCTGGAACGCGCCGGTGACGGAGGGCGGTGCGGGCAGGGCGCCCTTGACCCGCTGGCCGCCCTCGACATCGGTCTGCGACCAGACCAGCTTCTTCATCGCGTCCTGCGGCTTGACCCAGGGGCCGCCAGTCTCGCTCCAGCCCGGCGACGCCGCGATCGCGAATTCCAGCCCCTTGGCATCGGCGGTCTGGACGGCGTGGCGAAAGGCGTCCTTCCAGCCATCGGTCATGTAGATGAGGCGTTCCTTGACGATCTGCGGCGTCATCAGGCTGGCGTCGAAATTCTGTACGCCGCCGATGCCGATCCGCGCCAGCCAGTCGAGATCCTTGTCGATCCCCTCCTTGGTCACATTGCCGTTCATCCAGTGCCACCACACGCGCGGCCGGGCCGACTGGGCGGATTGTTGAAGCCGTCGGCCAGATCGTCGGCCTGGGCAGGCATGGCGAGCACGGTGCCGGCCAGCAGCATGGCGAGACGCAGGGAGCGGAATGTCATCGGGGGGCGATCCTCTATTTCAGATGATTGGGGCGGACGAGAACATCCGCCGCAGCGCCAGGCTGGCGACCAGCGCACCGAGCGCGCCGCCATAGGCGATCTTGATGGCCAGTGCGGCGCCCCAGCCGATCGGTGGCAGGCCGCCGGTCGCGAGTGACAGCAGCCCGCCCAGCGCGGCACCGGCCAGCGCAAAGCCGGCGGCCCGCAGCAGGATTGAGCATAAGGCGCCACCCACCCGTTTGCGCGCGATCAGCGCCGGGACGAGGGCGCTCATCAGCGCAACGGCAATGCTCTGCGGCACGAAATCGAGCGCCAGCCGATCGGGCGCGGTCCAGGCCAACAGGCGCGGCTGGGTGCCGAACAAGGCGAGGAAGAAAGCCAGGCTCAGCGCGCCATTGATGCCGACGCTGATCGCCGCCTCCCGCCGGATCGATACGGCGCTGGTCATTGTCCCGCCTTCGTGAGCAGACCGCGCATGTCCATCCAGCTCAGAAATTGCGGCAACAGGCCCATGGTCGTCGTGCCCGGCTTGCCCATGCCGAAGCCATGGTCGCCGCGCTCATAGGCGTGGAGTTCGACCGGCACATGCGCCCGGCGCCAGCTTTCGACCAGCGCATAGGAGGGATTGGGGAAAAGGCTGTCGTCATTGGCGATCGCCGCGAACATCGGCGGCGCGTCAGCGGGGACATTGCGCGCCAGCATCGGGCCATAGACATAGCCGATGAAGGCGGGGCGATCGGCGCCCTTGCCCTCCAGCGCGGCATTCATCGTCGTCATGGCGCCGGCGGAAAAGCCGATCATGCCGACCCGCCCGGGATCGACGCCCCATTTGCCCGCATCGGTGCGGACCAGTTTCAGCGCAGCGAGGGCATCCAGCGTGGCGCGCGGCTCGCTGATCGTTGGCGGGACGTTGGGATCGCGCAGCGAGTCCGCCATGCGCTTGCCCATATAGGCCGATGCCTCGGCCATGTCGGCCGGGGTCTGGTTCAGCCGATATTTGAGGACGAAGGCGGCGACGCCATGATCGGCCAGCCAGCGCGCGACATTCCAGCCCTCATGATCCATCGCCAGCAGCATGAAGGCGCCACCGGGGGCGACGATCACCGCCGCGCCGGTCGCCCTGGCCGGATCGGGCAGGACCGGGGTGATGGTCGGCACGGTGACGTTGCGCACGGCGAGGTCGCCGCCGAAGCGCACCCAATTCTCGGTCGTGCCCTTGGGCGCCTTGAGATCGGGATAGAGCGGGATGGCATTGGGTTCGGCCGGAGCCTGCGCCGGCACGGGCGTCGGCATCTGCGCGATGGCGGGCGAGGCCAGCAACAGCGGCAACAGGACAAGGCACTTCATGGCAGGCCTCCCCTTCAGAGCGCGTTGCGGCGGGCGATCGCGCCATAGACGGCGGCGCTGGGTTTGGCCGTGCGGGCGAAGGTCACCGGATCGACGCTGTGCAGGCCGAATTTGGGCTTGTAGCCGAAGATCCACTCGAAATTGTCGAGCAGCGACCAATGGCAATAGCCCAGCACCGGCACGCCATCGTCGATCGCGGCCTTGAGGCCTGCCAGCGCTTCGGGAATGAACTGCGCGCGGACCGCATCATCGTCGCTGCCCACGCCATGTTCGGACACCAGGATCGGCACGCCGGTCGCTTCATGGGCAAAGCGCACCGCGCCGCCGAGCGAGGGCGCCCAGACTTCGGTGCCGGACCAGTTGACGGCACCGCCCTTGGGTGCGGGCAGGCGGCCCTTGTCGCCCCACAGCGCCCGCTCATAATTCTGGACGCCGATGAAATCGTCGCCCTTCGCGATCTCCAGCCAGTTGCCATAAAGCTGCTTGCGCATGCTATCGCGCACCGAATGGGCGCCGACCGCCTGATCGTCCATCAGCGCCAGCGAGAAACCGACCGGCAGGTCGCCGCGCACCGCCTTGATCGCGGCCTTGCCGGCCTTGTGCGCGGCTTCGAGACCGGTCTGGAGCGCGGGCAGATCGTCGAAGCCGGCGACATTGGCGCAGACATATTTCGGCACGCCCAGCCGCTTGGCGGCGGTTTCCAGCGTCAGTTTCTGGATGTCCCACACTTGCGGCGGCAGCATGGGCTTCAAGAGCAGCAGGATATTGGGTTCGTTGAGGGTGATGGCGCTGGCGATGCCCTGGCCCAGCGCGCGCATCGCCTTGTCGCAATAGCGGGCGAAAAGCTGTGCGCTTTCCGGGTTGGTCCAGCCGCCCTGCGCGCTGAACCAGCGCGGCGCGGTGAAATGGCTGAAGGTGACGATCGGGGCCAGGCCGCGCGCATGGCAGCCGTCGATCACCGCCTTGTAATGATCGAGCATCGCCTGGGAGAAGAGGCCCTTTTCCGGCTCGATCCGCGCCCATTCGATGCCGAAGCGATAGGCGTTGAGGCCCATATTCTTGACCAGGTCGAGGTCGGTTGCCCACAGGGCGAAGCTGTTGCAGGCATCGCCCGAAGGCTGGGCGAAGACGGTCGGCTGCTGATTCTCCACGAACCACAGGTCGCTGGCGATATTATTGCCCTCGACCTGATGCGGCGCGGTGGCTGCGCCCCAATAGAAGCTCTTGGGGAAATTGGGGGTGGCGCTCTTGCGCGCGGCGATGGCGGGGGCGGCCATCAGCGCGGCGCCGGTAGCCAGAAGGGTGCGGCGATCCAGCATGTTCCGTCTCTCCTATTATAATTGTCAGGCAGTGGTTTCGCGCACGAAGGCGCAGATTTCGTTGGCGAGCCGCCGGTCGGCGGTGCCCAGATGCAGGGCCATGGAATAATGATTATGGCCCGACTGGATGAAGGCGCGCGGCATGGCGCCATGGCGGGCGAGCCGGTCCTGCAACAGGCTCAGGAACTCGGCCTGGAAGCGGGGCGGGTCGAACTCGGCGCAGGCGATCAGCAGCGGCAGGTCGGTCGAAGCAATGGCTTCCAGCGGCATGCGTTCCGGGTAGAGCGCGGGATCGCCATAATAGAGCGTGTCGCGTTGATCGAGCGGGGTATAGCCATAAAGGCCCGACAGCAGCACGGCGGCGCGAATGGCGCCCGATCCGGCGAGTTTCAGATAGCCCGCGACATGGACGGCGCCGGCCGATGTGCCCATCAGGACGATGCGATCGGGGGCACCGCCATGCTCGGCCGCATGATCCTTGAGCCAGGCGACGACAGCCGCGACATCTTCCGCCCCGGCGGGCCAGCCATGGTCGGGGGCGAGGCGATAATTGATGACGACGCCCAGGGAACCGGCCTGCGCCGCCATCCGGCCGACATTGGCATTGGGCCAGGCGTCGGCACTGCCCTTGTCGCCTTTCAGGAAACCGCCGCCATGGACGAAGAGCAGAATGGGTGCGGGGGCATCGCCCTGCGGTCGGTAGAGGTCGAGCCGGTGGCGGTCGTCCGGGCCATAGGCGATGTCCGCCTGCGTCACCGGCGCCGCCGCCGCCAGCGCCACCTGCTCGGCATCGAACAGCGCCCGGCACTGGCCGAGTATGTCCGGTCCCAGATCGGTGCCCAGTGCGGCGATGGCGTCCCTGATCGGCTTCATATGTCCCCTCTGGCCAGAAGGATTAGGAAAAAAGACGGGACGCCACCAGCGGCGCCCCGCCCCAGGAGGATCAGAATTTCGCGTCCAGGCTGATGCCGATCTGGCGGAAGGACTGCGGGCCATAGATGGCGCCGATATTCTGCTCGCCCTGGTCGGTGGTGTAGGGGAAGTCGCTCTGCATCAGCGAAGGCTCATGCACGTTGAACAGGTTGCGACCGAAGATCGCGACGCTGTAGCGATCGTCCTCGGTCCGCAGGCCGATGCGGCCGCCGACCAGCCAGTGCGACCGGAAGGTCGTTTCGTCGTTTGAATTGGCTTCGTAGCGCACCTTCGACTTCCACACCGTATCCGCCGCCAGGAAGCCCTTCAGGCGGCCCGTCACCGGCGCTTCATATTCGCCCGACAGGGTGAACTTGTACTTGGGCGCATAGGCGAGCTGGGTGCCGCCGATATTGGTGCCATCGGTGCCGATGAAACCGCCCGGATAGGTCGCCTTGGCATAGATGAAGCCGGTGTTGAGCGACAGGCCGTCGAAGACCTTGCCGAAGAAGTTGATTTCCGCGCCGCGCGACTTAACGCCGTCGATATTGGTCTGAACGCAGGAGATGACCGCGGTGCTGTCCACCGTGCACTGCTGCGCCTGGAAATTCTTGATCTTGCTGTAGAAGATATTGAGGTCGGCGACCCAGCTGCCGAACAGCGTGCTCTTGAGGCCCAGTTCATAGGCGGTCGGGATTTCCGGCTGCACGACGAAGGGCTTGGCCGGGGCCGAAGGGATGGCGATCTGCCCGCCCTTGAACCCGCGCGAGGCGGTCGCATAGACCATGCTGTTGTTGGCCAGGTCATATTGCGCGCCCAGGCGCCAGGAGAATTTCTGGACGTCCAGCACGGTCCGGCTGAACGGATCGGCCGGGGTGAAATAATCATAGCGGTCCATCGACAGGCGATCGGTGGTGTAGCGACCGCCGGCGATCAGCCGCAGCGCGGGCGACAGGTGGAAGGTGCCCTGGCCGAAGACGGCCAGCGATTCATCCTGGATGTCGATGTCGGCGCCGGGATTGCGCACGATCGGGATGACGAGGCCGGGGAAGGGCACGACCGACACCGCCAGCGTTTCAGGATCGCGGGTCTGCTTCTGGTTCGAATAGAAGACGCCAGCGGTATATTCGAGGAACTGGTCGGCAGGCGAGCTGACCCGCAATTCCTGGGTGAAGAGGCTGAGGCGCCGGTTCACCGCACCATTGCCGACCTGCAATTCCAGCGGATCGGCCCGGAACACGTTGGTCGCCGCGCCATAGCCGGTCTCGTTCGATTTGCGATAGGCGGTGACGGAGGTGAGGGTGAAGGGATCGGCCTCATAATCGAGCTGCAGCGATCCGCCGTAATTTTCGGTATGGCCGACATAGCTATCGTCGCTGCAATAGTCGCGATTGCCCTCGCCCGGGTCACGCCGCAGCTGGCGAGGCGGGCGGTGATGCCGGTGGTGTCGGTCAGCAGGCCACCCAGCGCCGTGCCCGGGCCGCTGGTCTTGACGAAGGTGAAGAAGTCGCCGCCATTCTCGATCCGGCTCTTGGTATAGTCGCCGATGACATTGACGGTCAGGCGATCGGTGGGCTCCCACAGGAAGCGGCCGCGAATGCCGTAGCGATCGGTATCATTATAATCGCCGGTGCTGGCGTTGCGGTTCGGCCCCTGGCGGAAATTGGCGACGCCCGACAGGCGGATCGCGGCGTTGGACGCCAGCGGGATGTTGACCATGCCCTGTACGATCTGGTTGCCGAATTTCGACCCCAGCGTGCCGGCGTCGGACAGCTCGGTGCGGACGCGGGCGGAAAAGCCGGTGGGATCGGGCGCATTGGTGGTGATGTTGATGACGCCGGCCGATGTGGTGAGGCCGAACAAGGTGCCCTGCGGCCCCTTCAGCACTTCGATCCGGCTGACGTCGAACAGGTCGGAGATATTGGCATTGCCCTGGCTGACCTGGTCGACGACGACGCCGACCGAGGCGACCGCGCCGGCCGAGAAGGTCTGGGTGCCGATGCCACGGATAGCGCCGCCGCCGCCGGTATTCTGACCCGGCGCCTGCTGGATTTCCAGGCTGGGCGCGATGCGGTTGAGGTCGTTCATCGTGTTGACCTGCTGCCGCTCCAACTGCGCGGCATTGGCCACCGTGATGGAGATCGGCACTTCGGTCACCTTCTCCGCCTTGCGCTGGGCGGTGACGATGATGTCGGAATTGACGTCGGCGGGCGCGGCGGCCTGGTCGGGCGTGGCGGCGTCCTGTGCGAAGGCCGGCGCGGCGATCGCGATGGCGCTCGCGCTGGCGAGGGCCGCAATGGTGATGTGCATGTTACGCATGGTCTGTCCTCCCCCGGTGTGCGGGTTGATGATTGTTATTGTTCGTCGATGATGCGGTTGCTGAGCGTACCGATGGTGCCGATGATCACTTCGACCTTGTCACCTGCCTTCATGTAGAGCGGCGGCGTGCGCTTATCGCCGACACCGCCGGGCGTGCCGGTGGCGATGACGTCGCCGGGGCTGAGCGGGGTGAAGGCGGTGACATATTCGATGACGGTCGGGATATCCCAGATCATGTCGCTGACCGGCTGGTCCTGCAGCAACTCGCCATTGAGGCGGGTCTGGACGCGCAGCGCGGCGAGATCGTCAATCTCTTCGGGCGTCACCAGCGCCGGGCCGAAGCCGCCGGTGCCGGGAAAGGTCTTGCCCGGTGTGAACTGGATATTGTGGCGCTGCCAGTCGCGGGCCGACCCGTCGTTAAAGGCGCTGTAGCCTGCAACATAATCCCAGGCGTCAGCGGCCGCGACCTTGTGCGCGGGCTTGCCGATGACGACCGCCAGTTCGCCTTCATAGTCGAACCGCTCGGTCACGGCGGGCTTCACCATTGGCTGGCCGTCGGCGACCAGGCTGTCGGCATAGCGCACGAAGATGGCGGGATGCGCCTTCTGCTCGCGGCCGGTTTCCTTGACATGCTCGGCATAGTTGAGGCCGACGCACAGGATCTTGGCGGGATCGGGGATCACCGGCAGCAGCACGACATCGGCGGCGGCATGGGATGCGCCATCGGCCAGGGTGGCGAGGCTGCCGTCGGTCAGCGCGGCCTTCAGGCTGGGCACCGCATCGGTTGCCAGCTCGACGATCGTCTCGCCTGCGATCCGGCCGAAGCTGGGGGTGCCGTCGGGACGGCGGAAACTGACATAGCGCATCAGGCTTGTTCCTCGTTGATCAGGTCCAGCGGCCGGGCGTCCCAGTCGCGGCGGTGGCGGAATTTCTCTTCGGCGGCGCGCAGGCCCGCGAAATCCTTGTCGGACATGCCCCACTGGTCGATCCGGCCCTCGGGCCAGGTCCAGTCCTCCGGCGCGCCGGCCTGATAATCCTCGGCCACCTTTTCCACGGCGGTCGAAAATTCGATGACGGGGCCAAAGGGGGCGATGAAATAGGCAAAGACATTGGCACCCGGACCATGGCGGCCCGGCCCCAGGCGGGCACCATGCCATGGTCGCGCAACCGGCCGATGCCGCGCATCACCGCATCCATGTCCGCCATCTCGAAGGCGATATGGTTGAGGCTGGCAAAGCCGGCGCGGGCGAAGGCGGTCGAATGGTGCGAGTCATTGCAGCGCACGAACACCATGCCCTTGGTCCGGTCCGACACGCGGAAGGACAGCGCCTGCTCGACCAGATGGCCGGTCGCTTCCGCATCGGCGCTGTTGAAGACGACATGGGTCAGCTTTACCGGCAGGTCGGCGCCCGCGATCGGCGCAACTTCCTCGGCATCGACCAGGAAGCGCAGCAATTCACCCTCGGCCAATTCGACGATGATGCCATGGCCGCCGCCGGGATCGGTCGATACCGTGGGGGTCGCGGGCAGGCCGGCGGCGGTGACGCTGCGCTTCAGTTGCTCCAGCCGCTCGGCGGTGCAGACGAAGGTGGTGGAACGCACATAGGCGTCGGCCGATTCCGTCAGCGCCACCAGATAGGGATAGCTGCCCGACCCGCGCAGATAATGGGTTTCGCCTTCTTGCGCCGCCGGCGCCATGCCCCAGACGTCGGTCAGGAAGGCGGCGGCCTCACCCGCATGGGGCAGCGCCAGTTCGATGCTGCGCAGCTTCATTTTCTGTCTCCGTGGAAAAGTCCGGCAGCGTCAATGCCGGCGATGGCGCAGGCCTCGTCGCACTCGCCGGTGTCGCCGCTGATGCCGACCGCGCCGACCAGCGCACCGTCTGCATCGCGGATCAGCACCCCGCCCGGCGAAAAGGCCATCTGGCCGGTGGCCGCCGCGATGCTCTGGAAAAAGACAGGGTTGGACGCGGCACGGGTGGCCAGCACCCGCGTATCCGCGCCCATTCCCAGCGCTCCGGTGGCTTTAGCCTTCGCGATGTCGAACCGGAACAGGCTGGCGCCATCCTCGCGCACAAAGGCGACCGGATGGGCACCGGCATCCAATATGATGACCGCCAGCGGCTGGGCGCCATCGGCGCGTGCCTTGGCAAGCGCGGCGTCGATGATGGCACGGGCCTGCGCGAGCGAGAGAGTCATGCCGCGATCTCCTGCTGGGCGTTGCCGGCGATCAGCGCGTCGCGCCGGGCGATGAGATCAGCGGGTTTGCCGGTACCAAAGACATAATGGTCGGGGCGGACCAGCACGGCGTCGGCGCCGCGCGCATCGAGCCAGTCGGAGACATGGCCATCATCGCCCAGCTCCGCGACATCGACGACGGTCACGTCGCCGCCGACAACCGGCTGGCGGGTGAACAGGCGCCAGCCGCCGCCGGTCACATCGTCCAGCAGCCGGTCGCCGACGCGCGGCTGGATGAAACGTTCGCCCGCACCCGCCGTGCCGCTGGCGACGATACCTGTGGCGATGGCGGGGATCAGGTCGGCGGCGGTGCCGCTCTGGGCGCCCTTGGCGGCTTCGCGCAGCTGATGATCGCGTGCGGCGGCGGCGTCGGGATCGAGCACGCAGATATAGCGGCCCGCGCCCACGGCGGCGGAGATGACGGCACGGACATGGGGATCGCGTTCGGGCTGATAGCTGTCGAGCAGGCTCTCGGGCGCCTTGCCCGCCAGCACCAGTTCCAGCTTCCAGGCCAGGTTCGCGGCATCGCGCAGGCCATGGCACATGCCCTGGCCGAAAAAGGGCGGCGTCTGGTGCGCGGCATCGCCGGCCAGGAAGACGCCGCCCAACCGCCACCGCTCGGCGATCAGTCCATGAAAGCGATAGGTCGCAGCGCGCACGACCTTGTGCGGAACCCCGGAGAGGTAAGGCTCGACAAGGGCGGCCACGGCATCGGGCTGCATCATCGCCTGGTCATCTTCGCCGGGCAGCAGCATGAACTCCCAGCGGCGATGATTGCCGCGCCCCGGGACGATGGTGGCCGGGCGCTTGGGATCGCACATCATCACCGACAATTTCTGCAGGTCGGCAGCATCCGGCACGCCCCACAGGTCGGGGAAGCGGACGGGGCCGTCGACCTCGGCATCGACCACCAGCCAGGGTTCCTCGAAATCCAGATCGTCCAGGCCGATGTCGAGCGCCTTGCGCACCGCGCTGCGGGCGCCGTCACAGGCGATGACATAGCGGGCGCGGACCTGTTCCTCGCCGGCGTCCGATCGCAGCGTCAGCGTGACGCCGTCATCGTCCTGCGACAGCGCCTCGAACGCGGTGCCCAGCGACAGCTCGACATTGGGATAGACGTCCAGCGCGTCGCGCAGATGGTCTTCCAGTTCGGGCTGGTAGAAGAAATAGTCGTTGGACCAGCTGAAGGGGCGGGGGCGGCCGACCGTGCCCATATAGCGGATCACGCCATGATCGGCGCCGACATGCAGATGGCCCTCGGTATCGCGCATGTCCGGCGCGACCCGGTCTATGACGCCGGCCGACTGGAACAGGCGCATCATCTCATGGTCCAGATGGACCGCGCGGGGCAGGGGGTAGGGGTTGGCCTCGCGCTCGATCACCAGGACCGAGACACCCGCTTTCCCAAGTAAATTGGCCGCAAAGGCCCCCACCGGCCCGCAGCCGATGATCGCAACGTCGAACATGAAAGCGTCTTTCCGGTCAGACCGTCAGGGGCTCGGGCACGGGGGATTTGTGCATCCGCCCGCCCAGCATGATCATCTTGATATTGGCCGCATCCTGCAGCAGGCGGACGTCCTTGGTCGGATCACCCTCGACCAGCAGCAGGTCGGCGAGATAACCCGGCTTCACCTGGCCGACGGGCTGATCCATCAGCTCGCCGCCCAGCATGGTGGCGGCATGCAGCGCCTCGGCCGGGGTGAAGCCATAATAAGTGACGAAATGCTCCAGGTCGCGGGCGTTGCGGCCATGGGGGTTGAAGGGGAAGCCATAGTCGCCGCCGGGCAGGACGCGCACGCCGCGCGCCTTCAATTTCGGCACCAGCGTCTTTTCCAGTTCCAGCCGCTCGGCCGCGCTCGCCTTCATCGACGCCATGTTGATATGGGGCGGCGGATTGGCCTCCAGCGCGGCGACCGATACGCCGGGGCCGGGCGCGTAGAAGATGGCGTCCTTCTTGGCCGCCATGGCATCGACCGTCGCGTCATCGGCGAAAGAGCAATGATAGAGGATGCGGGCGCCGGCTTCGAGCGCCAGATTGATGGCGCGTGGGCTATAGGCATGGGTGGCGATCCACAGGCCGGCTTCCTTCGCCGCCTCGCCGGCCGCGATCATTTCCGCGTCGGTGTAGAGGATGTCCTGCGACGATCCGGGTTTGAGCGCATCCTCGCCCGAAATCACCAGCTTCAGAGACTTGACGCCCTCCGCCGCGCAATAGGCGACGAAGGCGCGCATCGCTTCAGGTCCCCGCCCGTTGAACACATCGCCGGTCTCCACCCCTTCCTCGCCCTCCGGGCTGCGCTCCAGCGTGGAGGGCACCAGCCGCGGACCGGGGGTTTCGCCTGCCGCGATTGCACGGGCCAGTTCCGGTTCGATCTGGTCGCCCAGCGCGCCGGCCGAATAGAGGCTGGTATAGCCATGGTCGAGCAACACGCGGGCGTTGCGCCAGGCGGCGACCTTCAGCTCCTCGGGCGGCAGGATGAACTGGTGATAGATTTTTTCGACCGAGCTGCCCCAGGTCAGATGGGTATGAGCATCGACCATGCCGGGCATCAGCGTCGCGCCCCGGCCGTCGATCACCATGTCGGCCTGTGCCGCGTCGATCGCGGCTTCGTCGCGCAGAATGTCGGCGATGCGATCGCCCTCGATCATGACTGCGCCGGGGAAGGGCGCGCAGCCCGTCCCGTCGAAAATCGCAATATTGCGGATCAGCTGCCGCACGAGGGCTCTCCCGAAGTCTCTTGTTGAATGCCCTTATGCGCCAAATTTATATGCAAGAATAATAATGATTTTTGGCAACATCATAGCTTGGAGCTATGGATCATGATGTCGAGCAGGGCCTCGCCCAGCCGCGACAGGCGCGCATCCTTCAGCTTGCGGATGCCGATGCTGCGCTGGAAGGTCGCTTCGCGGATGGCGATCGCGCGCAGCACGCCGATCGACAATTCGGCCGCCGCCACCTTCATCGGCAAGATGGTCAGCCGGCTGCTGTTCCGCACCATCGCCTTGGTCGTCAGCAGCGAATCGCACCGGATCACATCCTGCGGCACCGGCACGCCCGCCGCCATGAACAGCGCATCGATCTGCCGGCGAAAGGCGCCGCGGGCCTCCGGCAGCACCCAGCGCCTGGCCATCATGTCGCGCAGCGACACCTCGGCCGGCAGATGGTCGTTGCGGCGCCCGACCACCAGCGCGAAGGGATCCTGCGCGAAGGTGATTTCCTCGATCCCCTCGGGCGGCTCCTCCAGCCCCGTGGTGACGAACGCCAGCTCGATCTCGCCCCGGTGCAGCATGTCGGCCAGGTCATGGTCGGGGCGCTCGACGGCATGCAGCGCGAAATGCCCCATCTTGTCCTCCAGCCGCCGCACTGCATCGGGCAGCAGGCTGACGAGGGCGCCCGGCGTGCCACCCACCCGCAGCGGGCCGGTCACGCCCGCGCGGGCCAGCCGGAGCTCTTCCTCCGCGCCGCTGATCAGGCTGTCTACCGCCTCTGCCCGGCGCAGCAGCACCTCGCCCTCCGGCGTCAGGCTGATGCCGCTGCGCGACCGCGCGAACAGCGCCGCGCCGACCGACTGTTCCAGTTGCGCGATCGCATTGGATACCGATGGCTGGGAGATGTTGAGCAGCCGGGCGCCGCCGCTGATCGAATTGGCACGGCATACGGCGAGGAAGGTGCGCAGCGCACGGGGATCGATCACGACGCTTCAGACAATCCGCAGTGGCGCGCGCGAACCAGAAGCGCGGCTTCCCTGTTCATAGCATGGACCATCGTCATTTCCCGGCGGTGCGGACCATCAGTACGTCGCAGGGCGCGGCCTCCAGCAGTTCCGATGCCCGGCTGCCGATCAGCGCATGGATGAACCCACCATTGCCGTGGGACCCCAGCACGAGCAGGTCGATGTTCCGTTCGGCGATGAGCATGGGCAGCATTTCGCCCGCGCGTCCCTCGATCAGTTCGACCTGGAACGGCTGGGCATGGGTGAGTTCGGGGCGGGCAAGGAAGCGTGCACTTTCACGTTCAGCCTCGGACCGGGCGAAAACAAGAGTCTCTGCCGGATCGAGGCGGGACGGGAAGCCGCCGTCATAGATATGAACCAGATCGAACCGGGTATCGGGAAAAATCCGGGTCGCGGCCAATAGCGCCTGCAGCGAACAATCCGAGAAGTCGGTTGCCACCAGGATGCGTTGGTAGGGGCCTTGGGGGCGATCCTTGACGATCAGGACTGGTTCGTTCGCACGCCGCACGAGATAATCGACGGCGGTTCCAAGAATGAAGTCGCCGACCCCATTGTGGCGGGCAGGGCCGACGACGATCAGGTCGCACCGCCGGTCGCCGGCGATGCTGGCTATCACTTCGGGCGCGCGGCCGTCGGCGAGCTGGGCCTCGACCGGGATGGACAGCCCGGCGGTCAGCTTCGCGATGACCGCATTGGCCCGCGTGGCGGCATAGCTCGCCTCCTCGGCATGCCCCTTGTCCAGAACATGGACGAGCAGCAGTGCGCCGTTCAATTGGGTGGCGAGCTGGACCGAGCGATCGAAAGCCCGATCGCTGCGGGCGCTCAGATCGCTGGCGATAAGGATCGTAGGTTGAACGGGCACCGGGCGTCTCCCTTTGGCTTTCGAGATTCGGTCGCGGTTATCCGCTTGTAGATAAAGCCTATCATTGCCGGATGATCCTAGCCACCCCGCGGCAGGGCTGGAATGGCGCCTATCCGTGCGACATCAATCCGGTGCCGCGCAAGCTGGAGCGGGGCCGGACGATGGGAAATGAGGATCAGGCCGGTGCCGGTGCGATCGAGCCAGTGCCGCAGGCGCTCGATCATGCGCGCTTCGGTCGCGGCGTCCAGCCCTTCCGTCGGTTCGTCGAGCAACAGCCAGGGGCGTCCGGCCAGCAGTGCACGCGCGAGCGACAATCGCTTGCGTTCACCCCCCGAAAGATTGCTGCCTGCCTCGCCCAGTTGAAAATCGAGGCCGCCCGGCAGAGTGGCGATCCGGTCTTCAAGGCAACTGACGGCAAGGGCGTCCATCATCATGGCATGGTCGATGCCGGGGCGGGCGAGCCGTAAATTGTCGGCAATGCTGCCCGCCAGCAACGGCGCATCCTGCGGGGAGAGTGCGAACTGCCGCTGGAGCAAGGCGGCTGGAACGGTAGCGAGCGGGCGGCCGTCGACAGCGGCGTCGGCGATGACGGCGCGCAGACCGGCCAGCCCTTCGGCGAGCAATGTCTTGCCGGATCCGGACCTGCCGATGATGGCGACCCGGTCGCCGGGCGCCAACTGCATCGAGCCCAGGCGGAGCGAAGCCGACATGTGCGGCGCGCTTGCCGCCATGGTGGGCGTTGCGAGCGTGGCGATGCCGGTCAGGCGGTGAAGGCTCGCCGTCACGCTTGCCTGGCGGAAGGCCGAACGGGACAGGCCCGCCATCGCCTCGACCGCACCGGCGCATGACAGCAGGGCCAGGGCAATGATCGGGGCAGGGCCGACGGCGCTGAGCAGCACCATCATCGTGGCAAAAGCGACATAGGTGGCAAGGACGGCGGCCTGTATCCCTTCCCCGATGAACAGGCGCGCGCGCGCGCGGTCCAGTCGCGCGATCAACGGCTGCAAATCCTCCATGACCTGCGGGCCAAGCCCATAGGCGACAATCTCCGGCCGGGCCGCCGCATAGTCGACATGGCGCGCCCGCAACAGGCCCAGGGCTTCGGCGGCTTCGCGCGCGGGTTCTTCGGTAATCCGGGGCGCGATCCAGCGCAATAACAGGGGCAACAGGGCCAGCAACGCGACCAGCAACAGCCCGCAGCGCCATCCCGCCGTCGCGGCCAGGGCACCGCCGGCCAACGCCGCCAACAGGCCAGCTATTCGCGAAGGCCGGCGAACGATCAGTTCTTCCAGTGCATCGACATCGCCTGTCAGTCGCGCGGCGGCGTCTCCGCTCGACAGGTCGATCGCCGTCCGGCTGTCCTGCACCGCCAGTTTGGCGAACAGCATTGCGCGCAGGCCACCCATGGCGCCGAGTGCGGCATTATGGGACCAGAGCCGCTCGCCGTATCGCGACGCCGTTCGGGCAATGGCGAGCAGCCGGATCGCGGCACTCGGGATCAGATAGTTGAATGCCTGGACCGCAATCGGCCCGGCTGCGCCCGCCAGCATCGCGGCGGTCAGGAACCAGCCTGCAAGGGCAAGCAGTAGGATGCCGGAAAGCGTCGCGATCGCTGCGCATATCGTGGCGAATATCAGGCGCTTGCGCGTGCCTGGGGCATTGTCCAGCGCGATCTGGATGGGGTTCATAATGCCACCACCTGCCGGGCGGCCGCAGTCAGATGAGGGTCGTGGGTTGCGACCAGGATCGCGTGGCTGGCGGATAGGGCCACAAGCAGGGCGGTGATGGCCGCTGCACTGTCGGCATCCAGATCCGCCGTCGGTTCATCGCACAGCAGCAGCGGGCGGTTCGACAGAATGGCGCGCGCCAGGCCGATCCGCCGGCGTTCTCCGCCTGAAAGACCCGATCCGGCATGGTCGATGATCAGGTCAAGCCCGGCCGAACGGGCATGGAGCATGGGGGTCAGGCCGACCAGGCCAGCGACCCGGGCGATATCGGTGCGGTCCGCGTCTGGACGGGCAAGCGCGATATTGTCGGCCAGGCTGCCAGGCAGGAATAAGGGGGTCTGGGATGCCCAGGCGATCTGGTCGGGATCGATCACGTCGCCGCCCGCGGTTGTGACGCGGCCTTGTACCGGCTGGATTTGCCCGGCAATGGCGGCGAGCATGCTGGTCTTGCCACTGCCGGTCGGGCCGGTCAGCGCGACCAGATCGGCCATTTCCAGATTCAGCGTGACGGGACCGATCCCCGCACCCAGCCCGATGCACAGCGCATCGACGCGAAGGCCATCAAACGCACCGGGCGTGGAAAGCGGCGTCGCATCATCAGCGGGCAGGACGGCTTGCAGCGCGCCCTCGGCGGCTTCGCCCAACTGCTTTTCATGATAGGCGGCGGCCAGGCGGCGCATCGGCAGATAGAATTCGGGCGCCATGGCCAGTGCGAACAGGGCCTGCTTCAGGTTGAGCGTTTCGGGCATGGGAAATGGCAGCAGGCCAAGCAGGGCAAAGCCGCAATAGACCGCGACCAGCGCGACCGAGAGGGCCGCGAAAAACTCCATCACGGCGCCAGACAGAAAGGCGATGCGCAGCACGGCGCTGGTGCGCGTTGCAACCGCCTGCGCGGCACCGTCAACTTGCCGGATGACCCGCGCCTGCGCATCGAAATGGCGGATCAGCGGCAATGCGCGCAGCCGGTCCACGAACAGGCCCGATAATTGGGCGAGCGCCGCCATCTGCTGCTCGGCGGCGCGGCGCGCAGCCGTGCCGGCCAGCATCATGCCAAAGGCGAAGGGGACCAGCGTTGCCAGCAGGATGGTCGCGGCCACCCAACTCGCCCCGGCGACGATCGCCGCAACCAGCAAGGGGCCGATCATGGCCGCGCGTCTTGCGGGCATGAAACGGGCGCCATAGGCTTCGATCGCGGTCATATGGTCGATCGCGAACATCGCATTCTCGCCGGCCAGCAGCGGCCGCGTCAATCGACCACCGAGCAATCGGGGGATCAGTGACGAACGCCGCAACGCGACATCGGCCTGCGCTGTCCGGATCGCCTGCACATGCGCCAGCAGCAAGCCCGCGCCGCGCAGCATGCCGCCCGCCAGGATCAGGGTCGGCGGTAGCCAGCCGATGACCTGGCCATCGGCCAGCCGGCCGATCCCGCCGGCAATCCCGGCGGCGAACAGCGCCGCGCCTAAAATGTCGATTACCCAACCCATTATTGCGGTTTTTCCTAGGTGGACCCTTTGGCGCATTCAATTACCCTAGCAGGGCGGATAGAATTTGATCTGCCTCAATGATGTAGCACCGTCACACCAATATTCCGCGAGCCATCATGGTTCAGGGAAGAAGAAGGGGGTCGCGATGATAAGCATGGCCGTCGTTGAATTATCCAGGCTGCAATTCGCTCTCACGGCATTGTATCATTTCCTGTTCGTGCCCCTGACACTGGGCCTTTCCTTCATGCTCGTCATCATGGAAAGCGTCTATGTCATGACGGACCGCCCGATCTGGCGGGACATCACCCGCTTCTGGGGCAAGCTGTTCGGGATCAACTTCGTCCTTGGCGTGGCCACTGGCCTCACCATGGAGTTCGAGTTCGGCACCAACTGGGCCTATTATTCGCACTATGTCGGCGACATTTTCGGCGCGCCGCTGGCGATCGAGGGCCTGATGGCCTTCTTCCTGGAGGCGACCTTCGTCGGCCTCATGTTCTTCGGCTGGGATCGCCTGTCGAAGCGCGGCCATCTGCTCACCACCTTCATGGTGGCGCTGGGGTCGAACCTGTCGGCGCTCTGGATCCTGGTCGCCAATGGCTGGATGCAGCATCCCACCGGTGCGACCTTCAACCCGCAGACGATGCGGATGGAGGTGACCGACTTCATGGCGGTGATCTTCAATCCGGTCGCTCAGGCGAAGTTCGTCCACACCGTCAGCGCCGGCTATGTCTGCGCCAGCGTCTTCGTGCTGGGGGTCTCGGCTTATTATCTGCTCAAGGGCAAGCATGTCGCCATCGCCAAGCGTTCCTTCACCGTCGCCGCCGCCTTTGGCCTGGCCGCCTCGCTGTCGGTCGTCGTGCTGGGTGACGAAAGCGGCTATGCGCTGACCGAGAACCAGAAGATGAAGCTCGCCGCGATCGAGGGCATGTGGGAAACCGAACCCGCCCCCGCCGGCCTCTCCATCTTCGGCCTGCCGTCCAACAGCGGGCGGGAAACCACGCACGAGATCAAGATACCCTATGTACTGGGCCTCATCTCGACCCGCAGCCTGACCGGCGAAGTCAGCGGCATCAACGAACTGGTCGACACCGCCAAGGTGCGGATCGCCGCCGGCATCATCGCCTATGATGCGGTCGAGACGCTGAAGGTCGATCGCAACAATCTGGTCGCGCGGGAAGCGTTCGAGCGCAACAAGGCGGATCTGGGCTATGCCCTGCTGTTGAAGCGCTTCGTCGCCGATCCGCGCCAGGCCAATGCCGCGACGATCGAGAAGGCGGCCTGGAGCACCGTGCCCAATGTGCCGGCGATCTTCTGGATGTTCCGCATCATGGCGGGGCTGGGCTTTGCCTTCATCGCCTTCTTCGCGACCGCCTTTGCCTTCTCGTCGATGCGGCGGTTCGATGCGCGCTGGTTCCTGAAACTGGCCGTCTTCATGATCCCGATGCCGTGGATCGCGATCGAGGTCGGCTGGGCGGTGGCGGAAATCGGGCGCCAGCCCTGGGCGGTGGATGGCGTGCTGCCGACCTTCCTTGCCGCCTCCAGCCTGACGGTGCCGCAATTGTGGACCACCATCATCGGCTTCACCCTGCTCTACGGTATCCTGGCGGTGATCGAGGTGAAGCTGATGCTCGCCACCATCGCCAAGGGGCCGGAACGCTATATCCCCTGGCGGCCTGACAGCCCCGCCGAGCCGGCGCCCGATTTCCGCGCCGTGCCCGCCGAATGACGCCCGCCAACCGGAGTTAGGACAATGACCATTCCGCTCGATTATGAAACGCTGCGCGTCATCTGGTGGCTGCTGCTGGGCGTGCTGCTGATCGGCTTCGCCCTTACCGACGGCTTTGACCTGGGATCGGCGGCCTTGCTGCCCTTTGCCGGCCGGACCGACGAGGAACGGCGCATGATCATCAACAGCGTCGGCGCGACCTGGGAAGGGAACCAGGTCTGGTTCATCCTGGGCGGCGGCGCCATCTTCGCCGCCTGGCCCTTCGTCTATGCCGTCAGCTTCTCCGGCTTCTATCTCGCGATGTTCCTGGTGCTCTCGGCGCTGATCCTGCGGCCTGTCGGCTTCAAATATCGCTCGAAGAAACCCGATGCCCGCTGGCGGGCCGGCTGGGACTGGGCGCTGTTCGTCGGCGGTCTGGTGCCCGCGCTCGTCTTCGGCGTCGCGGTCGGCAATGTGCTGGTCGGCGCGCCCTTCCGCCTCGATGGCGACCTGCGCATGTTCTATGAAGGATCGCTGCTGGGCCTGTTCACGCCCTTCACCCTGCTGACCGGCCTGCTGTCGGTCGCGATGCTGGTGCTGCATGGCGCCGGCTGGCTCAGCCTCAAGACCGAGGGGCCGGTGCTACAGCGCGTGCGTCTTTATGGTCAGGGCGCGGCGATCCTGTCGATCCTGCTGTTCGCCATCGGCGGGCTGTTCGTCGCCTGGAGTGGCATGGGCTATCGCGTCGACGGCGTGATCGATCCCAACGGTCCGTCCAACCCGCATCTGGGCGGCGCGGTCGCGGCGGCGGGCGCCTGGCTCGACAATTATGCCGCGCATCCCTGGATGCTGCTGGCGCCGATCCTGGGCTTTGCGGGGCCGGTGCTGGCATTGCTGGGCATTCGTGGCCAGCGCGACACTTTGGTCTTCGCCGGCTCGTCGATCGCCAATGTCGGCATCATCAGCACCGTCGGCCTGTCGATGTTCCCCTTCATCCTGCCCAGTTCGATCGATCCGGGGTCCAGTCTGACGGCATGGAATGCCTCGTCCAGCCACGGCACCTTGTTCACCATGCTGATCTGCACCGTCATCTTCCTGCCGATCGTGCTGGCCTACACCGCCTGGGCCTACAAGGTGATGTTCGGCCGCGTGACCGATCGGGAAATCCGCCTCAACCCCGACTTTTACTAAGGATCCGACCTATGTGGTATTTTGCCTGGATATTGGGCGTCGGCCTCGCCGTCGGCTTCGGCATCCTCAACGGCATCTGGCATGAATTTCATTCCGATCCCGAGGAATATTGACCGGACATATAGCGCCCCGGCGGTTTGACACTGCCGGGGCACCAAGCCACTTCGACGGAGCGGGAGACCGAAGGGAAGAGGCTGGCATGACCGAGAGTGCGGATGTGCAACCCGGAATGGGCGCCGAGACCGCTGGCATTGCCCGCCGCCATGACCAGATATTGGGTGGCGCACCCCGGATCGAGCCGCTGCAGATCGATGAATATAGCGGCGATCTTGATCCCCTGATCCGACAGATGATCGCGATCAACCAGTCCATCAATGCCCGCGAGGCGGAACTGCTCACTGATGTGGCGGACGCGCGTGGGGCCGGGCAGGAAGCGGCTGACATGGCCGTCCTGCTGGCCCGCTTGCCGGAGATCATCCGGACGATGCTGCGCCATCCAACCCTTTTTGCGCGCCAGACCGATGTGGGCGTTCTGCTGTTGACGGAAGGGCGATTGGCGCCGCGTGATCGCGAATTGGCGATCCTGCGGATCGCATGGTTGTGCCAGGCGCCTTATGAATGGGGCGAGCATATCCTGATCGCGCGCCATGCCGGGATCGGAAGAGAGGACGTCGAACGGATCATCGTGGGTTCGACCGACGCGGCATGGAACGCAAATGATCGCGCCATTCTGCGCGCGGTGGAGGAACTGCATGGCGATGCCATGATCCAGGATGACACCTGGGCAACACTGGCAACCCGGCTGGATCCGGCGCAACTCATCGAACTGCCCATATTGATCGGTCAATATCAGACGGTTGCCTATTATCAAAATGCGCTGAAGCTGCGGCTGCATGGCGGCAATGCCGGCCTCGCAGCCCGTTAGGAGAGATATGGCATGCTAGTAGAACAGTCGTTGCTGATGGTGAAGCCGGGCATGGAGGAGGCGTTCGAGACCGCCATGCAGGATGACGGCTTGCCCCTGCTGCGCGGCCTGGTTGGTGTGCAGGCGGTGCGCTTCGGGCGAGGGGTGGAGCATCCCGATAAATTCATCCTGCTGATCGAATGGGCCAGCATGGACGATCATGTCGCCTTCACCACGACGCCCCAGTTCGCAGAATTTCGCAGGCTGCTCGCACCCTATACCGCTGGCGGCAGCATGGAGCATTTCCGGATGCAGTGACATGCCTATCGCCGATCTTGCCGGGCATGGCACAGACGGCGATAGGCGCAGTCGTTATTGGGCGTGCGGAGCCGCTGGACTGTCGAGCTTCACGAAGCCGGACGGGGTCTGGACCCATTGTCCAGCCTTTTTGCTGGTCGGGGTGAAGGCGACGCGCGCCTGTGGCGTGTGAGCACTGCGAATGGGTTTCATCGTTGCTACTCCCTGTTCGTCCTCAATCTACCGTAAAGTGCCCCCAATAAACCTCGGTATTATTACCGGGGCAGGTATCAGGTCGGATATGTTCTTGGGCTTTGTAATATTACGCAACCATGACGGTAACGGTCCGGGGCCATTTTAGTTCCGGCCTCCGATGAACACAGGTGTCGATGCCGCGATCGACATCGCTGCTGCTGGCCGCTGCTGTCGCGCTATCGCTCGAGCGATTTGGTCTGGCCAATTTTGCGTCACCCTTGCTGGCCGGCACGGTGCGGGCGATAGTGCCGGTCAAGCAACGGAGAGGGAGAGCGACATGCGCAACAGCCATTTGCGGATCGCACAATATGGCGTGACGACCGGTGCGCTGCTGCTCGGCGGCGCCGTACTTGCTTCGCCTGTCGCCAATCCGACCGAATTTGCGCGGATTGCCAAGGTGGATGACCAATATCAGGCCTATAATGTTGAGATGGTGGAAGTGGTCGGCGGCCGGTTCTGGGCGCCCTATCCCAAGCCGGGAGAAGCCGCGCCCAAACCTAGCGTCGGGCCGAGCGGCGGTGTCGACATGGCGGCGGTCATGTTTCGCAAGCGCGATCCGATCAACCTGAAGACCGACCTGCGCTTGCGCAATCTCGCCAGGGCACTGGGGCCGACCTATATACGGGTCAGTGGGGGATGGGCCAATGCCACCTATTTCCATGACAGCGATGCCCCACCGCCGGCAACGCCGCCCAAAGGCTATCAAAGCGTGCTGACCCGCGACCAATGGGCCGGCGTGATCGACTTCGTGCAATCGGTTGGCGGCAAGCTGGTCGTCTCCTTTCCCGTCAGCGAGGGCGCACGCGATGCCTCTGGCGTGTGGAATCCCGAGCAGGCGCGCCAACTCAATGCCTATACCCGCAAGCTTGGCGGGCATATCTATGCGGCTGAACTCATCAACGAACCCAATGTCGGTCCGATGGTGGGCTTGCCCAAAGGCTATGATGCCGGCACCTTTGCCAAGGACATGGCCGTCTTCCGCGCCTTTCGCGATGCCGAGGCAAAGGACATGAAGATCGTTGGTCCCGGTAGCACCGGAGAAGCCGGGTTCGTGATATTCCCGGCCAATGCCGGCCAGATTTCAACCGATGCGCTGATGGGGACGGAACCGCGCGCCAAGGTCGATATCTTCTCCTACCATTTTTACGGTACCGTTTCCCAGCGCTGCGCGAGGATGGACAAGAGCGCCGGCATCGCACCGGATGCGGCCTTGAGCGAGGACTGGCTGGGGCGGGCGGATCGCTATGTCGATTATTATAGGCCGCTGCAGCAGCGCTATGCGCCCGGGACGGATATCTGGATCACGGAGACGGCGCAGGCGGCCTGTGGCGGTGACGCCTGGGCGGCGACATATCGCGACACGTTTCGCTATGTGGATCAACTGGGGCGTCAGGCGCGGCAGGGCATCTCGGTCGTCTTTCACAATACGCTGGCGGCCAGCGACTATGCGTGGATCGACGAAGACACGATGGAGCCGCGTCCCAGCTATTGGGCGGCGGTTCTATGGGCGCGCCTGATGGGCAATGTCGTGCTGGACGCCGGACAAAATTCCGGGAAGCTGCATCTGTACAGCCAATGCCTGCGTGGCAAGCCGGGCGGCGTGGCCGTCGTGGCGATCAATCTCGACACCGCCAGTCCGGCACGCTTTGCAATGGCCGGAAAGGCCGTTCGTTACACATTGACCGCCGACAGTCTGGACGCCGGGACGGTGAAGCTCAACGGCCGCCTGCTGACGGTGGGCAAGGATGGGGTGGTGCCGCAATTCAAGGGCGTCAGCGCCCAGGGCGAGCAATCCCTGCCTGCGGCAAGCATCAGCTATATGGCCTATCCCGACGCCCATAACCCGGCCTGTCGCTGAAGCGCGGGCCGGTACCGGGCGATCGGGAAGGCGTGGAACGGCACATCAGGCGAGGGCAAGGGCAAAGGCACCCATATGGGCGATGATGGCGCAGCACATGATGGCGATCGCGCTCTTGGTGCTCAGAAAGTCGGTCATTGTCAGTCTCCCTATCCGGTCAAAGTGGATGATCCATTCATCGGCCCGCCGGTATGAAAGGGAGCGATGGCAGGCGGCGATTGACGGGCAAGCGGCTTTCCGTCACGCGGAAGGATGATAAGGAAAAGCACGGAAATCCGCGCCTTGCGCGGTTCGCGTTTCGTGAATGGGAAGGGGGATTGCGTGAAAAGTCTCCGCCGTGTGCTGTTGGAACTGTGGGCGATGCTGCCGGTCGCGGCGGTCGTCGGCTTCCTGGGGCCGTTCGGCACCTATCTGTCCGGTGATTTTTTCCTGCGCGCGGGGCGATGGTGGCTGTTGCTGATGGGGGCCTATATATTGGCGCGCCCGACCATGATCGCCTGGCGGGCGATCGCCCGGGCGACCGGCCTGCCGCGCGGATCGCTGGTCTTCTGGGGCATGGTCGTGTCCAGCTTTCCCCTGGCCCTCATCTGGCGTCTGGTCGGGCGCGACGAAATAAGGCTGCTGGGCGGTTATCCCGGACTGCTGCCCTTCACCTTGCTATGCTGTCTGCTGGTCATGACCATCGCCTGGTGGGCGGAACGGGCCGACGCCCATCTGCTGCGCTATTATGACGAGCATATGGGGCCAGCGACCATGTTCGCGCAGGGGGCCGAACGGACCGAGGCGCCCGCCTTGCCGGATGGGCCGGCGAGCAGGGCGGATGGCACCCGCCTCGATCGGCGCCTAAGTTCCGCTTTTACGGGGCCGGTGCTCGCGCTGGAGAGCGAGGATCATTATGTCCGCGTCCATGGACCGCGCGGCAGCGAACTGATCCTGATGCGGCTGCGCGACGCCATTGCCGAAATGGATGATATGCCCGGTGCGCAGATCCATCGCAGTTGGTGGGTCGCCAAGGCAGCGGTCGCCGATGTGCCCGGCATCGGCAAGAGCCGGGAAGTCCGGCTGACCAACGGCATGTCCGCCCCGGTGGCACGGGATTCGGTCGATCGGCTGCGCCAGTCCGGTTTCCTGCCGGGCTGACGCCCCGGCGTTTCAGAAGACCAGGTTGAGCGCGACGATGATCAGGATCGTCGCCAGGATCGTGCGCAGCACCGCTTCGCGCACATGCGATGCCAGCAGGCTGCCGACGATGATGCCGGGGATCGACCCGATGAGCAGCGAAGCGAGCAGCGACATGTCGACCGTGCCCAGCCACCAATGGCCGATGCCCGCCACCAGCGTCAGCGGCACGGCATGGGCGACGTCGCTGCCGACGATCCGGGCGAGCGGCGTGCGGGGATAGAGGATCAGCAGCGCGGTCGCGCCGATCGCGCCAGCGCCGACCGAGGTGATGGTCACCGCCACGCCGACGATCACGCCCAGCAATATGGTGAGGTTGCGGGTGGTCGCCGGGCTGCGATCCTGGCCATGGCTGCGCGACCAGGCGGTGATCCGCTCGCGGAACAGCAGCACCAGGCCGGTGAGGAGCAGCATCACGCCCAGCGTCACCTTGATCGGATCGACCACGGCGGCGGATGGTGGCCCCATCGCCCGCAGCGCCATCAGCGCACCGATCGCGGCGGGCATCGACCCCAGTGCCAGCCAGCCGACGATCGCCCAGTCGACCGACCGCTTCCAGCCATGGACTAGGCTGCCCACGCTTTTGGTGACGCAGGCATAGAGAAGGTCGGTGCCGACTGCGGCGGCGGGATGGAAATTGAACAGCAGCACCAGGATCGGCGTCATCAGCGATCCGCCGCCAACGCCGGTCAGCCCGACCAGCGTGCCGACAATGAAGCCCGTCAGGGAATAAAGCGGATTGATCGTCACGGCCGCTCCTGCGGCGTATGACAAATGGAGGTGCGACCCGTCATGGCGTCACCTAAGGGCGATCGTGCCGCCCATGCAAGTCCCTGCACTCGATCCATATCCGTGCGTCCCCCCTTATGTTTCGCGGTGGGACATAGCGGACGCCACGGCGGCGCGAAACCCGCCCCTGACTACAGGGGGGTGATAGCTTTGCTTCGCGCCGCCACGGCCGGTTCACCCCCCGCAGGCATTCATCGGCATGCTGACATAGTCCAGCTTCACGTCGGAAATCGCGATCGTCATCGGCCCGCTGGTCGACAGGACGAAGGGCGCCGTCAGTGCGTGCATGTCCGCGCCCCGGCTAGCAAAGCATTGCAGCGGTACGGCAAAGCTGGTCCAACTGCCCGGCACTGCCTTGGCCAGGCTGGCATCGATCGGCACGGCGATGGTCTTGCCGCCGCTTTCCACGCCGATCGTCACCGGCGCCCCGGGCTTGGCGTCGAGCCGATACTGGATCACCAGGCTGATCTCGCCATTGCTTTCGCGCGCCAGGTCGATCGGGCGGGGCGCGACGATCGCGACCTTGCCCGGCGCGCCGCCGCTCCAGCTGAACAGGCGGGCATCCTCCTGCGCGCGGCGGTCGACGCCCGATTGCTTGACCAGTTCGGTGTCGATCGCCCAGCCCGGCGGCGTGCGGCCGGTGCCATAGAAGGTGCCCGGCGTCGCCTCGGCCATGCCGGCGGGGCGGCTCTCGTCGAGCGGCCCGACCTTGCCCGGCTTGGCGTAGGACAATCCATAGCCAAAGGCGAAGAGCGGATCATAGCCCGGGTCGCGGCGATTGAGCACATATTGATCGGGGCGCTTGGGCCAGGAGAAGCCGAGCGTGCCGCGGAAGTCATGATTGATGCTGCCATCGGCTTTGGCGAACAGGACGTCGGCGACGCCGCCGCCCTCGCTGCCCGGCAGGAAGGCCGCGACAAAGGCGTCCGACGCATTGAGTTCGGCATTCACCCAGAGCGGCCGGCCCGACAGGAAGACCGTGACCACCGGTATGCCGGCTGCCTTCAACTTCTTGAGCAGGGCGAGGTCCGGCTTGTCGCCCGGACTATATTCCAGATTGGGGATGTCGCCCTTGAACTCGGCATAAGGCTTCTCGCCGAACACCACGATCGCGGCGTCCGGCTTGGTCGTGAAGCTGCCGTCGGGCGCATAGCTGGCGGTGCCGCCGGCCGCTTTCACCGTGTCGGCAATCCCCTTCCAGATCGAGGTGGCATTGGGGAAGGCGCTGTTGGGCAGGTCCGCGCCCTGCCAGGTGATCGACCAGCCACCGGCCTGCTGGCTGATGCTGTCGGCAGCGGCGCCGGCGACCAGGATATGGGCGCTGGGCTTGAGCGGCAGTACGCCCTCATTCTTGAGCAGCACCAGCGATTCCTGCACCGCCTGGCGGGCGATCGCCTTGCTGGCCGGACCGGCAATCACGTCGAACTTGCCGGCAAAGGGGCGGGACGAAGGCCGGCCGCGATCGAAGGTGCCGGCGCGCAGCTTCACCCGCAGGATGCGGCGCACCGCGTCGTCCAGTCGGCTCGCCGGTATGGTGCCCTCCTTCGCCTCGCGCAGGGTATTGGCATAGAGCTGCTTCCAGCCGGGGCCGGAATACATGAACATGTCGAGCCCGGCATTGATCGCCTGGGGACAATCCTCATTGGTGCAGCCGCGCACCTGGCCATGGCTGTTCCAGTCGCCCACGACGAAGCCGTCAAAGCCCATCTGCTCCTTCAGCACGCCCGTCAGCAGGGACTTGTTGCCGCTCATCTTCTCGCCGTTCCAGCTGGAGAAGCTGGCCATGACCGATTGCGTCCCAGCCTCGATCGCGGCGGGATAGCCGCCCAGATGGACGTCGCGCAGCACCTGTTCGGACACCACCGTGTCGCCCTGGTCGCGGCCGCCGGTGCCGCCGTCGCCCAGGAAATGCTTGGTCGTGGCGATCAGATGGTTGGGCGCCAGGAAATCCTTGCCATTGACCTTGCCCTGCACGCCCTCGATCATCGCGCCGGCATAGTCGGCGGCGATTGCCGGCTCCTCGCCATAGCTTTCATAGGTGCGGCCCCAGCGGTCGTCCTGCACCACTGCCAACGTCGGCGCGAAGGTCCAGTCGAGGCCGGCGGCGGCGGTTTCCAGCGCGGTGATCTCGCCGATCTTGCGAATAAGGTCGCGGTCGCGCGCGGCGCCCAGGCCGATATTGTGCGGGAACAGCGTGGCGCCGACGATATTATTGTTGCCGTGGACGGAATCCGTGCCCCAGATGATCGGGATCTTCGGCCGGCCGTCGTTGCGGGTCATCGATGCGTCGTAAAATTCGTCGGCCAGCTTCAGCCATTTGGCCGGCGAGGCATATTCGTCGTCATAGGGGCCGCTATTGCCGCCGTTCAGCACCGACCCTATCTTGTAGGTGACGACATCGGCCGGCTTGATCGATCCGATGTCGACCTGGATCAACTGGCCGACCTTGTCCTCGATCGACATCGCCCGCATCAGTGCGTCGATCCGCTGCTCCACCTTGGCGTCGCGCTTGGGCTGGGCGTTGAGCTTGGGCCAGATCGCGGGGTTGGCGATCGAGGCGGTCGGCTGCTGCGGCACCGACTGGGCTGCGGCGCCGCCGGTCAGCGCCAGCGCAAGGATGGAAAGAGACGCGGACGAAAGGCGCGGGATCATGGGGACTCCTGTGCAGGCGAAGCGTCAGGCTTCGGCGGGTCTGGCAAGTGGTTGCGGGGTGGCGCGCAGCAGGATGCGCAGGATCGGTCCGGTCATCAATGTCGTGACCACGGCCATCACCACAAGAATGGTGAACATCGATTTGGGCAGGAAGCCGAGGTCATAGCCGACATTGAGCACGATCAGCTCCATCAGCGCGCGGGTGTTCATCAGCGATCCTAGGATCAGCCCGTCGCGGTGCGGCCAGCCGCTCACCCGGGCGGCGCAATAGACCGGAACGATCTTGGCCAGGATCGCGGCGGCGCAGGCGGCGATCAGCCAGAAACATTCGGTGCCGGTGGCCAGGCCCAATATGTTGGTGCGCAGGCCCGTGAAGGTGAAGAAGATCGGCAGGAAGAAAACGGTGACGAAACGGCCCACCTGTTCCTGCCAGGCATCAACCAGCGCGCGATGGCGATGGAACAGCAGGCCCGCAGCAAAGCCGCCGAAGATCGCGAAGATGCCCAGCGCATAGGTGCAGAGCGCCAGGCCGAACATCATCAGCAGCAGGATCGCCAGCAGCGACGGCGGAATCGTGCCCCGCTCCAGCGGGAAGCGGGCGACCAGCCGGTCGGCGAGCGGCGCGGCGACGAAGCGCAGGGCGAAGAGGAAGAGGGCGAGGCCCCCGACATGGACGACCAGATAGCTGCCCGACAGCTGCGCCGTGGCAAAGGCGGCGATCCCGGCCAGCAGCACCCAGCCGACGACATCGTTGATCGCGGCGGCCGAGATGGCGACGATGCCGATGTCGGTGCGGGTCAGGCCGAAATCGCCCAGGATGCGGCCGAGGATCGGCACCGCCGTGATCGCCGTCGCGACGCCGCAGAACAGGCTGTAGACGAAGGGATCGATGGAGGGGGCCAGCGCCGCCGCCGACCATTGGCCAACGCCGAAACCGGCGAGGAAGGGAATGGCGACGGAGGTGATGGCGACTAGCAGCGTCGTCTGGCGCAATCGCGCCTCGCGCAACCGGGCGAACTCAAACTCGCTGCCGATCTGGAACATCAGCAGGATGAGGCCGATCTGGCTCAGCACCGTCACCGCCGGTTCGGGCTTGGCGCCGAACAGGATAAGCGATAGGCCGGGAAAGAAATGGCCGAACAACGATGGGCCGAGCAGCAGGCCGGCGACGATCTCGCCCACCACGCCGGGCTGCCCCATGCGGCGGAACAGTACGTGCATCAGCCGGGCGGCGCCGATCATCACGATCAGCTGGACCAATACCGTGAAGAGCAGCAGCTCGGTCTGATGCGTGGCGCTGGTCATGGCTTGAGCGCGACCGCGTCCAGCCGGGCCGAGCCGGTCAGCGCCGCGTCGCCCGCGAAATGGCCGATGCGCAGCTTGTAATTGCCCGCGTCCAGCGCCCAGCCGGATTTGGCCTCGTCAAAGCGGGCGATGACGCGCGGATCGACGGTCAGGCTGACCTGCCGGGTCTCGCCGGGTTTCAGCCAGACCTTCTCGAACCCGGCCAGGCGATAGGCCTTGGTGCCCGCGGCGCTCTTTGCCTCGACATAGAGCTGGGGCACGTCGGCGCCCGCGCGCTGGCCGCTATTGGTGACATCGAAGCTGACGCTCAGCTTGGTGCCGTCGGCCACCTTCAGATTGGCATAGTGGAAGCTGGTATAGGTCAGGCCATAGCCGAAGGGGAAAAGCGGCTTGGCGTTCTTGGCCGCATACCAGCGATAGCCGACATCGGCGCCCTCGGGATAGTCGACCGGGAAGGAGGCGACCCCGCCGCTCATGCCATAGACGGTCTTGTCGCCGGCGTCCCGGCGGGCCTCGGCGGCGTGCAGCTCCGCGAGGCCCATCGGTTCCGGGCGCGGCGCCTGATCGACGCCGACCGGGAAGGTGATGGGGAGGCGCCCCGAAGGATCGACATCGCCGAACAGGATGTTGGCGATCGCCTCGCCGCCACGCTGGCCGGGATACCAGGCCTGCAGGATGGCGGGCACGCGGCTGACCCAGGGCATCAGCACCGGGCCGCCGGCCTCGACCACCACCAGCGTCTTCCTGTTGGCGCCGGCGACGGCGTCGATCAGCGCATCCTGATTGTCGGGCAGGGCCATGCTTTCGGGGTCCTGCGCTTCGGTGCGCCAGGCCCAGGCGAAGACGATCGCCATGTCGGCGCCCTGTGCGGCGGCGGCCGCTGCCTTGGGATCGCTGCCGTCGATATAGGTGACCTTGGCATTGGGGGCGAGCGCCTGGATCGCCTTCAGCGGCGAGGAGGCGTGCCAGGTGATCCGCGCGAAGGAGGCGGCCGCCCCCTTGGTCAGCGGGATTTCGACCGGCGCGCCGCCGACCGAGCGGACCTGCGACGATCCACCGCCCGACAGCACGCCGACATCGGCATGGGCACCGATCAGCACGATTGTCTTGGCGGTCTTCGCCAGCGGCAGCAGATTGCCGTCATTCTTGAGCAGGACGATGCCTTCCTCGGCCGCCTTCTGCGCGACCAGTGCGTGGGCCGCATAGTCGATCGGTTGAGCGCTGTCGGGCACGGCCTGGTCCATCAGCCCGCTGTCGATCACGCCGAACACGATGCGACGGACCATGTCGTCGAGCCGGCTCATCGGGATGCGCCCCGCCTTCACCGCATCGGCAAATTTGGTATCGAAGAACATCTGGTCGTCCAGTTCCTGGCCGCTATCCTGGTCCAGGCCTTTGATCGCCGCCTTTTCGGTCGAATGGACTGCGCCCCAGTCCGACATGACCCAGCCCTTATAGGCCCAGTCCTGCTTGAGGACGGTGTTGAGCAGCCAGTCATTCTCGCAGGCATAGTCGCCATTGACCTTGTTATAGGCGCACATGACCGACGCCGGCTGGCCGATCTCGATCCCTAGCTGGAAGGCGAGCAGGTCGCTCTCCCGCAGCGCCGCCTTGTCGATCCGCGCGTCGAGCACATTACGGCCGGTTTCCTGCGAATTCAGCGCAAAATGCTTGATGGTCGAGACGATATGGTTGCTCTGCACGCCCTTGATATGTTCGCCGACCATGGTGCCGGCGAGCAGCGGGTCTTCGCCCAGATATTCGAAATTGCGACCGTTCCAGGGATCGCGGGTCAGGTTGACGCCGCCGGCCAGCAGGATGTTGAAGGTCTTGGCCCGTGCCTCTGCGCCGATCATCGCGCCGCCTTCATAGGCGAGCTTGGGATTGAAGGTCGCGGCGGTGGCGATGCTGGCGGGCAGCGCGGTGGCGACGTCGCCCTTGCGCTGCTCGACCTGATTGGCGACGCCCAGGCTGGCGTCGCTCTCGCGCAGCGTGGGAATGCCCAGGCGCGGGATACCCGGAATATGGCCGGCCGACGGGATCATCGCGATCGGCGGCACGGGCTTTGCCAGCGGCGGGAAATAGCCGTGGATCAGCTGCAATTTCTCGTCCAGCGTCATCTGCTTGACCAGCGCGTCGGCGCGGGCCTGCGCCGACTGGGCTGTGGCTGCTGCGGGGGCGGACGCGGCGGTCTGTGCAGCGGCAACGCCGGTCAGGCTGCTGGCGATCATCAGGGCGGCGATCAGCGCCGTCTTCTTCATTGTCATCGGGAAACCTTGGCTGGAATGGTGGCCGCACGGGCATGATAATGGTTCAGCAGCGTGCGATGGTCGGGCAGGGCGGCGCAGGCGCCGGCCTGGGCGCCGCGCACGCGGGTGAAGATGTCGCGGGCCTCGGCGCCGCCGGGATAGCGATCCGCGCCGGCGGTGAGCGCTGTCTCGAAGCCCATGCCGTAGAGGATATAATGATAGCTGGGCGGCAGGAAGGTCTCGACATCGACCAGGAAGTCGAAGCGTGACGGCGGGCGATGGCACCATTGCGCCAGCATGTCCTGCAATTCCTGCGGGATCGAGGCCGGGTCGGCATTGTCGCGCCAATAGGCGGTGTCGGTGCGCCGGGTGACGCAATAATGGAGTTTCAGGAAATGGACGATCCGCGCGAAGCGGGCAGCCATCAGCGCATTGAAGCTGCGCGCGGCGGCATCGCGGGCGGCGCGGTCGCCGGGCACCAGGAAATCGCCGATCATCTTGAGCGCGGCCTCGATCAGCATGATGCCGGTCGATTCCAGCGGCTCGAAGAAGCCGGCGGAAAGGCCCACGGCGACGCAATTGCCGATCCACTGGGTGTCGCGATAGCCGGTCTCGAAGCGCAGCTGGCGCGGGGTGAGGCTGTCACCTTCGCTGCCGACATAGCGGCGCAATGTCGCCTCCGCCTCGTCGTCCGAGCAATGGCGGCTGGAATAGACATAGCCGATGCCGCGCCGGCCGGAGAGGCCGATGTCCCAGGTCCAGCCCGCCTCGTGCGCGGTGGCCAGCGTATAGGGGCGGACCGGCGCGTCGGGCGTTGCATAGGGCACCTGCATCGCCAGCGCGCGATCGTTGAACAGGCTGTCGGCGCAGCTTTTGAAGCCCGATCCCAGCGTCTGCCCGATCAGCAGGGCGCGGAAGCCCGAGCAATCGAGGAAGAAATCGCCCTCGACCCGGCGGCCGTCGGCCAGCAGCAGCGCGGCGATATCGCCATCGGCATGGCGCTCGACCAATCCGACCGTGCCCTCGATGCGCGACACCCCGGCGGCGACCGAAATGGCGCGCAGATAGGCCGCGAAGCGGGCCGCGTCGAAATGATAGGCATAGTTCATCGGCCCGGAAAAATCGGCGTCCTCGGGCCGCTTGGGCGCGCGCCCGGCGCGGATCACCCGTTCCTGCACCGTGACGGCATCGGCCCAGGCTGGCCGGTTGGGGCCAGCGGCGGCGATCCAGTGCGGCAGCAGCGCCTCATCCTCGCCACCGACGGGCAGGTTGAAGGGATGGAAATAGCTGTCGCTGCCGGTGGCCCAGCCGTCGAACAGCACCCCCTGCTTGAAGGTGGCGTCGGCCTGGACCAGGAATTCGGCCTCGCTGATGCCGAGCCCGGCCAGTGTGGTGCGGATGGTGGGAAAAGTCCCTTCCCCGACGCCGATGATGCCGATCTCGCTGGATTCGACCAGCGTGACGTTCGGCACCTTCAGCGTGCGGGACAGATAGGCGGCGGCCAGCCAACCGGCCGTGCCGCCGCCCAGTATGACGACGCGACCGGGAAGGGAGGAGTCGGTCGTCATGTCTGTTTCCTTTCAGGCCGCGATCAGAAGGCCGCGCGGGCGCGGACACCCCAGGTACGCGGCGACTGGAGATTGGACAGGAACACCGGGTCGTAACGGGTCGCGCCAAAGGCCCCCGCGCCGGTCCGGATCTTGCCATTCTCGATATTCTGGACGAACGCCTCGACCGAATATTTCTGATCCGCGGAGTTGAAGGTCAACGATGCGTCGGACCGGAAATAGGCCTTCTGCTTGTCCCAGTCGGTACCATAGGTGCCACGGTTGGGCATGTTGTCCGCCGGATCGTTCGCATTGACGAACGGGTTGGCGTCGCCATTGAAGTAGCTCAGCCAGCTGCGCGTTTCATAATGGGTGGTGACGCGCGGCACGATCGTCGCCCCGCTGGCCAGTTCGAAGCGATGCTCGTAGCTGGCAGTGGCGGAGAAGCGTGGCGCATGCGCCAGCTCATTGCCCTTCAGCTGCACGATCGACGACTGCTTGCCGCCGTCATAGAGGCGCCCGTCGACGCTCTCCAGATCCTCCAGCTTGGTCTTCTGCAGCGTGCCCGAGAAGTTCAGGCGGTCATTGTCGGTGATCTGCGCCACCAGTTCGGCTTCCAGACCATAGGCCTTGGCGCCCTGGGCGTTCTGGGTGATCATCTGGCTGCGGATGACATTGCCCTGGTCGTCGCGGAAGGTGACGGCCTGGTTCACCTGATATCCCTTGAAGTCGGAATAATAGGCGGCCAGGTTCAGCGTGACGCGGCGATCGAAGAAGCGCGACTTGAGGCCCACTTCATAGTTGGTCAGCGTTTCCGGATCGGTCAGGCCGGCATTGTCCTGGATGTTACCCGACTTGAAGCCGGTGGAGATGCTGGCATAGCCCAGCGTGTCGGCGGCGATGTCGGCATCGACACGGGCGAGATAGGTCAGCTTGTTCCACTTGCCCTTCACGTCGTTGCTGGAAATCGCATAGCCCGGCAGCAGCGCGACCAGTTCGTCGGCCGTGGCGTCGGGATAGGCGCCGAAAATGCCATCCTGGCACGCATCGGCGGGCAGGGTGTCGGGGCAATGGTCGAACATCACGTTGCGACCGCCAATATCTTCCTTCTTGTCGGACGTGTAGCGCAGGCCGCCGGTCACACGCAGCCAGTCGGTGGCATGCCATACGGCCTGGCCGAACACGGCGCGGCTGTCGATCTGGCGATTGGCCTGGATGAAGCTGCCGGCCCAGCTGAACGTGCCGTCACGATAGCCGTTACGCTGGTCGATATCGAAGCGGATCTTGTTCTTTTCGTGGCTGTAATAGGCGCCCAGGATCCAGTCGACCGCCTGATCGCCAGTCGATTTGAGCTGCAGTTCATGGCTCTGGAAGTCATAACGCGACCAGACGGTGCTGTTCTCGTTGAAGGCGCCCAGAGGCAGGTCGTTGCCATCCGCGTCGACCTGGCCGGTCGGGGGCAGGGCGCCCGCGTCGGCGTCGGTGCGAGTGCTGCCGCCGATGCGCGACCAGCCGGCAATATAGCTCAGCTGGATGCCATCGGTGATGTCATAGTTCATGTTGCTCCGCACGGCGGCGGAATAGCGATCGGTCTCGGGCGCGGTGTCGCTCAGCGTCGACCAGCGCTTGGTGCCTTCACGCGGGGTCTGGAGCAGGCCGATCACCGGCGCGCCCTTGTCCCAGAAGCCTTCGGTCGACAGGTTCCAGCTGAACCGGTCGCTGGGCTGCCATAGCATCGAGATGCGGCCCGACTGCTGGTCGGCGGCATAATATTTCTTGCCCGAGGTGACGAAGGCCGACGGGTTGACGCCCGGAACATCGGGGGCAGCCTGATAGTCGGCATAGCCGTCATGCTGGTCGCTGACGAAGGCGACGCGGAAGGCCAGCGTGTCGGTGACGGGGATGTTGATCGCGCCGCGCACGCCGAACCGGTCGTAATTGCCCGCGACCACTTCGACATTGCCTTCAAACTCGCCCAGCTTGGGCTTGGCCGAGATCAGGCTCAGGGCGCCGACGGTGGCGTTGCGGCCGAACAGCGTGCCCTGCGGGCCGCGCAACACTTCGACGCGCTCCATGTCGTACATCAGCACCGACGCGCCCTGCGAGCGCGGCGAATAGACGCCGTCGATATAAATGGCGACTTCGGGATCGGCGACTTCGGTATAGGCGCTGTCATTGCCGATGCCACGCAGGGTCAGCAGCACGGCCGACTGGTCGCCCTGCTGGTTGAACTGCAGCGAGGGGACGAAGCGGGCGAGGTCGGTGACGTCCTTGACGCCATTCTTGGTCAGCGTGTCCTGGCTGAACGCGGAAATCGCGATCGGGGTCGACTGCAGGCTGGTTTCGCGACGGGTCGCGGTGACGATGATGTCAGCGCCAGCTTCCGATGCCTGCGGCGCGGGGGCGGCGGCATTCTGGGCATGGGCTGCGGAAACGGTAAATAGGCAAGCCGCGAGCGCCGTGCTCGCGACGAGTGTGTGCCTCGTCATGTCATCCTCCCGGATATTTGTTACTTGTGACGCTGCAATGACCAAAGTCTGACATCGTTGTCAAGATGGATTTGACATCGATGTCAGGCTATGTGTTTTCCATGCAACAGTCATTTGCCATCCCGATCAGGCTGCCATAAATGTCCGACATGCCTCTATCGCCGTCGGCTACCGGGCCGGGAAAAATGCTGGAATATGTTGCCAAGCGCTTGTTCTGGCTATCGATCGGAGTCTTCTTCGTCGGCGGCTTCCTGAGTGCGTCGATCAGCCTGCTGGTACCGCAGCTCAAGTCGATCCTGGCGCTCGACTATAAAGGGGCGCTGCTGGTCCAGCTTGCCTTCCATTCCAGCTATCTGCTGTTCGCGTTGCCCGCCGCCCTGGCCGTCGTACGAGTCGGCTATATGCGCTCGATCGCCGCCGGCCTCATGGTGATGACAGCGGGATGTCTGGCGCTGGTGATCGCACAAACTGCGCATCGGTTCGTTCTGGTGCTGGGCGCCTTGCTGCTGCTGTCGGCGGGGCAGACGGTGCTGCAGATTGCATCCAACACGGTGGTTACGGTCATCGGGCCATCGCGTGGCGCCGCATTCCGACTAACCCTGCTTCAGGGCTATAATTCGCTTGGCACGGTGCTTGGGCCGCTGTTGACCGCGCCCTTTCTACTGGCCGACATTGCGCCCGGCACCCGGGCGGAGATGGCGGCCTCCATGCCCTTCATCGCCACGGGTGCGGTGCTGGCGGCCCTGTCGCTGCTCTATGTCGGCCATCGCGGATTATTGGCACATGCGCCGGTCGGCGGCGGGGAAGGGCTGCCGAAGGACTGGCCGCGACAGATATTCGCGGTGTTGCGCGATCCGCGCCTATTATGGGGAACGCTGGCCATCTTCGTCTATGTCGGTGCGGAAGTGACGATCGGGACGTTGATGACCAATATCATGATGCAGCCCGAACGGCTGGCGCTGGATCCGGTGAGCGCGGGAAGACTGGTCAGCCTCTATTGGGCCGGGGCGATGGTCGGCCGTTTCATCGGCGCCTGGCTGATGACGCGGATCGCCGAGGCGAGGCTGTTGCTGCTGGCCGCCGTCGCGGCGATTGCGTTGACGATCGGTGCCATCCTGCTGCCGGGAGCTTTGGGTGCGGCTGCGCTGATCGCCGTCGGCCTGTGCAATGCGATCATGTATCCGACCATCTATGCGCTGGCCATGCCGCGTGACCGGCGCCTCGCGCCGCTGGCATCGATGTGGTTGTGCATGGCGGTGGTCGGCGGCGCGATTGTGCCGGTGCTGACGGGCGTCGCGGCCGATGCCGTGGGGCTGCTGCCCGCACTGCTGCTGCCGGCGCTGTGCTATATCGGTGTCGCCGCCTTTGCGTGGATCTGCGCACGAGGGCTGGAGGCAGAGGCATGAATGTCGTGACGATCAAGGACGTCGCTGCCAGGGCGGGCGTGTCGGCCAAGACGGTATCGCGCGTCATCAATGGCGAAGCGCATGTCCGCCCCGAAGTACGCGACGTGGTGCAACGGGTGGTGGCGGAACTCGATTATCGCCCCAATGCCTTCGCGCGCAGCCTGTCCAGTTCGCGTTCCTATCTGCTCGGCCTGTTCATCGACGATCCGGTTTCGGGCTATGCTGCCGATGTGCAGCATGGCGCGCTGATGGGGTGTCGCGCGCGCAGCTATCATCTCGTCGTGGAACCGGTCGATCTTGCAGCGCCCAACTGGGCCGATCAGTTGCGCGCCAGTATCAAGGCGTTGCGCCTGGACGGTGCCATCATCGCACCGCCGATCTGCGACGATGTCGCGCTGATGGCGGTCTTTGCCGAGGCGGGCCTGCCCACCGTGCTGGTGGCGCCCAGCGTGGCGCCACCAGCGTCGGGGACCGTGCGGATGGATGACCGTCGCGCGGCACGGGAAATGACCGAGTATCTGCTGGGCCTGGGGCATCGCCATATCGGCTTCGTCCAGGGGCCGGTCAGTCACAGCGCGTCCGCCCGGCGTGAGGAAGGGTTTCGCGCCGCGATGGCGGCGGCGGGCGTCGAGGTTGACGAATCCTGCGTCCTACGCGGGGACTTTACCTCGCGCAGTGGGCTGGAACTGGGCGAGCAATTGCTGGCGCTGCCCGATCGGCCAACGGCGATCTTTGCGTCGAACGACGATATGGCGCTGGGCGTGCTGATTACGGCGATGAAGCATGGCATCGCTGTGCCGGAGGCGTTGTCCGTCTGTGGTTTCGACGATGCGCCATCCTCGCGCGCGGCCTGGCCGCAGGTGACGACCATTCGCCAGCCCAAGGCCGAAATGGCGACAGCGGCGGTCGACATATTGGTTGACCCGCAGTTCCGCCGGGGAGCGGGTGTCAGAGGCGCGCTCATGCTGCCGCATGAACTGATCCTGCGTGGTAGTACCGGCCCGGTATGATCGCCCGCACGCATCGCTGCGGCGGCGTGCATCACCCTGCATCAATCGATAGGCTGCCTGACAAATCCAGGGAGCAGGACATGGTGGAGCAGGTACGCGTGGCGGTGGTGACGGGCGCGAGTTCGGGCATCGGCAAGGCGATCGCCAAGGCCATGGCACGGCAGGGCTGGCGGGTGATCGGCACCGGCCGTGATCCGGGACGCCTTGCTACGGCAGAGGCGGAGATCCGGGGCGCGGCGGCTGGCGCGCAGGTCGACATGCTGCGCGCCGACCTGTCGTTGCTGGATGGGGCATTGCAACTGGCTCGGGACATCGCGGCCCTCACGGACCGGGTGGACGTGCTGTTCAACAATGCCGGTGGCATGACCGATGCGCTGGTGATGACCGATGAGGGGCTGGAGGCGAACTTCGCCGGCAATCATCTGGGGCCTTTCCTGTTGACGCAGCGCCTGTTGCCGTTGCTGCGCAAGGCTGCGGCTGACCAGCCGGCGGGGGCAGTACGCATCCTCAATACCGCATCGGATGCCAGCGAGATGATCCCGGCGATCAACCTGGACGATTTGCAGAATCTGGAACGGTTCAGCCCGGGCATGGCCTATTGCACCGGCAAGCTCGCCAATGTCCTGTTCGCACGGGCCTTGGCGCGGCGGCTGTCGGGCGAAGGCATCGTCGCCCATGCCGTCCATCCCGGCGCCGTCGACTCGAACTTCTTTTCGCATGCGCCCGCCGATACCCAGGCCCGCTCGCTTGGCCTGGACAAGGCGAGCGAGGCGGAAGGGGCGGACACTTTGGTCTGGCTGGCGACTGAGACGGAGGGCGGGGCGAATGGCGGCGGCTATTGGTATCGCCGCGCTCTGCGCACGCCCAATCCACTCGTCGATGATCCGGCGGTGGTTGCGCGGTTTTGGGATGAGAGCGAGAATCTCATTGCCAAGCATCTGAGATAAAGCCGGAAAAATCGCGACCTTGGGCAGGGCATGTGACATGGTCATGGCCGCTCATGTCGTTGGTCGGCATCGGTTTGTCGTTCGTCGAAACCCCTGGGGCCACGCCCTGTCGCTCCGAAAAGCCGTTTGACCTCGTCTGTCCGGCTCGCAATGATCCGCGCCATCCAAGCGGGGGGTGCCAAGGGGGCTGCCTTCGCGACAAGACAGACCCGCGTCCTGCGGGCATTCCAGTGGAGGCTATCTTGCATAGACGCGACTTCCTGGCCTTTGGCACTTTGGGCGTCGGCGGGCTCGTCCTGCCGTCCTTCCTCGGCAAGGTCATTGCAGCAGAAGAGCTGAACAGTGCGCTTGATGTCGGCTTCAAGAAGGGACTGGCCGATGCCGCGATGAATGCGGCCAAGAGCGCCGGCGCCAGCTATTGCGACGTCCGGGTCGGGCGCTACCTGCGCCAGTTCGTCATCACCCGCGAGAAGAATGTCGAAAATATCGTCAACACCGAATCCACCGGTGTCGGCATTCGCGTGCTGGCGAACGGCGCCTGGGGCTTTGCCGCCACCAACGACATCACCAAGGAAGCGGTCGCCAAGGCCGCGCAGCAGGCGGTCGCGATCGCCAAGGCGAATGCGCCGCAGCAGAGCGCCCCGGTCCAGCTCGCCCCGGTCAAGGGCGCGGGCGAGGTCAGCTGGCGCACGCCGATCGTCAAGAACAGCATGGCCGTGCCGATCAAGGACAAGGTCGATCTGCTGATGGGCGTCAACGCCGCTGCCATGGAGGCAGGCGCGGACTTCATCCGTTCGATCCTGTTCCTGGTCAACGAGCAGAAATATTTCGCCAGCACCGATGGCAGCTATATCGACCAGGATGTCCACCGCATCTGGGCGCCGATGGAGGTGACCGCAGTCGACAAGACCAGCGGCAAGTTCCGCACGCGCGACGGCCTGTCCTCGCCGATGGGGCTGGGCTTTGAATATCTGGACGGCGCCGCCAGTGGCAAGACTGTCCTGCCCAATGGCGTCACCGTCTATGGCCAGTCCTATGACATGAAGGAAGATGCCGTCGCCGCCGCCAAGCAGGCGCGCGCCAAGCTTAAGGCGCCGTCGGTCAAGCCGGGCAAATATGACCTGGTGCTCGACCCGTCGCACACCTGGCTCACCATCCACGAATCCGTCGGCCATCCGCTCGAACTGGACCGCGTGCTGGGCTATGAAGCCAATTATGCCGGCACCAGCTTCGCCACGATGGACAAGCTGCAGGCCCATTTCCAATATGGCAGCGACAAGGTGAACATCGTCGCCGACAAGGTCCAGCCCGGCAGTCTGGGCGCCGTCGCCTATGATGACGAGGGCGTGAAGACCAAGAAGTGGGATCTGATCCGCGACGGCAAGCTGGTCGGCTATCAGGCGATCCGTGACCAGGCCCATATCGAGGGCAAGAAGGAATCGGACGGCTGCGCCTATGCCGATAGCTGGTCCAATGTGCAGTTCCAGCGCATGGCGAACGTGTCGCTCGAGCCGGGCAAGACCAAGCAGAGCGTCGCCGACATGATCGCGGGCGTCGAGGACGGCATCTACATCATCGGCGATGGCAGCTTCTCGATCGACCAGCAGCGCTACAACGCCCAGTTTGGCGGCCAGCTCTTCTACGAGATCAAGAATGGCAAGATCGGTCAGCAGATCGAGGACGTCGCCTACCAGATCCGCACCCCGGAATTCTGGAATGCCTGCGTCGGCGTCTGCGACCAGAGCGACTATCGCCTGGGTGGCTCCTTCTTCGACGGCAAGGGCCAGCCGGCCCAGGTCTCCGCCGTGTCGCACGGGTCTTCGACCGCGCGCTTCAACGGTATCAACGTCATCAACACCGCGCGTTCGCTCGGTTGACGCTTTAGGGGAGACAGAAAATGAGCATCTTTACCGAAGCGCAGGCCAAGGAAATCCTGACCAAGGTCGTCGCCATGTCAAAGGCCGACGAGTGCACCGCGCAACTGACCGGCAAGATCCAGGGCAATATCCGTTTCGCCCGCAACGACGTGTCGACTGCGGGCCTGACCGACGATATCGAGCTGGCGGTCCAGGTCGCCTATGGCAAGAAGATCGGCACTGCCACCATCAACCAGTTCGACGACGCCTCGCTCGAACGGGTGGTGCGCCGGGCCGAAACGCTGGCCAATCTGGCCCCGGACAATCCGGAATTCATGCCAGCGGTGGACAAGCAGGCCTATAAGGCCAGCCCGACCTTCGCCCAGTCGACCGCTGACATCACGCCGGAATATCGCGCCCAGGTGGCGTCGACCTCGATCAGCGCCTGCAAGTCGCAGAAGCTGATCGCGGCCGGCTATCTGGAGGATAATCAGAGCTTCGTCGCGATCGCCAACAGCAAGGGCAATTTCGGCTATCAGCGCTCGACCATGCTGGATTATACCTGCACCGTGCGGACCGAGGATGGCCGGGGTTCCGGCTGGGTCGGCACCGACACGCAGGACGCCACCCGATTCAAGGCGGACAGCGACATCCAGATCGCCATGCGCAAGGCATCGGCCTCGTCCGAGGCCAAGGCGCTGGAGCCCGGCAAATATACCGTGATCCTGGAACCGATGGCGGCCGCAGGCCTGATCGGCTTCATGTTCTACTTCTTCGGCGCGCGCGAGGCGGACGAGGGCCGCAGCTTCCTGTCGAAGAAGGGCGGCGGCAATAAGCTCGGCGAACAGGTGTTCGGGCCGCAGGTCAATTTCTACACCGACCCGTGGGATCCGGTCGCGCCCTGCCTGCCCTGGGATGATGATGGCCTGGCCCGTCAGCGCGTCGACATGGTCAAGGACGGCAAGGTCACGAACCTCAACTATAGCCGCTACTGGGCGAGCAAGCAGGGCAAGCCTGCGATCGGTCAGATGGGCAATATCCTGATGACCGGCGGCACCAAGACCACCGCCGACCTGGTCCGCTCGACCGAGCGCGGCGTGCTGGTCACCCGCACCTGGTATATCCGCATGGTCGATCCGCAGACCGTGCTGCTGACCGGCCTGACCCGCGACGGCACCTTCTATGTCGAGAACGGCCAGATCAAATATCCGATCAAGAATTTCCGGTTTAACGAGAGCCCGGTGATCATGCTCAACAATGTCGAAGAGCTGGGTCGCCCGGTCCGGGTGCCGCCGGACGAAGTGTCGATGAACATCGTCGTGCCGCCGATGAAGCTGCGCGACTTCACCTTCACCTCGCTCTCGGACGCGGTGTGATCTTGCGATCATGACGCGCGGGGAATTTCTCCGCCTGATGGCAGGCGGCCTTGCCGGCGCAATGCTGGCAAGGCCGCTCGCTGCGGCAGGAGGCTATGATTTCTGGTTCACGCGGCTGCGCTATGACTCGGGCGACTGGGACGTCGACCAGCGCATGCCGTCCAACCTCATCACCTCGCTGATCGATTATACGACGCTGCGGGTCGATCCGAAGGAGCATGTCATTGCCCTTTCGGACCCGAAGATGCTGACCGCGCCTTTCTGCTACATGGCGGGGCACAAGCTGGTCGAATTTTCGGAGGCCGAGCGGCGCAATTTCGAGCGCTATGTCCGCAATGGCGGCTTCGTCCTGGTGGATGATTGCAACCATGACATAGACGGCCTGTTCGCCCGCTCGTTCGAGGCGCAGATGGCCAAGATTTTCGGCCCCAAGGGCTTGAAGACGCTGCCCAAGACCCATCCGGTCTATCGCAGCTTCTTCAAATTCGACGGGCCGCCCAATACCGGGCTGGAACTGAACGGCTGGGGCGACGATCTGGTCCATGATTATCTCAAGGGCATAGAGGTCAATGGCCGCCTGGGCGTTCTCTACAGCAACAAGGATTATGGCTGCGAGTGGGACTATGACTGGCGCAACAAGCGCTTCCTGGCCGAGGACAATACCAGGTTCGCGGTCAATATCGTGATGTACGCGCTGTCGTCGTGACGGCGTTTCCCCACCCGATGATTTGCCCAGCAAGGGACATGAAATGACCGATATCAGCGAAGCGGAAATCCAGCAGAAACTGGCGCGCCTGGGCGAATTGCGCGCGGCGATCGGCCAGGCGATCGTGGGGCAGGGGGCGGTGGTCGAACAGTTGCTGATCGGCCTGCTCGCCGGCGGTCATTGCCTGCTCGAAGGGGTGCCGGGCCTTGGCAAGACCTTGCTGGTCCGCTCGCTCGGTGAAGCGCTCAAGCTCGACTTCCGCCGGGTCCAGTTCACCCCCGACCTGATGCCCAGCGACATTCTCGGCACCGAATTGCTGGAGGAGGATCATGGCACCGGCCATCGCAGCTTCCGATTCCAGAAAGGCCCGGTCTTCACCAACCTGCTGCTCGCCGACGAACTCAACCGCACCCCGCCCAAGACGCAGGCGGCGCTGCTGGAGGCGATGCAGGAACGCACCGTTAGCTATGGCGGCACCACCTATCAGCTTCCCTCACCCTTCTTCGTGCTGGCGACGCAGAACCCGCTGGAACAGGCCGGCACCTATCCGCTGCCCGATGCACAGCTCGACCGCTTCCTCCTCCATATCCGCGTCGATTATCCGACCGAGCAGGAGGAGCATGACATTCTCGCCCAGACCACTGGCGCCAAGCCCGGCGCGGTGCCGGCAGTGATGCAGGGCGAGGAGGTGCTGGCGCTGCAGAAGCTGGTGCGCGACGTGCATTTCGGCGAGGATCTGCTGCGCTGGGTGACGCGCATCGTACGCGCCAGCCGTCCCGGCGAGGGCACGCCGGAGGAAATCCGCAAATATGTGAAATGGGGCGCCGGCCCACGCGCCGGCCAGTCGCTGATCCTGGCGGCCAAGGCGCGCGCGCTGCTCCAGGGCCGTCTGGCGGCCACGCGTGAGGATATCGTCGCGCTGGCCGGGCCGGTGATGCGCCATCGCCTGCTGCTGTCCTTCGCCGCCGAGGCGGAAGGGAAGAGTGCCGACGATGTGGTCGCCGCGCTGGTGCGCGCTGTGCCGCTCGCCTGATCCGGACGCGCAGCCATGGCCGATTTCATTCCCCCAGACGTGCGCAGCCGGCTGAAAAGCCTGCGCCTGCTCACGCGCCGGGCGGTGGGATCGCATGGCCTTGGCCTGCACCAGAGCCACAGCCGGGGCGCCGGCCTCGAATTTGCGCAATATCGCGCCTATGAACCGGGCGACGAGCTGCGCCAGATCGACTGGAAACTCTATGCCCGGTCGGACAAATTCTTCGTCCGCGAGGCGGAACGGGAAAGCCCGGTCGCGGTCTGGATCGTGATGGATGCCAGCGCGTCGATGGGGCAGGCGGACGCGATCCGGCCCGATTATAGCCGGCTCGACGCGGCCAAGGGGATCGCCGCCAGCATCGCCGAACTGGCGATGCAGCAGGGCGATCGCTTCGGCTGGATGGCGCTCTCCGACACAGGGCTGCGCCTGTTGCCGCCCGCCACCGGCCTGCGCCAGCGCGACCGGCTGCTGCTCGATCTGTTGCCGGTGCAGCCGGCGGGCGGCTTTCCAGACGATGCGCAACTGGCGCCGCTGTGGGAACGGATCGGTGCCCATGATCTGGTCATCCTGCTGAGCGACTGTTTCGAGTCCGGCGCGATCGAGCTGGTCGAGAAGCTGGCGGCCGCCGGGCGCGAGGTTCTGGTGGTCGAGATGCTGACCGTGAGCGAACGCGATTTCCCGTTCGACGGCGGCTATCGCTTTCGCGATCCGGAGACGGGCGAGGAACTGCTGGGCGATGGCGCCGCGCTGCGCGCCGAATTTCTGCGCCGCTTTGGTGAGGCGCGCGCGGAGCTGCATGCGCGGCTCGATGCGGTCGGCATCCGCCGCGCGACCCATGTGCTGGACGAGCCGATCGACCTGCCGCTGCGCCGCCTGTTCGGTGCCCATGACGCGGCCGAATATTCATGACGCCTGCCTTGCTGCTCCCCGCCGCGCTGGCCGGCCTGCTGGCGCTGCTGATCCCGCTCGCGATCCATATCGCCCGGCGCAGCGAGCAACTGCCGACCGATTTCGCTGCGCTGCGCTGGCTGCGGCAGAAGCCCAAGCCACGGTCCCGCCTCCGTTTCGACGAATGGCTGCTGCTCGCCCTGCGCCTCGCGCTGTTGGCGCTGGTCGTGCTGTGGCTGGCCCATCCGGTGCTGTTCGGCGCCGCCAGCAAGCAGCCCTATGTCGCGCTGACGCCCGGCGTCGATCCGGCGGCGGTGGACGACAAGACGTTGGCCGATGGCAGGGCGCATTGGCTGGTGCCCGGCTATCCCCGCGTCGAACCGGGCAAGCCGATCACGACCGACGCCATCCCGCTAGGCAGTCTGGTGCGCCAGCTTGACGCGGAACTGCCGCAGGGCGCGCCGCTGACCATCATCGTACCGCAGATCCTCCAGGGCGCCGATGCGGAGCGGCCGCGCCTGTCGCGCAAGGTCGACTGGCGCATCGTCCCCGGCGCGATGCCGGCGGGCAAGCCGGTGGCGGTACAGCCGCCGTCGATCGCGATCCGCGCCGACGCGGGTCATGCCGCCGGGCTGCGGTACCTCAATGCCGCAGCGCTTGCCTGGCAGCCCGCGGGCAAGTCGGCCGGTATCGACAGCGGCCCACTGACCGCGCCATTGCCTTCATCTGACAAGATCTTGTTCTGGATGAGCGCCGGCACTTTGCCTGAAGCGCTGCAACGCTGGATCGCGCAGGGCGGGCAGGCGATCGTCCCATCCGATGCGCTGCTGCCCCAGGGCACGACCCCCGCGCCCCTGTGGCAGGATGATCTTGCCCGGCCGCTGGTGGAGGCGATGCCGATCGGCAAGGGCCGCCTGCTCCGCTTCACCCGCCCGTTGCAGCCGGCACAGATGCCGCAAGTGCTGGAGGCGGATTTCCCTGCCCGCCTGCGCGCGCTGATCCAGCCGCCAAGCGTCGCGCCGCAACGCGCCGAAGCTGCCGCCTATGCGCCGCTGACTGGCGGACGTACCTATCCCCAACCGCCGGCCGACCTGCGCCCCTGGTTGGCGCTGCTGATCGCCGCGCTGCTGCTCGCCGAACGCTGGTTTGCCACCAGCCGCAAACGGGCGATCGCGCCATGAGTGCCGACGCGCTGCTCTCCACCTGGCTGACGCCGAGCCGCCGGCGCGTGCGGTTCGACATGCTGCTGCGCGGTCTGCCGATCCTGCTGCTGGCGAGCGCGCTCGTCTGGCGCTTCGCCGGACGAGTGCCGGCGGTGATCCTGCTGCTGATCGGCGCCGGTCTGCTCGGCGCTCTCATCGTCCGTCGTGCTCGGCGTTTCGATCAGGCCTGGCTGGTCCGCCGCCTCGATGCCAGCCGCCCCGATCTGGAAGATAGCAGCGGGCTTCTCTTCGCCGATCCGCAGGCGCTCGGGTCGCTGCAACGGCTGCAACGATCCCGCCTTGACCAGCGGCTGGGGCAGGGCATGCCGGAGGAACTGGCGCCGGACTGGTCGCGCCGCATGATTATCGCGCTCTGGGTCGTGGCCCTGCTCGGCATCGCCGCCCTCCTGCTTTGGCCGCGCGGCAGCGACAAACCCGTCGTGCTGGCCCCCGCCGCCGAAGGCATTACCGCAAAGCCCGGCATCCCGCGCCTGGTCGCGCAAAATCTGCGCATCATCCCGCCCGCCTACACCGGCCTGCCGCTCCGCGACGAGGCCAAGCTCGATGCGCGCGCGCCGCTGGGATCACGCCTCGAATGGACCTTCCGCTTCGATCCGCAGGCGAGTACGCCGGCGCTGCTGCCGCTTGGCGGCGCGGGCGTGGCGCTGCGTCGCGATGGCGAGCACTGGATCGCCAGCCGCACGCTCGACGCCTCCTTCCTCTACCGGGTCGACCCGGCATCCGGGCGCGGCCCGCTGCCGCCGCTGCACCGGATCGACGGCGTCGCCGATGCGCTGCCGCAGGTGAAGCTGATCGCGCCCGCCGCCAGCCTTAATATGGTGACACCGGGTCAGCGTAGCTGGACGCCCGTTTTCGCCGCGACCGACGATTATGGCGTCGCCGCCACCGCCCGGCTGCGCATCACCCTGGCGATCGGCGAGGGCGAGAATATCCGCTTCACCGAGCGCGAGATCGCGGTGTCCGGCACCGGCCCGGCGCGCGACCGGCGCTTCGCCCCGCGCCTCGATTTCGGCGCACTCGGCTTTTCGGCCGGCGGCGACATGGTGGTGCAGATCATCGTGCGCGACAATCGCGCGCCATCGCCACAGGAGGTGCGCGGCCCCAGCGTCATCCTGCGCTGGCCCGCGCCCAAGGCCCCGGAAAGCGCCGGCCTGCAGGGCATGGTCAACACCACCCTGCCGGCCTATTTCCGCAGTCAGCGCCAGATCATCATCGATATCGAGGCGCTGCTGAAGCGCAAGCGCAGCCTGTCGGCCGACAAATATCTGTCGCAATCCAACGGCATCGGCAACGACCAGAAAATCTTGCGCGGCCGCTACAGCCAGTTTCTGGGCGGCGAGAGCGAAGGCGAACCCAGCCCGCCGACCGCCGATGCGGATGGCCATGGCGAGGGCGACGGCCATGACCATGGCCCGCCGGTCGCGGCCCCCAATGTCTTTGGCGAGAAGGAAGATGTGCTTGCCGAGTTCGGCCATCCGCACGATGAATCGCCCGCCTCCAGCCTGGACCCGGAAACCCGCGCGATCCTGAAACAGGCGGTGGACGAGATGTGGCAGTCGGAAATGCAGTTGAAGCAGGGCCGGCCGGATCTGGCTTTGCCCTTCGCTTACAAGGCGTTGCGCTTCATCAAGGACGTGCAGCAGGCGACCCGCATCTTCCTGTCGCGTGTCGGGCCGGAACTGCCGCCGATCGACCCCGCCCGCCGCATGACCGGCAAGCGCGAGGGGATAGCGGACCATTTCGAGCCGCTGGTCGCGGTACAGGGCGATGACGGCCCGGCTGCCGCCGCCTGGCGCGGCTTGGCGCAGGGACCGGTGCCGCTCGACGCGCTGGAGGGATGGGCGCGGGCCAACGCCGCACGCCTGCCCGATCCACTGGCACTGAGCGGCGCGATCGACGCGGTCCGGCGAGAGCCTGCCTGCGCATCCTGCCGCGACAAGCTGCGCGCGCAATTGTGGATGGCTATGGAGCGGCCGCAGGGTGGCGTGGCGCGGCGGCGCCCGGCCGACGCTGCCGGCACGCGCTATCTCGGTGCGATCGGGGGACGGCCATGAGCGCGCAAGCCATCACCGCGCTGCTCCTCGGTGCGGCCGTGCTGGTCGGCTGGGCCAGGCTGATCCTGTGGCAGCGCGCGGCGGGCGATCTGGGCGCGCGGCCCTGGCGCCTCGCGGCGTTGATGCTGCTCCAGCCGATTGTCGCTCTTCTATTGTTCTTCGGCCTGTTTCCGCCCGCGCTACCCGTGGCGGGCGGCACGCTGACGGTGGCAACCCAGGGCAGTTCGCGTTTCGCCTCGGCCGTCAAGGGCGCGTATCTGGTCGCACTGCCCGAAGCGCCGGACGTGGCGGGCGCGCAGGCGGTGCCGGATCTGGCGACTGCGCTGCGCCGCTATCCCGACACCCGCCGCCTTGTTATCCTGGGGCAGGGGCTCGTCGCCCGCGATCGCGATGTCGCACCGGGACTGGCGATCGATTACACCCCGCCGCCGTCTCCTTCCGGCATCATCGCACTGGCCAGACCCGACAGGGTCGCGCCGGGCACAGCCTTCATGGTGGGCGGCCAAGTGGCCGGCCTGTCCAAGGCGCAGGTCGAACTGCTCGATCCTGCCGGGCGCATCACCGACGCCGCCCCGGTGGATGCCGATGGGCGTTTCAGCCTGACCGGCACCGCGCGCGCCGCCGGCACCGCCGAGTTCACCCTGCGCCTCCGCCGCGCCGATGGCGGGCTGGTCGAACAGGCGGTAGTGCCGCTGCTGGTCGAAGGCGATGCCGCGCCGCGCCTGCTGATCCTGGCCGGCGCACCGGGGCCGGAGGTCAAATATCTGCGCCGCTGGGCGACCGACGCCGGCTATGCCGTCACGCTCAACATGGGCGCGGGCGGCGGCGTCGCGCTGGGCGACGCGCCGGTGGCGATCAATGCCGCCAGCCTGCGCCGCTATGATCTGCTGATCGTCGATGATCGCGCCTGGGCGGGCCTTGGCGGCGCGCGCGGCGCGGTGCTGGATGCCGTGCGCGGTGGCATGGGCCTGCTGCTACGCGGCAGCGGCCCGGCCGACGGCACGCTGCGCGGCCAGTGGCGCGCGCTGGGCTTCGATCTGTCCGGTGGCAATGGCATCGCGCCGATTGCCCTGCCGGCCTCGCTGGCCGCCGATCGCGCCCGCACCCGCGCCGGCATTGGCAGTACCGACATACCCGCCGACCTCAATATCGGCGACGATGTCCTGCCTGAAGTCACCCGCATGGATGGCCTCCCCGCGGGGCGGGACGTCGTGCCGCTGGTGCAGGATTCTGCCGGCACGCCGCTCGCCGCCTGGCGCGCGCTGGGCGCGGGTCGCGTCGCGGTCTGGACCGGGCTCGACAGTTTCGGCCTGGTGCTGAGCGGCCGGGGCGATCTGTATGGCGACTGGTGGGGGCGGATGATGGCCGCTGTGGTACGGCCCGCGCCGGGGCCTGTCCCTGCGTTCACAGGCCCGGCCTGGGTGCAGGAACGGATCAGCCTGTGCGGCCTGAAGCCCGGCGCCCGTATCGATGGCGCGCCCTTGTCGATCGATCCTGCGACCGGCGACTGCGCCGCCTGGTGGCCCGATCGGGCGGGCTGGCATCAACTGCGCCGGACGGATGGCTCGGCTGCGGCCTTCTACATCTACCCCGCCAATGCCTTGCCGACGCTGCGGGCCGCGCAGTTGTATCAGGCCATGGCCCTGCTGCAGGGCGCCGGCCAGAAGGGCGATGGCGTCACTGCCGCGCGTTCCGTTCCCGGCCCGTCCTGGCCCTGGTTCATCGGCTGGCTGATTGCCAGTGCCCTGCTCTGGTGGTTTGAGCGGTCCCGGATCGGCCGTACGGCGCTCGCCGCCGCCTGACCCGGGACCGCCATCCTCCCCCCAAGGAACGCAGTAGGGACTTCAGTCGGGCACCTTCACCTGCGCCAGCCGGGGCGAGAGCAGGTGGATCGCCAGCAGGGCGATGAAATAGGCGCTGCCTGCGACGGCGAAGAGCGGCGCATAGCTGCCGATGCTGTCGAGGATATAGCCGGCATATTTCGCCATCAGCATGCCGCCGATCGCGCCCGCCGTGCCGCCGATGCCGACCACCGATCCGACCGCCCCGCGCGGGAACATGTCCGACGGCAGGGTATAGAGATTGGCGGAAAAGGCCTGGTGCGCAGCGGTGGCGATGCCGATGACCAGCACTGCCAGCCACAGATTGTCGATCGACTGGGCGAAGATGATCGGCAGCACCGCAACGGCGCAGGCCAGCATGGTCAGCTTGCGTGCGGCATTGACGCTGCGCCCCGCCTTCATAAGCCGGCTCGACATCCATCCGCCCGCCACGCTGCCCAGGTCCGACAGCAGGTAGATGGCGACCAAAGGCGGGCCGAAGCTGATGAGGTCGAGGCCATAGCGCTCCCCCAGATAGCCGGGCAGCCAGAAGAGGAAGAACCACCAGATCGGATCGATGCAGAATTTGCCGACCGCATAGGCCCAGCATTCGCGCACGCTGATCAGCCGGCGCCAGCCGATCGGCGTGACCGGATCGGCCGGATCCTGCTGGATATAGGCCAGTTCGGCGGTGCCGACGCGCGGATGCTCCTGTGGCCGGCGATAGAGGATCAGCCAGGCGGCGAGCCAGACGACGCCGAATATGCCGGTCGCGATGAAGGCGAAGCGCCAGCCATATTGGATGGTCAGCCATGGCACCAGCAGCGGGGTGATGATCGCGCCGACATTGGCGCCGGCGTTGAACAGGCCGATGGCGAAGGCGCGCTCCTTCTGCGGGAACCATTCGGCCACCGCCTTGATGCCGGCCGGAAAATTGCCGGATTCGCCGACGCCCAGGCCGAAGCGGGCGAAGGCGAACTGGGTCACGCTATGCACGCCGCCATGGGCGACATGGGCGATGGTCCAGATGATGATCGCGACGGTATAACCCAACCGCGCGCCGATCATATCGACCAGCCGGCCAAAGCCCAGATAGCCGATCGCATAGGCCGCCTGGAACCAGAAGACGATGTTGGCATAGTCGGTTTCCGACCAGTGCATCTCGGCCGCCAATGTGGGCTTCAGCACGCCGATCATCTGCCGGTCGACATAGTTGATCGCGGTGGCGGCGAACAGCAGCCCGACGATCACCCAGCGATAGCGCCCGACCCTCTGGGTTGCTCCGGCGACGGCCTCGTTCATTCTCTTCCTCTCCTCTTGCCCTGCGGCCTTGTCAGGCGGCCGCTTGGGGGCGGATGACGCAGTGTGCGGTACCGAGCGGTCCGAAGTCCGCGACGACATTCTGCCCGACGCGCACTTCATGCACGCCGGTGACGGCGCCTGTCGATATCCATGCGCCCGGTTGCAGCCCGATGCCCCGCGCGGCGAGATTTTCGAGCAGGAAACGGACCGAGCCGATCGGCCCGTCGGGGAAGCTCACGGCGCGGCCGGTACCGGCGACGACGCCATCGATGCGCAGGCTGATCTCGACCTCGGCAAAGGCCAGGCTTTGCCAGTCCGGTACGGCTGCACCGATCAAAAGGCCGTTATTGTTGCCGAAATCCGAAACGGTGACCGCCGGGCCATGTTCGTTGATGCCGGTGAAGGGCGAACTGGCGATCTCCAGGCCGATATGGACCGCGTCGACCAGCGCGGCGGCCTCCTCCAGGGTGAAGCGCGTCTGCGCCGGATCGGGCGCCTGGCCGATGCGCAGCAGAAACTCCGCCTCCGCCGCGCCAAAGCCCTGGGCAAAGACCAGCCCGGTGGCGTCGGGGGTCAGGGCATGGATGGTCGGGGTGAAGATCGGCCCGGCCAGCCGATCGGCGCCGAAGCGCTCTACCAGCGGTACGGGCACGCGGCCGACCTTCCAGCCGCCGACCGGCGCATCGACCAGCGTCAGCGCCTCCGCCTGGATCGCATAGCCATCGGCCAGGCTGGGCGGGATCGGGCCGGGATAGTCGGAAAAGCCCGTCGCGCGCTGTCGGGCGGTGACGAAGGCGCGCGCAATGGCGGCAGGGGAAGCGGCGGTCACGATGATCCTCTCGGCTGGTTCTGCCTCTCGGGATGCCTGCAAGAGTAACCGGTGTCAATAGATTTGCCGAGCGACGCATATTGCGCTGGTTGCGGGCCATAAGCGCGCTATAAAAGGGCCATGACAAAGACACCCAGGGATGAGGGCGCCACCGCCAAGCTGACCATCAACGACATCGCCCGCATGGCCGGCGTGTCGAAGAAGACGGTCAGCCGCGTCATCAACCGATCGCCGCTGCTGAACCAGGAAACCCGCGGCAAGGTGGAGGAAATCATCCGCCAGACCGGCTATGTTCCCAATCCGCAGGCGCGCGCGCTGGCGCTGGGGCGCAATTTCCTGATCGGCCTCATCTACGACAATCCCAATGCCCAGATGGTGCTGAGCATGCAGAAGGGGATATTGGAGGCGCTGCACGGCACCGAGTTCGAGCTGGTGGTGCGCCCGGTGGACAGGGGGGCGGCCATGGTGATGGAGGACATCCATAATTTCGTGACCCGCCAGCGCCTGTTCGGCGTCGTTGTGCTGCCGCCGCTCTCGGAAAATGACCATCTTTCGAAGCTGTTCGACGATGCCGGCTGTCGCTATGTGCGCATGGGCTCGGCCCTGCTCGATGACCCGGAACATATGGTCGCCTCCAATGACCGGGACGCGGTGGCGGACGCGGTGCGCTATCTGATCGCGCAGGGGCATCGGCGGATCGGCCTGATCGCCGGGCCGCATGGCTTCCGCTCGGCCAAGGAACGGCGCGAGGGCTTTGAAATGGCGCTGGCGGAAGCCGGCATCAGCCTGCCGCGCAGCCTGGTAGCGGACGGACAATATACTTTTGAATCAGGGGTTTCCGCTTCCGAAAACCTGTTCGACCTGACCTCGCCGCCGACCGCGATCTTTGCCAGCAATGACGAGATGGCGGCCGGCGTCCTCTATGCGGCGCGGTTGCGCGGGATCGAGGTGCCGGAGCAATTGTCGATCATCGGTTTCGACGATACGCCGCTCACCACCCGCGTCTGGCCGCCGCTGACCACCGTGCGCTGGCCGATCGCCGCCATGGGCCGCGCCGCCGCGCTCAAGCTGATCGGCACCGCCATCGGCGAGGAAGCGGAGGTCAGCGAGCCGTCGCTGTTCAGTTCGACGCTGATCCGGCGCAGTTCGGTCGCGCCGCTCGCATCCTGAAGGTTGACACCGGTTTCCAAATTTGCTTCCCAAGGGAGAAATTTCAGACAAACGGGTGAGGATATCATGTTCGACAAGACCTATTATGCGACCCACCCCGACATGATGGAGTGCGTGTCGAACGAGGAGCTGCGGGATCGCTATCTGATCGGCGGGCTGTTCCGTGACGGCGAATGCGTGCTGAACTATACCCATGCCGAGCGTTTCGTGATCGGCGGCGTGGCGGTGGCCGATGCCCCGGTGAAGCTGCCGGCGCAGACCGAGCCGGCCTCGGCGGCGGGCCATCCCTTCCTGGAGCGGCGCGAACTGGCGATCGTCAATGTTTCGGGCGTCGAAGGCACCGTGACCGTCGACGGCGAGGTCTTCACGCTCGGCAACAAGGATTGCCTCTATGTGACGATGGGCGCCAAGGATGTTGAGTTTGCCGGTGCCGGCGCGCGCTATTATCTCGCCTCCTGCCCGGCGCACAAGGCGTTCACGACCCGCAAGCTCGGCATCGCCGACGCCAATGCGCTGGAGCGCGGTAGCCTGGAAGAATCGAACGAGCGCACCATCTTCCAGCTCGTCATCCCCGGCATTTGCGACAGCGCGCAGCTGGTGATGGGCCTCACGGTCCTGAAGCCCGGTTCGGTGTGGAACACCATGCCCCCGCACATCCATGAGCGCCGCAGCGAGATTTATTTCTATTTCGAGCTGGATGGCGATGCCGACCGCGTCTTCCACTATATGGGTGAGGGCGACGCGATGCGTCACATCGTCATGGCCAACGAGGAAGCGGTGATCTCGCCGCCCTGGTCGATCCATATGGGCTCGGGCACCAAGGCCTATGCCTTCATCTGGGCGATGGCCGGCGAGAACCAGGACTATACCGACATGAACGTGCTGGACATCTGCCAGCTGGCCTGACGGTTTTTCGCCCCTTTCGCGCGAGTGGAAGGGGCCAGGGAGTCCTGACATGAGCAACATCTTCGATCTTGGTGGCAAGGTCGCCATTGTCACCGGCGCCAATACCGGCATCGGCCAGGCGATCGCGCTGTCGCTCGCGGCGGCCGGCGCCGACATTGCGGCGGTCGGCCGCACCCCGGCGGAGGAAACCGTCGCAAAGGTCCGGGCGCTCGGCCGCAAGGCGGAGATCGTCTCGGCTGACCTGTCGAGCATCGAGCCGGTGCAGCGCGTCGTCGACGAGACGATCGCCAAGCTGGGCGGGCTCGACATATTGATCAACAATGCCGGCATCATCCGCCGCGCCGACAGCGTCGACTTCACCGAGGAAGACTGGGACGCGGTGATCGACACCAATTTGAAGTCGACCTTCTTCCTGGCGCAGGCGGCCGGGCGGCACATGCTGGCACAGGGTTCAGGCAAGATCGTCAACATCGCCTCGCTCCTGTCGTTCCAGGGCGGCATTCGGGTGCCGAGCTATACCGCGTCCAAGAGCGGCGTCGCCGGCCTCACCAAGCTGCTGGCGAACGAGTGGGCGGCCAGGGGCGTCAACGTCAACGCGATCGCGCCGGGCTATATCGCGACCAACAACACCGCCGCGCTGCAGGCCGACGAGACCCGCAACCGCCAGATCCAGGAGCGCATCCCGGCCGGCCGCTGGGGCGACCCGAGCGACATTGGCGGCGCCGCCGTGTTCCTCGCCTCGCCGGCGGCCAACTATATCCATGGCCATGTCCTGGCCGTCGATGGCGGCTGGCTGGCCCGCTGATATCCCGTCCTGCGCCCGTTCCTGATGGGCGGGCGCAGGACAACCCTGACCAAAGAGGAGGGCTTGAACCTCCCGACCCATCACAGGAGGACGGATGCCCGATATCGACCGGCGGAGCGCGTTGACCGGGGCTGCGGCCCTGCTGGGCGCCAGTCTCGCTCGCCCGGCCCATGCCGCCACCGCCAGCATCGTGACCACCCGCAAGGGCCGGGTCGCCGGCACCCGCGAGGGCGGCCTCCATGTCTTTCGCGGCCTGCGCTATGGTCAGGATACCGCGCCCCGCCGCTTCCAGGCACCGCTTGTGCCCGATGGCTGGACCGGCACGGCCGATGCCGGCGCCTTCGCCCCATCCTGCCCGCAACAGGGCAAGCAGGAGCCGGAGAGCGAGGATTGCCTGTTCCTCAATATCTGGACCCCCGGTCCGGACCCGCGCGCCAAGCGGCCGGTGATGCTCTATATCCATGGCGGCGCCTATTCCAACGGCAGCGTGGTCGATCCGCTGACCCATGGCGACCGGCTGGCGGCGCAGGGCGATGTCGTGGTGGTGACGGTCAATCACCGCCTCAACATCTTCGGCTATCTCTATCTCGCCCGGCTCGATCCGCGCTTTGCCGACAGCGGCAATGCCGGCCAGCTTGACCTCATCCTCGCGCTGCAATGGGTGCGCGACAATATCGCAGCCTTTGGCGGCGATCCCGGCAATATCCTGGTGTTCGGCCAGTCGGGCGGCGGCGCCAAGATCGCGACGATGATGGCGATGCCGGCCGCCGCCGGCCTGTTCCACCGCGCCATCACCATGAGCGGGCAGCAGGTCACCGCCTCCGGCCCGCTCAACGCGACGAAGCGGGCGCAGGCCTATCTCGCCCGGCTGGGCATAAAGGTCGATGAGCTGTCATCTTTGCTGTCACTTTCGACGGCGCAACTGGTGGAGGGGTTGGCAGCGCAAGACCCGATCATGGGCGGCGGCCTCTATATGGGGCCGGTGCTCGACATGACGCATCTTGCGCGCCATCCCTTCTGGCCCGATGCGCCGCCCCAGTCGCAGGCGATCCCGATGATGCTGGGCAACACCCATGACGAGACCCGTGCCTTCATCGATCCCCATGGCCCCAAGCTCCAGGGGCTGGACTGGTCCAACCTCGCCACCCGGATCGCGCCGGAACTGCGCATGGACCTCTCGCCCGAATGGATCGTCGCCCAATATCGTGCGCGCTATCCCGACTGGTCGGCGCAGCGCATCTTCTATGCCGCGACCACGGCCGGGCGCAGCTGGCCGGGGCAGGTGCTGGAGGCGGAGGCGCGGGCCCGCGCCGATGCGCCGACCTGGGTCTATCAGGTCGATTTCGCCTCGCCGACCCAGCCCGAACGCGGCGCGCCGCACACCATGGACATCGCGCTCGCCTTCGGCACGCTCGACGCGCCGGGCAGCTTCACCGGCACGGGCGCAGGCGCCCAGGCCGCCTCGCGCGCGCTGATGCAGCGCTTCCTCGCTTTCGCCCGGCGCGGCGACCCCACTGGTGCCGGGATGATACCGTGGCCGCATTATCGGCTGGACGGGCGCCAGACGATGATCGTCGATGTCGACAGTCGGGTGGAAAGCGATCCGCGCGGCTGGGAGCGGGACCTCTTCGCCCGCGTTCCCTATATCCAGCCGGGCAGCTGAACGGCTGGCCGTGTCCTCATGAACCGGAAGGCGGGACGTGCATTGATCCAGTTTCCGCAGCAAGGAGGATGGCATGGACGTCGATGAACTGGATCATGCGGCAGAACGGGGTGAGCTGCATTTTCTCGCGGCGCTGGTCGATGAACTGATGCGCCGGTTGATGCTGTCGGGCGTGCTCAGCCAGGCTGAACTCAACGCGATCGAAACCAACGTCGCCAGGCGCATAGGCAATATACCCCGCGCCTGGTGACTTGTCGGGTCAGTGGACCACCGGATAGCTGATGATCAGCGCCAGCGGTTCCTTGCCGACCTGCCGGATGCCCACTTTCGCGTCCTTGTAGAGATAGGCGGCCATGCCCTGCGTCAGCGGCTTTTCCACGCCGTCGGACGTCACCACGCCTTCGCCCGACAGGACATAATAGACCTCGTCATGGGCGATCGGATGGACGCCGATCGCCGCCCCGACATGCAGCACGCGCTTGCGGAACTCCATGCTGCGCGGCTGCGGCACGGCGTCGCTGATGCGATAGGCGGTCGACATGCCGATCTCGCCATGGGGTGGCGGCTCGTCCCGCATCACCTCGCGCTCGTCGATCACGACCATGGGCGGCGCGGCGGCGGCTGCCAGCAACAGCATCAGGCTCATGGCTTCGCCTCCTGCCGCATCATCTTGTCGCGATCCGACAGGTGCTCGGTGATGTCGTCCTTCTGGCCAGGGTAGCGGCCCGATTTCGGCTCCATCGTGTCGAGATTCCAGTCGCCCTCGACAAAGGGTGCGCGGGTTGGTGCGAATTTGGGATAGCCGCCGACCTGTTTCTCATTGTCGATGATCTCGCCGCGCCCTTCCGCCACGAAGAACAGCACGCGCAGATCGTCGGCATCGCGGTCCCAGGGGCGGGCGCCCGCGCGCCACAGTACATGGGTCTCGACATCGCGCACCGGCAGTACGTCCAGCCCCTGCCACCAGGTCGGCGGCGTCTGCGTCTCGATCAGCCTGGCCTTGGTCTCGCCATAGCGGCCGAACATCGGCAATGGCTTGCCGAACTTGTCGACCGCCAGATTGTCCTTGCCATAATATTCCAGGTCGCCGTCGCCGCCCAGCGTCAGGAAGGGCAGGCCGGTCGCCGTCGATACGCCGCCGCGCATGACATTGCCGACCGCCGCCAGCTTGCCATTCTGATAGGGATGTTCGCCCCATTCCAGCGCCATCAGATTGTAATGCACGCCGCGCTCGCCCGGATCATAGATGATGTTGTTGACCACGGCGGCATGGACGCCGCCTTTCAGCAGCGGGTTGCGCTCGACATTATGGGCGTAGACGTTGCGATAAATGAGGATGTTGGTCGCATTGTCGTGGATCAACGTGCCCTTGCTATGCTCGCCCTTGGGGTGGCTGGCATTGGCCAGGCCCTCGGCCGCCAGATTATAGGAAAAGGTGATGTTGTGCGCTGTGTTGGCGCGCCATTCATCGGGCGTCTTGCCATTGAAGCGCGGGCCGGACGCCGACATATTCTCGTCGATCGCCCAGGTGAAGCTGCAATGGTCGACGATGATGTCATGACCGCCGACCACTGACATGGCATCCGCCTCCCATCCGCTCAGCAGCGGCTGGTCGTCCACCCCGGTGCGCACGCGGATATGGCGCATGATGACGTCATGGGTGGCGATGTCGATGCCCGACCGGATCAGGGTGATGCCGGGGGAGGGGGCGGTTTGGCCCGCAATGGTCAGATAGGGTTCGCGGATGGTGATGGTCTGGCGCGCCATGTCGATGACGCCGCCGACCTCGAACACGACGATGCGCGGGCCCTTCGCCTCCAGTGCCGCTTTCAGGCTGCCGGGGCCGTCGGCCGCCAGCGTGGTCACGCGGATGATGCGGCCGCCCCGGCCGCCGGGCGTTGCGGACGCCCAGCCGACGGCGCCGGGAAAGGCGGTCTGGGCATTGGATGGAACGGTGGCTGCAGGCGCGGCGGCCACAGGGGCGGGCAGGGTGGTCAGGGCAAGGCCGATGAGCGGCAAGGCAAGCAGATGCGCGATTTTTGTCATTCTTCCGAAGGCTCCTCTCGCTGCCAGACTTGCACCGCGAGGGCGATGATGCAAGCAATTTGACACCGGTGTCGAATCTGTTTGCCGACATCTTGCTAATGGCGCCGGCTCGGGTTCTGTCTCTCTCAATTTTGAGCTACATGGCCCATATTGCGGTGCAAAATGGCTCGATATGGAGGGTTGCGCGGCAGAAGGGTGCCGAAAATCGCCGCGACGGCTGGCCTGACGGCTTCAGACATAATTGCCGCAATGATCATTGACATTGATCCGCAGTCGGGTCACAAGTTTCTGACACCGGTGTCTTCAAGGGGACAACATCGGGCCGCACCCCCAAAGAGGCGTGGCGGAAATAAGGAGGGATGTTTTTATGATTGCGTTCGTACAGGCTTCGTCCGCCCGGAAATGGCTGTCTGCGGCCTCCACTCTGGCCTGCGCCATTGCCTGCGTCTCGGCCGCTCATGCCCAGACTGCACCGGCGCCGGCCGATCAGGGCGATGCCGCCACGGCGCAGGGCGCGGCCGACAGCGGCCAGAATGCAGACATCATCGTCACCGGTTTCCGCCAGTCGCTGGGCGCGGCCATCAATCTGAAGCGCGACACGGTGAGTTCGGTCGACGCGATCGTCGCGGAGGATATCGCCAAATTCCCCGACCAGAATCTGGCGGAATCGCTGCAGCGCATTCCGGGTATCTCGATCCAGCGTGATGGCGGCGAAGGGCGTGCGATCAGTGTTCGCGGCCTGGGTGCGCAATTTACCCGCGTCCGCGTCAATGGTCTCGAAACGGTTGCCACCTCGACGGATGGTGCCAGTTCCAACCGTGACCGTTCATTCGATTTCAACGTGTTCGCTTCGGAACTGTTCAATTCGATCGTCGTCCACAAGACGGCAGAGGCTTCGCTTGACGAAGGCTCGCTGGGCGCGGTGGTCGATCTCAACACCGGCAATCCGCTGGGCGGAAAATATGGCCTGACCTTGGTCGGTTCGGCAACGGCAGCTTATAATGACCTGTCGAAAAACTGGGGGCCGCGCCTGGCGGGCATCGCCTCGTGGAAATCGGCCGATGGCCGTTTTGGCGTCGCATTGTCGGGCGCCTATTCCAGCATGGACAATCAGGAACTGGGTAACAACAGCGTGCGCTGGGCTCAGGCGCGGTTTGACAGCGTCGACAGCACAGCCTGCTGGAGCCAGCCCAATTCCGGCGGCACCTATCGTCCGAGCGACGCCTGCAATACGGCTGCTCTGGCCTTTCACCCGCGCATTCCGCGCTATGGCGAAGTGCGCCATGATCGCGAGCGCCTGGGGATCACCGGGTCGGTTCAATTTGCGCCGACCGATGCGACCAAGATTTCGATCGATGGCCTCTATTCGCGGTTCAAGGAAACGCGCGAGGAGAAGTGGGGCGAGGTGCTGCTGCGCTCCAATGAACGGTCGATCAATGTGGTCAACCCGGTCTATGACAATAATGGCAATATGATCTCGGCGACGCTGAACGATGCCTGGGTCCGTACCGAACATTATTTGCGCAAGTCGAGCACCGAATTTTACCAGCTGGGCGGCACCTGGGACCAGGATGTGGGCGACAAGTTCCGCTTCACCCTGCTGGGCGGCTTTTCCAAGTCGAACGCCGACATTCCGGTCGAAACGACCGTCGTGTTCGACGATCGCGATGCCCAGGGCTATAGCTATGACTATAGCAACATGAAGCAGCCCAAGCTGACCTTCGGCACCAGCGTGACCGATCCGGCCAATTTCCAACTGGCGGAAATTCGTGATCGCCCCTCCAATACCACCAATGAATTCAAGACCGCGCAGCTCCGCACCGAATGGGACGCGGCCGAGGGGCTGACGGTCAAGGTCGGCACGATGTGGCGCCGATTCGACTTCAAGACGGAAGGTTATCAGCGCGATACCGCCGTCTGCGGCAATGGCGGCAAGGATCTGGTGCTGGGTACCATCACTTGCTCGCCCACCAGCCTGTTCGGGCCGACGGCCATTTATGGTTTCCAGGCGACGCCGCAATTGAGCGAATTGTTCACCCTGGGCAAGGCGGGGCAGCCGTCGGGCACCACGACCCAATGGTTGATCCCGAACCTGGATGCGGCGACGGCCTATACCAAGCTGTATGATCGTCCGCTGCTGCTCGACGTCGGCAATAATCGGTCGGTACGCGAAGAAGTGACCGGCGGCTATTTCCAGTTCGATGCTAAGGGGGAATTGTTCGGTCTCGAATATGCGCTGAATGCGGGCATGCGCTATGCCAAGACCGACCAGACCTCGACCGGTATCAACGGGACCGCGCCGGTGACGATCAAGCGCAGCTATGAAGACTGGCTGCCGGCGGTGAACGTGGCGTTGTTCCCGGCTCAGGATATCATCATCCGTGCAGCCGTGGCCGATGTGATGACCCGTCCGACCCTGGGCAATCTGACGCCGGGTGGATCGGCCGATGGCTTCCAATATCGGGTAAGCTACGGCAATCCCTATATCGATCCGTTCCGGGCAACGGCCTATGATATCGGCATCGAATGGTACTTCGCGCCGCAGTCGATCTTCTCGGTCGCGCTGTTCAAGAAGGATGTGCAGAGCTTCCCGGTCGCCGCCACCATTTCCAACGCGACCTTCACGGAAACCGGCCTGCCTGCATCGGTGCTGGTCAGTTCCTCGCCGGCCGCGCTGAACCCTGCGCTGCAGTCACAGCCGATCTGGACCATTGCGACCACGGTCAATGGCAGCGGCGCATCGCTGAAGGGCGCGGAAATCGCGCTGCAATTGCCCTTCACCTTCCTGCCGGGAATATTCAAGAATTTCGGTGTGATCGCCAATGCGACCTTCATCGATTCCAGCGCGACCTATAATGTGCAGGGGCCGGCGACGGTGCCGGGTGGTGGCCTGGTCTCGGGATTGCGGACGACGACGCTCTTTGGCGTGTCCAAGCGCGCCTATAACGGCACGCTCTATTATGAGGACCAGAAGTTCAGCGCCCGCGTGTCCGCCAGCTATCGTGGTCCTTATATCGACCAGAATAGCGGCACCGGCAACGTGTTCGAGGGGTATAATTCGACAGTCAATGTCGATGCCTCGATCCGCTACAAGGCGACCGACTGGCTCGAATTCACCATCGACGGCATCAACCTGACCGATGAATATCGCGATCGCTACACCGACCTCGATGCCAATCGCAACTATGAGTACAACCATTTCGGTCGCACCTTCCAGTTCGGTGCGCGCCTGAAAATGTAGCCCGAACCTCCCTGGGTCGCGCCACAAGGGCCGGTCGCCTTCTGCACGAGGCGGCCGGCCCTTTTTTGTCCGAAGCGAATGTCAAACCTTCCATGATAATGACATTGACTCGCGTTAGCTGAATTAAATATGGAGCCGCTTGTATAAGATTTGGGGGAATTTCATGAACCGACTGTCGATGTGGCTCGCTGGCGTGGCGCTGGTTGCGATCGCTGGCCCGGCGCTGGCACAGGAAGCGCCTGAACGGGAGCGCGAGGGCGGTGCGCCGGCCGACATCATCGTCACCGGGGAAAAGAGCGCCCGCACCCTGCAGCAGACGCCGACCAGCATCGCCGTCGTGACGCCCGAGAAGATCGAGCGCGAGGTGCTGATCACCATCCAGGACGTCTATAACCGTACCGCCAACCTGTCGGAAACCTACGGCTCGTCCGGCTTCACCATCCGCGGCATCAGCAATAGCGGCGTCGGCGCCGGGGGCCAGGCGGACGCGGCCAGCGTCTATGTCGATGGCGCACCGATCCCGAAATGGGCGCTTTATGGCGGCCCGACCGACATGTGGGACGTGCAGCAGGTCGAAGTGCTGCGCGGGCCGCAATCGACCATCCAAGGGCTCAATGCGCTGGCCGGCGGCATCGTCATCACCAGCAAGGATCCCTCGCTGACCGCCTGGGGCGGCGACGCGCGCGTGCTGTGGACCGAATATGACGACCGCACCTTTTCCGCTGCGGTGGGCGGCCCGATCATCCAGGACGAACTGGGCATCCGCCTGTCGGCCGAGCGCCGCAACGATCGCGGCCTCATCTACAACGTCACCCGCGACGAATATGACGATGAACTCAAATCGCTGAACCTGCGCGGCAAGATCAAATGGACGCCCCAGGCGATCCCGGGGCTGGAGGCGGTTGCCAGCTACAACCGGGTGCGGCGCGACGGCGGCTATCTCTACGAATATGCCCGCACCGATGTGCCCAATTATTTCAACCACCGCATCTCGACCGGCGATCAGCCGAGCCGGGGCAAGATCGACAGCGACATCGCGGTGTTCAACATCAGCTACCCGCTCGCCGACCATCTGAAGCTGTCCAGCGTCACCTCCTGGAACAAGTCGAAGGTCCATTCGCAGATCGATACCGACGGCACGCCGCAGGATATCCAGGCGATCGATAATCGCTATGATTACAAGACGTTGACCCAGGAATTCCGCCTCAACTATGACAGCGAACGGCTGAGCGGGTTGCTGGGCGCCTGGTATTATCGCCGCACCGGCAGCATCGATCAGAACAGCCGCGTCAACATCGCGACGCCGACCGCGACCATCGCCGCCCTGTTGCGCGCCAATGGTGCGACCGCCGCGCAGGCCAGCTTCCTCAGCACCGCCTATGCGACCCAATTGCCGGTGATCCCGGTGGCCTATTCCGCCGACCAGCCGGAAAAGGTGGAGACGATGGCGCTGTTCGGTGATGCGCGCTTCAAGCTGACCGATCGGCTGACCCTGATCGGCGGCTTCCGCTTCGATCATGAGCGCAACCGCTATGCGGCGGAAACGGTCGCCACCTTCAACGGCACGCTGCCCAATGCCAATTTCCTGGGCGCCGCCTATGCGCCGATCATCACGCTCATCAACCAGGGCGTGCTGGGGCTGGTGTCCGACGCCTCCTCGCCGCTGGCGAGCAACAGCCGGACCTTCAATGCCTTCCTGCCCAAGGCCGGGATCAGCATGGACTGGACGCCGGACCTGACCACCGCTTTCACCGTCCAGCGCGCCTATCGATCGGGCGGGTCGAGCCAGAATCCGGCGCGCGCCGAACTGGTCCCCTATGACCCGGAATATAGCTGGAACTATGAAGGCTCGCTGCGGTCGAAATGGCTCGACGGGCATCTGATGCTCAACGCCAACCTCTTCTACATGAAGTGGAAGGACCAGCAGGTTACCGCCTATTTCGGGCAAAATGCCTATGATTATAACACGGTGAACGCGGCCGGATCGCATCTCTACGGCTTCGAGGTGGAGGCCAACGCCAATGTCGCGCGCGGCATCGATCTCTATGCCTCGGTCGGCCATGTCCGCACCAAGTTCGACGATTTCGACCTGCCCACCGGCGCGACCAGCACCGTCGACCTCACCGACACGCAATTCCCCTATGCGCCGCGCTGGACGCTGGCGGGCGGCATCAATGCACGGTTCGGCCCCGGCTTCACCGCGAACCTCAACGCCAATTACCGGACGTCGGTTTTCACTGGCGTCGGCCAGGATCAGGATCAGTATAAGGTCGGCGGCCGCACCGTGGTCAATGGCCGGATCGGCTATGAAACCGATCATTGGTCGCTGTTCGTCTTCGCCCGCAACATCCTCAACGAGGAATATATGCAATATCAATATGCGGCGATCCATCAGGCGATCCTGGGCGAGCCCCAGACCGTCGGCGTTGGCGCGAGCATCCATTTGTGATCCCGCTCGCCAGCCTCCTGCTGATCGCCGGCGGGGCGCTGGGGGCGGCCCTGCTGCGCCGGTCCTGGCTGCGGCGTGATCGCTCCGTGCCGGCGCTGCTGCTTGCCGGCTGGACGGTGCTGGTCGGCCTGCTGGTCGCCGCCTTCCTGCTGGTGGGGCCGGTCAAGGGGCTGGCGCTCGGGCTGGTGATGGAAGCGATCGGCGCGCTGGCGCTGATCTGGTTCGGCCGCGTGCGACGCAAGGCAGGGCGGGTGCGCGCCGGCGATGTCGCGCCCGAACCGCTGGAGGAACCCGGTCGCTTCTGGCGCGGCGTATTGCGCGCGCTGCTCGCCGGGCCGCTCGGCATGACGGCGGCGATGGGCGTCGCTTTCTGCCTGACCGTCTACATGCCCGGCGATCCGCGCACTCGCATCGTGCTGGGCGGCATGCTGTTGCCGATCCTGTGGGGGCTGGCGATGACATGGACGCTGGCGGATCGCCGCCTGCTGCGCGCCACGGCCGTGCTGGTCGGCACCAGCATCGTCGGCTTCGGCCTCGCCGCCTTGGGAGGGGCCGCATGAACGACCAGAGCGTCCAGAATAACAGCCGGGCGAAGAAATGGCGCTGGCCGCTGTCGCCCGAAACGGTGCGATCGGTGCTCAGCAGCCATTCGGTGCTGGGCCTCGCCTTTGCCGCGATCATCTACATTGTCTGCCTCACCGGCACGGTCGCGGTGTTCGCGCCCGATCTGGAGCGGTGGGAAGTGCCGGCAATGCCGGTGGTGACCAGCCTGTCGGATGCGTCGGCCGCCCGCGCTATCGCCGAAGCGGCGCAGCGCGCGCCGGCCGACACCACCCTCTATCTGTCGCTGCCCACGGCCAGCCAGGATGGTGCCAGCCTGACCGCCTTCAGCGCGACCTATGAGCATAAATGGGGCGTGGCAGCCGATGGTGCGCTGTCCGATCTCGAAGCGGTCTGGACCGAATTCCTGATCCACCTCCATATCAACCTGCATCTGCCGCGCAGTTGGGGACAGTTCATCGTCGGGCTGACCGGGGTGGCGCTGCTGTCCTCCCTGGTGTCGGGCATATTGGCGCATCCGCGCGTGCTGCGCGATGCCTTCCACCTGCGGCTGGGTGGTTCGCGCCGCCTGCAGGAGGCGGACCTGCACAATCGCCTCGGCATCTGGGCCTTGCCCTTTCACTTCACCCTGGCGTTGACCGGCGCGCTGCTGGGGCTCAGCACCATTATCGTCGCGATGCTGGCGATGCTGCTCTATCGCGGCGACATGGGGAAGGTCTATGAACTCTTCCTCGATCCGCCGCCCAAGGTCGATACGCGCGCCATGCCCATTCCCGATATTGCGAAGCTGATCGCCGATGCCCGCGCTCGGGCGCCGGTCGCCGCGCCGGACAACATCATGGTCGAACGACCCGGTCGCGCGGATATGCGCATCTCGATCCATAGCGGCCGGCCGCAATGGCTGACCCAGCAGGATGAAGTGCAATATGATGCGCGCGGGCAACTGATCCATCAGGAACGGCCGCAGGATCTGGCGGCCGGCACCCGGATGCTCAGCGGTATCGGCCAACTGCATTTCGGCTGGTTCGGTGGCATGCCGGTGCGGATCGCCTATGGCCTGCTCGGCATTGCGCTCTGCATCGTCACGTCGAGCGGGGTGACCATCTGGCTGGCGCGCCGTCGCGATCGTGGCCGGCCCGCGCCGCAATGGGAACGGATCTGGGCCGCGATCTGCTGGGGCCAGCCAGTCATCCTCGTCCTGACCGCCGCGCTGGCCTTTGTCCTGCCGCAAACGCCGCTACCGCTGGTCTGGCTGGGCCTCACCATCCTGTCGGTGCTGGCCGCCGGCATGGCCAAGGCGCTCCCCGGTCCACGTCTGTCGCGCGCGCTGCAATGGGTGCTGGTGGCCGGCCTGCTGATCGTCGCGCTGCTCCACGGCGCACCGTTGCTGGCGGGCGGGCAGGGGCTGCTGGTCGACCTGCTGCTGCTGACCGGCGGCATCGCCCTGCTGCTCGCCCTGCTTCGGAGCCGCGTTCCGGCCAAGGTATAGGGGAGCGAGACTTGCGCGAATAGCGCGCTAGGCGCGGCAGGGTGGACTTTCGCGACGTCCGCCTCGCTGTCCTACTCGGCCCTTCTCTGATCTACCCTTGGGGATGCAAGCGCCGCCCTATCTCTTTCCCATACCGCCCACCTGTCGCGTGGCTGTCGCGTCCCTGTCGCTTCAGTGTCGCGTCGAAGGCGCGCGGGCGTGACCCGTTTTCCCGGCCACTGTCGCGTTACAGGCGCGTGGGTGGCGCGTCGCAGGCGCGTTACCGGCGCATTGGCCCGAAATAGCCCGCACGACACTGTGAACTTCGACTGTCGCGTCGCGTGTCGGCCGCAATCGGCCTAAAGCGCGCGAAACCGGAAGTCGGTGAAGCGCGCTTCACCGGCACCGGCGGAATAGAGGCCGGGGCGCAGCATCAGGAAGCCGCCGCGCACATTATGGTGATAGCCCGACACTTCCATGCCCCGGTCGAACCGTTTCCAGCTCTTGCCGTCATCGCCGCTGATGTGAAAGCGGATGATGTGCCGGTCGTTGGTGACGCGCATCCGCATCCGCCGGCCATGGGGATTGGCGGGGCGGCCGCGTTCTATGCCATATTGATGGGTGACGAACCGCTCCTGGTCGAAGCCCAGCCCGCAATAAAGCTGCTCGTCATAGAAGAGCAGCAGCCCCGCGACGCCGCCCGGCGCGATCTCGATCGTGCATTCAAACTGATAGGCCTGATCGCCCGCCACCAGCAGCAAAGGCGACGAACTGGACGGCGCGGTGCCGCTAGCCTTCAGGACCAGCGATCCGCCCTCGACCCGCGCCCGCTGCGCCTCCTGCGGCGAAGGCTTGAAGAAATTCCAGCGCGAACCGAGGTGCAATGCGCTGAAATCGTCCGACAGCGGCTGGCCATGCGGTTCTGCCTTTCCGCCCTTGGGCTTGGCGATCGGCTGCGACAGGTCGCCGCCGACCATGCGGAACCAGCCATCCGCCGTCCATTCGACCGGGTCGAGCAGCGTCTGCCGCCCCAATGTCCAATAGCCATTTTCATAGCCATGATACACCGACCACCAACTGCCGTCCGGTCCCTCGACCAAAGTGGCATGGCCGCGCGACCACCATTTTTCGGCGCGATCGACGGTACGCACGATCGGGTTGGCCGGGCAATTTTCCCAAGGGCCATGGATCGACCGCGACCGGGCGACGATCACCATATGGCCGGTCGGCGGCCCCGCCGTACCGCCGACGGCGGTCACCAGATAGAACCAGTCCTTATGCCGCAGGATCTTGGGGCCTTCGGGCGAGAAACCCTCGACATCCCAGTCGTCGGGATAATGCCAGGGATCATAGACATGTTCGGGCGAACCGACGGTGGCAAGGCCGTCGTCGGTCAGGCGCACCCGGTCGCCGCCCGACAGGAACAGCCAACGCGATCCATCCTCGCCCACGGCATGGCCGGGGTCGATATGATTGGGCAGATTGAGGTCGATCGGGTCGCTCCACGGCCCCTGGATCCGGTCGGCCCAGATCACATAGCTGGTGTTGGGCGACGCCTTGACCGGGATGTAGAGATAATAGCGGCCCTTGTGCTTGCACAGTTCGGGCGCCCAGACCGATCCGATATTCTTGCTGAGCGCCGGGCCGATCGGCCGCCAATTCACCAGGTCGCGCGAATGCCAGATAATGAGGCCGGGATAGGAATCGAAGGTCGAGAAGGTCATGTAATAGTCCGCGCCATCCTTCAGGATGGTCGGATCGGGATGGTCGCCCGCGATCAGCGGATTGAGGAAGCGGCCGTCGCCCAGATCGGCGATGCGCTGATTGTCGAAACCGCGCCGCCAGTCGGGGGCGGGCACGGGGGGAGCCGGAGGGGCGGGGGGCGCTGCCCGCGCCTCGCTCAAACCACTCGCCAGCGCAGCCGAAGCCGTCGCCAGCAATGCGTCCCGTCGGCTGACTGCCATGACCCTCTCCCGGTTATTGATACCGGTTACCTAAGGGGCATGGCCTGATGCTGTCAAATGGCGCGGACCTGATCTTCATAAAGCTCGAGCGGCAGACCGTCCGGGTCGGCGAAGAAGGTGAAGCGCCGGTCGGTATATTCGTCGACCCGTACCGGCTCGCACACCACCCCATGGCTTTCAAGCCGCGCGACCTCCGCATCAAGGTCGCTGACGGCAAAGGCAAGGTGGCGCAGGCCGCAGGCTTCGGGGCGGGACGGGCGCGGCGGGGGATTGGGAAAGGAGAAGAGTTCGATCTGCGCGCCGCCGACGGCCAAGTCGCATTTCCAGCTATCCCGTTCGGCGCGATAGACCTCGTTCAGCACGGCAAAGCCGAGCAGGTCGACATAGAAATGGCGGGAGCGGGCATAGTCGGACCCGATGATGGCGATATGGTGGATGGCATGCATCGGGATGCGCTATCGCGGGATGCGCCTGGCGCGCAATGGCTATCCGGCGATCAGTGCCTGAAGGTCGAGCAATGCCCGGCCGAAGGACAGGCCCTGCGGCCCGGCGACATAGCGCGGTTCCCATTGCGGGCCGAACTTGTCCTTATAGGCGCGCAGCCCTTCAAAGCCGTAGAGCGCATTGCCATGCTGGTAGAGCAGAGCGCCCAGCTTCGACCAGAGCGGCGCCAGCCGGCGCGCCTCCAGCCCGGACAGGGGCGCAAGACCCAGGTTGAACCAGCGATAGCCCTGTTCCCGGCCCCACAGCATCAGGTGAATGAAGAGGAAGTCCATCGTGCCATAAGGGGCGTCCTCGTCATGGCGCATCAGGTCGACCGACAGTTCGGACCGGTCGGCCGCCGCCCAGATATTGGCGAAGGCGACGATCCGCCCCTCGCGCCGGACCACGGCACAGTCGAACCGTGCCATATAAGCGCGATCGAACCGGCCGACGCTGAAGCATTTTTCCTTATGCCCCTTGGCCCGCAGCCAATGGGCGGAAATCTCCGTCAGCCGGTCCATCTCGGTGTCGAGCGCGGCGGCGGTGATGATCTCGAAACTGCCCCCCTCGCGCGCGGCGCGGCGCTCGGCATAGCGCAGCGGCTTGGCATCCGGCCCGTCCAGCGTGAAGCCGGCCAGGTCGACATGCGCCTCTTCGCCATATTTGACGATCTGCAGCCCCAGTTCGATCGCCAGCGGCAGCATGTCCTGGCTGATCTGGTACAGCAGCAGCCGCCCCTGCGCGGCATCGGCCTGTTCGCGCAGCCGCCAGAGCAGGTCGGCCCATTCGCTCCGGGCGCCGACCGGATCGCCCATCACGATCCAGCTATGCCCGCGGATCTGGTACATCAGGAAGCATTGGCCGCTGTCCGACGCCAGGAAGCGCTTGTCGCCGATATGGGCAAGGTTGACGTCGGTCCGTTCGGCGAGGGCGAAGGCCGCCTCGGGTGCGGTGGCGGCGCTGCTGGCGGTGAACGGCATGGGCGCCGCCGGGCGGAACAGGCGCCAGAGCGCCAGCGTGACCAGCAGTACCGCCACGGCGAGGCTGGCGCGCAGGAAGCGAGAGGCGTCGGCGCGGGCCGCGAAATGCCACCAGAGGTCGTTCTGATATTCGACATGCTTATAGGCGAAGAAGCCGATCCAGACCGAGAGCGCGAGGACCATCGCCACCGTGGCCAGCCAGCCGGGAGTGAAGGCGTCGGCGATCAACTGGGTACGGCGATAGAAAGCGGGGCGCGCCCATTGCAGCAGGGCAGCGATCAGCAGCATCGCCGCCGCTTCCTCATAATCCAGTCCCTTGAGCAGCGAGAAGATTGCGCCCGCCAGCAGCAGGATGCGGGTCAGCCAGAAGGCGCCATCGAGCCGGCGATAAAGGCCGGCCGAGAGGATCAGCAGCGCCGCGCCGACCAGGCTGCCGGCCATGTGCGATGCTTCGAGGAAAGGCAGGGGGACGACGCTGCTGAGCGTGGCGACGCGATGCGGGATGGCGGGCAGCGAACCGGACACCAGCAGCACCGCGCCGCCCAGGAAGACCAATGCGGCGGTCATGATGGGCGCAAGGCCGGTGGTGACCGCCTGCAGCCCGCGCAGGGTGCGACGCAGCGGCTGGCGCCAGCGCCAGCCTTCCTGTGCGACGATGATGCCGACCGCGATCACCAGCGGCAGGATATAATAGACCAGCCGATAGGCGAGCAGCGCGGCGACCAGTTGCGGCCGGTCCACGCCGGGCAGGGCGGCGAGCATCACCAGTTCGAACACGCCGACGCCGCCGGGCACGTGGGTCAGCAGCACGGCGACGATGGCGAGGGCATAGCCCAGGAAAAAGGCGGGCCAGGCATGCAGGCCGATGCCGGGCACCAGGACGAACAGCGCCGCGCTGGCGGCGGCCAGGTCGATGACGCCGATGCCGATCTGGCTTGCCATGCGGCCGGCCGACGGCAGCGGCAGGGTCATGCGGCCAAGCTTCAGCATCCGCCCACGGCGGCCGGCATAGATCATCAGCCCGGCGATCGCGGCAAGGATGGCGCAGCCGGCGAGCCGCAGTGTCGACGCCGACACAGTGACACCGCCCAGGGTCAGTATCTCGGGGCGCCAGACCAGCATGGCGGCGGCAAGCGCCAGAACCCCGCCCCAGAAGGTCGCGCCGGCGATCGCGACGACCCGCGCCACATCCGCGACGCCCAATCCTGCCGCACTGTAGATACGATAGCGCGCCGATCCGCCGGTCAGCAGCGACAGGCCCAGATTATGGCTGAGCGTGTAGCTGGTGAAGGAGGCGAGGGCCGCCGTTTCATAGGGCAGTTTGCGGCCGATGGTACGCAGCGCAAGCACGTCATAAAAGGTCAGCGTGACATAGCTGATCGCCGTCAGCAGCAGCGCGGGGATGAAGGCGGCCGGGCCGATCGCGTGGAAGGCGGCGCGGATGTCGCGCATATGGACGTCATGCAGCAGGTGATAGAGCGCGACGAAGCCGAGTGCGGCCAGCAGCACGACCAACCCGACCGAGAGCCCGGTGCGGTACTGGCGCAGGAATGTCATGACCCCCATGGCTTGCTTTTACCCCGTCGTGACCCGGTGCCACAACTGGCTGCGGCAGAAGAGGCCGCCCAGGATGCAGCCGGAAATCTTGAGCTGGTTCGGACCTTGCTGGTCGATCGTCGAATAGAAGGTCCTGCCCATGTCGGGCACATAGACGCGGCCGGCCCAATGGCCCGGTCCCTTCGGGCGATAATCCTGCAGCAGGGTGGTACCGACCAGATGCGGGATGCCGGCGTCGCTCGCGTCGGCCAGTGCTTCGGCGTTGGCGTGGCTGACCCAACCGCACAGCTTGTCCTGGCAGGCCCCGGTGGTGACAGTGACGCTGCCGCGCGGGTTGATCCAGGAGCCCATGACCGGATCGGCCGCGTTGGCGGACGCGCAGTTGAGCAGGCATAAGGCAACGAGAAGGGGGCGGAGGCTGCGCATCATATCAGGCTATCCGAAGCAATCTCTGCTGCACGAAGGCGGCGCGCAGCACATGATAGAGGGCGTTTACATCATGGTGCAACGGGTGTCCCCCGGGCAGGGCGACGCTGCGCAGATTGGCCTGGTGCAGCAGGGGGCAGAGGCTGGCGGGTTCTTCGCGCCCATGGACGCAGAGCAGCGGCACCCAATCCAGTTGACGCGCAGTCGGCAGCGCATCCGCGTCCGCCATCAGGAAGGTGAATATCTCCCCGGGCGAGGCACGATATTCGACGGTCGCTCCCGGTACGACGAGTGCGACCATCGCCAGGTCGCGGCGCAGGGGGGCGGGCAGCCCTGCCAGGCCCACATGGGCCATGTCGGAACCGAAGGACTGGCCGATCAACAGGATGCGGGCGGCAGGATCGATTGCATGGGCACGTGCCATGGCCTGTTCGATCAGGGCGGTTGCATCGGCCGGGGTTCTCGTGTTGCGAAAATAGGTGAGCGAATTGACCCCGATGACGGGGATGCCATCACGCGCCAGTCGTGCGGCGATGCCCGGCCCCATGCCGATATTCATGCCCATGTCACCTGACAGGATGATGGCGACGGGCGTGCCCCGACCCGGCTGATAGATGGTGGGACGGTAGCTGGAAAAGGGATCTCCACCCAGATAGCCCAGCCATTGCAGGAACAGCAGGAAGGCGGCGAAGAGAATGATCAGGATCGGCAGGCTATGCCGGAAGATAGCGCGACGGAAGATAGCGTGACTGCGGCTCCTCATCGTCCTTCTCCTCAAACGCGGACCGGACGCCCGGCACGACGGGAGGAGGCCGCCGTGCCGGGCTGAACGGTCGGGAAAGACCCACGCATCCCGACCGTCTTTGGCCAGCAGGTCCATGCTGGCCGGTTCGTGCCACCAAGGGGGCAGTGGCAGGGCTGGATATGCGCCCGTCGATGCAACCGCAGCGTGGCGGGAAGATGAACTTTTGGAGAGGCGGCGATCAGATACGGCGGGCGATCGCGCCGGCGGCCCAGCCCATGCCAACCGCCAGCGCGATCGCGGTCAGGCCATAGAGAAAGGACCAATGTTCGGCCGCGACCGCCATGAAGCGCTCGAAGCCCGATTTCCGGACATGGATATCGCGGACGGCCGCAGCGACAACCCGGCCATCCTGCACCAGAAAGGTTTCGGCGGTATAGTCGCCTACAATCACGCGCGCTGAAAGTGGCAGGCGGACGCGATACAGTACGCCGTCGGTAATCTCGACCGTGCCGGGACGCTCGACAAACAGGCCGTTGCGCTCACGCAGGTCGACGAGCCCGGCCTGGAACCGGTCGAGTTCGGCGCTGTCGTTGAGTGAGGAAGGTGAAAGCTGGAGCTTGTCGACGCCCAGTTCATAGATGGCGGCCGTGCGTTCATCGACGATCCGGTCGATAGGGCGCGACGATGCCATGGCATAGAAGCTGGGGGCAGAACGAAAGCGGGCACGATCGGCATTGACCCAGATACCGGCGACCTTCTGCTTTTCGCGCATGGCGATCGACTGTTCGGGACCCTTGAGCACCACGACGATGTCGGCCGGTTTGTCTGGGCGCGTGCCGTCGGGATAGACGATCGCGCCGAACAGCAGCAGGTCTGCGCCGGTGAAGCTATACTGGATTTCGACCTCGCGCTGCGACACATCCGGCACGAGTTGCGGTTCGTCGGCGGCAGTCAGCATCAGCAGCAGGGCCGGCAGGACGAGTGTGCGCGCCATCACTGGATCTCGATCGTGAAGATTTCGTCGGGTCGCCATCCCAGTCCCAATGCCATGCGCGCGGCGACCATCAGCACGATTGCGGCGAGCAGGATGCGCAGATATTCCGGACGGATCGTCATTGACAGGCGGGTTCCGACCTGTGCGCCGGTGACCGATCCGATCAGCAGCAGCAGCGCCAGCACCAGGTCTACCGCCTTGGTCGTCATCGCGTGCATCATCGTGGTCGCCATGGTGACGAACAATATCTGGAACAGAGATGTGCCGACCACCGACTGCGTGTTCATGCCCAGCAGATAAAGCATGGCGGGAACGAGGATGAAGCCGCCGCCAACACCCAGCAACATGGTGAGAATGCCAGTCGCCATGCCAAGCAACAATGGCGCCAGCGGAGAGATGTAAAGGCCCGATCGATAGAAGCGCCAGCGCATCGGCAAGGCCGCGACCAGGGGATGATGGCGGCGCTTGCGGGCCTGCATCCGCTTGCCGGTCTTCAAGGCAATCAGCGCCTGGATCGATTCCTTGGCCATCAGCAATCCGATACCGCCAAGCATCAGGACATAGAGGATACCGATGACGGTATCGATCTGGCCGATCGCCTGGAGCAGGCGGAAGATCAGGACGCCCAACCCGGCGCCGACAATGCCGCCTGCGATCAACACCCCGCCCATGCGGAAATCCACTGTACCCCGCGACATGTGGGTGACCACGCCCGACACGCTGGCGCCGGTCACCTGAGACGCAGCGGAGGCTGCTGCGACGGTGGGAGGAATGCCATAGAAGATCAGCAGCGGTGTCGTCAGGAACCCGCCGCCGACGCCGAACATGCCCGACAACAGACCCACGACGCCGCCCAGCCCGATGATGACCAGGGCGTTCACCGACAGATTGGCGATGGGCAGGTACAGATCCATGCCGTTCGGGGTTAGTGGCAAAAGATCGCGAGCGGAAGCCGCGTGATGTCCTTTTCCCTTAAAAATCCGCCGCCAGGGTGATTGCGATGCCAGAGGCGGGAGCCGCTTGTCCGGCGATCCGTTCGCGCCATTCGATACCCAGGCGCGCGGCGATCCGAGGTAAAGGCAAGCGAAGCTGGACCTCTGGGCCGATATCAAGGCGCTCAACTGTGGGTTGGGCGCCGCCAGATATGCTTGCACCGATGCGCAACGGCGCGCGCTTGATGGGGGCGAGCAAGGAGAATTTGCCGTCCACGAACAGGTCACGCGCGTGAAATCCGACCATCCCGGTCTGGGCATAGCCGCTGGCCTCCAGCGTGCCAGCGACGTGCCGGGGGGCGAAGCCGCCCGCTATTATCACCGCACCTGCGTTGCGTGCGCCATTGCCGATCGCGATCCGTCGTTCAACCGCAACGCTGACGGGGATGGCACGGGCGGGCTGAAGCGACAGGCCGATCGCGGCTTCGGGGGCAGCAGGACGTTCAAGCGCGGCAGTGATGCGGCCATAAGCTGCAACACGGCTGCTAGCCTTGGGTGTCAGGTCGTAATCCAGCCGACTCCCCGCCTGCGATCCGCCGAGCCTTCCCACAGATGCGAGGTCTGCCGGCGTTGTTGCACCTGGACGCCAGAGCAGCCACGCGCTGCCATGCCAGCGATCGGCAGATATTATAGCTGTCTGGATCAGGGGTGAAGCGAGAGGCGTTGCCGTGATGGGGCCGTCCATGCTCGCATAATGGCGATTGGCAAAGCCCACCGTAAACCGGATGAAGTTCATCAGATCGAGCGCAACACCATTTTCATCCTCACCCGGTACCTTCATGCTCGCCTTGTCGGCCTGGTGGAAGGGAAGCGTTGAGCGAGAAGACGCCGTTGACGACTTAGCCAGCGATCGATCCGCAACGGGCCAGTTGATGGGCAAGGGGGCCGCATTCGCGGCAGGCATCGGCGAGAGTGGGGCAGAGGCCAGGAGCCTCGAAGCTGGGGCTGCTGGATAGGGCGCGACCGGAACAGGGGAGTTTGAAGGGATGAAGGATGTCAGGAGGAGGTCGGGGCTGGCAAGGCGTGCGGCGACCCAGCCCGTCATGAGGAAGGCGAAGAAGCGCAGGGGCTTTCCGCCCGCCGTCCGGTTCATGAGACGGCCTGTGATTCTGGAAACTGGTGCTGGGTCTTGTCCCATGTCAGGGGGTGGCCCAGGAGCGAACGGATATAGAGGATGACCGCGCGGCGGGCGGCAAGAATCGCCACAGCATTGGCGACCAACATGCGCGGCAGCGCCCCCAGGCCCTGGCGCCAGCCATAGCTGTAGCCCGTAAAGATGACCCGCATCAGCGCGCGCCAACTCATGAGTAGGAGGTTGAGCATCAGCAACGCCTCGATGATGGGTGAGGGCGGGCGCATTTCCGGGTGGTCAAGAAACGGACGGATGAGGGTGATGACGCTCCACAGCAACAGCGCAACATAGGCTGCGACCAGCACCAGGGCGGCGGGTGCGGCGCGCCGGTCGCGGATACGCATCCACCATTCTGCCGGACCGCCCTGCCAGCCCATGCGATCCCAGCCGGCCAGCGAGATACCGATGATCCAGCGGGCCTTCTGCCGGATTGCTGCACCAATTTCATTTGGGAAATATTCGCGCGTGGCGACGAGCTTTCCGTCGGCGTCGCGCATGCGTACGAAAATGCCGCGTCCGCCCATCGCTGCGATTCGCAGGCCTGCCTCATAATCCTCGGTCAGCGATCCAGGATCGAACGGGCCGGATCGTGGGTCATGTGCCAGTCGAGCGAGCGCATTGCGTTCAAAGGCGCAGGCCACGCCCGCCGATGGAATGGATGCACCCAGCAATTCCCGTACAGTCAGGAACTTGCCGTGACTTTCAGCTCATTGGCCGTTAGCGTCACTCCACCGCGACCCGCGCGAACGGCGGAAAAGGGTGGATCGCGGACTGGCCGGTTTCGGAGAGTTGACCAGCGATAGCTGACGCTGCGCGGTATAAAATCATTCGTCAACAATCGCTCCAAGAGCGGACGCTACCAACTCTCTGACATCTCGCGACGAATTTTCTCATAGAGGTAATAAGCCACCTGCCGGAGGTGTCTGCCCCAGTGGATTTGGTAGTCAAACTTGAAATGCCAGTGAGCATCATCCGGGCCCTGAGCCTCGAAATGCCATATTGCTTTTTGAAGGTCGCCGCAAATATCAGCGAGGTCGTCAATGGCGTCCCCCAGCACCGGCATTTCGTCTAGATCGCTAGAGGGCCAAGTGACTGGATAGTGACTATACTGTGGAAATCTTGCGCATAGGCGGCTCCTTGTCCTCTCATAGTCTGTCTTCGGCGGCTCGCTCTCGTCGCCATGTGGCTCCCCGTCAGGAGTGTCATGGTAAGCGAGCGCAAGCTCATCCAACGCTCGCGCCAAGACTTCATCAGCCGGCGGCGCCCCTTCCAGAACCAAGTGCAGAAAGCGTCGTGCCGCAGCGATTGTGGGGGTGTCATTCATCCGCTTAAGGTCGCATGCCGTACGGCATTACTCAACGTCCGCTCACCACCAGATTTCGTCATTCAGCCTTCTACATGCCATCTGAATGAATGGCCGGTTTTAGGGACGCGGATCATCCAACGGAATGACGAAAATTGGTCGGTGGCCGACCGTCCGGTTTTCGCCAACGCCCAGGCGATTCATTCCCTGAGGCCACATCAGCTCATTGGCCGTTAGCGTCACTCCACCGCGACCCGCGCGAACGGCGGAAAAGGGTGGTTACGCGACAGGCCGGTTTTGGGTGCCCCCATAGGGTTAGCTGCCGTCGATCACCGTGGCCTCGCCTATAAAACCACCCTCCCAAAGGTAGAAGTGGCCGGCGTTTCGCATCAGCGGCACCGCCTCTTCGTAGGAAAGAAAATAGAAGCCTAAACGGCGGGTCTCACCCGGCAGGAGGTTGCCATCGTCCAAAAAAGGCAAAGCGTCATAGCCGATTAGCGGCTCTGCCTTCGATAGCATGCAGGGGCACCCCCAGCCCGGATATGCCGGGCCTTTCCTGCCGCCATCAGCTGTGGCGAACATCCGAACCTCAGCGACTAAATGCGGCGTTTGGGTGCGTAAAAAGTCTGCACGGCTCATTCCACAATAGTGATCCGATTGTGCAATGTCCGCAATCGGGAAAGTTTGATCGTGGCCCGCACGGCGACGATTGGTCGGTGGCCGACCGTCGGGTTTTCGCCAACGCCCAGGCGATTCATTCCCTGAGGCCTCCTCAAACTCATTGGCCGTTAGCGTCACTTCGATAGGGCATCTGCTGTCGCCTGAATGGCGAAATCATGTCGGAATTAGTTCAGCGGGATCAATCGCGTGCGCGGCGTTAAGCGCCGCCAGCTTAGCCAATACATTTTCGAAATCTTCGCTTGGGTGCCAGTCGGAATTAACTGCCTCGTAGTTTGGTATAGAAAATTCCACGCGCAGTTTATCTGATAAGTCGATCGCCGACAGGCCTAGCTTACAATAGCATTCTCGTCTCTTCTCAAAATACTCAGAAAAATCGGGTGGCGTGGCAACGAAGCCGCCATAAAAGGCGATCGAACGATCTGCGCTTGCCACTTGATTAGGAAGTGACAAGGCTTGGTACATCAGGGCGCTATCGATGGACTTACATTCAACGTCGTCCGGCATCGCAATGGAGGGGCTTGATACAGTCGCCTGACTATAGCCCTGGCTATCGTACTCCCCGCTATCATAGGCGACCTCAAGGCACCCATTCACAAATTCGTCAAGAATACACACCAGTCGGATCGCAAGATATCGGGCGTGCCGTCGCTCATCATCGCGCCATCCGCGCTTGACAGCTAACCTATGGCTGAAACCAGTCACTAAGACGGTCCCGATCGTAGTCGCCAAGGCAGTCATCGTGATGCTCGCTGCGTCCATAAGTCCTCTCGTTCGCGCTCGTAAACCGGGCCTTAATATCGAAGAAATATCTAGAAAGCTTCAACAGGAGATTGCGATGGCGAAGATGGAACGTGTAGGGCGGAGCTTGAATTGCGAGTGCGGAAACGAAGGTCGCGCATCGTAGCAGGAAACGGAAAATCCTGCATATAATAACTGGAATATCGACTACACCGACATCTTCATTGATGGGGATTTCTCCGCATCTGAAGGAGCGGGGGAGGCAGCCACCTACACATGTGGTAAATGCGGTGCGAATGCAGCCGCCTCGCCTGCACAATTGATCAGGTGACGAAGCCCTACACTAGCGTTCAGCCTGGCACTTGGCGCGATCGACATTGCCGATCCGCTTATTGACCCAGCCGCGATAGAACACATTCAGGCGCGGGTTGACGCGGACAAGCCGGTCATATTCTGCCTTTTGGCGCCCATCCATCTGGTCGAGCATCCGCAGGCAGAAGCTGACCTTGCCAAGGCTCTGCCGGCAAGAAGCGAATGCCTGCTGTGTGCCAGCGCCCACCCGCGCGTCCACCTTCAACCGGGCCGCTGGGCAGAGCGCATTCACCGATTGCTGCAACCAGGCCGAAGGACGCGCTGGGCCGAAGTTCACCGCAGAATTGACCAGTTCTTCACCCACTGCCGGCGACGCGGCGATGATCGGCAGGTATCCCGGCCGCTGCATGAACCGCTCGAAATAGACCTTGTCCGAACAGACCGGCGTCTGGTCGTCGCATTGCTTGGGGAAGGCTATCATTGCGCCCTTGTACCCCTCTTCACGCGCGACGCCCTTGGTCACTCCCCGCATGGTTTCGCCGCCAGGATCATCCTTGCGGTTCACATAGCCGCCCTCATCATGATAGACGCCCGCGAGGATGATAGCGACCGCAGCGCCCAGGGCGGTGCCGGCGCCGCCAAAGACGATCTTTCTATTTGCCATCGTCATGAACCTGCTGAAGGTTACGCGCGATCGTCACCGCCAGAAACACGGCGATGGGTGCGATCGGCGGAACCACGTCGCGCAATTCGGGCGGCAGACTGTTGAGTACGATCCAGAGCAAATCCGGCGACGCCAGAAGATAGGCCCAGACCATGGTAGCGAGCGCGCTCAGGCGCACACTCCACCAGCGCCAGACCCGGCGCCATTGGGTGATTTTCTGCATTCCATGCTCCATGAAAAAGGGCGCCCGAGGCGCCCTGTCAGCTTGCTTGTACGAAGGATCAGACCAGTTCGGCTTCGCCGCCCGGCTCATCGATCATCGATAGGAGCGCCCCCATGTCGATCGGCAACCCCGGATCGAGCGGGAATGCCCGGTCGAGCATCGATTGCGCCTGCGCCAGTTTAGGATTGTCCGGTTCCAGCCGACGAAGCGGCTCAGCCACCAATTCAAATGCCCGGCGCAATACGCGGTTTTCTAGGGCCAATCGGCGCAGCTGTGTTTCGATATGCTGCCGATACTGTCGGTCGCGCTCGTCCTGATCTTTTTCCTTTTTGGCCAGCTCATCGTGCCAGACCTGTAATTTTGCCGCGCGGGACTGCGCCCGCGCATCCTTCCAATTGAGTAGCCAGGCCATGCCCTTGCCGATGGCATAGAGCAGGGCCACAGCCCCGGCGAAAATTCCCCCTGCCTCGCCGGCGGCCGCGCCCGGATCGGACATGCGTCAGGCAGCTTCCTGCGTCTGCGGCTCAGCGGCGAGCGCCTGGAGGCGGGCGACTTCCTGGGGCAGCCACGACTTCACATTGCGCACGACGTTGATGACGTTGAACAACTGCTGATAGCTCTGGCTGCCGGCCGGAATGTCGGTCAGCAGCGCCTCCAGATCGTCGGCAACCTTGCCGGTCGACGTGCGGTCCATGACGGCCTGCGCAGCCTGGACGCCGGTCAGCGATGCGGCGGCAATCTGCCGCTCCAGCTGCGCCTGCTGGGCCATCAGCTCAGCCAGGGTGGGGGTGGTGGTTTCGGTCATGTCTTTATGCTCCGATGGTTGGATTAGGCCTTGGCGGCCCGCTTCGCCGGGCTTTCGATCCCGTCGATCTGGTCGAGCGTGTCCGCTACCGTCATGCGGAAGCTGTTCTGGCCGTTGGCGATCGACAGGATCGATTTCACGCCGATCGGGCTGTCGAGCACTTCCTTGCGAGCCAGGATGCGGTCTCGCGAAATGGTAACCAGGCGCGAGACGCCTTCATTGTTGAGAGCGGTCAGTTCGATCGGGTTCTGGATGCCGCCCGCATCGATTGCTTGCTTTTTCACATAGCCATACTGGTCGCCCAGTGTTTCGGCACCACGATCGCCGTCGATGTCATAGGCGATCGCGCAGCCCTTTTCTTCGCCGCTGCGCTCTTCGACGATCGTGATAGCCGCCGCCGGCAGCTCGAAGCGGGCGCCGTTCAGCAGGGTCAATTTAAGCTTGGGGATCAAAGTCATTCTCCATCTTTGCGAAACGCCAAGGCCGCCTGAGCAAGCGCGGGGGGCGTCCAGACCCCGGCTTGGCGGTAACCGTCGATATCGAGGCGGGCTTTGCCCACCGCTTTGGGAACCACGTCCTGGGATGCCTCCCGCAACGCCAGGATCAACGCGGGCCGCGCGACCAGGCACTCGATCGTCCACCCGTTAAGCAGGACCTGCATGACGTCGGCATGCGCCATGACGCTCGGCAGCAGATGGCCGCGCAGGTCCATGTCGATATGTCGCCCGCCCGCGCGATCGATGCGGAAGCACCGCCCGGGCGCATGTTCGACCACCGCAGTACCGAACAGTCCCATGATCCAGGCTGCTGCTCGCCGGGTGCAGACGAAATCGGCATCGCCCACGTGGCCATTGCGCCACGCCGGCAGCACGCCGCGAAGCTGCGCGGCGTAGGAGCCTATGAGAAGCGCCTCAGTGCCCAGTGACATCGATCAACAGCCGACTTGTTGAGCCTGGATCGTAGCCAGTATCGGAAGAGACACCGAAATGGGCCGGGGTGGAATATGAGACGGTGTAGAAGTCCGATCCGTTAAATTCCCACCCGCCAATGTTCGTCGACCAATTGAAGCCGACGATGTTGCCGAAGGTGTCTTCGATCGTGATGACCTGCTCTTCCCATTTCGGCCCGATGGCCGAAACGATTGCATAGACCCTGCCGGCCGGTTGAGGCCCCTCAGGCACCGGCCGCATCGGAGGGTACAGGCTATTGAATGTGACCTTCCCGGCCTCATTCCAGAATATGAGCGCCCACCCGCTGGTTGGTGCTGTTTCAGGCGGGGTGTCATAGACCCACCAGTCGACATAGCCGCCCGCACCCATCGCATAGATCGACAAGCTATAGCTGTAGTTATTGCCGGACTTGGTGCAGCTCTCAATTGCCGCGTTGCAGTTGATCGGCCTGATCGCCACGATGGGCTTCCGTCCCCCCGTTACGCTGATCGTCGCACTGGCGGTCGCTCGCCCTTTCTGAACGCGACACATGGACGGCCATGTGCTGTCAAACTGCACCCGGCCGTCTGGATGCCAAATCGTTGCGCCCCAAGCCATCAGCGCCACCCGTAATGGATGACAGTGACGACGCCCGACGGAAGCTGGGTCAAATCATAGCTGATGGTGGCCGGCGCAATGATGACTACCACCGCCTGGGCAAGCTCGACGGGCGTGGCGTTATAGAACTCGACCTTAATCCAAAGCTGGCTCTCGGCAGGCTTGCCCGAGACGATGTAGTTCGCATGAGCCGGGCCGGTGAAGGTCAGGCTGTCGACATAGCGACCGCTATAGTCGCTGGTGTCGAAGACGAGCGCGCCTGCCTCATCCCAAAGCCTGATGCCATAGTCGTTCACCGCCATGATCAGGCCGCCAGATTGCCAAGCTGGAAGCGCTTGGTGCCGGCGCTGTCGTATCCCTTCCACGCGCCATTGCTGAACGAGGTCCGCTCACCGCTCGAGCTGCTAGGCACGATTTCGAGGATATCGGACCTTATTTTGAAGGAACTGACAGAGCCGTTGGTGCTGCTCTCCCAACCCGTGATGACGTTTCCGGCCGCGATCGTCATCGAGGCGCGCGCGAAGAGCGTGGTGACGTTCCCCTGCACGCTCGCAATCGCGGACGCCTGGCTGGTGATGCTGGCGCCCTGGGCGGTGACGGTCGACGACAGCGACGCATAGCTGCCCTGCAGCGTGGCGAGCGCGGACGCCTGGCTGGAGACCGATGCGTTGAGCGTGGCGATGTCGCCCGTGGCCTTCTGTGCGGCGATTTCCTGATCGGAGGCGGGGCGCAGATTGACGCGGAACCACTCGATCCCCGTCGTTACGCCCGTGTTGTAACCCGCAAAGCCGCTCCAGCGGTTCAGCGCATAGACAATGAAGCTGAATGCGCCAGCCGCCTGCACCTGAACCATCTTCCGAAAGCTCTTGATGCGGGTGGCGTCAATGCCGGTCGCATTAACCGCACCGGAGGTGTCCGGGTCCGAATAGAAATGCAGGTTGAGATTGGCGATGCCAGCCCCGCTGCTGTTGCGGACCACGACGGTGACACCGGCGCCTGCCGTGACGGCAGAGTAGAAGCGAACGTCTGCTTCGATCACCAGCCACTGACCGTTTGAGATCCGTCCGTTATCGGTGCCCCCGATCACGCCAGTCTGGAGACCGCTCTGTGTGTTGCCCGGGTTCGCCAGCATCGACACAGCGTAGGGGCCGTAGGGGGAAATATTGGTCATCTTCCCCAGGCCGTCTATGGTGCCGTAATTCGTCCAGCTTCCGGGGTAGACGTTGCCACTCGGCCAATCAGCGAAAGCAGGGTTCGGGTTCATGCCACCCGCCGCGATCGAGGCGGTCAGCGTCATGGATGTCTGCGCGGCCGAGGCGGCGTTGGTCGCCACGACGGCGCTGTTGCTGGCGTTGGTGGCCGAGGTGTTCGCGTTCCCGGCATAGGTCGCTGCCTGGGTCGCGCTGGCAGCGGCAGCACTGGCCGAGCCGCTGGCGCTGGAGGCATGACCGGACGCGGTCGACGCGCTGCTGTTTGCGTTGGTCGCCGAACCGGCGGCGGCCGTGGCGCTGTTCGCCGCCGCCGTGGCCGACGATCCGGCGGCCGAGCTGCTGGACGAGGCGTTGGATGCGGAGGTCGCCGCAGCGGTGGCGCTGCTGCTGGCATCATTGGCGCGGGTGTTGGCGGTGTTCGCCGAGTTGGTGGCCGAGGTCGCCGAATTGGCGGCATTGGTGGCCGAGGTCGAGGCGTTGGACGCACTGGTCGCGGCTGCGCTCGCGCTGGTCGCTGCCGCCTCGCGCTCGGTGACATCAGTGATACGCAGTTCGCCGACGCGGAGGACCAGGCCGCTTTCATTGCCGTTGAGGCGCAGCAACGGACGGATGAACGTCGTCCCCGCCGTGATCGTCGCGATACCTGTGCCCGCCGTCAGGCTGAACAGACGGCTCATAGTCTGAACCGTGCCGGTGCCGGTGAAGCTCTGCGAAGAGGTGGCCCCTACGAACGCGTTGTTCGCCGGGTTGCCCGTGAAATCGCCAAACATCGGCGCAACGGCCAGATTGAGCGACACCGAGCCATCGGAAGCCGTGATCTTAAACCGGGTGAAAATCTCGTAGATGCGGCCAGGCGCAATCGCGAGGACACCACGGGAAGCCAGGTTGGCGCCGGCCGTCGCGAACCAGGACAATTCGAGCGCGTTACCCATGTCCGCGTCGGCTACCCAGCTGGTATTCGTTGGCGAAAGGTCGCCGCCGGGCGAGGTCGGACTACCGCTGCGCGTGCTGATCCAGTGCTTGAGACCTTCCTCGAAGGTCGAAGTCAGCAGCGGCGCGCTGACGTAGAGCGTGTTGAGTGCGGCCGCCGCCGAACTGGAGGCGCTGAGCTGGCTGGCCGATGCGGCGCTGGCCGAATTGCCCGCGTTGGTAGCACTGGTGGACGCGGCCGACGCGCTGCCGGCAGCGGCCGACGCGCTGTTATTGGCAGCGGTCGCGCTGTTCGATGCGTTGGTGGCCTGCGTGCTGGCCGTGTTGGCGGACCCGGCAGCGTTGCTCGCGCTGGTCGACGCGCTGGACGCGCTGGTGCTGGCCGCGCCCGCGCTGTTGGATGCGTTGGTGGCCGATGTGGCCGCATTGGTCGCTGATGTGCTGGCCGAACTGGCGCTGTTGCCGGCGGCGGTCTGGCTGGCAGACGCGAGGCTGGCGCTGCTGGCCGCAGCGGCCGCACTACCTGCGGCAGCATCCTGCGAGGTGATATCCTCGACCTTGATGCCGGCGATCTGGATGATGTGGCCGGCGTTAGCGCTGAGACGGAACAACGCGCGCAGATAGGTCCGGCCCGCCGCAATGAAAGTGTCAGCATCGACATCGAGCGAATAGTCCACCCATTGGTTTTGCACCGATAGGGTCTGGAGATGCTCGCGATTGCTGCCCGCGCTATAGTCGGACCCCAGCATGACCGCGAAGAGGGAGACCGACAGCGAAGCGGCCTGGGTGTGGCGCGCTCGACCCGTCACCCGATATTTGCGGCCGGGCTGCATAGCCACGGCGCCGATCGTGCAGACATAGGTAAACGAGGCCTGCGATACGATCTGGATGACGCGACCGACGCCGGAGACGCTGACAAACGAATAGACGCTGTTCGTGGCGATCGGCGCCAGGGCGCTAGGTGCGCCAATATAGCCGGTCGCCCAGAATTTGCCGTCCTGCTGGAAGTCGGCCGGCATCATGGCTGCTGCGGTCAGCGCGGCCGAAACATCGCTGCTATTTGCCGAGGTCGCATAGGTGCCCGCATTCGTGGCGGCAGTGCTGGCACTGCTGGCCGAGGTCGCAGCAGAATTGGCCGAGTTGAGCGCATTCGCCGCCTGCGTCGCGGCCGTCGTGGCGCTGCCCTGCGCGGCGCTGGCCGAGGTGCCCGCATTGGTCGCGCTGGTCCCCGCCGAACTGGCCGAGGTCGCTGCCGCGCTGGCGCTGCTCTTGGCCGCTTCGCGCTCAGTGACATCGACGATCTTGATCTGCGCGATGCGGATGATCAGGCCAGTTTCAGCCGTGCCCAGGCGCAGGCCCACGCGCAGGAATTTGGTGGCGGCGTCGATCGCAGAGACACCGGCCACTGCCACGGTCGAGAACATCGCCGTCGCCAGCATGCTCGTGGTACCGGTCATCGTGACGACGCCACCAGAGACAAAGCTGTTCGCGGAGGGCAGGCCCGCATAGGCGCCATCCATCGGACAGCCGATCACGCTGAACTGGATGTTGCCGTCGCCCGCCGTACCCCGGAACAGAACCGAGACCTCGTAAATGCGGCCCGCGACGATCGGCGCGGCGCCACGGGTCAATATTTGGGCGCCCGCCGTCGTCCATGTCGTGAACTCGGCCGAGGGGCCAAGCAGGCTGTCATTGACCACCGACAGGGTGGCCGGGGTCATGCTGTCGGGCACACCGTTGCGGCTGACCGTCCAATAATTGGCGTCGGTCAGTTGGGTCGGCAGCAGCGGCCCGTTGTTGAGCGCGCTGACCGCACTGGTGTAGCTGGAGGCGGCCGAGACGGCAGAAACGGCCGCAGCGCTCGCGCTGTTGCCGGCCGCCGTTGCGCTGGTGCTGGCGTTGGACGCCGACCCGCTGGCGGCCGTGGCGCTGTTGCCGGCGCTGGTGGCGCTGTTCGCCGCATTGGTCGCGGAGGTCGCTGCATTGCTGGCCGACGTACCCGCCGCGCTTGCGCTGCTCGATGCCTGGGTCGCGGAGGTCGAGGCATTGCCGGCGCTGGTGTTCGCCGCCGTCGCGCTGCTCTGCGCGGCGGTAGCACTGTTGCCCGCGTTCGTCGCAGAGGTAGACGCATTGCTGGCCGATGTGCTGGCCGCCGTCGCCGAACCGGCCGCCGCCGTGCTTTCGGTGATGTCCTCGATCCGCAGGCTGGAGACACGATAATCATGGCCGGCCGCGCCAGCAGTGCCGTTGCTGGTCAGGATCGGACGGAGGCGGACGGCCGTCGCCGGCAGGGTGATAGTGACCGAGAAGGCGGCCCAGCTGGTGGCGCTGGCAGCGGCGATCTGGGTCTGGACCCAAGCGTCGGTGCCGGCCGCGTTCTGCCAGTTGACGCCGAACAGCAGGGCGAAACTGCCTGGATTACGGACATAGCCGGTCAGCCGCAGCGTGCGCGCATTGGTCGCGGTGACGGGCGTGAACGCCGTCTCCCATGTGTCGCGGTTCGTCGATCGCAGGACGCGGGTCTGGCCGTCCGGCGCGGTTTCCAGAAAAGCGGTGGGCGTACTGTTGCCTGCCCACAGGCCAATGCCGTTGTCGCTGAAATTGCCCTTCTTGACGAGGTTCAGGGTGGCGCTGCTCTCGGCATAGAGGGCGCTCGCCTGGGCCGCTGTCGCGCTATTGCCGGCATTCGTCGCCTGGGTCGCGGCGGTCGATGCGCTGTTGCTCGCGGCGATCGCGCTGCCGCCGGCCGCCGTGGCCGAGTTGGCCGCGTTGGTCGCCTGGGTGCTGGCTGTCGCGGCATGGCCCTGCGCCGTCGTCGCGCTGGTCGATGCCTGTGTGGCGCTGGTCGCCGCCTCGCCGGCCTTGGTGCCTGCCAGGGTTGCCGATGACGCCGACGCCGAAGCGCTTTGCTCCGCGTCGCTTGCCTTCGTGGCCGCCGTCGATGCGCTATTGCTGGCCGCCGTTGCGGATGTGCCGGCCGCTGTTGCGCTATTGGCTGCATTGGTGGCGCTGGTCTGCGCCGCGCTCGCGCTGCCGGCCGCATTGGTGGCGCTGGTCGATGCCTGCCCCGCCGATGTGCTGGCATTGCCGGCCTGGGTGTTGGCGGTGGTGGCGCTGGTCTGGGCCGCCGTCGCACTGGTCCCGGCCGCCGTGGCGCTGGTCGCCGCCGCGCTCGCGCTGGTCGCCGCCGCATCGGCATAGACGGTCGCCGCCTCGCGTTCAGTGACATCCCGGATCGTGATCGATCCGAACAGGAACGTCGGCAGGGTAGTGGTTTCGGCCGTCGTCATGCGGACGCCGAACCGGGCGAAGGCGGACCCGGCGGGCAGCGTCATGATGCCGGTGCCGGCGGTCAGACTGAACTTTCCGCTCAAAGTGGTGACGGTGCCCGTCGTCGTGATGGTGGCCGCGCCACCGCTGATGAAGTTGCCGCTGGTTGGCGCGCCCGTAAAATCGGCGAGCATCGGCACGGCCACGGTCGAGAAGCTGATCGAGCCGTCCGATGCCGTGACCTTCATCCGGGCCTGGACCTCATAGACCCGGCCCGCGACCAGCTCGACAATCCCCTTGGTCAGGATGTTGGAGCCTTGCGCGCCCCACGAAAAACCGAGCGTCGGCCCCAAATCAGGGTCCGATCCCACGACGGCGGCGGTGGGATCGGGCATGGCCGAAGGGGCGCCGTTGCGGCTCAGCGTCCAATATTTGCCGCCCTCGCCGAAGCCGGATGGCAGGATCGGCGCGCGGTTGATCGCGTCGATCGCGTTCGTATAGGCCGAGGTCGCGGCGACTACGCTGGCCGCCGCAGCGGTGGCCGAGTTGCCGGCGTTGGTGGCGCTGGTCTGAGCGCTCGACGCGCTGCCGGCAGCGGCCGTGGCCGAACCGTTCGCATTGGAGGCATAGGTCTGCGCCTGGCTGCGCGCCGTCTCGGCTGCCGTCTGCGCCGCCTGGGCCGCATCGCGTGCCGTGGTCGAATTGGCGAAGGCCGTTTCTGCCTGGGTCCGCGCGCTGTTGGCGTTGGTCGCCGCCGTATTGGCCGTGTCGCGGGCGGCTTCCGCTGCGACCTTGGCCGTGTTGGCATTGGTCGCCGCCGTGGTCGCATTGTCCCGCGCCGTCTCCGATGCGGTGCGCGCTGCCTGCGCGGCCGAGCTTGCCGTGTTGGCCTGGTCGCGGGCCGTCTGCGCGTTGCCGGACGCCGTGCTGGCAGTGCTGGCATAGCCCTGGGCGGCGGCGGCGCTGGTCTGGGCTGCCGATGCGGAGGCCGCAGCGCTGGCGGTCGAGCCATAAGTAGCGATCAGATCATCGATCTGGTCCTGGGCTTGACCCATCGCCACTTCGGCGGCGGCCTGGTCTTCCTTGAGCTGCTCGAACTCGTCCTTCTCGGCCGGGTTCATGCCATCGGTCGCGCCCGGTTCGGCAGGCTTCAGCTCCTCGACGGTCTGGCCATCATCATAGGTGACATTGGCGGCGGTGATGGCGTCGGACAGCCGGAACCAGTTTGGATTACTGTCCGCAGGCGCCGACCCCTTGGCGGGCGTCGCGCCGATGAAAAGCCATTGCGACCCGTTGGGCAGCGTGACCATGTCGCCTTCGCGATAGGTTTCGTCCGGATCATAGGGGCCGCGTGGGTTCAGCGGTGCGCTGAAGGCGATTTCGTTCAGGCCATGGACCTGCCATGTCACGGCAGCGCCCTGCGCAATTTTCCAGAAAGGCGCGCTGATTTCGACCTGCTGCACATCCGCTACGGGGGGCAGGCTGCTGCCATCGGCGGCGACCGTCATGCTTGCCGCGCCGATGCCAATGGCGGACAGGCGCAGCATACCCAGCCAGTCGACATAGGCGACCGCATTGACAGACATCGCGATGCGCTGGATCAGGTCGCGCGCGGTGGTCTGGGCATTCACAACGATCGACAAGGGCCAGGGCCGCGCGGTGTTGATCGCTGCTACGTCATCCGAAGACAGGCGCGATGCGCCGCCCGCGATCGTCGCGATCCGCCGGATGATATCACCGGGCAGGCGGCTCCAGCCGCCTGTTGCATCGCCCTGAAGGTGAAAGGACAACAGGCCTTCGGGCGGCGCGCCGAATTTGACGAAGCCCTGCGCCAGGCATGTCGCCCATTGCCCGCGCGTCACCGCGCCCGCCTTGAGCGCGGCGAAGCTGGTTGCATTGCCGGCGGGCGCCCCGAAACGGTTCAGCCGTTCAAAGGCCGTTTCCACAGCGTTGAGCGCGCCATAGCCCGACAGCTGATAGATATTGTCCACCGCATCGATCAACGTCGCAGGTACGAAACGCGGCGCGCCCAGCGCCAGCGCCTTGACCTGACCTTCCAGATCGGTGCCGCCCTCTGCTGCGCCGGTGCCGGCATAGGTCGCCAGCAGAGGCTGATCCAGCCAACTGTCGTCCGTGCCGAAGCTGATCGACATCGTCCCGCCGTCGACCGAAGGCTGTTCTTTCACGCGGCCGTCGAAGGTCAGCAGGAAGCCAGCGAATGCGGCGCCCAGCTCGCCGCCCCAGATGCGGATGCGGGCATCGTGGATGGCCAGACGCGGCAGCGACGGGATCGCCTCGATATTGGCTTCCAGCGTGCCTGACGGCGAGGTGATAGAGCCGCTGTCAAAGCTGCCGTCAAAGAAATCATAGCGCAGCGTCGGCAGCTTCACGATGACCGGCCACCAAGTCTGACCATTCAGATGGCACAGCCGATCATCATCATGGCTGGCCATGCGCAGCGTGGTTGCGGTGGCGCCGTCATAGGCGTCGATCTGGATCAGCCACGCCTTCATGCGTTCAGCCCCACCAGGCTGGCGCGCCATTCAAAGCCGCCCGGCTTTGCCCAGACCGTGCCCAGGTCGCCGACCAGCGGGCCGAACCAGATGCGGTTCTGTCGCTGGGCGTCATCGTCCGGATCGATGATCAGGGCGATCGGTTCGCTGATGCCGATTTCCTCGATCAGCGGATGCACCACAGCCTCGACCTCATCCTTGTAGACCGAGCCGAAGGTGACGGCGACCGATCGCAGCTTGACGCCGCGTCGGCGCAGCAGCACCCCGCGCACCGAGAAATCGACATTGCTCATGTCGCGAACGCCAAAGGCCGCACCGAACTGAAAATTGCGCTGGAGCTGGATTTTCCGGCCCATGACCAGGCGCGCCACGGTCGCGGCCGCATTGGCCAGCCCGCCGATGGTCAGGCGCCAATAGCGCGATGCCGGCGGCGGCGAGGCGGGCGCAAACCAGATGGCCCGCCCGCGTCCGCTGACCGGCATGGCGCTGCCGGCGAGGAAGGGCAGGGCGGCGCCAACCCATGAACCAGCGGGGAAGGTGGCACCTTGCGCAGATGTTGCCGCTTCGACCTTCAGCGTCCAGCCGGCCAGGGCGCCGGTGCAGCCCAGCAACAGGATGGTGTCGATCGTGACATTGGCGCCCATGTCGATCGTCAGCGCTTGGCTGGCCGCGCCGGTCGCGCTTTTCCACACGACGCCCATATGGTCATTGCCGACAAAGGCCGGATCATAGCCGGCCGCCGTGGAGCCGGCGCTTGCGGCCGCAAAGGCCAGCGGCTTCACGATCACTGCATTGCTCATCCGAAATATTCCACATTGGTTTGTTCGTCTTCCAGATCGACTTCGATCCGGGTGACCATCATGAGGGCGTCGACACCCTGTTCGGCGTCGATCAGGCGATGGGTCGGGATCACGCCGGCAGTAATTGGCAGCATGTCGTCGATCGTCACGGCGAAGCGGCGCCGGACGGCGCCGATCAGGGCGCGGCGCTGGGCGCCGGCAGTTTCAGCGTCCGCCCGCAGGTCAAAGAAACCTTCGGACGGTTCGTCGCTATTGTTGCGGGCCGAGGGAAAGCGGGCCTTGATCGTCGCATCTTCGTTGGACACGACGATCTGTGGCCGCAGGGCGGCGGCGATGTCAGCGGGAAGGGCGGGCATCAGTAGTTTCGGGTGGTGCCGGTGAAGGTGGACCCGCTACCGCCGCCCAGCGCGTTCAACAGTGCCTGGCTGGCGGCCAGCTGCTGTTGCAGCAATATGACCATGTTGGACGTGTCCGCTGCCATGGTGGTGGTGCTGGTCGCCGTCGCCTTGGCGGCAGTGGCGGCGTCCTGCGCCAACTGGTCCGACGCGCTGGTGATGGCGCTGACATTCTCGATCGAGGAAATGGCCGAGCTGGTCGCCGCCTGGATGGCGTCGAAGGCCTCGAAATATTTGGATGTCGACCCGTATAGCTGGCGCTCGATATCCAGCCAGGTCTGGGCCGCATCCTGATAGGCGCTCTGGTCGATCGACTGCCCCTTGCCGATCTTGTCGAGATAGACCGACAATTCGTCATAGGCCGCCTTTTCCTGATCGCGCAGCGACAGCGGCGACGCTGATCCGGCGTCCATGGCCTTGAGGAAATCCTTGAGGCCCTGCGCGGCGCTGGCGGTGCTGCTCTTCACCTCTTCCAGCTCCAGATTATAGAGTTGCTGGGCTTCTGCCATCTGTTCGGCGGTGGCGGCGCCTTCCTTCAGCGCGGCCCAGGTATCGTCCCACTTGTCGTTCAGCTGCTCGATCGCATAGCCGACCGGATCGAGCCGGGCCTGCAATGCCTTGGGGATCGCCTCGATCGCCGCCGCCTTCTCGATCGCTTCGGACAGGTCGGCGCCCGAAGTCAGCAGGCGCTTGCTGGCTTCCGATATCCCCATGATCGCGCCGTCCGACACGGCGTCGGCAATGGCATAGGCAATGGCGCCTTCGACATCATCGTCAAATTCGACGGCGCCGTTTTTCGTCTTCAGCGACGATCCGGTGGGATTGACGCGATAATCGCCGTCACGAACGCCAATCGTCGTGCGAAAGCTGCCTACGCTGCCGCCCAGCTGGTCGGCCAAATCCTTGAGGCCCGACAGGACATTGTCCGCCAGGCCGCTCGCCACGCCATATTGCTTCTTGTCCTTGCCACCGATCGTCACGCTGTCCAGGCCGGTAATGGTGGCGCCGGCCGATCGACTGGGGTTGATCAGGTTCGATATCGGGCCGGTGAGTACGCCCAGCGGGCCACCCTTGAAACCGAAAATATCCCCGATCATGCTGTTGGCGGCGGATGCGATGGCCAATGGACCCATGACCGATGCGACGCTGGATGCGATGCCGCTCAGGCCGCTGGTCGCGCCGAACTGTTTGGCCAGACCCGCTGCCGATGCGATCTGTCCGGCGTCGCCGCCTTCCGCTGCGGCCAGTTCCGCCAGCCCGCTTGCCCGGCCGCTGCCGTTCGTCAGGGCCGACAATATAGCGCTGGCCGGGCCACCGAAGCCCATGCTGCTGGTGGCCGTACTCAGCGCCGTCAGGGGGTCGAAGGGCCGACCGGAAAATTGCGCGATGGTCCACTGCGCCGCCAGCGTCGCCATGACTTCCATGCCCTCGCGCTTGAAATCGCGCCATATATCGCTGCTATGGCCCGAGAACAGGTCATAATAGAGGCGCGACAAATCCTCGATCGACCGGCGCTGGCGCTGGTCCGCTTCCTCGCGCAGACGACCTATTTCCTCCTGCGCCTTGCGTTCATTCTCGACGCGCTGCCGGGCTTCATCGGCATCGGCATCGCGATTGACTTCTGCTGTGCGGATTTCCTTCAGCAGCTCATATTGCTCCCGCAGCGGCGCGATCTGATCTTCGCGCAGGCCCAGCAGCTTGGCCGCCTCCGCGTTGGTCGTGCCCTCCAGGCCGGGGAACTGGCGCTGAATTTCCAGCATCGCTTGCTGAAGGTCGGCCTGCCGATCGAGACCCCGCGCGCGAAGATCGGCCAATTGCTGGCTGTCGCGCTGGCGCTGGATCGTCTCTTCCAGACTTTCGCGCAGACGCTGTTCGGCCTCATTCTGCTTTTCAAGGTCGCGATCGGCATCGGATTGGCCCGAGCCTGCCGAACGACCGGAGGCGCGACCGCCCGACGATGCAGCGCTGGTGGGGCTTTCGGGATCGACGGTAACAGGGCTGGTCCAGATCGGACCGGTGCGCCGGATGGTCGATGTCTGCGCAGCCTGGGCCGCGCGCCACAGCAATTTTGCCTGCCGCAAGACTTCGGCTTCCGCCTGCTGCAACGTCCCGCCTGACCGCTCGCTGCCGCTGCGCCGAAAGCTGACCAGCGATCCGCTGGTCTGTGCGGCGCGCATCGCATCCAGTTCCTTCTTCGCGTTCAACGCCTGCTGGCGGCGGAAAGCCAGGGTCATATTGGCGTCATCGGAGGCCTGCTTGTCGGACTTCCCATAAGCTGCTCCGGCGACCAATCCACCACCGGTACCAATAATTGCCCCGATCGGCCCGCCTAATGCAAAACCGGCTCGTGCCCCCCCTGCGGCGCCCATAAGTGCATAGGCCTTTTCCGGGTTCTGGCTCCACCATTGGGCCAAACTACCGGTCATTCGCGTCAGGCTATTGGCCAGGCCAAGGATCGCCCCCGAGTTCTTGGCGACAGCATCGGCAATATTCGCCTCCAGCACCATCTTCATCTGCTGCACCTTGCGGGCGGTGGCATCGGCATTCTGGATCGCGTCGTCCGAAATGACGGCGCCGAACTCGTTCGCGGCCTGTCGCAGGCCGTCGATCCGCCCGGCCCCGGCGCGCAGCATGGGGTCGATCTTGCGCCATTCATCGCCGAACAGCTGGGCTTCCAGACGCGCGCGCTCGGTCGGATCACTGACCTGCGACAACTTGCCGATCAGCTCATTGAAGACGCCTTCCATACTCTTGGCGCGCCCGGTCGTTGTGTCGATATCGATGCCCAGATCGCGGAAGGCATCTTTCGCATCCTTGTTGCCGCCGCGCGCTTCGCCGATTTTCTGGGTCAGGTCGGTAAAGCTGTCGCTCAAATCCTGCTGTTCGACACCGACTTCCGCCGCCGCAAAGCGATATTCCTGAAGCGCCTTGGTCGAAATGCCGAGCTGCTGGCTTTCCTTCTTCAGCGTCTGGACATGGTCGAGCGCGCGTTGACCCAATGAAACAATCGCAGCGATACCGGCGCCCGTGGTTAGCGCATCGATCCGGGCAGAAAGTCCGCGCGCAAATTCATCACCCGCGCGGTTGCCCGACTTAGCCGCCTGCTGTTCAAAGCGGCCAAACGCCTGGTCAGCGCCGCGCGAAAATTCTTCCGCCCGAATTTTCAGGCGGGCAAGGATGTCAACCATGCACAGGACTCCATTGCTGGACCATCGCAGGCCAGCGGGCTATGGGTCTGCCCTCTGAAGGGCAGGGGAAAATAATGAGCATCGCGTTCTATGCTGTCGGAATACTGCTGATCGTCTTCAGCGCCGGAGTGAGTTATGGAGTGCCCGACATCGTCCTTCAGGCAATCTATAGCTCGGCACTGTTTGTAAGCGGCATTGGCCTCATAGCAGCAGGCGCGATCGTCGAGGCGATTAGGAAGTCAAAAGACTAGCTGAACTGCCGGCCCACCTTCGTGGTCCGCTCGCGATAATCCTTGGCGAGATAGGCCTCTGCCTGCCGCACGATCGGGTCAACCGCCACCTTGTTGGCAAAGCGCTGGAATGGGATCAGCACGAAGATGGTGACGGACTGCACCCGCGCAGGACTGCCGTCGCGATTGATATAGCGCTGGTTGCGCAGCCGCTTCTTTGTCGGCACACGGACGCCGATGCCATTGGCGCCGAACATCACATGTTCGGCAACCAGGCGGGACGGCTTTCCATCCTTGCCATGCACATATTCGAGGCGAATGCCGTTGCGGCGTTCCCATTCGCCTGGCGTGATGTTGCGGCTGCGACCCAGCACCCCGGCTTCCGGCGTCGGGATCGCCAGCCATTCGCCCGATGCCTTCTTGTTGATGCCGGGCCTGGTCCAATAGGCCATCGCGCCGACCGAGCGTTTTCCCCCGTTCACATAGACCTGGCCTTCCGGCGAATAGGCCGCGCGGCCCTGCGCCGGATAGGCGTCCGACTTCCAGGCGCGCCACAGCCGGCCCTTGACGGCGCGCTTGGTCTGATCCTCCAGGCGCCGTTCCAGCCATTTGGTGCTGGCATGGATGGAGCGGGTGCCCGCCAGCAACATGGCGGTGATGATGGCGTCACTGCGCCGATCGAGGTCGGCGCGGTCGACGGAGAGTTCAAGGGCTGGCATCGTCTTTCTCGCTCACCATCATTTCCAGCAGGTCAAAGGCATCCATCAATGCCGCCGGCTGCTGGCCATAGCCGCCCGGCCCGGGCAATATCGGTGTGCCACCACCCAGCGCCCCGCCGCGCGCCCGACACCGCAACCATAGGTCGACGGTGAAGAGCGCCCAGGCGGGGAGGGTCAGGCGGGGGTTTTCCCGGTATCGCTCGCCTGCGATGATCCATCCGTCTCCGAAGGTTCGGCCAAAGGCGAAGTCTCTTGGTCGTCGCCGGACTTCAAGGGCGCATCGGAGTTTTTTCGGGCGCTAAGCCCATATTGCCGGTCATAGGCCTCCATGCCGGCGACGCGCAGCAACAGAGGGTCGACTGTGGTCAACGTTGCAGGGTCGATCTGGCCGCTGATGCCACGCACCGGCCGACCCTCGACATTTTCCCAATCCACGCAATAGCGGCAAAAGGCGACCATGGGCAGGATTGCCCGGCGGCGTTCCTCCCGCTCGACCAGCGCCCGATAGGCCGGGAAATGCTGGGCGATCGTCTGTGTCACCTGCTGTAACAGCTGGATTTCGGCAGGGTCGACAAGCTCGCCCTTCACCGACGTTTCAGCAAGCGCGATCAGGTGCGCAGTGTCTTCCCCGGCAAAGGCGCTAATGCCGTCGATCAGCGCGCCATGCTTCTCCCAGGGCCAGATTTCACCGGCATTATAGGCCGGGCCAGATAGTTCGGCCTCCATCAGCTGGCGTTCGATGATGTCGCCCGCACGAATATAGAAGGTTGGCGCACCGGCGGTGCCCTCCAGCCATTTCGGCGTGAAGGGTTCGGCCGCCGATGCGGCGGTGGATGCGATGATGATCGACATGGGCCTTACCAGAAACAGAGGATCGAGTCGCCGTCGCGCGCCTGGGCGTCGCGGCCGGGGCTGAGCAGACGGAAGCGGGTGTCTTCCGACCGCAGCGAACCGCGCGTGGCACTGTCGGCCGCAACCGGCTGCGCCAGTGGCATCGTGATGGCCCAGCGGTTGTAGGCGGCACCAATAGCCCGGATCAGTGCGGAAAATTGGGACATCGCCGCTATATCCGCCTCGACATTGCGCGTAGCGACCAGCGTGGCAAGCGGATCGCATCGCAGTTCGGGCACGCGGCGACCCAACTGCGATGCGCCGAAACCATAGAAGGTGTTGGGGTCTTCCGGGTTTTCCTGGGTCGTGTTTTCAGCGATCGACCAGGACGAAATGGGAAGCTGCTGCCGATTGACCAGAAAGGCGGGATCGACGCCGCTGACACCCATCGCCAAGATCGGGCCGCTATGCAGCGGCACGGCGGCATCTGGCATCGCCGCATCGACCTTGCCGGCATAGATACCGGTGATGCGGAACGTGAAGAAGCCAGATTTGGCAGTGTCGCCGCCCCAATCAGTTAGGCTGACACGGCAGGCTGTATACTTGCGCAGGACGCCGTCTTCATTCAGGTACAGCGTACCGCTGGGCTGATCGGTCAGGCGCGCGGACTGATCCTTCGGGCTGGTCCCGGCATAGGTCCAGTTGGGCAGAATTTCCGCCTGCGTCGCGGTGGTCAGCACCGGGCTGAAACTGTCGGCCAGCGTCGCCACGCGGGCGGCTGTATAGTCGGTGATGAAGGTGGTGCGACCAGCGCCCGGCCCACCTGACAGCTTGACCGGCATCCCGCGATAGGCTTGGGCAGTGGCGGCGAACGCGGCCGCAAGCGTCGCGGTCCCGCCGGCCACGGCAGTGACAGCGGCAGCGGCGACGGCAGCGGTGAACAAGGCTTTTTTGCCCGCCGCGACCAGCAGGGCATGGTGCGGCGGCTTGACGCTGGCGGAATAGGCTGCGTTCGCGCCCTTCATCTTGCAGCGAAAGGTGATTTCGGCGGGCTGACCGATGACGGTCGGCGCACCGGCGACGAACGAGCCGGTCACTTCGGTCGAGTCTTCCGTCGTGAACGGGCTGTTGAACTGCTGCCCTGTGTCGAACGGGAAGGCATCGGCCGCCGTGGGCACGGCGTCGACGCCTTCGGTGGTTTCGATCTTGAACATCGCCACCGCATTGTCGGGGCGGATTACGGGATCACCCATGTCTTGCTCCTATAGGGTTAAGGTTGCCCGCGCCGAGTGGCGAAGGTGATGGTAAAATCCTGGCTAAAGGCGAGGCGGGCGGCACTGGCGAGCGGCGCGACCGCCGTGCGCAAATCGCCTTCCTGAATATCTTCGATTACGACGACGGTCGGGATCAGGCCGATGATGGCGGTGACCGTTGCAGCATGAAGGGTGTTGAGGGCGGTGTGCATGGCGCTGCCGCCAGAGCCTTCGACATAGCCTTCGATCGAAATGGCCATGCCATAGCGGGTCGACCCGGCTTCCCCTTCCAACTGGCCCTGGCCGTCGTCCATGATGTGTAGGGCCGGGAAGGATGCCGGGTCGCTCGACGGCATTCGTTCGATTTCGTTCGCGCCGGTTGCGGCTAGCGCGGCCTCGATCGCGGCAAAGATGGTTTCCCGAGTGCTCATGCTTTCTCTACCGTCAGATCGAAGGCACCGATGTCGTCACGGCGCGCGATGTCGATGACGCTCCAATCGGTGGTGATGCCGGTCATGGGGTCGGTGTGGCGGACGCCGTTACGCTTGGCGGGCGCCTGCGGCAGATCGCCTTGCTGAATTTCAAACCAGACGCGGCGGGCGGTGCTTCCGGCGCCCTGAAAGAGATCGCCGGCAACATCATATTTGGTGCCGGTGATAGTCGCGCCATTCAGCCCGGCACCGGTGTAGGTGATCGGATCGGCGAAAGCCTGATGCAGGTCCGCCGCCGCGTCCGAAAATTCGGTCATTTCGCGGCTACTGCCTCTTCGACAGCGCCGCCGTTGGCGACCAGCGCCTTGGCCCGATCAAGGTCGATCTGATCCTTGGCCTTGCCGACACCGATGCTGGCGCCGGCTTCGCGCCGGGTGCCGCCATTGTCGAGTTCGGCGGTATGAAGCGTGATGCTCTTCATGAAATATGCCCTTCAAACGAGAAGGGCGCCGGTAGCCGTGGCCACCAGCGCCCGCGCTGTCATTGTGCCGAGCGGCCCTGTCAGTCCTTTTTTTCCGGAACCGGCGGGGTGCCCGGCTTGTCCGGCCCTACCGATCCCTGCCTTTCGGCGAGCTTGAGCTGCTCGGACGCAACGTCTTTCACTTCCTCGCCCAGGTCGAAATGCTTGCCATCGATCCCGACGGGGCGCTGCGCGTAGAGCTTTTTCGTGGTCATGATGCTGTTTCCCTTTGGGCCGGACGGGATGCCCGGCCCTCGCTGGAGGATGGATTAGTCGGTCAGGGCATCGCCCATGACGGCGAAGCTTTCCGCGTGGCGGACGGCGATGTCCGCCGACTGGAAGGCTTCGATGCGAACCGACCCGGTGCCCGAAAGAATGTAGGGGTTGACCAGCACGTCGAGGCCGCCCCACATGCCGATCAGCATGTCGGCCCAATTGCCGTAAATGATCGGCGAGCAATTGATGGCCGTGCCCTTGGTCAGGTTCGACGGAACCTGATTGGAGACGGCGGCGCGGTAGCCGTTCATCTCGTTGCCGCGTTCCCAGACCGGATCGCCATTGGTGCCGGCGAACTTCTGGGTCAGCTTCAGCTTGCCGCGAACCTTCGTGTTGGTCAGGTAGCCGAGGCTGCCAAGCTCGGCATTGGCATTGGCGACCGCCGTTTCCAGCTTGACGACATGTTCCCAGGTCGGCGCCGCGCCATTGGCACCACCGATCACCGAACCGATGCCAGTGGTGTTGAGAAGGCCACGCGGCTGATTGGCCGATCCCGAACCATTCACGCCGGCCAGGTCGAGGGCGAGCGCGATCGAGAGCGCAATGTCTTGACGCACGAAGGACTCCACATCGATCGACGACTGCATCAGCAGCTGGCGGGTCATGTCGGTAAAGGCCGCGACGGTTTTGGGCGACAGGGCCACCTGATCGAACGCCTGCTGGCTCTCGGTAGGTGACGCACCTTCGCCGACCCAATAGGCGGTGGCGCCGCCGGTCTGGCGCGGAATGGCCAGATTGCCGTTCAGGTCGCCCAGGATGCGGACGCCCAGGCCAGTCAGCGCCATCGCATTGCGCAACAGCTCGATAAAGCTGCCTGCCAGCAGATCGGTCGCGACCGTGTGGCCGCCGGCAGTGGCGGTGCCAACATTCAGGTCACGGGCCTCACCGTTGATATCGGCGCGCAGAACGTCCAGCGGGATGCGCAGCGCCCCGGCCTTCGCCGAAGCATGGCCACGCTGCAAAGCGGCGGCCGAACATTCCAGTTCGAAACCGGCGGCCCGCTGGGCCTGCGCGTCGGTGGGGTTCGCCAGGGCGTTCATCAGGCGCACGAAGCTGAAGCTGCGCACGTCATTCTCGCCCATGCCGATTAGCGGCGTTTCGGCCGTGCGGATCGGGGTTGCGTTGCCCGCCTGCGCTTCGAAATCGCGAATGAACTGTTCGACCGAACGGCCGTCATTGACCGCAGCGTCGCCCAGCTCGCGACAGTTGAGCCGCGCGGCCATGGCGCGAATATGGTTGGAGCGGTCGCGTTCGGCGGCGGCGATGGCCGCTGCGTCAAGGACAGGGGCGACAGGCTGGGCCGGAACGGCCGAGCGATGTTCGACGGCCGTCTGGGCGGCGGATGCAGCAGCGAGGGCGGCAGGCGCAGCAGCACCACCGCCCGCATTACGGGTGCCAAAGTTCATGTCATCTTCCTCTTTAACAAGGGAACGGGGATCAAAAGCGGGCGGCTCGCCTTCGCGGCCGACGCCAACGGTTGTGTCAGCAGGGATCGAAACCAGACTGATTTCGTATGGCTCCCAATCGGTTACCCGATAGGTCGCATTGTCGCCGTCACGCTGCGCCAACACCATTTCGACGATGCGATAACCCACGCTGACCAGTTTGCGGATGCCGTCTTGGACATCCTGAAAGACCTCTTGCGCGCGGGCCGATCGTCCAAATCGAACCGTCGCGCGGCCTTTCCTGCCTGAAATCCAGGCACGTTCCACAACACCCACCTGGTCGCGGCTATTGTGGTCCATCAGGAGCGCGCCGCCACCGTTCAGCCGGCCAAGGCGGATTGCGGTATCGGCGTGATCCAGAATTTCGGTGCCCCACCAGCGTTCATAAGGCTCTTCGCTGGAGAAGCTCAGTTCGACGGTGCGGGCCTCCACGTCGATCGCTTCGGCCCGCAGGGTGAATTGCATGTCCCGACGCAAGGTCTGGTCGGGTTCGCTGTCCCGCATCTGCGGGCCAGCCATCATCGTTCCCGCCAGCAGGGCGAGGGCAACTTTACTCATGACTGTCTCCTGAAATCAGGCGGCGGCGGATGCCGTGCCCGCATTGCTATTGCCGCCGCCCGCATGTGGCGTCGCCATGCCCCGTTCCTTCTCGCTGTCCAGTTCGGCCCAGACCTCATCAGGGTCGCGGCCGCGCTCGCGGATGATTTCCGCCCGGCTGCGGACCCCCAGCGCGACCGCCTCGCGATCGGCGGCGGCGTCATTCTTGGGATCTACCCAATCCCAACGGCGGCCGAAAAACACCGGCGCGTTGAACTTGTCGAACTTGCTGTAGGGCAGGGCCTTCAGGTCCGGATCATAGATCATCGATACGCCCAGCCAGCGGCCGAAAATGACTTCCTTCGCTTCCGCATAGAAGCCCTGAAGCATCTTCCACATGTCGCGCTCATCCAGGGTGCCGGCGCGAATGGAACTGAAATTCACCTGTGTCAGATCGCCGGTCAGGCTGTGATTGGCGACCAGCAGGCCGGTCGACAGCCGCCGCAAAACGTTGCGGGTGAACGGATCATAGACCTCATTGGGATAGGTCGGGTCATATTCCTTCAGCTCATAGCCGTCGGGAATGACATCGAACGTTCCCGGTTCGGCCGCCGTGACGAAGTCCTGCTGATCGGCATATCCGTCGCCATCGTCTTCCCCCTCACGCTGCATCGGTGGACCAGCCTCAGGGTCTTTCTGCTGGAAAAAGCCCATCTTGGCGGCGCCGACATTCGCCGCGACCAGCGCCGCTTCGTCAAACTGATCCAGATGCTTGGCATCGCGCAGGGCAACATAGGCCCATGGGATGCCGCGCCACTGGTCGATTTCCTCCGGCACGAACAGATGCAGAATTTCGTCGGCGCTGACCCGTTCATAGCGCTGACTGGCGGTGCCGTGCATGTCAGCCGACCCGCTCATGATCCGAAGATGATAGGCCACTGGCTTCATCCAGGCGTCGAACTCCACACCCATGCGGATGCGGTGACCGTTCGCCAGGTCCATATTATGGCCTTCGTCCAGCAGATGGCCGGACAGCAGTTGAAGCTGGAAGCGATGCAGGCCACGGTCGCGGCCTTCCACCATGCGGATCAGCACTTCGCCATCGCGCGCGATCATCGTGATGGCCAGAGCGTCGAATTGCGTTTCGCTCAGCCGTCCCGTCACATCGAAATTGCCGCGTTTGCTCCATTTCTTATAGGCGCGGGCAATGCGCTTGCTGTCCTGCTGGTCCGGCGTTCCGTCGGGGCGGCGGCAGTCGACCTTCAGCGTGAAACCCGCCGGGCCGATGATATGGGTACGAACCAGCGACAGGAATTTGCGGCCATATTCATTATTGCGCCCGAAGTCGCGGCTGCGCGCCCGCATCGGGCGCAAATGGTTCAGCAGCGCCATGTTCACCGTTTCGTCGGTGGTGGTCCACTTGCTGGTCAGGCGATCGGTCACACCGGCCTGAAATCCGCGCCGCGCATATCCGCCGCGCGCAATCCGCTGGCGACGGGGCATGGCCGGGGCCGCACCCTGCGTTGCCGTGTCGCGACCGATCTGGATGCCGAATATCCGCATCACAGGCTGACCAATATGCGGGCCGGGCCACCGCGTCCGCGCTTGCGCTCTTCGGCCGCGACCAGCCCGGCATAGGTTTTGCGCATTTTCACCAGTTCCTCATGGCTGATGCGCTTGATCTGGCGCCCATCGGCCAGGGTGGTTTCCATGTCCGTCTTCGACGCCCGCCCCTCGATCACGGCTTCCAGGGCGTCGAGCGTTTTGCGCGCATGGCTGCGTGTGTCGGCCGCCGATGCTGGGTCAGGCAGAATGTTGATGCTGCCATTTTCGGCGGTGAAACGACCATCTGGGCTTTCAACCTTGACCGACCAGCGCATAACGCCAACGGCCCAATCGGCGGTCACCGACCCGGCAGCAAACAGCAACCATCCCCCGCTGCTGGCTTCCCCGTCGATCGTGACCGCCGACCCGCCACGTTCGGGAACGAAGATGAACGTGGCGCTATAGCCTTCGGATGCCGGATAGGTTGCGGCCAGATCGGCGTGGACCACGCGCAGGCTGTCGCCCGCCACTATGCTCGATGGCATAGACGGCAGGGCGTCGGTCAGACGATTGATCATGATCTAGCGGCTTCCTAGTCGGTTCATCCAACCACCTGATCGGCGCGGAGCGGTTCGGCTCCGCACCGGTTTTGGCGGCGGTGGTGTTGCATTGACCGCCACCGGCTCCGCTGACGGAACCGGGGCGGGATCATTGGCAGCAGGCGCGGGCAGGACGATGACGCCTTGCGCCGGCCAGATGATGCGATAGTCCTTCGGCACCCACCGCATATCAGTGCGGCTCTGCGCAAATGGCGGTTTCAAAATCGCGGCCTCGCCATAGACGAGGATATCCAGCGTTTCATTGCGGGCGCGCAGCTTTTCCCACTTGCCCTTCTTCAGCTCTTCGGCCGTGATTTCGTCTAGATGCTCATCGGTCAGGCCGAATATGCGCTGGTCAGTCCCGTCGACGAACTCGCCGCCGGGAAGATGGATGTAGCCAGGCCCCGGCTTCTGTCGACGCAATTTCGCGTCGATGACATTCTTGATCTTGTGCACGTTCGGCAACCAGAGGCGGGCGCTGTTGCGCTTGGCCCCGCCTTTGACCTTTTGGTCGGCAAATTCGCCCGGCGGCATCAACTTCTTGCCGTCGCGGTTCGACCCGCCCTTCACCAACGTAATCCGCGACTGATGGACGCCTAGCGCTCGGGCCGCATTCCAGAACCATTTGGCGCCTGCCGTTGCCTGATCGCCTTTCCTGTCCGAACCGCCAGTGTCGACAGTGATGGACAGGATCGGCGCATGGCCCACAACGGCACCGCCGTCATCGACCATCGGATATTTCCGATCAAACAGGGGCAGCAGCACTTTCCAATGTTCGGTGTGGATGAAGGGCGAAACCTGCGTCAGCCCGTCGTCCATCACGTCGATCGCAAAGCGATCGATCAGCCAGCGTTCCCCATCCCGACCATAGCCGACCACGCCGCATTCAAACCGGTCATGCTGAACGTCGATGATCAGGTTCAGCACGGTCGGGCCGCGCGGGACCGTCCCCAGGCGCCACCCCATCGTCAACCGCTTGCGCAGATCGGCGGAAACCACCGGCTTTTCGCCGCTCGCCTGCGAGCGATAATTTTTGCCACCTTTCGTGTTGTAGAACGTCCGCAACTTGCTTTCGTCCTGCCGCAGCTCCCATGCCATCAGCGCTTCGCGCCATAGCCGTGCCAGCTTAGGCCAACTGGTCAGCGCCATCAGGCCGTCCACTCGGAACGATCGGCGGCGCTTGCTGGCAGTCGGGTTCGCTGAAACAAAACCTTTAGCAGGCAAATCCGTCAGGCTGTCCAAAACGGCCCGCCGGTCTGACGGCTCCAGCACACATCCAGCCGCGCATGTAACATAGGCGCTGGCCTCGGCTTCGTCGGCCGTACCCTTCCGATCAAAATGAAGATCGGTCAGAATGTCGATTTCCCACCGATCGCCACAATGCGGGCATATAGGCTGCAACCGTTCGTCGGTGCCGCCTTCGACAAATGCCTCTACACCGCCCCCATCTTCGCGCGCAGGCGAAGAAGAAATAAACTTCTTTTCGCGTCCTTCGTGCGAAGTATTGCGGCCTTCCAGCAGGCTTTCGCCGCTGCCCTGACCGCCTTTGTCTTTAGACGATCCGATATCTTCGTCATATTGGTCGTAATCGTCCAACCAGCCATAGCGAACAGGGCGCTGAGTAAACTGAGAAGGGACCGGCCACACCGCTGCCAGCTCCATACCCTGAAACAATTTCAGGTGGACCGTGTCGGCATCGGCGGTCGGCTTCAGTTTCCGCTTCACCGCCGGGGTTTCGTCGATCAGCTTGCGCAAGCGCGTCTTTGAAAAGATGCCCGCCATATTTTGGTCGGGCTGGCAGACCAGCGTGTCCGATGGATCGGTGTCTACGATCCATCCCAGCCAGGCCAAACCTATCTCAGTCCCACCGCACTGGCTGGGCTTTATCATGCCCACTTCGGCGACTTCCGGATCGGACAACGTGTCCATGATTTCGGGTTGCCATGGCAAGGTCGTGGGATCGTATTCGCGATGTTCGATCGCCCACGCACTAACCGTCGTTTTTATATGCGGGCGGACATGGTGCGCCGTGCGGCGCAATATGTCACCGCCGGTTGTCGGGGCGGGTAGGGTCCAGCGCGGAGCCGGTATTGCCGCCATCATCGACAATGCCTTTACCCCAATTCTCCAGTTGGCCGGCGAACCAAGTCTGGTCCGCCGCACGTAGTGTTTCGATCGCGGCGATTTGCTCACGCGACAGGTCAATTTTCTTCGCGAGCCGGGCCGCGAAGGTGCTGGCCCGCTGAGCATAGCGAGCGAGAACATCACCGACCGCCGCCTCTACCTCAGCCGCCGAAACCAGTTCGCGCCGCAGCTGCCCCAGCTTCATGGCCGCTATCTCTTCGTCGATCAGGGCTTTCCGATCAGCGATCGACAGCGCGGGGCCTGCCGGCAAAGACAAACCAAGGTCCATGGCCATCTGGCCAAGCATTTCGCTTTTCTGCCGTTCGGCTTCGGCCTTGTCGTTTTCCTTTGCCCGCCATGCGGCGATGGCCCCGGCAATGTCGATTTCATAGGCATCGCCGTTGGAGCCGCGCTTTTTCAGCCAGTCGCAGTCGCGCTGATCCTTCAGCCACTTGCGCAGCGTCGGTTCAGAGGCGAGGCCAGTGGCCACCAGATCGGCGAGGTTCCCCAGCATCAGCGACCGAAACCCAAAGAAAAACAAAAGCTTGCCGAAAAATTCGGCACGCTGGCAGACCGAACGCCTTCGGCCCCCGTATAGCCTTGCGAGCCGGGGAGGACCCAAAGGGGGGTGGGCGCAATATTCTGTCGCGCCCCACCCGCCCGCGCAATTTCATTGCTGGCATTTGCGACGCGGTCGCAGCCCCGGCGCGACCCATCCCCTATCGCGACGCGGTCGCAAATGACGACGCCCCGCGCTGCATGGGCAGGGCGAGGCGTCGTCAGGTTGGAGAGGTCCGCGCCAGTGCCGCGCCCATAGGCCCGCCACCAGCGTATCCACTGGATAGCAGTTTCGGAGGCAAAGGCGGACAAAGAATATTTCGCAACCATCACATTCTACCCCTTGCGCCGTCTCTATGCGCGCATTTCTGCGGTGTTCAGCACTTGGCAAATCGCATTGATGGCGCGCGAGTATCGCTTGCGCAGACCCTCCGCGCCCGTCCGAAGGCCCATCGGCCGCAGCAGCGCGCGGAACGGCACCCGCTTGCGCCCTGCTGCCAGCGCCGTGACGCCCAGCACAACCAACCGCCGATCGCGATCAGGCGCGTGGCGCAGCCATGCCGTCGCCTCATCACGCCGCCGCATCTGTTCGCGCGACAAGGGCAGCTTCGGCACCCGAACATCGGGCCGCCGATCCAAGTCCCAATCCCAGGTGCGATCCTCGCCGATCAGGTGCCACGGCCCATCCGAAGCGAACGGCCAGCCCGCGCCCTCGACATGCCACCACAGCCGCATCGCCTCGACCAGACGCTCTTCCACGTCCGCGAATGACCAGAACTGTGACCCTTCCATGGCCGGAACCTTCATTGCTCAACCCTTCCGACTATAAATTTATGTATAATCAATGACTTAATTTCTAATCTGGAAGCATTGGAAGGATTGGAATGATTTATGAATATTATAGCTCGCACATGCGCCCGCGCCCGCCCGCACATACGAAGGAAACATTCGGCCAACCCTTCCAACCCTTCCAATGGCGCAGAAACCCGCGCTTTCTTCCTTCCATGATGCTTCCGCCACCCTTCCGGACCGGAAGCATCCGCCTTCAAATCGCCGCCGCTAGAAGGGCGGGACATAATCATCCATGTCGGGGGGCGGCTCTGTGATCGCGGGGATGTCGTCGGCCGATGGCGGCAGTTCGGCGCGCACACGCCCATGCTCATCCACGAAGTCGCTAGCATCGCGGATCAGCCGCATGCCCAGCCACTGCATTCCGTCGCTGGCCTTCTTGGTGAAGCCCTTGTCCAGCATCGCTTTGCTGAACCCCTTTTGGCTCCATTCCTTCTCGCCTGCCGCCTTGCACCACGCCTGAAACACTTCGTAGAGCCGGGATGACTGGATGCGTCCCTGCTGATCCTGCGCCGTGCAGAGCTTGAGGAAGCGCGCCAGCGGGTCGCTATCCTCGCGATATTGCTGGGTCGCCTCGCGCACCGCATCCGGCTCGATCAGGCCATTCGCCAGCCAGTCCAGCAGGCCGCGCACAATATGATTGAGGACGCCCGGCGCTTCGTCGCGCAGCCTGAACGGAAGACGTTCGTCGCGCTCGCCATCCTTCACATGGGCGTTCCACGGCACCAGCTTCATGCGCCGCCATATGCCTTCGTCGGTGCCCGGAATATCGGGCTTGTAGTTGCCGCCGATATGCAGCTTGAAGAGGGGCAGCAGGTCGAAGAAGCCACGATGCAGCGCGCGCACGGCCATAGGCTCGCCGCCCGTCGCCGCCTTCACCAGCGCCTCATTCAGCCGCGAACCGCGCTCTGGCTCCGACGCGCGCAACAGACGGACACCGCCCAGGCGCGCCAGATCGGGCGAGGCAGCGTCGCCGCGCTTCTTGATCCCCTGGTCGAGAAAGGTTTCGATGCCGATCGTGCCGGCATAGTCGCCCAGCACATGCGCCCACAGGTCCATCGCCGTCGATTTGCCGTTGGCGCCCAGGCCATAATGAAACCACAGCTTTTGTTCGCCGGTATCACCCGTCGCGGTATAGCCGGCGACCTGATGCAGATAGCGCCGCATGCCCTCGTCGGGGTGCGCCCAGGCGAAGAAGCCGTCATAGATCGGGCTGACCGCGTCGGGATCGAATGCCACCGGCGCCAGCTTGGTATTGAGATCGGCACGCGAATGCGCCTCCAGCGAGAAGCGCGCCCGCCGCCGCCCTTCCTCATCCTGATAGCGCTCGAAACGCAGCGTTCCGTTCAGCAGGTTGATAGCGAGCGGATCACAATCGAACGCCTCGATCGCGACGGTCAGCCATTTTTGCGCCAGTTTCGCGATGGATGACGGCTTTCCCGCCTGCTCGCTCTGCCGGCCATAGCCAGCTAATATAGTCGACAGCAGGACGAAGTTTTTGCCCTTGGGGATATACTGGTCGATGCCGTGCGGGTTTTCCTCCGCCTGATAGACACCGGCCTGCCGCATGATCCGCGCTTCGGCCTGCATGTCGCGGATCGTGTCGAAGATCGCCTTTTGCAGCTCTGCCGGCGGCGGACCATCCTTTTCCTGATCCAGCACACGCCAGCGCCGTTCGTCCCAGCCCAGCCAGCCCTTGGCCGTGGTGAAGCGGAATTGCTCGCCATAGCGGGCGATCAGCCGTTCGCCGATGCCGAAATCAGTCATCGGCAGCACGGCGCAATCCATCATGACGATATCAGGCCCGATATCCCACGGCTTCTTGACCCCGTCGCCAATCGCCCGGTCGACATCAGCATTCTCGACGCCATCTACATCGCCGGCATCGCGCCACAACCGATCCTTGACCGCCGCTTCCGCCAGCAGCCCCGCACCGGCCCGCCGCCCCGCGACAAAGGCCAGGCGCAGGATAGCCGCCTTGGACGGCTCCAGATACTCCAGACGCTTGTCGAACCATTCCTGCGCAATCCGCTTCAATCGCGCCTGCACCGGCTCCGGCTGTTCGGAGAGAGCTTCCAGCCTTCCGGTCGGAAGGGTATCAAAATCGCGCGCCCACGGCGGCGGGGGCGGGAAGGCCTGATCAAATCGCGCCCGCCAGTCGGCCTGATATTGCGCACGGGTTTCAGCGTCGGCGATCCCCGCCGCCAACTGCGCCAGGCGCTGCCAGATGCCGGCCTTGCCTTCGGGCGTCGCCGCATTCCCTTGCGCCAGCGCAGCGTTCCACAGCAGATCGACCAGCGGGACGGCAGCGGACAGGACCGCGTCAATCGCTTCCCGGCCGCCCGATCGCGCCAGATCGTCAGGGTCGGAACCGTCCGGAAGGGAGGCGAAGGACAGCCCACGGCCCGGCGCGACCAGCGGCAGCGCGCGTTCGGCCGCGCGAATGGCCGCCTTCTGCCCCGCTTCGTCGCCGTCCATCAGGATGATGGGGGCTTCGCTGACCCGCCAGACGCGCTCCAACTGCTCGACCGTGATGGCCGTGCCCATCGGCGCAACGGCTTCCGATATCCCGACCTGATCCAGAGCGATGACATCGAAATAGCCTTCCACGACGATCAGGCGCCGCGCCGATCGCGCGGCCGGCGACGCACGGTGCAGATTGTAGAGGGTAGATCCTTTGGCGAAGGTCGCCCCCTCGCTGTTCACATATTTGGGCAACTGGCCATCGCGCGTCGCCCGGCCGCCAAAGGCCACGATCCGGCCGCGCGCATCGGCGATCGGCACCATGATGCGGCCCCGGAACCGGTCGCGGTAACCGTCCGGCGTCTCGACCACCAGGCCAAAGCCGGCAAGGGCGTCAGGCGCAAGGCCGATCGCACCGACCGACTGCTGCCCCGGCGCATAGCCAAGGCCGAAGCGGGCGATGGTGTCCGCTGTCAGACCGCGCGCGGTCAGCTGCGCATAGGCGCTGCGGCTCTGGCGCAACTGCATCTGATACCAGTCTGCCGCACGGCCCAGCACATCGCCGGCCTCGATCCGCCGTTCCTCGCGGCGCGCTTCCTCGGGTGACCGCGTCGGCATGTCCAGCCCGGCCGTGCCGGCCAGCTCTTTGACAGCGTCGATGAAATCCAGCCCGCCATGATCGGTCAGCCACCGGATCGCGTCGCCATGCGCGCCGCAGCCGAAGCAATGATAGAAGCCCTTTTCATCATTGATGGTGAAGCTGGGCGTTTTTTCATGATGGAACGGGCAGCAGGCCTTCTGTTCCTTGCCGGCCTTTTCGACTTTGATGGCGCGGCCGATAAGGGCCGAAAGCGTCGTGCGGGCGCGAACTTCGTCGAGAAATGCTTGTGAAAGAGACACGAAACCCCACCCCGAAAATCAGGCAAAACTTGAAGAAATTGGGTCCGGGTGGCGTCAACGCCTTTGGCCTTTCGCTGGCCTTTCGCCGTCGCGGCGCGGGCTATACCCGCACTCCGCGCGCCCCGGTGCGCGCACCGGCTCGATCAGCCGGATAGGAACAGGCGCATCATGCGGACAGACATCATGCGCCCCTCCAGAAAGCCGGCGTCACCACCCGCGAGGTCAGCGCGCTCGCACTATGGTTCGCGCAGTTCACCGTGCCACAGCGCGGACAGGGGACGCGCACCACGCGCAGCGGTTCGGCGTCGATCTTCGGCACCGGCAGGCGGCCGAAGGCCTTGTTCAGGACACCCATCATTCGCTTCCTTCCCCGGCAATGGCGCCGATTTCCTTGAGCAACTGGTTGGCCCGCGCGCTGTCGGCGCTGCGGGAGCCGCGCGTGGTGCAATCCATGATGATCCGGGCCAGCGCTTCGATCCGGCGGGCGCGGCGGTAGAGTTCACCGGGCGTCAGGCTGGTCACCATGTCGGTCCCGTCCCGCTCCACCGCCGCGCCGCCTCAGATTTTGGCGGGCGCGGCTGCCACAGGGCCGGGCGCCGCGCCCGTTCCGTCGTGCGACCCGACGGATTTGAAAGAGGGAAGGGAGGCGGTCACAGCATCGCCCTTTGTGTTTGCTTGCCGCTGGCCAGGATGGTCACCACCCGCCGTTCAAGCGGCGAAGGCTCTTCCACGCTGATCTTGCCCAGCTGCACCAGCCGCCGGACGCGATAGGATGCAGCCTCCTTGCCATTCAGCCCGATCCGCTTGGCCAGCTCTTCATTGGTGGGGCAGGGCAGGCCGCGCGCTGCTGCCTGTTGCAGGATGCGCAGCACCGCCCGCGTCGTCATCGCGCCGTCATTGGCGCCCAGCTGGAATTGACCGCGTCGCGGCACCTCGCACACCCGTGCGCGAAGCTGCGACGGGCGCGGATCGGGCAGGCGCTGCGCGATGAAGCGCAACCGGCCATCGACCCGCTTGCTCGTCATGGCGACCAGCCCGGCATCATGCAGCCCGCGCACCGTGGCGCCGATCGCGTCGCCCGGGCGGACGCCTTCGGCATAGACCACGTCTTCACCCGGCTGCGCGCGTTCCGCCCAGCTGCGAAATTGTTCCGGCTTCATGAATGTCATTCCCCCGCCACCGCGCGCAACCGGGCCAAAATGGCGACCGCCACGCTGACCAGCTGTTCCGCATCCTCGATCATGCCCAGCCGCTTCACATCATGGGCGCACACCTTGCGATCGCCCATCGCCGTGCAGATTTTGCGGGTGATATCCGCCCCTTCGGTCGACAGAATGCCGATCTGGGCCAGCCAATCCATTGCCTCACCTTCTGGCGCGGGCAGGCGGAACAGCTCGAAACCCTGCATCTTTGCCAGCGCGCGGGTGATATGCGGCCAGCCGTCCTGACCGGCGGACATATTCTCCACCACTGGCACCAGGCGCAGAGGAATAAATTCGGCAACTTCGCTATTGCCCCACTGCGCGACCGTGGACTGGTTGCGCTCCAGCATACGGCCGACATAGACTTGTCGGCCTGCCGCATGGACTGCGTCGGCCGTGGCCTCGCTGATCGCGATATCCGCTGGCCCCAGATTTTCCGCCCCCCGCGCCATATCAGGCCGCCTGCCCGATATTTTTGGGCGCGCTATGGGGTGACGCCGTAGTGTTCCGACCGGTATCGCCAACCACATGGGTGGCCATGAAATTACGAACCTTGTCTTCCGTCTCACGGAACGTGCGTCGCCCATTGCGGAGCTGACGGACGAAATGACGGTCGCGCAACGCGCCAACGCCGAAGGCAGTGGGCGCCATGCCGGTGTGGGCCAAATAGGCTTCTACATCGCGGAGAAGATCGTTCATGGCGGCGGGTATAAGTGTGCTAAATCACACCGTCAAGGTGTGATCCATATCACCTGTTCGCCAGGGTGCATTATGTGTGAAAAAGCACCCATGATTTCTCCGCAAAATGAGGTTGAGCGCGTCCGTGCTGCCCTAAGGGCGCTTATGGAAAAGCGCGGCGTGAAGCCGAAGCCGCTTGCCAAGCAAGCTGGGCTGGGGGAAACGGCAGTGCGCGATTTTCTCGATCGAGAAGGCGCCGATGTGAAACTCGGGACGTTGCGCCGCCTCGCGAACGCCTTAGATGCTTCAATCGAAGATTTGCTTGGGGTCGAGCAGGTGCCGTTGGCCGGTCGCGTCGGCGCAGGCGGATCGATTATCTTCGATGAGAATACGAGTATGGAAACTGTGCCGCGTCCGCCTGGTGCGACCGGACGCCTCGAAGCATTGGAGGTCATTGGCGACTCTATGCTTCCCCGCTATTCGTCGGGCGATATTGTTTACATATCTCGCGAGGTCGACGGCGTTCTGGATGCCTACATTGGCGACTACTGCGCCGTGAGGCTGTCCAGCGGCGAAACTTTCGTCAAGCTGCTCGCGCGCGGCAGTCGGCCGGGATTTTTCACGCTTCGCTCGCTCAACGCCGCAGATATCGAAGATGTCGAGGTCGAGTGGGCGACCCCGATTATCTTCGTTATGCCGCGCGCCGGTCGCGCGGTTCTTCAGCGCTAACCCAATATCGGAAACCGCCCTTCGGCGGTTTTGGGGGTGCGCGGTCTGGGTAATAGGACACGACCTTCACCCGATCCGCGCAGATCGAGACGCTGATCGTTGCGCCAAGCAGGCAAGCTCGGCTCATCCCAATGCTGTCAATTACGCCGGCCACGCCGCGCCCCTTTTCATGAACGACCGTCCGAAGCCAGCTATTACGCGGCACATAGCCTAATGTTTGGCCCCCGGAATTTTCGACCCGGATGGCCATGCAATCATACGGATTGTCAGGCTCATGAAAGAAGCGAACCGCCTCCCCGATGTATGTGTCCGCCAGTGCCTGCTGATGATGCGACACACCGGCAAGGCGAAGGAAGAATATTTCGTCCACGACTCGTTTCCCTGTTGAACCTCGATCAACATTTCAGCCGCGCGAGAACATTGCAAGAACATTGTGACCAATCACACTTTATGCCTTGACGAAGTGTGACGAAGCACACTATTTCCTCCCCACCATTCAACGGGAGGCAATCATGCTTCATGCGCCTATCGAGTTTCCGTTTCCCGGCAGCGTCGTGCTGTCGAAGGGCCTGCGCTGGACGATCCGCCAGCTGTTCGACAATGGCGCCACCGCGCTGATCGTCCGCGAAGGGGCGGGCGCACAGGGGCGCCGCCGCGAACCCGTGGCCGATCTGGTCGATGCCAATTTGGTCGACGGCGATGGCGTCCTGGCCGTCAAGGGCGTCGGCCGCGATACCAAGCGCCTGGCGCTCCACGTCGCCCACCATCTACGCGACCGTAACGAAGTCGCCCTGCGCGATCTGGGCCACCATCTGGCCGCCGCCCACGCTGCCGGCGATGTTCCCCGTATCCGCGACAATTACCATCTGGTCGAAATCATGCGCGGCCTAGGCTGGCACAAGCATGGATATGCCGGCGCCGAACCGAACCGCAGCCCGGTCTATCGCCGCACGGCGAAGGCGGTGTCGGAATGATCACGATCATTCATGGTCCGATGGCGAGCGGCAAGACCTTCCACAAAAGGGCTTTCGCTCAGCTCTACGGTGCGACGCATATTGTCGACTGCTGGGATGCCATGCAGCACGAAATCCCGACCGAAGATAATCGGCTGGTGCTGACCTATAGCCATCCAGACGAAATCCAGCGCGCCATCCGTCTGGATGCACCGACTGTGCAGGTGCGCGTGGTCGACATCAAAACGGCGCGGCACCACATTGGCGTGGCGCCTTATGCGCCGGGCCGCACAGAGCGGGCAACGTTCTAACATGGCCCGCCGCACCCTTGCCGATCGTCGACCCGCGACCCGCTACCGCCCGCCGTGGCGAAAGCCGGTGCCCGGCCCGGCCCACACCATCAAGAAGCTGGGCGATGTCGAAATGACCAGCACCGGCTTCGCCCGCCTGACCAGCGCCGGCTTCGAGAGGATCGACTGACATGGCCAGCCCAGCCGCCGTCATCGTCAACACCGCGCAGGGCGTCGCCTCCTATCTGGATGGGATCAGCGAACGCAAGCGCGCCAACGATGTCCGCCGCCTGTGCCGCAGCAACGCCGGCTACCGCGCGCAGATCATCACCCTTCACCACGACAATATGCAGCTGCGCGCCCGCGTCGCTGAACTGGAGGCCAAGCATGTCTAAGCCATCCATTCCCGAAGGCTGGCACCCACTCAGCCATATGCCGGTTGGTGACCATCGCTTCATCGTCGTGGACTATATCGGCGCGGAAGGGCAGGTCGCGCGAGGCTATTGGTCCGGCCATGAATACGCCCGAGCGCCCATCAATCATCGCTGGCATGAACCGTTGCCGTTCAAGCCCGTCGCGCTGCGCCATATCCCGAGCCAGGGCGAAACCCAGTTTGCGACGCCAGCAGAGCTGCGCCTTGCCCATGCCATTGTCGACAGCGACCCGGTGTTGCGCGTCTTCGCCGCCGTCGAATGGGATTGCCTGGGCGACGACGGCAAGCAGTGGATCGCGGTCATCATTCGCGAGGCCCAGCGATTGGCCAAGCCGCCCCCCGATCATGCGCATAGTGCTGACTGCGGCTCATTCCGCATCGCGGCGCCGGGACCATGCGACTGCGGCTATGGACTGTGCGAATGATCCGCCCCCCCGCCTGTCACCTAGTCCAGATCGCCCGCGAGGAACGCGCCCGCCGCAAGGCGGCGTGGGAACGCGCGGGCTGGCTGGATAGCCCCGCCGCGCGCGATGATGAAATCATCTGGTCCAACATCGAACATTTCGCGCGCATCCTGAATGGCGAGCATCGGCCGATATCCTGGCTGCCCGAGCATAAGCAGATCATGGTCGAGAATATCGCGGCCACCCTGCGCAAGGCGCCGGAAGCCTTCTATGCGCTGCCCGGAAAGGTGCGGGGGCTGCGCGATCTGCAATATGCGGTGCAGTTCACCTTGCTCTACACGCTGGAGCGGCCTGTGCCTGCACATCAGGCGAGGGCTGCCGCATGAACGCACCCGCAAAAATCAGGCCAGCGGCCGACCCTAACATGATCGCCTTCGCAGAAGCCCTTGCGCGGATGCAGGTGAAGAGAGACATTGCCTCCCTTCGCGCCGCGCAGGGAGGCGGCCGACAGGAGGACGCCCGTGCGAACGGTCATTTACGCGCGCTTCAGCAGCGATAACCAGAACCCGCGATCCACGGCGGACCAGATCGCGCTATGTCGCAAGCGGGCCGCCGACGAAGGCTGGACCGTCATCGGCGCGTTTGAAGACGCTGCTATTTCCGGTGCCGCCGGCATCGGCGCCGATCAGCGCCCCGGCCTCAATGCGATGATGCGTATGGTAGAGGCTGGCGGCGTCGATCAGGTGCTGGCAGAGTCCACCGACCGCATTTCCCGCCATGTGGCCGATGCGCATATTCTCCGCGAGCGGATCGAATTTGCTGGCGCGCGGCTCTTCACCCTGTTCGATGGCACGGTCACCCCCATGATCGGTCTGATCAAGGGGTTTACTGACGCGCAGTTCCGCACCGATCTTGCCAAGCGCGTTCGGCGCGGTCAGCTGGGCACCCTGAAACAGGGGCGCATTCCTGGCAGCATTGCCTATGGCTACCGCCAGGCGAACCGCCTTGATGATCGCGGCCAGATCGTGCGGGGCCTAAGAGAGATTGACGCGAACAAGGCGGACATCGTCCGCCGTATCTTCCGCGAATATGCTGCGGGGCGCAGCCCCAATGCCATCGCCGCCGGCCTGAATGCAGAGAGCATTCCCGGCTCCCGCGGCGGCATCTGGCACGAAACGGCAATCAGCGGCGATACGCGGCACAAACGCGGCATCCTGCGCAATGAGACCTATGTCGGCGTCGTCACTTATGGGCGCAGCCGGACGGTGGTCAATCCGCAGACCCGCCAACGGCTGATGCGCCCGAACGGTGAAGACGTGGTCGAGCGTCAGGAAATCGCGCACTTGCGGATCATTGATGATGAACTGTGGCAACAGGTTCAGGCCCGGCTTGCATCGAACCAGGGTGTGCGCCCCGAGCGGCAACGGCGACCCAAGCATATTCTGTCTGGGCTTGGCATCTGCGAGGTGTGCGGCGCACGATGGGTGCTGCGCTCTAGCAAGTTCTGGGGATGCAGCAACTTCCGCTATGGCAAGGCTTGCACCAACAACCGCCTGGTGGGCACCCATATATTTGAGCGGATGGTTCTCGATGATCTGAAGGAAGGCATGTTGTCGCCCGACGTGATCAGTGCATATGTCCGCGAATATCACCGCGACTTCGCGCGGCAGACCGCCGATATGGGCCGCGACCGCGCCAAGTTGGAACGCAAGCTGGAAGAAGCCGACCGCCGAATGAAGCGCATGTTGCAGGCCTTCACCGATGGGGGCAGCGAGTTCGAGGAAATCCGCGACATGCTGACCAGCGCCCGCGCCGACAAGGAAGCGCTGCAACGACAGCTTGCCAGCATGGACGCCGTGCCGAATGTCCTCGCGCTGCATCCCCATGTCGAGGAAGTCTATCGGCGTCAGGTGGAGGAGCTGGAGGCGGCCCTGGCCGATCCCGAAGCCCAGCTAGAGGCAATCCCGCGCCTGCGCTCCATCATTTCCAGCATCATCGTCAGGCCGCGCCTCGATCGGCAGCGCGGTGTCATCGTGCAAGTGGTTCGCCAAATGGACGAAATCCTGTCGATCGCGACCGGCGGACAGCAGTTTTCACAATTGCGCTAACGGCCAATTCGTTTCCGCGAACTCATCACAATAATGATTGGCGACCGCGCGGGCCAACCATGACCCTCGGCCGGGTAGTGGCAGGACCGGGAGCTGAACCAGTTGGAAGCGGTCGATCATATGATCGAACAGGCGGATTTCATCTTCGTGGACGACATCTTCGGCGTCATGGAGCAGCACGGCCTTGAAACGCACTTGCTCGCGCCTCTCCTGATCCAGCATCGCGCGCCACAGGATATTAAGGCAGTCGGCTTTGGTCGTTGGCCCTGGACGATCGTTCATCCCGATGATGATATGTGGTTGGTCGATCGCAATCGGCGCAATGGCTGCGACTGTTGCCGGATCGTTGGGATAGACACCCACGAAGACGCGATAGTCTTCATCGTTCCAGCGATCGAGGGCATGCCGCAGCATGGGGCCGATAACGTCCGATTCCTGCCACGCGGGGATGAAGACGGCGATGCGTCCGGGAGAAGGGGATGGCGGCAGTGTCGCCATGGTCATTCTTCCGGTGCGACCGCTTCTGGCCGCGCGCCAACCTCGTCGGAGAAAGAAGAGGATGTCGATGGCCAGATCGTCCAATCCGCCAAGGGCCAGTCCGATGACGGCGAACAGCAAGATTTCATGATGAATGATCTGTAGCGCAGCAAAGAGCCTGTCTTCCACGACCCGGTTCCCCCTTTGCCTGGCCGCCGCAACGCGGTTGAGAATGCCATTAAAACAGG